>JAPOSC010000064.1 GCA_026709935.1 Thiotrichales bacterium
CATTCGCTCCGAGTCATCCTGACTCGGAGCATTGTGACTTTCCGCTATAATTCCCTTTTCAAGCTCCATATCAATCGGGGCGGATGGCAGCTTTCATCGATCAGAGGACGTCCTCTTCCTCGAATGTTGAGCCGTTCCAGACTCGTCGCAGATAGGCTGTCCAGCCGGCCTGCGTGTCCGGGTTCCGCCTGTCCCGGCAGCATCACTGGTCTCCCTTGCTATCCGTAAACACGGGAACGAAAAGCACAAAACCATTCGCACCCGATACACCGGCGGCGCCTGTCTCGTAGCCCTCCCCACCGCCGCCGCCACTCCCACCACCGCCGATATCGATCTCGAAAAGATCGCCAGCGGACAGACCAGAAAGTTCCACAATCCGGGTTTCGCCAGGAAAGCCCCTGCCGCCATCGCCCCCGCTTGCGGCAAGACGGCCGTCGGCAGAAGGTACGGTCGCTCCACGTCCACCATTACCGCCATCGCCGTAGTGGCATCCGTTCCCTTGCCGGCCAGGAACAGCCTTGCCTTCGTCAAGCCCGCCGCCGCCGCCACCGCCGCCGCCGCTTCCCCCTGCGGCCCGATAAGCCGTTTGTCCGTGCCTCACGCTGGTTGCTTCGCCCCCGCCTCCACCGCCGCCACCGCCACCGCCGCCACCGCCCGCACCGTAACAAAACGTGGGCTCGGCAAGCTCGAAGAAGCGCAGGGTATCGCGCACGAACAGCCCGTCCTCGGGATCAGGCAGCGCGTCGGCCTCCGCCGAGCAGGGGGTAGCGGTCAGGCCGAGCTGGATGCCGTCGAAGTGCCGGAGCACGCCGCTCCACTTGCCGTAGATCGAGCGGTGGCACTCGTCGTTGATGACGAGATCGAAGTAGCCGGGTGACAGTGAACGGTACTCGGCGATCATGGTCTGCAAGGTCGCGACGGTGACGCGCTTGGCGCGGTCGAAGCGGCGGCCCGGGCGCAGCACATGGCAGGGATAGTCCCGCAGATGGTCGGTGAAGGCGTCCTCGGCCTGCCGGGCCAGCGGAATCCGGTCGACCAGAAACAGAACCCGGGTGACGATGCCCGCCTCGAACAGCCGCTTGATGAAGGCGGCCGCGGTGCGGGTCTTGCCGGTGCCGGTCGCCATCTTGACCAGCAGCTTCCGCCGGCCGCGCGAAACCTCGGCGGACAGCGCCTCGATGCATTCGATCTGGTAATCGCGGTCGACGATCTTCCGGTCGATGGCGACCATCGACACCTCGCGGCGCACCCTGCGGGCGGCGACCCGCCGTTCGAGGTCGTCCTGAGCGAAGAACCCGGCAATCCGCCGAGCGTGGGCATCCGCCTCCCGGTCCAGGAAGCGTACTTCCTCGCCGTTCGACAGGAACACGAACGGCACATCGAGCTGTGCGGCGTAGTGCCGACCCTGATCCTGCGCCGCAATGGGGTCGATGCTCGCCCGCTTGGCTTCCAGCACCGCCACGGGTCGGCCCTGCCGGTCGCAGAGCACATAGTCGGCCTGCGTGCCGTCGGGCAGTGCGTGCTCGAACAGAACGCTCGATCCGTCGGCGAGGCTCCAGCCCGCATCCTGGAGCAGGGCATCGATCCTGACGCGGGCGAAGGCTTCGGTGGTGCCGCTCATGCCGCCGTCAGGGGTTGACGCCCTCGGCCTCCACCCCCACCGCCTCTTCCAGCACCAGCGACGCGGAGTTCATGCAGTAGCGCAGTCCGGTCGGAGGCGGGCCGTCCGGGAACACGTGGCCGAGGTGGGCGTCGCAGACCGCGCAGAGGACTTCGGTGCGGCGCATCCACAGCGACCGATCCTCCTCTTCCGCGACGTGGGCGGCATCGATCGGCTGCCAGAAGCTCGGCCAGCCGGTGCCGGAGTCGAACTTGGCGGCGGCGTCGAACAGCGGCGTGCCGCAGCAGCGGCACCGGTAGACACCCGGGCGCTTGCAGTCGTGGTACTCGCCGGTGAAGGCCCGCTCGGTGCCCTTGCGGCGCGTCACCCGGTACTGTTCCGGCGTCAGCATCGCCCGCCATTCCTCGTCCCGCTTCACCACCTTGTGCATGCCTGCGTCCCTCATGATCGAACGAGATAACCGAGATAAACGACATAGTTGAACGAACCCGGGTGCGCTACCTCGGTGCCACCTTCAGGGCCACGACCAGGTCCATGACATTGGTGCCGGTCGGGCCGGTATGCACGAGATCGCCGCTGGCTTCGAGAAACGTTCCGGCATCGGCGGCCCGCAGACAGCGCTCGGGGTCCAGGCCGGCCGCGACGCCGCGCGCCACCGTGCCGGCATCGACGATGGCGCCCGCGTCGTCACCGGGTCCGTCGGTGCCGTCGGTGCCGGCGGCGAGCACGCATGTGCCCGGGTGCTCGCGAATCTCCAGCGCCGCCGCCAGCGCGAGACTTTGACAGCGCCCTCCCCGCCCGGGATCGGGAGGCAGCACGACGGTGGTCTCGCTCGCCCATACGTGCGCAGCCGGATCTCCTTTCGCAATCGCATCGCCGACCTGGCGTCCGACCTCGACGGCATCCCCTTCGAGGAGGTCCGGATGCTCGACGACCTCCACACCGGCGGCCCGGTACACCGCGGCGGCGGCGGAACGCGCATCGGCCGGACGGGCCACGAGTTCCGTCCGGATGCGGCGGGTCACGTCGGCACCGGACAGCGGCGGTGCCTGTCGGCCCATTTCCGCGAGCCAGAGCGGGAGATCGAGGTCGTCGATCGCGATATCCCCGTCCGAATGCGCGACCAGCAACCCCGACCCGATCACCTTCGGATCGTCACCGGGCACGTCCGAGATCGCGAGATTGAGGGTCCGGCTCGCGGCGAGCCGCCGGGCCAGCCGCCCCCCCTTGATGCGGGAGATGCGTTTGCGCACGCGATTGATGACGCCGATCGGGTGTCCCGCGGCCAGCAGGTACGAGTTCACCCGGGCGAGGTCCGACGCATCGAACCCTTCGGGAAGGAGCTCCACGAGCGCGGAGGCGCCGCCCGACACCAGCGCCAGCGCCTCCGCGTCGGCCGGGATCGCATCCACGAAGTCCACGAGCGCGCGGCCGGCCGCCAGACAGGATTCATCGGGCACCGGATGCGAGGACTCGACCACCGCGACCGGCCATCCGGGATCGAGCCCATCACCCGCGTGGCCATGCTTCGTGATGACGAGGGCGCGCTCGATTCCGGTCCCGAGCCCATCGAACGCGCCCGCCATCATGGCCGGCGCCGCCTTGCCCACCGCGAAGGCGAAACGCGGCGCGAAGCCCCGTTCTCCAGCCAGCCGGCGGCGCACGCTCTCGCGGCCTCCGGTGGCATCGAGCGCGGCGCGGAGTCCGTCGAGCAGAAGGCGTCGAGGGTCCGCTACTGCTTGCATGGAAAACCGGCCATTCGTCGAACTCGGTCCGGATCCGTCGTTGGTTCCCGGCCCAACTGCGGGGGCCGGGATCCCCGACCATGACAGGCTTTCACCGGATCCATCCCCATTACGCCACCGTTGGGCGTCAGCCGGCGCTGGCGTCGGCCCGCGGCATCGGCCCGTCCATCGCCAGCGCATCGAGCCCGCGAGCGAGGTCGACGCGGATATCCTCGAACGCATCGAGCCCGACCGCCACCCGGATCAACGATTCCCCGATCCCCGCCGCCTCGCGCTGCTCCGGCGTGATCCGGCCGTGGGTGGTGGAGGCGGGATGGACGATGGTGGTCTTCACATCCCCGAGGTTCGCGGTGATGGAAAGCGCGCGCGTCGCGTCGATGACCCGCCACGCCTCGGCCCGACCTCCGTACACCTCGAAGGCCACGATGCCACCACCCGCGCTCTGCTGCCGGGCCGCAAGCGCGTGGCCGGGGTGCGTTTCCAGTCCGGGATAGAAGACACACCGCACCGCCGGATGGTCCACAAGCCATCGCGCGAGTCGCGTCGCCCGCTCGCAGATGGCCTGCATGCGGATGCCCAGCGTCTCCAGCCCGTGCAGGAAGACCCAGGCGTTGAACGGACTCATGCTCGGCCCCGTGGTGCGCATCAGCGACATGAGCGCATCGTGGTGCGCAGGGTCATTGAGCACCACCGCGCCGCCGACGCAGCGGCCCTGCCCGTCAAGATATTTGGTGGCGGTGTGAACCACGATGTCGGCCCCCAGATCGAGCGGGCGGGACAACGCCGGCGTACACAGGCCGTTGTCGACGACAAGCGCCGCGCCATGGGCACGCGCGAGCACCCCGAGAGCGGTGATATCCGCCACCGCTCCGAGCGGATTGGTCGGGCTCTCGACGAAAAGCATCTTCGTCTCGGGTCGGATCGCACCGCTCCACGCCGGCAGGTCCGTCACGTCGACGAAGGTGGCCTCGACGCCGAACCGCGCGAGCACGTTGGCGAACAACGAGGTGGTGGTGCCGAACAGACCGTTGGCCGCGACCACATGGTCTCCCGTGCGCAACAGGGCCATCGACGTGACGAGGATCGCGGCCATGCCCGACGAGGTGGCGACACAGTGGGCACCGCCCTCCAGCGCCGCCAACCGGCGCTCGAACGCCCGTACCGTCGGATTCGTGAACCGGGAGTAGACGTTGCCGGGTTTCTCGCCGGCGAATCGCGCTGCCGCTTCGCGGGCGTTCGCGAACACGAAGCTCGAGGTGGCGAAGATCGGGTCGTTGTGCTCCTGCTCACTGGTTCGGACCTGACCGGCGCGCACCGACAGCGTGTCGAACCCCAGCCCGTCGGCGTCCAACTCGTTCATGTGGGCAGCTCCCACGCATCGCGGGCGGCGGCGGTGCGGGCACTCCGGGCGGAGTCGGCGCGGTGCTCGGCGACCTGCTCCAGATAGCGCGCGGACACGCCGCCGGTGACGTACTCGCCGGTGAAGCACGAAGTGTCGAACTCGCGCAGGCGCGGATTCCCGCGCTGCACTGCGTCGACGAGCCCGTCGAGCGACTGGAAGAAGAGTCGGTCGGCGTCGATGGCCCGGGCGACATCCTCCTCGCTGCGGTTGAACGCGACGAGCTCGGTCATCGCCGGCATGTCGATGCCGTAGACGTTCTGATATCGCACCGGGGGGGCCGCCGAGGCAAAGTAGACCCGCCTGGCGCCCGCATCGCGCGCCTGCCGGATAATCTGCCGGGAGGTGGTGCCGCGCACGATGGAGTCGTCCACCAGCAGCACGTTCTTGCCCTCGAACTCGAGCCCGATCGCATTGAGCTTGCGGCGCACCGAGTGCGTGCGCTGCGTCTGCCCGGGCATGATGAAGGTGCGCTGGACGTAGCGGTTCTTGATGAAGCCCTCCCGATACTTCACCCCGAGGTCGTAGGCAAGCGGGAGACACGCGGTTCGGCTGGTCTCGGGGATGGGGATCACGACGTCGATGTCGTAGTCGGGCCATTCACGGAGAATTTTCTCCGCGAGTGCCTCTCCCATCCGCAGGCGTGCCTTGTAGACCGATACGTCGTCGATGATGGAGTCCGGCCGCGCGAGATAGACGTACTCGAAGATGCACGGCGCATGCCGGGGTTGCTCGCAACACTGGCGGGCATTCAGCTTCCCGTCCAGAGTGATGATCATCGCCTCGCCCGGCGCGAGGTCGCGGACGAGCTCGAACCCGAGGGCGTCGAGCGCGACGCTCTCCGACGTCACCATGTACTCCATGCCCTGCGGCGTCTCGCGGACCCCATAGCAAAGCGGCCGGATCGCGCATGGGTCGCGGAACGCCACCACTCCGTAGCCGACGATCAGCGCCACCGCCGCGTAACCGCCCAGACATCGTCGGTGGACGTTGGCCACCGCGCCGAAAATCGTGTCCTCGTCCAGCGTGAGCCGGCGCGCGCGCGCCAGTTCGCTCGCGAAGAGATTGAGGAGGATCTCGGAGTCCGACTCCGTGTTCACATGCCTCAGCTCGTCGCGGAATACCTCCTCGCCAAGCTCCCCGGCGTTGATCAGGTTGCCGTTGTGCGCCAGCGCGATGCCGTAGGGAGAGTTGACGTAGAAGGGCTGCGCCTCCTCCGGCGACTCGCTCCCCGCCGTCGGGTAACGGATGTGGCCGATGCCCACCCGGCCTCGGAGCGCCTGCATATGGTGGGGCTGGAAGACATCGCGCACCAGCCCGTTGGCCTTGCGCTGATGCATCTTGAGATCGCAGGTGAAGATACCCGCGGCATCCTGCCCGCGGTGCTGCAGCGCAGTGAGGGCGTCATACAAGTCGTGGTTTACGTCAGCCCGACCGACGATTCCGACAATGCCGCACATCGCTGTCGCACCCGTTGGACGTGAGAGCCGCCGTTCACGCTCGCAACCTGGCCCGGAAATTTCACCGATTCACGGCGGCGGGCTCGGGCGACGGCTGCCCGGAATGATACCGAGTGGCGGCACGGGAGAGAAATTGCGCGCCAGGGTCAGGGCCGGGATCATGGCCAGGGTCAGGGATCCGTATCGAAATGGATCGCCTCCTGCATGTCCGGCGGGAGGAAGGCATGGATCTCCCTTGCGAGCTCCACCAGGTGAGGAAGCAGAACGGACTGGCTCCACCACGGATCCCGGGGGAGCGCCGTCAACCCCGCGAGCAGGACCAGCAACGCGGTGATCATGATGCCCCGCAACACTCCGAACACAATCCCGAGCGTGCGATCGGTGCCCGACATGCCCGTCTTCTCCACGACCAGTCCGGCCAGACGAAGCACGATTCCGCCGAGCAGGAGCACCCCGAAGAAGATCCCGGCGAAGGCGATGCCGACGCGCACCGAGGGCACCGAGACGTAACCCTCGAGCCACATCGCGACCACGCCGGAGAACACCAGAGCGGCCCAGAACGCCGCGATCCAGCCGGCGAGCGACAGGGCCTCGCGGATGAACCCCCGCATGAGGCTGATGACACCGGAGATACCGACGATGCCGAGGATCGCGTAGTCGATCCAGATCATTCGCGACCTATCCTTCCGGCCATGGTCTGCGGGGTCGCCCCGGACGGTGCCGGCGGCGGGCTCCGGCCCCGATCAACCGCCGCGATACGGCACCACGATCCCCTCGAGCGCCATCTCGCGCCGCAGCTTCGCCGCGGACGCCTTCGCCTGCGCTCGGTCAGGCATCGGCCCGACGAAGACGCGCGAGACAACCCCCTGCGCCGAGGATCCGGATTCGACGAACGCGGGGTATCCCCTGGCCTGAAGGCGCTTGCGCAATGCGGTCGCGTTCTCGGACTTCAGGAAGCTTCCGAGCTGAACAGTCCAGCCTCCTGCGGTCGCCGCTTCTGCGACCGGCTTGCTTGCGGCTCCCGGTTCCGGCTGCTTCTTCACCATCGCCGGGTCGAGGCGTGCGACGGACGCCCGGGACCCGGCCTCGGAAGCCGGCGATCCGGAGGCAGTAGCGACCTGCGCAGCGCCGGACGAGTTCGCAGGGGCGCCGGCAGCAGGATCCTCGGAGGAGACGGTGTGTTCCCCGGTGTCCGCTCGCGACGTGCCATGATCGAGTTCTCGTTCCAGCTCCGTATCGAGACGCGGCGTGCTCGGGGCATTGAGGGTGATACGCGTCGGCGCCCCGAACTCGACCTGCGGACGCTCCGGAATTGCGGAAATCAGATCCGCGGCCGTCTCCCCGCCGGTCTCGCCGGACATGTCGAACAGTAGCGGGACGAGCACCACCGCCAGCGATACGAGAACGACCGCGCCGACCAAGCGTTGCTTGAGACGTTCCTCCATCGCTCAAGTTTCCGGACAGATCGCCGAAGTTGCAAGGCGAAGCGCCCGCTGCACGGTCACGAACGAACCGAAGACCACCACCTCCTCGTGCTCACCGCGATGCGCGAGCGCGGCCTCGAATGCGGCCTCCACCGAATCGAACGCGAAGGTCGGCGCAGAGCGGGGAAGCGCGCCGACCAGCTCCCGCGCATCGCGCCCGCGCGAGCCCGGCAGCGAGGCCAGGTACCACCCGTCGATTTCGCGGGCGAGGGAGCGAAGCATGGCGCCGGCATCCTTGTCACCGAGGACGCCGCATACGGCACGGCGCGTCGGCCGTGCGCGGTTCGACGCCAGGTAGGCCGCAAGCGCTTGCGCGCCAAGGGGGTTGTGAGCGACATCGACAAGCACCCGCGGCGGGGTATCGAGCCACTGCAGCCGGCCCGCGATCCATGCGCTCGCGACGCCGGTGCGCATCGCCTCGTCGCTCACCTCCACCCGCGGCGACAGCGCGTCAAGCACCGCGAGGCACGCCGCGGCGTTGTCCAACTGGTGGGGACCGACAAGGCCCGGCGGTGGCAGCTCGCCGATCGCCGAAGCGTCGGCGCCCCACCATTTCCAGCCGTTCGGACCACGCGCGAATCCATAGTCGCGTCCCGGGATTCGACACGGGGTTCCAATCGCACGGGCGTGATCCACCACGCTTTGCGGCGGCGCGCGCTCACCGAGGACGCAGGGTACGGCCGGACGCATGATCCCCGCCTTCTCCCGTCCCACCGACTCGCGGTCGTCCCCGAGCCATGCCTGGTGGTCAACACCGACCGCGGTGATCAGGGATACGCTCGGCTCGAACGCATTGACCGCATCCAGTCGGCCACCGAGACCGACCTCCATGATCGTCACGTCGACCCGCGCCCGCTCGATGATGTCGGCCGCCGCGAGAGTGCCGAACTCGAAGAAGGTCAGTGAAGTGTCCCCGCGCGCCGCATCGACCCGCTCGAACGCCTCGACGAGTACGGCGTCGGACACCTCCCGCCCCCCGATCCTCACCCGTTCGTTGTAGCGGTGGAGGTGCGGGGACGTGTAGGTCCCGGTCCGGAATCCGGCCGCGATCAGTATCGATTCGAGAAATGCGACGCACGACCCCTTGCCGTTCGTGCCGGCGACCACGATGCGCAGCGGCCGGTGCGACTCGGGCGCCGCGTCGAGTCCCATCGCGTCGCGCACGCGACGGCACCGTTCCAGACCGAGGTCGACCGCCTGTGGGTGCAAGGTGGACTGCCAGTCCAGCCAGTCCGCGAGCGGACGTGGCCCCGCCGGTTTCGCCACCCGCCCGGCGCTTGCGCGCCGCACCGCCCGATCGGACATCGGGAGAGCGATCAGGGCGGCGGCTGGTGGGTCAGCATCGCGAGCAGGCCCGCGATGGTGTCGCGCTGCTCGCGCCGGTCGACGATCATGTCGACCGCCCCATGCTCGAGCAGAAACTCGCTGCGCTGGAACCCCTCGGGAAGCGTCTCCCCGATCGTCTGCTCGATGACCCGCGGACCGGTGAAGCAGATGAGCGCGCCGGGCTCGGCGATGTTGACGTCCCCGAGCATGCCCAGACTGGCCGATACCCCTCCGGTGGTGGGGTCGGTCAGCACCGAGACGTAGGGCAGACGCCGCTCCTGAAGCCGGGCGAGCGCGGCGCTCGTCTTGGCCATCTGGAACAGCGCGAAGAGACCCTCCTGCATCCGCGCTCCGCCGCTGCAGGCGAACGCCACGAGGGGAATGGCCTCCCTGACCGCGGTCTCTGCCGCGCGGACGAAGCGCTCTCCCACCACCGACCCCATCGACCCCGCGCGGAATCCGTACTCGAAGGCGACGGCGACGACGGCGATGCCCCGCACCCGCCCCATCATCGCCACCAGAGCGTCCTTCTCGCCGGTGGTCTTCTGATCCTTCGCGATCTGGTCCAGATACTTCTTTCCGCTCCTGAACTTGAGCACGTCGATCGGTTCGACCTCGGCTCCGATCTCGACCCGCGGCTCCTCGTCGAGGAACAGTTGGAGCCGACGGCGTGCGCTCTGGCGCATGTGGTGCCCGCACTTGGGACAGACATCGGCGTTGCGTTCGAGCTCCGCCCGGTAGAGCACGGCGTTGCACTGGGGACACTTCGTCCACAACCCCTCCGGAACGGACCGGCGGCTGGCGCCGTCGGTACGGATCCGCGAAGGCAGGAGTCGCCCGAACCAGCTCATGACGTCGCCGCGTCCAGAGCCCGGCGCAGCTCTCCGATGAAAGCGGCGAGCACCCCGGGAAGGGCCTCCGGCGCGTGGGCGCTCTCCTCGACGCGGGCGACGACCGCGGTGCCGACCACCACCGCATCGCTGATCCGCGCGACCCGCGCCGCGGACGCCCCGTCGCGAATCCCGAATCCGACCCCGACCGGAAGATCCGTCACACGCCGGATGCGGGCCATGCGCTCGGCCACCTCGTCGACATCGAGAGTGGCGGCGCCGGTCACCCCCTTGAGCGAAACGTAGTAGACGAATCCGCTCGCCTCGCCACAGATCCGCGCGATCCGTTCGTCGCTGCTCGTCGGAGACACCAGGAACACCGGGTCCATTCCGTGCGCACGCACCTCGCGCGCCAGATCGTCCGCTTCCTCTGGGGGAAGGTCTACAGTGATGAAGCCGTCGACCCCGGCCGCGGCGGCACGCTCCGCTGCGCCGGCGTAGCCGGCGGCTTCCAGCGGATTGAGATAGCCCATCAGCACGATGGGGGTCTCGGCGTCATCGGCGCGGAACTCGCGCACGATGTCGAGCACCTTCCCGAAATCCATGCCGGCGGCGAGCGCCCGCTCGCTCGCGCGCTGGATGACCGGACCGTCCGCCATGGGATCGGAGAACGGCACTCCGAGCTCCAGGATGTCGGCGCCCGCCTCCACCATCGCGCGCATCACCGGAACCGTGGCCGCGGGGCACGGATCCCCGGCGGTGACGAACGGGACGAGAGCAGTCCGATTCCGAACCCGGAGCGCCGCGAATCGGTCTGCGATCCGGCTCACAGGTCGATCCCCTCGATGGCCGCGACGGTCTGGATGTCCTTGTCGCCGCGACCGGAGAGCCCCACCACGACGATGTCGTCGGGGCGCATATCCGCCGCCAGCTTGACCGCATACGACAGCGCGTGACTCGATTCCAGGGCGGGAATGATGCCCTCGGTGCGCGTGCACACGTGAAACGCCGCCAGCGCTTCGTCGTCGTTCACGGCAACGTAAGTGGCGCGTCCGCTGTCCTTGAGCCACGAATGCTCCGGGCCGACGCCAGGGTAGTCGAGACCCGCGGAGATGCTGTGCGCCGGCGTGATCTGTCCGTCCGAGTCCTGCATGAGGTAGGTGCGGTTGCCGTGGAGCACGCCCGGGCGGCCAGCCGCGAGGGGGGCGGCGTGCTTGCCCGTCTCCACCCCGGAGCCACCCGCCTCGACTCCGTAGAGTGCGACATCCGCGTCGTCCAGAAACGCATGGAACAGCCCCATGGCGTTCGAGCCGCCGCCGACGCAGGCGACGCAGGCATCGGGGAGGCGCCCTTCCTGTTCCAGCACCTGCGCTCGCGCTTCTCGACCGATCACCGAGTTGAAATCACGGACCAGCATCGGATAGGGATGCGGCCCCGCCACCGTGCCGATGATGTAGTAGGTGTCGTCGATGTTGCTCACCCAGTCGCGCATCGCCTCGTTCAGGGCGTCCTTGAGCGTTTTCGAGCCGGATTCCACCGACACCACTTCGGCTCCGAGAAGTTTCATGCGAAAGACGTTGGGGGCCTGTCGTGCAATATCCTCCGCCCCCATGTAGACGACGCATTCGAGCCCGAGCCGGGCCGCGACGGTCGCGGTCGCCACGCCGTGCTGGCCGGCTCCGGTCTCGGCGATGATGCGGGTCTTGCCCATCCGTTTCGCGAGCAGGGCCTGGCCCACGGTGTTGTTGACCTTGTGCGCCCCGGTATGGTTCAGATCCTCTCGCTTGAGATAGATCCGGGCGCCCCCGATCTCCCGGGACCAGCGACGGGCCAGGTACAGCGGCGATGGCCGGCCCACGTAGTGCCTGAGTTCGGCGTCCAGCTCGGCGAGGAACTCCGGATCCTTCGAACAGCGTTCGTAGGCGTCGCGCAGCTCCTCCACCGGACGCACCAGCGTCTCGGCGATGAAGGTGCCTCCATAGGGGCCGAAGTGGCCGCGCTCGTCGGGATAGCGCCCGATGAGCCGATCCTCGGCCTTGACGTTCGCCAGATCAGGCACTGATCACCTCCTTCATGAACCGTTCCATGCTCCGGACATCCTTCTCTCCGGGAGCGCTCTCCACGCCTCCGCTCACGTCGACCGCGAACGGCCGCACTCGACGGATTGCGCCCGCGACGTTCTCCGGCGTCAGCCCTCCGGCGAGGACGACGGGACAGCCGACATCCTGCGGGACCACGTCCCAGTCGAATCTCGTACCGGTCCCGCCCCACAGTGCATCGTGGTGGGCGTCGAGCAGCAACGCCCGAGCACCGGGGTAGCGCGCCGCCGCCTGCGCGATATCCGCCCCGGTGCGCACGCGCACCGCCTTCACGTACGGCTTCCCCGCTCCCGCGCACAGCTCCGGAGATTCCTCTCCGTGGAACTGGAGCAGATCGACGGGCAGGCCCTCCACCACGGTTTCGACATGGTGCGGCTCCGGGTTCACGAACACCCCGACGACCGAAACCAACGGTGGCAACGCCGCGCAGATCTCTCGGGCCCGATCCGGGGCGACGTAACGCGGGCTCGGCGCGTAGAACATGAGGCCGATGGCGTCCGCCCCCGCCCTCGCCGCTGCTCTCGCATGTTCCGGGCGGGTGATCCCGCATATCTTCACCCGGGTGCGCCTCATCACGTGGGCCTCGAAGTCATCCGGCGGCCGGACCCCTGGGCCGGGGCAGCCTCGCTGGTGACGCTACCAGAGTGCATCCGGGAACGGTACCGCCGGAATGCCGGCGGCGTCGGGGTAATCCACCCGGACCAGGTAGAGTCCGCCCGGCGACGCGGTGACTCCCGCAGTCCGGCGGTCACGGGCCTCGAGGACCGTGGCCACCCACGCCGGATCCCGCTCTCCCGACCCGACCGCCACGAGTGTACCTGCGATGTTCCGCACCATGTGCTGCAGAAATGCGTTTGCGGCCATATCGATGACGATCCTCTCCCCGTGGCGGCTCACGTCGATCCGATGCACGCAGCGCACGGGACTCTTCGCCTGACATCCGGCGGCGCGAAACGACGAGAAATCGTGCTCGCCCACGAGGTGACGGGCGCCGAGATGCATGCGCCGGGCATCGAGGGGACGGTACTCCCACGCCGCTCTCCCGGCGAGAAGAGCGGGACGCGTGCGTCGGTTCACGATGACGTAGCGGTAGCGGCGCCGCAGCGCCCGAAACCGGGCGTGGAAGTCGTCACCGACGGCCCGGGTCCAGAGCACGGCCAGATCCGGCGGGAGATATGTATTGGTGCCGCGCACCCAGGCCCGGGCCGGTCGAGACGCGTCGGTGTCGAAGTGCACGACCTGGCCGAGAGCATGAACACCGGCGTCGGTGCGGCCCGCGCAGACGACCCGAACCGGCGACGCCGCGATTCGGGCCAGCGCCTTCTCCAACTCGCCCTGCACCGTACGCCGGGTGGTCTGGACCTCGAAACCGTGGAATCGGCGGCCGTCGTATTCAAGACCGAGCGCGATACGCATTGCCGTGCGACCGATGCCGATTCAGTGCCGTTCCGCCCAGCCCCCGGGCAGCCGCGACCGCTGTCCCAGGCGCCGGACAGCGTGCGTGCATGGTGATTCAGGCAAGCCTGGAGAGCATTTCCCGGGCGATCTCGCGCTGCGCGTCATCGCCTTCGGCCAGCACTGCCTCGAGGAACCCACGGGCGCTCTCGTTATCCCCCATCTCCATGTACACCTGGGCGAGATCGAGCCTGGTCTGCACCCCATCATCGCCGACATCTTCGAGTGCAAGCCCCTCGGCCCCCTCGACGTGGACGGGAACCGCGGAATCGTCGGGGGGCATCGTCTTCTCCGGCAAACCCGGGGCGTCGGAGTCGCTTGATTCCGGCTCACGATCAACATTCCGTTCGGTGGCCGTTCCGGCGTTTCCTTCAGGCGTATCGGGCCGTCCCTCATCCCGAGATTCGGGGTCGCGCCCGGAGACATCTGCTGCCTCGGCCGCCGGTGCGGCAGGCCCGGGGACGCGAGAATCGGCGGTTCCGCGGGCGGAACCGTCGGCGATGCGTTCGGGGCCGCCGCGGGCCTCGTCGACAGTCCGGCTCGAACCTTCGGGCGCAAACTCCGTGGCAAGCTCATCGAGAGCCAACTCGTCATCACCTGCGTCCGGGGCGGAATCGTCATCGGTCAGCGCATTGATGTCGAACACGAGCTCGTCCGCATCGGCCCCGGAATCGCGCTCGGGAATCCGGTCATCCTCGTCCCGCCACAGCGCTGCAATCTGTTCTTCCGTCGGCCGCTCTTGCGTCGGCTGTCCTTCCCTCGATCCCTGGAGTCCGGGATCGGCAGCCGGGGCCGCGCGAGACCCGAACCCGGCCCCTTCGCCCACCGCGGCCGCGGCGACCGACCCGACGCGCGACGGATGCGCCCGAGGATCGCGCCTTTCATCGGAAAGTCCGGCGGCGACCGCTTCAAGCTCCACGAGCAGATCTTCCTCTTCGGGCGGCGACGGCTCAGCCGCCTCGATGACATCCTCCTTCGTTTCGGTCGAGGCACGGCGGCGGCGAAGCAGAGTCAGAACGCCGAGCAGCAGCAGAAGCAGACCGGCTCCGCCGACCAGAAACACCGGGTTGACAGGCAGGGCTCCGAGCCCGAATGGCAGCGGTTTCGGCTCCGCCTCCGAGGGCACGGCCGGCTCGGCGACGGCCGGCATCGGCGCTCCCTCGCTCGGTGTCGGCGTAGGCGTAGGCGTCGGCGCGGATGCTGTGCTCAATTCCGTCCGCAGCGCCGCGATCTCCTGGTTCTTGAGCTCAACCAACCGATTCAGATCGTCGATCCGATCCGCAGCGCCGGCCATCGGCTCCACCTCCTGCCCCGGCATCGACTCGGGCCTTGCGCTCAGTTCGGCCTGCAGCGCCGCGATCTCTTCGTTCTTGAGCTCGACCAGCCGGCTCAGGTCGCTGATTTGGTCCTCCACCTCGGCGAGGCGAAGCCTGAGTTCGTCGTTCTCCCGGCGGACCGTGTCCGTCTCCTCCATCGCGAGGGCGAGCTCCCTGCGCAGAGCCGAGATGTCCGTGCCGTCATCCCGTCCGGCAGTGCCAGTGGGCGTTTGCGGCGACACGACCTCGACTCGTCCGCCCCGCTCCGCCCCGGAATCCCGAGTGACCGGCGCGGCGCGAGCGGATGCCGATGCTCGGTGCTCTTGCCACGCGACCTGCTGGCGCTGCACCTCGGCAATCGCCGCCTCCAGATCGCTCGGCCCGATCTCCTCCCGGCTCGGGATGCGCAGGGTCGCCCCCGCCTTCAGCGCATTGATGTTCATGATCGCGAACGCTTCCGGATTGGCCTCCAGAATCGCCAGCATCATGCGCTGAGGGCTGATGGATTTGTCGGGCCGCAGGCGCGATGCGATGGACCAGAGCGTTTCCGAATTCCGGACCGGTCCGTACTCCGCGCCGCTCGAAGTCGCCGTCGAGGCGGTTGGAGCCGGGGGAGGCTCGACCCTCGGAGGCTCAGTCTTGGGAGGTTCAACCCCGGGAGGTTCAACCTTGGGAGGTTCGACCTTGGGAGGTTCGATCTCGGGGAGCTCCGCCAACTCTGCGCGACGAGTCGGGCGCACGGCGGCGGTGCCGGCCGCGGCCACAAGGTGCAGCTTGTAACCGCGTACCGTGCGCCCGCTCGGCCAGTCCGCATCGACGAGGAACGTGAGCGACGGCTCGTTGATCGGTGCGGCCGTGCGCACGTGGACGTAGCCGTGACTTTCACTCTCGGCGATGACGACGAATTCGAGAAGTTCGAGATGCCGCAGCCTCGCCACCCCGGCGAGTTCGAACTGGGCCGGGGAACCCAGGGTGACTTCCAGCCCTTCGAGATCGCCGCTTCGCGCGTCGCGGACGGGGATCCGCGCATCCAGAGGTTCGTGCTGCGCGGAACGGGCTTCGATGGGGCCGAGTTCCAGGGCGGGCGCGAGCGTGGGCGCGAGAGCCACGATGCAGGCCATGCACGCGGCGAGTCGGCGCACGATGTTCATCTCCGGCGTCACCGGCGGCCCGCCGGCGGCGGCGTACATACGGCGGGCCAGAGCCGGGCCCCGGTGATGGACGCGCCGGGCATTTCCCGCCTCCGTGTTTCGCGCTGGGTCGGACCGTTCACGTTCGTACCGCAGACTCGAAAGTAGTCATTCGCCAGTAGTCATTCGCGAGGGCCTCGGCGATCTGGACGCTGTTGAGCGCCGCGCCCTTGCGTACGTTGTCGGAGACGATCCACATGTTCAGTCCCCGCGGGCAGGAGATGTCCTCCCGGATCCGGCCCACGAACACGGCATCCGTCCCGACCGATTCGGTCACCGCGGTCGGATAGCCGCCGTCGGTGCGCTCGTCCATCACCTCCACCCCGGGCGCTCCAGCGAGAATTTCGCGCGCTTCGTTCGCGCTCAACTTCTCGCGGGTCTCGATGTGCACCGCCTCGGAATGTCCGTAGAACACCGGGACCCTGACCGTCGTCGGGTTCACCCGAATGGAATCGTCCTCCATGATCTTGTGCGTCTCCCACACCATCTTCATCTCTTCCTTCGTGTAACCGTTGTCCATGAAGACGTCGATGTGGGGCAGAGCGTTGAACGCGATCTGCTTCGGATAGATCGCGGCCTCGGCCTGCTTGCCGTTGAGCAGCGCCGCGGACTGCGTCGCGAGTTCCTCGATCGCCCTCTTTCCGGTCCCCGACACCGACTGGTAGGTCGCCACGTTGACGCGTTCAATCCCCACCGCCGCATGGAGCGGCTGCAGGGCGACCACCATCTGGATGGTGGAGCAATTCGGATTCGCGATGATCCCGCGGTGGGTGTAATCGGCAATCGCGTGCGGGTTGACCTCGGGAACGACGAGCGGAATATCGTCTTCGTACCGGAACTGCGAGCTGTTGTCGACAACGACACAGCCGGCTTGCGCGGCCCGCGGGGCGTGGCGGGCCGAAACCGATGCCCCGGCGGAGAACAGCCCGATTCGGGCGCGCGAGAAGTCGAACTTCTCAAGGTCGCCCACCATGTGTCGCGTACCCCTGAATTCGACGGACGAACCCGCCGATCGCCGACTCGCGAGTGGATACAGGTTCCCGACCGGAAAATCGCGCTCTTCGAGGATCGAGAGCATCGTTTCGCCAACCGCTCCCGTCGCCCCCACCACGGCGACGTCGAACATGTTGTTCATCTCTCGCATTGCTCCCTGCATTTCGTCACCAATCGCGCCGCGTCCGACGCACGATACAACCCTGTGCACCGGGGCCGTACACCAGGGCCACGCACCAGAGTCATACAGCGCAAAGGATGCCCGCCCGGGTCGTGGATCGATCGTACGTCCACTACAGGGCGGCGGCGACCGCGTCCCCCATTTCCCGGGTGCCTACCACGGTCGTGCCCGGCGACTCGATATCCGGTGTTCTCAGCCCTCGGTCGAGCACGCTTGCGACCGCTCTCTCGATCCGATCCGCGAGATCCGCAGCGTCGAGTGAGTAGCGCAACATCATTGCGGCGGAAAGGATCGTCGCCAGGGGGTTTGCCACGCCGCGTCCCACGATGTCCGGCGCGGCTCCGTGGATCGGTTCGTAGAGCCCCTTCCCCGAAGCATCCAGCGACGCGGACGGGAGCATCCCGATCGAGCCGGTCAGCATGGACGCGAGATCCGACAGGATGTCGCCGAACATGTTGCTCGTCACGATGACGTCGAACTGCTTCGGGGCGCGAACAAGCTGCATCGCCGCATTGTCCACGTACATGTGACTCAGCTCGACGTCGTCGTACTCCTCGGCAACCTGCGTCGCCACCTCGCGCCACAGCTCGCTCGCCTCGAGCACGTTGGCCTTGTCGACGGAGCAGACACGGCCGGATCGTCGCCTCGCGGCGTCGAACGCCGCCCGGCACACCCGCTCGATCTCGTCCTCAGCGTACACGAGGGTATTGAAGCCCTCGCGGCACCCGTCCTCACGGGCCCGGATCCCCCGCGGCCGTCCGAAGTAGATACCGCCGGTCAGCTCCCGGACGATCAGCACGTCGAGCCCGCGGACGACGTCGGCCTTCAGAGTCGATGCATCCGCGAGCTGAGGATACGCGATGGCCGGACGGAGATTCGCGAACACGCCGAGCTCGGCCCGCAGGGCGAGCAGCCCGCGTTCCGGCCGAATCTCGCGCGCGAGTCCGTCCCATCTCGGCCCTCCCACCGCGCCGAGCAGGATGGCGTCGCACACGCGGGACCGTTCCAGGGTCGGCTCGGGCAGCGGCACGCCGCAGGCATCGATCGCCTCCCCCCCAATCGGCGCGCGCTCGATCTCGAATCGCGCATCGGCGCCGGTATCGAGCGCTTCGAGAACCTTCAGCGCTTCGTCGACGATTTCCGGCCCGATTCCATCACCGGGCAGCACGAGAACCTTGCTGCTCATGTCGCGTCCTTAGAGAAGAGGTTCGGGGATGGAGTGAAGAGGGACTTCCGGAAGTCCGGGAACGGACGGCACGCGCCCGCCTGCGCACATCCGCAACGAGCGGCGCCTCAAGCACATCAAACCCTCGCACATCAAATCCGGGCGCATCGAACGGCGTCGCCCCTTACAGTTGAGCCAAGTTTTCAAGCCAGGTTCTCAGCCGACAGGGACGAGGCTGCGAGCGGTACGGCGCGCCGCCACTTCAAAAGAGTTCGGGTGGTTCGGACATCTCTCGTCTGTCTGAGGTACAGCCTCGCTAGAATAGCCAAATTCACAAGTGGGCGCATGCTTTCCGTACCACCGTGAGACCGATGCAGTGACCGAATCGCACCGCCGCCGGGATGTGGACTACACCGCGCTCACCGCATCGGTGCGGCAACGTGCGATGGAGCTCGGCTTCCAGCAGGTGGCGATCAGCGATGGCGAGCTGAGCCGCGACGAGGCGGCGCTGCTCGCCTGGCTCGATGCCGGATACCACGGCGAGCTCGAGTACATGGCCCGCCACGGCGTGCGGCGTGCGCGGCCGGCGGCGCTGGTGCCGGGCACCATCCGAATCGTCAGCGTACGCATGGACTACCGGCGCGGTGGCGCCGACCCGGAGACGGTTCTCGGAAGTCCGCAGCTCGGCTATGTCTCCCGGTACGCGCTCGGGCGCGACTACCACAAGATGATCCGCCGCCGCCTCCAGCGCCTCGCCGACCACATGGAATCCGAGGTCGGCGTTTTCGGTTACCGTGCTTTCGCCGACAGTGCACCGGTGATGGAGAAGCCGCTCGCGCGCAACGCCGGGCTCGGCTGGATCGGCAAGCACACCAACCTCATCAACCGGACCGCGGGGTCGTGGTTCTTCCTCGGTGAGCTCTACACCGACCTCCCCCTCGACGTGGATCGCCCGGCCTCGGACCACTGCGGAACGTGCCGGGCCTGCATCGACGCCTGTCCGACCGGCGCCATCGTCGCCCCCTATCGCCTCGACGCGCGCCTGTGCATCTCCTACCTCACCATCGAGCTGCGCGGTTCGATCCCCGTCGCCCTTCGCCCACTGATCGGCAACCGGATCTTCGGGTGCGACGACTGCCAGCTCGTGTGCCCCTGGAACCGCTTCGCTCGCACCAGCCCCGAGGCCGACTTCGATCCGCGCCACGGGCTCGACTCCGCCTCCCTCGTCGAGCTGTTCGCGTGGTCGCGCGAGGACTACGAAGCGAGGACCGAGGGCATGGCGCTGCGGCGGATCGGATACGAGCGATGGCTGCGCAACATCGCGGTAGCGCTCGGCAATGCGCCGGCCTCGCCCACGGTGACCGAGGCGCTCACCGGACGCCGCGACCATCCGTCGGCGCTCGTGCGCGAGCATGTCGCCTGGGCGCTGGCGCGCCATCGCGAGGGGCCACCGGAGCGCATCCCGAGCGCATGAGGCCGGGACAAAGGCAGGAGTGTCGGACCAGATCCCTCCCGTGACTGGACATCGACCGGGCGGGAATGTGCGGGCGTCGGAGATTCTCCTCGCGCCGAAGCACGCAATGCTCCCCGCCGACACGCCTGAACGGCATTCCGATGCGCGGGCGAAATCCGGATAATCGGGCGCCGAGCCGCCGGGCGCGACGGCCCGGTGCATCCCGTCGAGGAGGAGCGGTCATGGACGATATCAAGGCAGTGATCGAATCCGCGTTCGAGCGGCGTGGTGAAATCTCCCCCAGGCACGCCGAGCCCGCGGTGAAGGACGCGGTGACGGAGGCGATCGTCCTGCTCGACTCCGGACGGGCGAGGGTCGCAGAGCCCCGGGATGGCGGCTGGATCGTCAACGAGTGGCTGAAGAAGGCGGTGCTCCTTTCGTTCCGCATCGACGACAGCCGGGTCCTCGAGGGCGGATTCACCCGCTACTTCGACAAGGTCCCGACCAAGTACGAAACGATGGACGACGCGGAGTTTCGCGAACACGGCGTGCGCGTCGTGCCGCCTGCGGTGGTGCGGCGCGGGGCCTGGTGCGCGCCCGGAGTGGTGCTGATGCCGAGCTACGTGAACCTCGGGGCCTACGTCGACAGCGGCACCATGGTGGACACCTGGGCCACGGTCGGAAGCTGCGCGCAGATCGGAAAGAACGTCCATCTGTCGGGAGGTGTCGGCATCGGTGGCGTCCTGGAGCCGCTGCAGGCGAGTCCGACGATCATCGAGGACGACTGCTTCATCGGAGCGCGCTCCGAAATCGTCGAGGGCGTGGTGGTCGAACGGGGCTCGGTGATATCGATGGGGGTCTACATCGGCCAGAGCACGCGCATCTACGACCGCGAATCGGGGGAGGTGTCATTCGGAAGAATCCCGGCCGGATCGGTCGTGGTCTCCGGCAACCTGCCTTCCGAAGACGGAAGGTACAGCCTGTACTGCGCGGTGATCGTCAAACGCGTCGACGAGCGCACGCGATCGAAGGTCGGCATCAACGAGCTGCTGCGGACGATCTGAGTCGGCGGGATATCGGGCCCGGACGGCGATTCCCGCCCGCGCCCCCGGAGGCCGTCACGCGGTGTGATCCCGGTGAGTTTCAGCCCCCCGGAGCGCCCCCCGGGGCGATTTCGGGAGCGAGCATGCTCCAATCCGGGGGAATAGCGGGAGGGTGGAAAGGCCCGGCTCCACGGGCCTTTCCGGAACCGTCCGATCTGCCGGGAAGAAATGCAGTCCGCCAACCTGTCCCGCGGAGCCACGCGGGATGACCGGCGGTCGCGACCGTCAGGTCACCATGTCCCTGAGGCCCTTCAACGGCAGAACCTTCACGACGGTATGCGCCGGCTTCGCGGCGAACGTCGTCTCCTCGCCGGTGAACGGATTGACACCCCTGCGGGCCTTCCGCGCCGGCTTGCGCACCGTCGTAACCTTCAGCAGTCCCGGAAGCGTGAACGTGCCCGGTCCCCGCTTGCCGATGTGACTCTGTATCTGTGCGCTCAACGAATCCATGACTTCCGTGATCTGCTTTCTCGTAAGGCCGGTATCTTCCGCAATCGCGGCCAGCAACCTGGCCTTTGTCATCGGCTGTTTGACCGCCGTCGCCTTCGCCATGCGTACGCTCCCCCTGAGTTGAATCCGAAAGTGCTATACAGACCGCGCTTTTTATGCGCTGAAATCGCTCCCCCGCGTGCGTATTTCCTCGCCACCGGCTGGCTGGAGGTCCGGCCAGCCATCGCACCGCTCCGAACGAGAGAGGAAAGAGCCTTCAGCGCCACAGTCGCGTTAATCATAAACTACGGTGTCGTCCGATTACTACTTTCAACCGGGACCATCCAGGGCCGAGAATTTCTCCAGCCCTGGCCGAAAATCGGTGAGAAATCCGGCGGGCCCCGGTCCGGCCGCGAACCGACGCCCTCAAGCCCCTCAGCCCGAGAGGCGCCGGTACTCGGCGACGAGGCCTCCAGTCGATGCGTCGTGCGGCCGGACGCCATCCGGATTCGCGAGTTCCCTCGCGATTGAAGTCGCGAGTTCCTTGCCCAGCTCGACCCCCCACTGATCGAATGAATTCACCCGCCAGATCGCGCCCTGGACGAACACCTTGTGCTCGTAGAGCGCGACGAGGGCACCGAGCGTGAAGGGGTCGAGGCGTTCGAACATCAGGGTGTTGGTCGGACGATTGCCGTCGAACGTTCGGTGGGATGCGAGCCGGTTCGATGGCCCGAGCGGCATTCCGCCCGCCGCGAGATCGGCTCTGACTTCGGCCTCCGATCGACCGAGCATCAGCGCCTCGGTCTGGGCCAGGCAGTTCGCGACGAGAAGACGGTGCTGGTCTTTCAGGGAATGATCACAGCTCGCGGCGACGATGAAGTCCGCGGGCACGAGCCGGGTTCCCTGGTGCAGCAACTGGAAGAACGCGTGCTGCCCGCCGGTGCCCGGCTCACCCCACACGACGGGTCCGGTCGCGTAGTCGACGGTCGTCGATGCGAGCGTGACGCGCTTTCCGTTGCTCTCCATGTCGAGCTGCTGCAGGTGGGCCGCGAACCGGTCGAGCCGCTGGTCGTACGCGAGTACCGCGTGGGTCTCGGCCCCGAAGAAGTTGACGTACCACACCCCGAGCAGGGCGAGGGTCACCGGCAGATTCCGGTCCAGCGGCGCCTCGAGGAAGTGCCGATCCATCGCGTGCGCGCCGGCCAGCAGCGCCCGGAATTGCGTCATTCCCACCGTAATGGCGATCGGCAGCCCGATCGCGGACCACAGCGAGTAGCGACCGCCGACCCAGTCTTCGAACTCGAACATGTGTTCGGGGGCAATCCCGAACCCGACGACCGCCGCGCGGTTGGTCGACGCGGCCACGAAGTGCCGAGCCACGGCGGCCTCGTCGCCGGCGGCGTCGAGCAGCCAGCGCCGCGCGGCATGGGCGTTCGTCATCGTCTCGACGGTGGTGAAGGTCTTGGAGGCCACCACGAACAGCGTGCGGGCCGGGTCGAGCCCGCGCAGCGTCGAGGTCAGATGCGCGCCGTCGATGTTGGAGACGAAGTGGACCCGCGGCCCGTCGGCGTGCGGCGCGAGCGCCCGGCACACCATCCGCGGCCCCAGGTCCGACCCCCCGATGCCGATATTGACGACATCGGTAATCCGCTCCCCGCCATGACCGCGCCAGCGTCCCGAGCGCACTTCCTCCGAAAAGCGCTCCATCGCTTCGAGCGTGCGCTCGACGCCGGCGCGCAACGCACCGTCGACCTTGCACACGGGCGAGTCGCGCGAATCGCGCAGCAGCGCATGCAGCACCGCCCGGTCTTCGGTCTCGTTGATGCGGACGCCCGAGACCATCGCGTGGGCCCGCTCCATCACGCCCGACTCGCAGGCGAGGGCGCGAAGGAGATCCATCGTCTCTGCGGTGACGCGATTCTTCGAGTAGTCGAGCAGGATTCCGCACGCCCGCAGGGACAGGCGTTCGAACCGATCCGGATCACCCGCAAAGAGATCGCGCAGGTGTTCCGAAGCCACCCGCGGGAAGTGCGCCTGGAGCGCACCCCACGCCACGGTGTCGGTAAGACTGATCATCGCACGCTCCGCGCCCTGCCGCCGGCGCCGGCCCGGCTCACTCGGACCTCCGATGATACCCCCGGCGCGTCGCCACTCCTGGTCGAACCCCCCGAATCCCCTCCGAACCACATTTCCCGCCGGGCCGGCGCGTGCGGTCGAGATGTCCCGACGGGGCGTTCCGGAGGCCGGAACCTCGCCGAAACCGCAACCCGGAACGGATCTCCCGCAATGCGGACAAGCATGGCCGCCTTCCGGCCAGCCCGGTTCGTTCGTCGTTCGGGATGCGCGTACCATCGGAGACTCGTCAGACCGGGCACACATGTTCACGGCAAACGGAGACTGCGGCATGTCCGACTCCCCCCTGCTCCTCGCCATCGACCAGGGCACCACCAGTTCGCGGGCGATCGTGTTCGACGCCGGCGGGTCGGTCCGCACCGTCGCGCAGCGCGAGTTCACCCAGCACTTCCCCGCCGGCGGGTGGGTCGAGCACGACCCGGAAGAGCTCTGGTCGGCAACCCTGGCCGTCACGCGCGAGGCACTGGCTGCGACAAGCGGCACGGTGGCGGCGATCGGCATCACGAATCAGCGCGAGACCACGGTGGTCTGGGATCGCGTGAGCGGCGCCCCCATCCACCGCGCCATCGTCTGGCAGGACCGCCGCACTGCCGCACAGTGCCGGGCGCTGCGCGATGCCGGGCACGGACCCACGGTCGGCGAGAAGACCGGCCTGCTGCTCGACCCGTACTTCTCCGCCACCAAACTCGCCTGGATTCTCGATCACGTCGACGGCGCACGCGACCGCGCGGCGGCGGGCGAGCTCGCGTTCGGCACCATCGACACCTTCCTGATCTGGCGCCTGACCGGCGGACGGGTACACGCCACGGACGCCACCAACGCGTCGCGCACCCTGCTGTTCGACATCCATGCCCAGCGCTGGGACGACACCCTTTTGCGACTGTTCGATGTGCCCCGCGACGTGCTGCCGGAAGTACGCGACAGCGCCGCCGACTTCGGCGTGACGGCGGTGGATGTCCTCGGGTGCGCCATCCCTATCGCGGGGGTCGCCGGTGACCAGCAGGCGGCGACGGTCGGTCAGGCGTGCTTCGAGCCCGGCATGATGAAGAGCACCTATGGCACGGGATGTTTCGCGGTGATGAACACCGGGGTGGAGGCAGTCCGGTCTCGGAACCGGCTTCTGACCACGGTGGCCTGGCGCCTGGAGGCCAAGCCGACCTACGCCCTGGAGGGCTCGATCTTCGTGGCCGGCGCCGCCGTGCAATGGCTTCGCGACGGCTTGCGGGTCATCGAGGATGCGCCGCAGACCGAAGCGCTGGCGGCCGGTCTGCCCGGTTCCGACGGGGTCTACCTCGTTCCCGCGTTTACCGGTCTCGGGGCGCCGCACTGGAATCCGGACGCGCGCGGCGCCCTCTTCGGCCTCACCCGGGACACCGGGCCCGCGCACCTTGCCCGCGCCGCCCTGGAGTCCGTCTGCTTCCAGACCCGGGACCTCATCGCCGCGATGGAGGCCGACCGAGGGGCCGCGATCGATCGCCTCCGGGTCGACGGCGGCATGGTGGGGAACGCCTGGCTGCTCCAGGCCCTCGCGGATATCGTCGGCGTCGCCGTCGAACGGCCGCGCAACGCCGAAACCACCGCCCTGGGCGCGGCATACCTGGCCGGGCTCCAGACCGGCGTGTTCCGCTCCGTCGACGACATCGGCGTGCGCTGGGCGCGCGACGCGGAATTCACGCCCCGGATGCCGGACCGGGAGCGCGACCGACTGGCGCGCGGCTGGAAGAGCGCGGTGGCGCGCACCCTGGAGCACCGCGGCCCTTCTCCATAGAATTCCACCTACTCGTCCATCCGGCCCGGATGAATGCGGTACTGACGCAGCTCGTGGAACATCGGCGCTTGCTTGCAGAATGTCCGAGCTCGCGGCTCCGTTTCCGGCCCCGCGGTTTCAGAGCCGGGTGCGCAGCCGCTCCAGACCCGCCTCGATCGTCTCGATCGATCGGCAGAATGCGAACCGCAGGTAGCGATCGCCCTCGTTGCCGATCGCGTAGAAGTTGTCACCCGGCACCGTCGCCACCCCGATCTCCCGGATGAGGTGCATCGCGGCGTCGAAAGGTGACATCGACGCGAGCGCCGGCACGGCCCGGTAGTCCGCGAAGAGGTAGTAGGCGCCCTCGGGCGGACTCGCGGCGAAGCCCACCTCGCGCAGCCCGCCGAGCAGCAGATCCCGCTTCCTCCGGTAGCTCTCAGCGATACCGTCGAAGAAGGCCCGATCCTGGCGAAGCAGCGACACCGCGCCCTTCTGGAGCGGCGTGGGCGCCTGCACCACGAGGTTGTCGTGCACCGCGCGCAGCCGCCGGGTACGTTCCGGTGGGGTGATCACCCAGCCGATACGCCATCCGGTCGAACGCCCGGTCTTCGAGATCGAGTTCACCACCAGGGTGCGTTCGGCCATGCCGTCGAAGCCGGCGAGATACGCGTGGCGGTGCCCGTCGAAGGTGATGTGCTCGTAGATCTCGTCGGTGATCGCGAAGAGGTCGTGCGTCCGGCACACCTCGGCGATGAACGACAGCTCGTCATCGTCCAGCACCTTGCCGGTCGGGTTGTGCGGTGTATTCACGACGATCGCCCTGACCGACGGGTCGGCGGCGACGCGGCGTACCTCGCCCCGGTCGAGCCGCCAGGTGCCCGCGTCCCGATCCTCACGCAGGGTCACGAACTTCGGCACGAGCCCGAAGATGGCGGCCTGCGACGGGTAGAGTTCGTGGTAAGGCTGCATCACTACGACGCCGTCGCCCGGTTCGAGCAGGGACCGAAACGCCACCGCCATGCCTTCGCTCGCCCCAAGCACCACGGTGATCTGCTCATCAGGGTCCGGACGGTGACCGTAGAATGCCTGGGTGTAATCCGCGATTGCGTGCCTCAGCTCCGGGATCCCGAACGGGAACGAATACTGGTTGAACTGATCGCGCGGGTTTTGCACCCCCGCCAGAAGCGCCTTCAACGGTAGATCGAGCGAGTTGTCGCCTACCCCACCGTGCTCTTTCAGGACTTCACGCAACGTCAGCGATTCGAGCCGGCGGATACCCTCCTCCGTCCCTCCGAGCATCGCCGAAATTCCCCCCCACACCATGTCGTACACCGGCGCCTCGTCGGTGAACCCCTGGGAGAAGTTCACGGCGCCGTGCTCGATCGCGAGCCGGGTCATCAGGCGTATGACAGTTTCCTTCACTTCCACGGACGGTCCTTCCTCGCCGATGCCCTGATGCGAAAAATTTACCGATTCACGGCTGCGAACGCGGATCAGCCCGACATGTCATCGACCGGGCGTCCCTTGAGCCGGTGACGAATACCACGCAAGCCATGCGAGGAAGCCTCTCCAGCCGCCGGGAAGGTCCCGGCGAACACCAGGAAGCGTCATCCGGGGGTTTTTGTGAGAGGGATTCGAGTATATCCCTTCAAGTCGTTGTTTTTATTTGATGGTTGGCGGAGAGGGAGGGATTCGAACCCTCGATGGGCTTTCAACCCATACTCCCTTAGCAGGGGAGCGCCTTCAGCCGCTCGGCCACCTCTCCGGGGAAAACGGAGCATACAGAATCGGGGGATCGCCCGCAAAACGCCAGCGGGGAGACAGGGCGTGGCAACAAGGGGGGTATCGAGGGGTGGCAGCAAGACAGATTCCATCCAGCCGGCGCCGCCCGGCAACGGCATGCCGGATGCGACGCGAGCCTCGCCACCGTCAGCACGAGGGGACGGACTCGTTGCCCCCCTGTCCGCCGGAGTGCTCCGATCTCCCATCCTGAATCCGCTCGAAGATTTCCCGGCGGTGAACCGCCACCTCCCTGGGAGCATCAATTCCGATTCGCACCTGGTTGCCCTTCACTCCGAGCACCGTCACCACGACATCGTCGCCGATCATCAGCGACTCGCCGACTCTTCTGGTGAGGATGAGCATCATGTCCTCCTCGATCGCCGGGGTGCAGGTCTGACCCCTGGTGGTGGCGTCCTTGTGACCGTGCCGCTCCCGTCAAGCGTTCCGAGACCCGTGCCGTCCCCATCCCCGCACTTTCCGTCGCGGACCAGGGTCTCCGTCCCGCACCGCCTCCCGTGGCCGACGACCGTCGGAGACCGGGACGCGACCCATACGTTACCGAGTCGCCACGAGGCGCTACCGAGCCTCTACTGAGACGGATGCTCCGCCGCTCCGTTCCCTTCGAGACCGAATGCGGTGTGAAGCGCCCTCACTCCCAGCTCGAGATACTTCTCCTCGACGACCACCGAGATCTTGATCTCGGAAGTCGAGATCATCTGGATGTTGATGTTTTCCGCGGCAAGGACCCGAAACATCCGGCTGGCAATGCCCGCATGGGACCGCATTCCGACGCCGACCAGAGAAATCTTAACGATTCGGTCGTCGCCGGTCACTTGGCTCGACTCCCACTGCGATGTCTGCTCCCGCACGATCTGCAGCGTGCGAGCGTAGTCGTTGCGATGCACGGTGAAGGTGAAATCCGTGGTCCCGTCCGCACCGGCATTCTGGACGATCATGTCGACCTCGATGTTCTCCTCGGCCACCGGACCGAGGATCGAGAAGGCCACGCCCGGGCGATCCTGCACCCCCATGACCGTTACCTTGGCTTCGTCGCGATTGAACGCGATGCCGGAGATGAGAGGCTGCTCCATGGAGTGATCCTCGGGGTCAGGTCCGATGAGAGTGCCGGGGCCGTCGTCGAACGTCGACAACACGCGCAGGGGCACGGCGTACTTGCTCGCGAACTCGACGGCGCGAATCTGCAGCACCTTCGCCCCGAGGCTCGCAAGCTCCAGCATCTCCTCGAACGTGAGCGCTTCGAGATGCCTCGCCTCCGGCACCACCCGCGGATCGGTGGTGTAGACCCCGTCGACATCGGTGTGGATTCGACACTCGCAGGCACGCAGGGCGGCGGCGAGCGCGACCGCGGTGGTGTCGGAGCCGCCGCGCCCCAGGGTGGTGATGTTGCCGTCCTCGTCCACGCCCTGGAAGCCCGCCACGACCACCACCCGCCCCGCCGCGAGATCGGCGCGGATATGCCGGTCGTCGATGTGCACGATACGCGCCCGGTTGTGGGCGCTGTCGGTGCGGATGCGCACCTGGTGGCCGGTGTACGACCGGGCGGGCCAGCCGGCCGCCTGGAGCGCCATCGCGAGCAGGGCGATGGTCACCTGCTCCCCGGTCGAAAGCAGGACGTCGAGTTCCCGAGGCGCGGGACGCTCCTGCACGCTGCGCGCAAGGCCGAGCAGGCGGTCGGTCTCTCCGCTCATCGCGGAGACCACGACCACGACGTCGTCGCCCCGCTCGCGGCTGCGTCCGACCCGCGCCGCCACGTGCGCGATCCGTTCAAGGCTCCCGACCGAGGTGCCTCCGAACTTCTGCACGATCAGGCTCATGGCCGGAGGCTCATCACCGAGGGCTCACGGCCGAGGACTCATGGCTGGACGCCGTCGCCCGCGAGCTGCGTGCGCACCCAGCCCGGTACGGAGCCGATGGCCTGGTCCACCCGGGACGGATCGTTGCCGCCGGCCTGCGCAAGCTCCGGCCGTCCGCCGCCACGCCCGCCGACCTGGCGCGCAACGTGGTTCGCAAGCGCGCCCGCCTCGATGCGGTCGGTGCAATCCTTCGTGACCCCGGCCACCAGAGCGACCTTGTCCGCGTTGACCGTGGCGAGCACCACCGCGGCGGACCCGAGCCGGTTCTTGAGTCGGTCGACAGTCTCGCGGAGTGCCTTCGGGTCCGCACCGTCGATCTTCGCGGCGAGCACCTTCAGCCCCCCCACGTCGACCGCCTGCGCAACGAGATCATCGCCGTGCGACGCGGCCAGCCGCGCCTTCAACCGGTCCAGGTCGCGCTCCAGATCGCGGCTGCGCGCAAGCATCGCCTCCACCCGGTCCGCCACCGTTTCCGCACTCGTCTTCATGCTGCTCGCGATGCGCTCGATCCGGGCCTCCATCGAATGCACCCAGGCAAGCGCCGTCTCGCCGGTCAGCGCCTCGATCCGGCGCACGCCGGCCGCGATGCTGCCTTCGGCGACGATCTTGAACAGACCCACGTCGCCCGCGCGCGCCACATGGGTGCCACCGCAGAGCTCCACGGAGTAGTCGCCGAGCGAGAGCACTCGCACCGGGTCGTCGTACTTCTCGCCGAAGAGCGCGATCGCGCCGCTGCGCCTGGCTTCTTCGAGCGGCATGACCTCGGTCCGGGCTTCGTCGTTGTCGAGGATCCAGGACGTGACCAGCGTCTCGATGCGTTGCAGCTCGTCCCTGCTCACCGACTCGTAGTGGGAAAAGTCGAACCGCAGGCGATCCGGTGCGACCAGGGAGCCTTTCTGCTCGACGTGTTCACCGAGCACCGCCCGCAGGGCCGCGTGCAGCAGATGGGTCGCGGAATGGTTGCGCGCGGCCGCCCGGCGGGCGCCGACATCCACCCGCGCCTCGACCACCGCGCCGACCGACAATGCGCCGCCGGTGACCACCCCGACATGCACGATCGCGTCGCCATGGCGCCGCGTGTCCATGACCTCGAAGCCGATACCGTTGGCCCCGAGCCGCCCCCGATCGCCGACCTGCCCGCCCGCTTCGGCGTAGAACGGCGTCTCATCGAGCACCACCCAACCTTCCTCCTCCGGGTCGAGCCGCTCCACCACCTGGCCGGCGCGGAACAGCGCGGTCACCGTCGCCCGACCGTCGAGACGGTCGTAGCCGACGAAGGCGGACGAGACCGCGACGTCGAACGCCGCTTCGTCCTCGGCCCTGAACCGGCTCGACGCACGGGCCCGGGCGCGCTGCCCCTCCATCGCCCGCTCGAACGCGTCGAGGTCGACGCCGAGCGCGCGCTCGCGCGCGATGTCCGCGGTGAGGTCCGCCGGAAAACCATAGGTATCGTAGAGCCTGAACACCGTCTCGCCGGGGATGGTGTCGTCCTCGAGCCCTTCGATGGCGTCTTCGAGGATGCGCATCCCCTGGTCGAGGGTCCTGGCGAACTGCGCTTCCTCCAGGCGCAGAATCCGCTCGACCTGCGCGCGACGCCGGCGCAGCTCCGGGTAGGCGTCGCCCATCTCGGCGTCGAGCGCCGCGACCATGCGCCAGAAGAACGGATCGCGCGCGCCCAGCCGATGCCCGTGACGAATGGCGCGGCGCATGATGCGCCTCAGCACGTAGCCGCGGCCCTCGTTCGACGGGACAACGCCATCGGTCACGAGGAACGCGCACGAACGCACGTGATCCGCGATCACGCGCAGGGACTTGTCGTCCGGCGCATCCCGGTCGGCGCCCGCCGCAGCCGTAACCTCCGCCGCCGCGCTGATCAGGTGCGCGAACAGATCGATCTCGTAGTTGCTGTGCACCCCCTGGAGCACCGCGGCGGTGCGTTCCAGCCCGAGCCCGGTGTCCACCGACGGCTTCGGCAGCGGCTCCATTCGACCGGAGGCATCGCGGTTGAACTGCATGAACACGAGATTCCACAACTCGATGTAGCGGTCGCCGTCCTCGTCGGGACTTCCGGGCGGCCCGCCCGGTACCTCCGGCCCGTGGTCATAGAACACTTCGGAACACGGACCACAGGGCCCGGTGTCGCCCATCGCCCAGAAGTTGTCCTTCTCGCCGCAGCGGGAGAAGCGGGCCTGGTCGATCCCGATGTCGTCGAACCAGATCCGGGCCGCCTCGTCGTCACCCTCGTACACCGTCACCCACAGCTTCTCCGGCGGGAGCCCGAGCACGCTGGTCAGGAACTCCCAGCAGTAACGGATGGCATCGCGCTTGAAGTAGTCGCCGAAGCTGAAGTTGCCGAGCATCTCGAAGAAGGTGTGGTGGCGTGCGGTGTAGCCGACGTTCTCCAGGTCGTTGTGCTTGCCGCCCGCGCGCACGCAGCGCTGCGCGGTGGTCGCCCGCGCGTAGGGCCGGCGGTCGGTGCCGAGGAATACGTCCTTGAACTGGACCATGCCCGCGTTGGTGAACAGCAGGGTGGGATCGTTGCCGGGCACGAGGGGACTGCTCGGCACGATCTCGTGCCCGCGGTCGCGGAAGTACGTGAGGAAGGTTCGTCTGAGCTCGTTGCTGTTCATGAATCGACTGCCCGTGAATCGGTGGCGTCACCGCTGCGGGGGCGGACCGAGCGCCAATCGTATGTGCTCCGTGGTGAATCCGCGCCGCTCCAGGAAGCGGGCCTGCCGGGCCCATTCGCGGTAGTCGGCGGGCGCTGCGGCGCCGAAACGCCCGGATCTCGCCTGCGACGCGCGTTCCGCCCAGCCCGCATCGTCCCGTTCGACCGCCTCCTTCGCCGCGGCGGCGGCGATACCGCGCTGGCGAAGCGCCTCGCGAATCAACCGTGGACCCTGGCCGCGGTCGAGACGGGAGCGAACGAACTGCTCGGTGAATCGCTCCTCGCTCAGCAGTCCCTCGGCTTCAAGGGCATCGAGCACGCGTTCGGTCGCTTCCGGGCCGAACCCTCCCGCCGCAAGCTTGGCCGCGAGCTCGCCGCGCGCATGCTCGCGGCGGGCGAGCAACCCGAGGGCCCGCTTGCGCAGGTCCGAATCCCGTTCGGTGGTCAGGTTTCGAGCGCCTCTCCGGTCTCGTTCGCGGCCCGGCTGCGCGGAGGCAGCAGCCGATCCCGCAACGTGGTCTCGATCGCGTCCGCGATATCCTCGTGCTCCTTCAGGAATTCGCGCACGTTGTCCCGACCCTGGCCGATGCGCTCGCCGTTGTAGCTGTACCACGCGCCCGACTTCTCGACGATGTCGTGCTTCACCCCGAGATCGATCAGCTCACCCTCGCGCGAGATCCCCTCGCCGTAGAGGATGTCGAACTCGACCTGCTTGAACGGCGGCGCGACCTTGTTCTTGACCACCTTGATCCGCGTCTGGTTCCCGATCACCTCGTCGCGCTTCTTGATCGCGCCGATGCGGCGGATATCGAGCCGCACCGAGGAGTAGAACTTGAGCGCGTTGCCCCCGGTGGTCGTCTCCGGACTGCCGAACATCACCCCGATCTTCATCCGGATCTGGTTGATGAAGATGACCAGGGTGTTCGAACGCTTGATGTTGGCGGTGAGCTTGCGCAGCGCCTGGCTCATCAGGCGCGCCTGGAGTCCGACGTGGGAGTCGCCCATCTCGCCTTCGAGTTCGGCCTTCGGAGTGAGGGCGGCGACGGAGTCGATGACCACCACGTCCACCGCGCCGGAACGCACGATCATGTCCGCGATCTCGAGCGCCTGCTCGCCGGTGTCGGGCTGGGAGACGAGCAGTTCGTCGACATCGACGCCGATCTTTTCCGCGTACTGCGGATCGAGCGCGTGCTCGGCGTCGATGAACGCGGCGGTGCCCCCGCCGCGCTGGGTGCAGGCGATCACTTCCAGGGTGAGGGTCGTCTTGCCCGAGGATTCCGGCCCGTAGATCTCCATCACCCGTCCGCGGGGCAACCCCCCCACGCCGAGCGCCAGATCCAGTCCGAGCGACCCGGTGGAGACGATCTCGAGGTCGCGGACCACACTCGCGTCCCCCATCCGCATGATCGCACCCTTGCCGAACTGGCGCTCGATCTGAGAAAGGGCCGAGCCGAGTGCCTGCTTCCTGCTGTCGTCCATTCCTGGTCTCCCGATGGGCTGCCGGCGCCGACGAAAGTGCGGCGACCGGCCCGAATTATCCCACAGCCGCACGCGGCGAACCTAGCGACCTGCGCCGCGCGGGAATGGCGAATCGGGGCACGAGTGTTGTAGGTCTTGGTCCCGGGAAGCCGTCGGGACGATCATTCGAGTAGGCGACCGCGCCGCGCCCGGAAGAACTCGATCAGCAGCCGGGCGGACTCGCGGGCGAGCACCCCGCCGAGGACCACCGGGCGATGATTGAGGCGGCCGCAATCGAGAATGTCGAACACGCTGCCCGCCCCGCCCCAGCGCTCGTCGGCCGCGCCGTAGACGACCCGCGCGATACGCGCATGGACGATCGCACCTGCGCACATCACGCAGGGCTCCATGGTCGCGTACAGGGTTGTACCCGTCAGCCGGTAATTGCCCGTCGCGCGCGAGGCGGCCCGGATGGCGCCAATCTCGGCGTGCGCGGTGGGATCGGCGGCCCGGATCGGCGCATTCCTCCCGGCTCCGATCTCGACGCCTTCCCGAACGATGACCGCGCCCACCGGCACCTCGCCCTCGCGAGCCGCCTGCGCGGCAAGGGCGAGGGCGCGGCGCATCCAGCGCTCGTCGTCCGGCCGGGCTCGATCCGGCGCCGACGGGCTCACGCGCGATCCGCAAATGGAACCCACGCCCTCGGCCTCACTCCCACTCGATGGTGGCCGGAGGTTTTCCGGATATATCATAAACTACACGAGATACACCTGATATCTCATTGATAATTCTATTCGATACATGTTCAAGAAACGCATAAGGCAGGTGTGCCCATCGTGCGGTCATGAAGTCCACCGTCTCCACCGCCCGTATCGCGATCACGTGCTCATACCGTCGCTGATCGCCGGTGACCCCTACCGATCGAACCGGCAGGTACACCGCGAACGCCTGGTTCACGGAGTCGTACAACCCGGCCGTGCGGAGCTCGTCGGTGAAGATCGCGTCGGCGCGGCGCAGCACGTCGGCATACGCCCTCCTCACTTCTCCGAGGATGCGCACCCCCAGACCCGGCCCCGGAAATGGATGGCGATGGACCAGATCGGGCGGCAGCCCGAGCTCGACGCCGATGGCCCGCACCTCGTCCTTGAACAGCTCGCGCAGCGGCTCGACCAGGCGCATGTGCATCCGCTCCGGCAACCCGCCCACGTTGTGGTGCGACTTGATGACGTGCGCCTTGCCGGTCGTGGCACCGGCGGACTCGATGACGTCGGGGTAGATGGTGCCCTGGGCCAGCCAGCGAATCCCGTCGAGCTTCGCCGCCTGCTCCTCGAAGATCTCGATGAAGGTGCGCCCGATGCGCCGGCGTTTCTCCTCCGGATCCGACACCCCGGCGAGCGCAGCGAGGAACTGGTCTCCGGCATCGACCCTGCGCACGTCGACCCCGAGGCGGCCTGCGAACGCCGACATGACCTGATCGCCCTCGTCGAGCCGCAGCAGGCCGTTGTCGACGAAGATGCAGGTCAGCCGATCGCCGATGGCCCGCTGGAGCAGGGCCGCCACCACGGAGGAATCGACGCCGCCGGAGAGCGCGAGGAGGACCGCATCGTCGCCCACCTCGCGGCACACGCGCGCGACGCAGTCGTCGATGATGGCCTCCGGGGTCCAGTCCGACGCACACCCGCAGATGTCGTGCACGAACCGGCGCAGGATGCGCGCGCCCTGCCGGGTATGGGTGACCTCGGGATGGAATTGCACGCCGTAGAAGCCGCGCTCTTCGTCGGCGATACCGGCGATGGGCGCGCTGTCGGTGGACGCGATGCGCGTGAATCCCGGCGGCAGCGAGCACACGCGGTCCCCGTGACTCATCCACACATCGAGCAGGCCGTGGCCCTCGGCGTTCACCTCGTCCTCGATGCCGGCGAGCAGGCGTGAATGTCCGCGGGCCCGAACCTGCGCGTATCCGAACTCTCGGTGGTCCGAGGTCTCCACCTCTCCTCCGAGCTGCGCCGCCATCGACTGCATCCCGTAGCAGATGCCGAGGACGGGAACGCCCAGCTCGAAGACGGCATCCGGGGCGCGATAGCCGGCCGGCGCGTTCACCGACTCAGGACTTCCGGAGAGAACGATCCCCCTCGGCGCCATGGCGCGCAGACGCTCGGGAGCGATGTCGAAGGCATGGATCTCGGAGTACACGTTCGCCTCCCGCACGCGCCGGGCAATGAGCTGGGTGTACTGGGAACCGAAATCGAGAATGACGATCCGGTCGAAATGGATGTCGGTGGAAACGGTCAACGGAGACTCCTGTCGCGGCGCGTGCATCCCCGCACAAAGCGCTCGGGCCGGAGGCGGCATCGCATCGATCGGCCGGTTGCGCCGCGGGTCTTCCGGCGGAACGCGCTGGTCTGCCGGTGCAGCCTGCGGGTGATTCGGCGCGAAGCGTCGGCTAACCGGCTCGAACTGCCCATTGCTCGGCACTATGTGTCGATCAGCGGACTCAATCTGCCGGTTGTACGGCGCTGCGCGCTGACTAACCAGCTCAACCTGCCCGCTGTCCGGCGCTGCGCGCCGATCAACTGGCCCAACCCGCCGGTTACTCGACGCTGCGCGTCGGCTAACCGGCCCAACCCGCCGGTTACTCGACGCTGCGCGTCGGCTAACCGGCCCAACCCGCCGGTTACTCGACGCTGCGCGTCGGCTAACCGGCCCAACCCGCCGGTTACTCGACGCTGCGCGTCGGCTAACCGGCCCAACCCGCCGGTTACTCGACGCTGCGCGTCGGCTAACCGGCCTGATAATTCGGGGTTTCCTTGGTGATGGTGACGTCGTGGACGTGGCTTTCACGCATCCCGGCACTGGTGAGGCGGACGAACCGGGCCTTGTCCCGCAGCTCCTCCAGAGTCCGGCAGCCCGTGTAGCCAAGACTCGCGCGGAGCCCGCCGACGAGCTGGTCGAGAACTGCGGAGAGCGGACCCTTGTATGGCACCCGGCCCTCGATGCCTTCCGGCACGAGCTTCTCCAGCTCGGTCACGGTGTCCTGGAAGTAGCGGTCGCGCGAGCCGTCGCTCCCGGCCATCGCGCCGAGCGAACCCATCCCGCGATAGGACTTGTACGAGCGCCCCTGGTACAGCTCGACCTCCCCCGGCGATTCCTCGGTGCCGGCGAACAGGCTGCCCACCATCACCGCGTGGCCACCCGCCGCCAGGGCCTTCGCGGCGTCGCCGGAATAACGGATCCCGCCGTCGGCGATGACCGGAACCCGGCTCGCATGCACCGCTCGGCTCACCTCGTCGATCGCCGTAAGCTGCGGAACGCCGACCCCGGCCACGACCCGTGTGGTGCAGATCGACCCCGGTCCGATGCCCACCTTCACCGCGTCGCACCCCGCCTGCACGAGCGCCTGTGCGCCCTCGGCGGTGGCGACGTTGCCGGCGATGACCTGCATGTCCGGCCAGCGCTGCTTGATCGAACGCACCCGGTTGACGACCCCCTGCGAATGCCCGTGCGCGGTATCGACGACGATCACGTCGACCCCCGCGCCGACGAGCACCTCGACCCGCGCGTCGGTCCCCGGCCCGGTGCTGACCGCAGCGCCGACCCGGAGCTGTGCGTGCTCGTCCTTGCAGGCGTCGGGGTACTCGTGCGCCTTCTGGATGTCCTTGACCGTCACCAGTCCGCGCAGCTCGAAATCGCCGTTCACGACCAGGACCTTCTCGATCCGGTGCGCATGCAGGAGCCGCCGGACCTCGCCCCGGGAGGCGCCTTCGCGCACGGTGACGAGCCGGTCCTTCGGCGTCATCACGCTCGCGACCGGTTCGTCGTGGTGGGTCTCGAAGCGGAGGTCACGGTTGGTCACGATACCGACGAGCTCCGTGCCGTCGACCACCGGCACCCCGGAGATGTCGTGTTCGCGCGTGAGCTCGATCACCTCCCGTATGCTCGCCCGCGGCGACACCGTGATGGGGTCGGTGATCACCCCGCTCTCGAACTTCTTGACCGCGCGCACCTGCCGCGCCTGCTCCTCCGCCGGCATGTTCTTGTGGATAATGCCGATCCCGCCGGCCTGCGCGACCCCGATCGCGAGCCGCGACTCGGTGACCGTGTCCATGGCCGAGGACACGAACGGAATGTTCAGATCGATGTCGTGGGTGAGCCGCGTACGAAGCTCGGTGTCGCGGGGGAGGACCTCGGAATATCCGGGCACCAGAAGGACATCGTCGAACGTGAATGCTTCTCGCACCTCCAGCATCGAACGAGGCTCCTGGCGGGGCTGCGGGGTAGCCGCGCAGTATAGGCGGCGCACCGATACCGGTAAACGAGCCGCACCCGGGACGCCAGGGTCGTTTCTCGCGACGGCGCCGGACCGGAATCGACAGCGGGAGCGGCGAGAATCGGACCGGAACGGCCCGATGGGTGCTGCTCCTGGCGGGTACGGGGCAACGCCAAGGCGCCGGTCAGGGTATTCCGACCGATCTCGGCCGGTGCTCGCTCAGCGTGAAATGACCCGGCCCGGAGTGCTGCCTGGCGCGACGGAGCCGCGGACCGCAAGTCGAGGCCGGTACGAGCCGAGGCGCGCGGCGTGAGCGGACGCTTCGAACCGCGCCCGGTGGTGATCGATACCGATCCCGGCATCGACGACGCGCTCGCGATCATGCTGGCGCTGCGCTCGTACGAGCTGCGCGTCGAGCTGATGACCACGGTCGCGGGCAACGTCGGGTTGCGGGCAACGACCGACAACGCGCGCCGCCTCCTCGCGCTGCTCGAACCAGCACCCGTTCCGCGGCTCGTGCCGGGCGCAAGCCGCCCCCTGCGCGGGCGTCTGACCACCGCTGCCGAGGTGCATGGCGATGACGGCCTGGCCGGGCTGTCGCGCGTGCGGGACGCCCGGGGCTGTCTCCTGTTTCCCGCAAGCCTCGGACCGCTCCCTGCCCGGGAAAACGCGGCGGACGCGATCGCAGCCAAGGCGCGTGAACATGGCGACGCACTCACCATCGTCGCCCTCGGTCCGCTGACCAATCTCGCGCGGGCGATCGACGCGGACGCATCGGCGATGCGCGCGGTCGGGCGACTGATCGTGATGGGCGGCGCGATCGAGGCGCCGGGCAACGTGACCGCCTCCGCGGAGTTCAACTTCCATGTCGACCCGGAAGCGGCGGATCGCGTCCTCACGTCCGGAATGCGCATCACTCTCGTCGGGCTCGATGTGACCCACCAGGTGCGTCTTCGCTGGCCGGTGGTCCGCGATGCGCTGCGCGACAACGAATCGTCGCTCGCCCGCGCGATTCGTCACCTGATGCGCCCGATCGATTCGAACGACGGTGGGCTGTTCCTGAACGATCCGCTCGCCATGGCGCTTGCGGTCGACGCAACTCTGGTCCGCACCCGGGCGCTGCCGGTCCGGGTGGAGACGAAGGGCGAGCACACCCGAGGGATGTCGATCGCCGACCGGCGCCGGAATCGAGGCGCGCCACGAACCGGGGCGGCGGACGCCGCCGAGGATGCGCCGCTTGTGGACGTCGCATTCGAAGTCGATACCGCGCGCGTACTGGGACTCATGGCCGAACGGGTCCTCGGCGCCGCCCGGCCGGAGGAGCGCCCCGCGGACGTCGTGGTGGTGGGAAGCGCGAATACCGACTTGACGGTCACCGCCCGATCACTGCCGCGACCCGGCGAGACGGTCACCGAAGGCGCACTCCACACGGGATTCGGGGGCAAGGGAGCGAACCAGGCGGTCGCCGCGCGCCGCGCCGGCGCCGAGGTCGCATTCGTCGCCCGCATGGGCGCCGATGCGCACGCGGAGCGCTACCTCGAGCACCTGCGCGCGGAGGGGATCGACATCGGCGCCATCAGCCGCGACCGAAGAGCCGCGTCCGGGGTGGCGCTGATCGCGGTGGACGCGGCCGGCCACAACCAGATTGCGGTTGCATCCGGCGCCAATACGCGCCTCCGTCCTGCGCACCTGAAGGCGGGGTTGCGGCGAGTGCGCACGAACACGGTGGTCGTCGCCCAGCTCGAGGTGCCGATCGACACCGTGGAAGCCGCATTCCGCGCCGCCCGACGGGCGGGAGCCACCACCATGCTCAATCCTGCTCCCGTACCCTCCTCCACCGACAAGGTTCCCTCCGTCACCTCCACCGGCGCCACCGCTGCTCCGGAAGGGGCGCCGCTCGTCGGGCTTCTGCCTCCGACGCTCGTCGCAGTCACGGACGTGGTGGTCGTCAATCAGGTCGAGGGGGAGCAGCTCACCGGCCTGTCGGTGTCCGGTGTCGTTCATGCGCGGCGAGCGGCGGCGGCGCTGATCGAAAGCGGATTCGGCGCCGCGGTGGTGACCCTCGGCGATCGGGGCGCGGTCTGGACGGACGCAACCGGCAACGGGCGCACCGCTGCGCCCAGGGTCAAGGCCATCGACACGGTCGGCGCCGGCGACACCTTCGTCGGCTATCTGGCCTCAGGTCTGGCGCGCGGCATTGCGCTCGGCGACAGCGTGGCCGAAGCGGTGCACGCAGCCGCGCTCGCGGTGACCCGCCAAGGCGCCCAGTCCGGCATCCCCCGACGGCCGGAAGTCGCCCGTTCCGTCTCCGCCGCAACACGGGCTTCCGGGCCCTGATGACGCCCGGCGGTTCACTCCGCGAAACCACCGGACAATCCTGTTCCGGGGGAGAGGGGGTCACTGCCATGAAGACGCTCAAGATCGACATCGCAGGCTACATCGGATGAAGGCGCGCAAGATGGCGATTGCACGCGGGGAGCACAAGCCCGCGGTGGGCTGCCTTCTCGAACCATTGACGCCAAGTGGCAAATGCATGTATCAGTGCAGCAGACGTTGACGAGACCGAAGAACGGGGGAGCACCGCGATGATTCGACTTGGAAACGGACCTTTCGCACCGCATGACCGGAGCTGGCGAAGCTTGAGCCGGCGACGGTTCCTCAAGCAGGCGGGCGCCGGCGCCGCCCTCGTCGGAATGGGCGCCGCCGGCCTCCCCGGACCGGCGCTCGCAACCGACTACATCACCTTTCTCACCTGGTGCGATCACCTCGATCCGCGGCTGCTCGGCGGGTTCCGCGACATGACCGGCATCGAGGTGAAGGGCAAATCCTACGAGGGCACCGGCACCGCCCTCGCCATCAAGGACCAGTCGCTGCCCGGGGAGTGGGATCTGATCTGCGTGGACCTGCAGGACACCCCCATGGTGGGGCGCCAGGGATACCTCGCCGAGCTCGACGACAGTCGCGTGCCGTGGGACCGGATCCTCCCCGGCATTCGCGAACAGCCCCATACCTATACCGACGGCAAGCTGTACGGAATTCCGGACAAGTTCGGCTACTACGGACTCGCCTACAACAAGGACCGGGTCGACCCGGCCGAAGCCAGAACCGCGGAGATCATGTGGAACCCCAGGTACAAGGGGCGCATCGCGGTCTACGACTACTATTTTCCCATCATCCAGTTGGTCGGCCTCGCCCGGGGGCTCGCACCCAAGGACATCACGGTCGAGAACCTGGAGTCGACGATCCGCAAGCCCCTGCTCGCGCTCAAGGCCAACACCCTGGTGGTCGGCGACATCGTGACCGCATTGAATGCGCTGCACGGCGAGTCGGTGGACATGATCGTGGGGGGCGCCGAGTTCATGGTGGCCCTCGACATGGTCGAGAACAAGTCGCTCGACTACAACGTGTTCGACGAGGGTGCGCTGTTGTGGAACGAGAGCCTCGGGATCTTCGCCGATTCGCAGCGCAAGGACGCCTGCTGGCAGTTCATCGACTGGACGATGTCGCCGCAAGGGCAGCGCTACCTCGCGACTTCCGAGTGCTTCTGGGCGAACCCGGTGCGCAGCGACACACCGCTGACCGAGGAAGAGGCGAAGATTCTTCGGTGGGACCAGCAGGTCGACATCCTGAAGAACGCCCATCCCTCGACCATCGGCGCTCCGGAACTCGACGGGGCGATGCTTGATCTGTGGCAGGAGTTCCTCGCGTCCTGAGACATGACCCGGCCGTGACCTCCCCCGGCCGGCCCCGGGTACCCGGACGATGAGTACCCCGCCCTCTTCATCCGGGTATCGCTTCGATCTCGCGAAGTGGGCCACCGTCCCCACGCTGCTGTGGACCGCACTCTTCTTCGCGGCTCCGCTCCTCTTCATGCTGGCGGTGAGCACCTGGAAACGGGGCCGAGGCACGCTCGATCCGGTGTGGGATCTCGGCAACTACGAGAAGATCTTCTCCAAGAGCTACCTCCTCCAGGGACTGTTCAACTCGCTGGAGGTATCGCTGATCGTAGTGGTGGTCAGCGTGCTGGTCGCGTATCCGCTCGCGTACATGCTCGCCTACCGCGTGCCGGCTCGCTGGCAGAAGCTCCTCCTGGTGCTGCTGATCCTGCCGTTCTGGACCTCCTACCTCGTCCGCTCCTATGCCTGGTCGGTGGTGCTGGGCGACAACGGCATCGTGAACTCCGCTCTGCTGGCGATCCACATCATCGAGGAGCCCTTGCAGCTCAACTACCGGCGGGGGGCCACCGTGCTCGGTTTCGTCCACTTCTTCGCCATGCTGCTCACCCTCACCATCTACGCCAACCTGGTACAGATCAGCCCCTCGTACCACCGGGCGGCGGCGGACCTGGGGGCTTCCGCATTGCAGACCTTCATCCGGATCACGCTGCCCCTGAGCCTCCCCGGAATCATGGTCGGCGCGTTCCTCACCTTCGTGATCACCATGGGCGATTTCATCACGCCCCAGATTCTCGGAGGCGCGAAGGAGCTGCTCCTGCCGCAATCGATCATCCTGCAGATACAGCGGGCCGCGGACATTCCCATGGCCGCGGCAATGAGCGTGCTGCTGATGCTGGCCGTGACCATCGTCTACTTCGCGTTCTCCCGATGGCTGCGACTGAGCCGGATGTAGCGGGCCGACGGCGTCATGCGCTGGCTCCGCCACGGCATCGGATGGACCTGGCTGGCGCTCGGCTACACGTTCGTCTTCCTGCCCGTGGTAGTGCTGGTGCTGTTCTCCTTCACCTCGCGAGACGTGCCTCTTCCGCCCTTCGAAGGTCCGAGCCTGGAGTGGTACCAGCGGATATTCGACAACGACCGCATGGTGGACGCGCTGGTCAACTCCGTGGTGCTGGCGGCAGTGTCGTCGTTCGTGGCGACGGTGCTCGGCTTCCTCGGCGCCTACGGCATTGCGCGTCACCGCAGCCGCTGGGAAGGGGTCATGCGCTACGTCATCATGGCCCCCATTACCGTCTCGTACCTGATCGTCGGGATCGGACTGCTGGTCACCTTCCATGTCATGGGCGTGCCCAAGTCACTGTGGGCGGTCGGCGTGGGCCATGTGGTGATCAACCTGCCGCTGTGCTTCTCCATCATCCTCGCCGGACTCGGGGAGCACCAGCGCAACCTGGAACGGGCCGCTCAGGACCTGGGAGCGAGCGAGCTGGCAGCGCTGTTGAGAGTAACCGTCCCCGTCTCGCTCCCCTCCATCCTGGCGGCCTACTGCCTGTCCTTCACGCTGTCGTGGGACGAATTCATCATCGCCTTCCTCCTCACGCGCTTCGACGTGACATTGCCGGTCATGCTCTTCGAACTTCTGCGCGGCGGCAGCAGCCCCGAACTCAACGCGGCGGGCAGCGTGGTGTTCGGTATCTCCATGAGCGTGGTCCTGATCGCGGCCGCGGTCGCGATGATCGGCCGTCGCCGCGCCTGAGTTTCGACGCCGGCGCCGCGGCATCCGGTCCGACTGCGGAATCCACCGGGAGCGGTCCGGATACGCTCAGTCGGCGAGCAGGACGAGATCCTCGCGCCGCACGAACACCTCGGGCCGATCACCGCTACGGACGGGATGCTCCGCCGGCACCCGGATCAGCAGATCCGTCTCGCCTTCCTGCATCGAGACGGCGTGGCAGCGGCGGTGCGCACCCTGAAACACGGTCTCCCGGATGGTCACCCGACCAAAGGAGATTGCGCCCGCAACCGGCCCGAGCCTGATGTGTTCGGGTCGGACCGAGAGGTGCACGGTCGTCGTCCCGTCCGGCGCCCTGCCCTCCATCCGCACCTCGGCGAACGGCGTGCGCAGGTGCAAAAGGCCGTCGCGCCGGCCGGACACGGTGGCGGCGAGGATGTTGCTCTCGCCCATGAAGGTCGCGGTGAACAGGGTGGTCGGAGCGAGATAGACCCGGTCCGGCGAGCCGAGATCCTCGATTCGCCCGCGATTCAGCACCACGATCCGGTCCGCGATGTGCATCGCTTCTTCCTGATCGTGCGTGACGTGAACGGAGGTGACGCCGAGTTTCTTCTGGAGCCCGACCAGCTCTTCCTGCATCTGGCGCCGGAGACCGAGATCGAGCGCTCCCAGCGGCTCGTCCAGAAGCAGCACCGTGGGCTTCACGGCAATCGCCCGTGCGAGCGCGACCCGCTGGCGCTGGCCCCCGCTGAGCTGGTGAATGGAGCGCTTGCCGAAACCTTCGAGCCCCACCATGCGCAGTGCCTCGTCCACCCGGCCCTGGCGCTCGGGCTTGCGCACCTTGCGCATTTCCAGGCCGAAACCGACATTGGCTTCGACGGTCATGTGGGGAAACAGTGCGTAGTCCTGAAACACGGTCACGGTAGGCCGCCGTGAAGCGGGCAGCGTGGTGACATCCTGCCCTTCGATGAATATCCGTCCCGCGCTGGGGGTGATGAACCCCCCCAGCATCGCGAGGATCGTGGTCTTCCCACTGCCCGAGGGGCCGAGCAGCACCACGAACTCGCCCCGGTCGATGGCGAGGTTCACAGCGTCCACCGCGACCGCCTCGCCGTAAGTCTTGCGAACGCCGCGCAGTTCCACCAGTGGCCCGTCCGATCCGCGCCCTGTCGGGTTCACTTGATTCCCCCGTTTCCTCCCGATTAGCATTTACTCTCATATCGGATCGCCTTTCAACGCTGCGGGCGGAAGTCCGTCGGGCCCTTCTGTGGAGGTGGACTCATGTGCTCGGTATGCGGTTGCAACGATGTCGGTGCCGACGGTCATGCTCACGTTGAACCCACCGGCCATCATCGCGTCCACACGCATCGTCACCATCACGCCCACACCGAGGCTGGCGACACCGAGGCTGGCGACACCGGGTCTGGCGACGGACATCGGCATGTCCACGGCCACGACCATTACGGGACAGGACCGGCCGGACTCACCGTGCCGGGATTCACTCAGGCGCGCCTGATCGAAATCGAGCAGGACATTCTCTCCCGGAACGATGCGGACGCTGCCGCCAACCGGCGGCGGCTGACCGAGCGGGGGGTGCTCGCGCTCAACCTGATGTCGAGCCCGGGGGGCGGCAAGACCACCCTGCTCGTCGAGACCATCGAGGCCCTGAAGGGCACGCTCGCGATCGGGGTGGTGGAAGGGGATCAGGAGACCAGCAACGACGCAGAGCGCATCAGGGCGTGCGCGGTGCCGGCGGTGCAGATCAATACCGGCCGCGGCTGTCATCTGGATGCGCACATGGTCGGACACGCGCTGGACGACCTGCCGCTCGCGCCGGGCGGCGTGGTGTTCATCGAGAACGTGGGCAATCTGGTGTGCCCGGCCGCCTTCGACCTCGGCGAAGCCTGCAAGGTGGTTATCCTCTCGGTCACCGAAGGCGAAGACAAGCCGCTCAAGTACCCCGACATGTTCGCGGCAGCCGACCTCATGCTGCTCGGCAAGACGGATCTCCTGCCGCACGTGGACTTCGATCCGGAGCGGGCGCTGGGGTACGCCCGACGGGTGAACCCGACCATCGCCGAGATCCGTCTCTCCGCCCGCAGCGGAGAGGGCATGGCGGCGTGGCTGGACTGGATTCTCGCCCGAGCCCGGAAGGCGGCGAAGGGTGCCGTCTCCAGTGTCCCCTCGCACGACGCTCCCGCTCATGCATGAGCTCGCGCTGGCCCGGAGTCTCATCGAGATGGTCGACGACTACGCGCTCGCACACGGCGCGCGGCGGGTCACGCGGGTGCACGTGCGGCTCGGAGTGCAGTCGGCCCTGACCCGCGCCTTGCACGTGAGCTTTCGGGCCGCTTCGAGGGGCACGCGCTGCGACGGGGCGACGCTCGACATCGAGGTAATCCCGCTGACCGTCCACTGCCGCCTCTGCGACGGCGTGAAGACACCGAGCGGACCCTGGAACTTTCGCTGCCCCGACTGCGGCCGCGCGACGCACGAGATCGTGACGGGACGCGAGATGCAACTCGCCGCCATCGTGCTCGGGAATGACGGCGGCGCCGCCACCCACCCCGGGTAATACACTGAAGGCCGAATGCAATGGGAGTCCAGCCCGAAAATCCGTGGTCCTTCGTCCCTCATCAGCACCGGGGACCTCATCAGGAGTGCGATCCGGAAGCCCACACCCGTTCCCCCACCCGGCACAACGCCTCGTTCAAGTCGGCGGGGATCATGACCTTCATGGGCGCTCCCTACTGCCCGCCGGAACGGGACCGGATCCGCGAGATGGGCGCCAGGGTCTGCTTCCTCGGTGCTCCCTGGGATCTCGGCACCATCGTACGCACCGGCACCTCCAGCGGCCCCCAGGGCATACGGGAAGCCTCCACCCAGTACTTCCCCTACATGTTCGAGTATGACGTCGATCTGATGACCTTCTTTCGCGTCATCGACTGCGGCGACGTTCCCAACGTGCCCGGCAACAACGAGCTGTCGCAGCAGTACATCTGCGACTATGTGGGCGAATGCCTGGAAGGTGGGGCCAAGGTCATCCTGGTGGGAGGTGACCATTCCGTACCGATCCCGGGCGCCTGCGCGCTCTCGCAATACCTTGCCCGGCACCGGCCCGGGGCGAAGATGGGCTACCTGCATATCGATTGTCACCTTGATGCCGCGGTCGACTGGGGTGGCAACGAGCTCACCAACGCGTCCGGGCCACCCATGGCTCTGAAGCTCCCCAACTGCAACGGCGAGAACATGGCCCACCTGGGGTCGCGCAACGGACTCAACCCGAAGGACTGGATGGACTTCTGGATCGACAACCGCATCCCGGTGATCCCCATGACGGAGGTAGTCGAGCGCGGGATCGACGCCTGTGCCCGGGACATCTTCGAGCGCGCCGCGAACGGAACCGAAGCCATCTACTGCTCCTGGGACACGGACTCGATGGACCATAGCTGCATGCCGGGCACCTCCTGCCCGGAGAGCTTTGGAATCAAGGCGCGCGAGGCGCTGCAGATTGCACGTATCGCCGGCGAGTACGGGGTGGACGTGCTGGAACTCGCGGAGCTCGCTCCGGTATTCGATACCAGTCAGATCAGCACCAAGCTGGCCTGCAACCTCGTCTACCACTACCTGGGAAGTCGGGCCGCGACGCTACGCGCTCGCAACGAGGCTCCGTAGGCTTCCGCGCCTGCCGAACCATCACCGGGAGTCCGGTTCATGAACCCTGCCAAGGCATTCGCCCACCTGTTTTCGCCGCTTGCGGACGAGGACGCCGACAACTACCGCAACCCGGGACAGATCTCGTTCCTGCGAGCGCCCTTCGTCCCCATCGACAGTGCCGAGCTGCGGGAAGTCGACGCGGAGTACGCGTTCATCGGCGTGCCCTTCGACGAGGGCAACGTCGGGAAGCCGGGCTGCGAGGACGGCCCCCGCGAGTTCCGGGTCGCCTCCCTCGACTACTTTCCCTACTGGTTCGAGTTCAACGTGGACCTGCACGGCTGCGCCGTCGACTGCGGCGACGTCTCCATGCCGAGGGTGAATCCCGCGCTCGCCCGGGAACGCATCTACGAGGCGGTGCGGACCGCGCTGGAGGCCGGCTTCAATCCGATCATCTGCGGCGGCGATCGGTCGATCTCCATTCCCGCGTCCAGAGCGCTCTCCGATCATCTGGGGCAGGACCGGCGAATGGGCTACCTGCATCTCGGGGCCCATCTGGACTTCGCCGATCGGTGGGCCGGCGAGTCTCACGTCAGCACCTGCGCCATGGCGCGCATCACGGAACTCGGCAATCTCGATCCCGGCAACGTCGCCCACATCGGAGCCCGCAACTCCTTCAACCCCAGAGACCACGTGGATCTCGCGAAGGACCGCGGCGTCCGGTTCCACCCCATGCTTGAAGTGCTCGAACGCGGTGTCGACGAGGTTCTGGACGAGGTGGTGGCCAGGGTGTGGAGCGGCACCGACGGGCAGTACCTGAGCTTCAACTTCAACGTCATGGATTCCTCGTGCGCGCCGGGGGTGACCGCCACCGAGCCCGGCGGCCTGGAGGCGCGCGAGATCATGCGGGTCGCGGCGAGGATCGCCGATGCCGGAGGACCGACGGTCATCGACGTGTCCGAGCTGTGCCCGATGTTCGACGTGAGCGGCTCGACCTCGCGCATGGCGGTCTGCGTCGTACTCCGGATCCTGGCCGGCGTCGCGCGCCACAACGGAAAGACTCTGGACGATTCCCTGCGCCGGCCCGGTTGGCGGCACGGGCAACGGTAGTCGGCTCACGCTCGACACGCGTCCGGAGCGCACTCGACCTCGTCGCCGCTCACCGTCAGCTCCCGCGCGGCGTTGGAACCGTCTCCGACGTTAGCCGGCCTCCTCGCGATGCGGTCGGGCCACGATGACCGGGGAATGGATACCCTCCGGAACCCGACCGCTTCCCGGCTGTCTCTTCAGGCCCGGCGCGGACCGGTCGACGGCAGCACTTCGACCAGCGCCGCACCGACGATGAGCACCGATCCGATGATCCGGGCGATGCCGAAGGGCTCGCCGGCCAGCACCGCGGCCGATACCAGTCCCGTGATCACCTCCAGCATCAGCAACAGTCCGGCCCGGCCGGGACTGAGGAGCCGCACCCCCCACAGGATCCCTCCCATGCTCGCGATGGTCACCACCGCGACCACCACAACGATGGCCGCCGCTCCGGGGGTGACGACCGGCGCCGGCCCGGACATGACCGGCAGCAGGGAGATGACCGCGATCACCGTGGCGCCACCCGCGAAGAAGGACGTGGTGTGCGCAACCGGCGAGACCGTGGCGTCCTGATGCACGCGCAGGCTGCCGAGCGCCCACATCGCGCCGGCGATCAACGCGCACCAGTCGCCGGAACTGCGCGGCAGGGGCACACCACCCTCGCCCCCCAGTACCACCCAGAGCCCGCCGAGCCCCAGCCCCAGCGCGGCGAGTCGCGAACCGGTGAACCGTTCGGCAAGCAGCAGGCGGCCGAGCACGGTGGCCCACACCGGACTCAGGTAAAACAGCAGGATCGCGGCCGCGACCTCGGTGAGGACGAGCGACACGGAATAGAGCACGAAGGAGCCCCCGGTGAGCAGACCGGTCGCGAACATGCGCGGGGTGAGTGCGGCCCGCGCGGGACGATGCCGGAGCAGGACCGGGACGAGGAGCGCGAGCCCCACCACGAACAGGCCGAGCGTGATCCACACCGCGCCCACGCCCCGCGCGTCGAGGTGCCGCACCGGTATCCAGTACAACCCCCAGAGCGCACCGGAGACCGCAATTGCGGTCTCGGAGGCGGTGAGTCGCGGGAATATCACAAGGCGGCGCACACCGGCGCCGGATGATTCACCACGATCAGGCGGTTGCGCAGAGACACGTTTTCGTCCCGACTGGCCATGAACGTACCGATATCGCGAGGACGCGCTTCCCGAGTTCGAAGCCGTCTCCCCCTCCCGTGCAACCGCGACGCCCCGGAGCAGGAACCGCGCGCCGGCCGCCAGGATTCGGACCCGGCGGCGAATGCGCAACCGCGGCCCGCGCGGACGGCGGCAAAAAACCGCTATGGCGCCGCTGGCTCTGGAGGCGGCGCCCCCAGAATCATGTCCGCTGCCTTCTCCCCGATCATGAGGGTTGCCGCATTCGTATTCGCCGAGGTCATGGTCGGCATGATGGAGGCGTCGACGACCCGCAGCCTCTCGATGCCGTGCACGCGAAGCTGATCGTCGACGACCGCTTCCCGGTCCGTCGCCGGCCCCATCCGGCAGGTCCCGGCAAGATGGAACGCGGTGGTGCCGATCCCCCGCGCGAAATCCAGGATCTCCCCGTCCGTGCGCACTTCGTCGCCGGGCAGCGCCTCGTGCCCGAAGTACGGGGCGAGCGGCTCGGTGCGCATCAACCGCCGGGCGAGCCGGATCCCGCCGACGATGACCCGCCGGTCCGCTTCGGCGGCCAGATAGTTCGGCTGGATCTCCGGCTTCTCCCGCGGATCGGCGCTCCTTGCCCGGACATGCCCGCGGCTCTCCGGCCGGTGCTGCCACACCGCGACAGTGGCACCCGGCTCATCTTCCAGCGTGGACTGCACACCGAGGCGGTAGCTCGCGGGCGTGAACGTGAGCTGCAGGTCGGCGGCGTCGAGCACCTCGTCCGACTTCCAGAAGCAGTGCACGAGGGTCGGTTGCAGGGTGAGGATCCCGGTGCCGAGCGCGAAGTACTTCGCAACCTCCACCCCCAGCCGCCAGCCCCGCGCAAGCTCGTTGATCGTGCGCACCCCCCCGACCCGGAACGCGGTCCGGATCGCGTAGTGGTCGCGCAGGTGCTCGCCCACGCCGGGCAGCGCCCGGCGCACGGGAATCCCGAGCGCACCGAGGAGCGTGGGTGCGCCGAGGCCGGAGAGCTGCAGAAGCTGCGGCGAATTGACGGCGCCGCCCGAGACGATCACTTCGCGCGCCGCCCGCACCACCCGACGCTCGCCGTCGCGCAGATACTCCACCCCGACCGCGCGATTCCCCTCGAACCGGATCCGCGTGGCGTGGGCGTGCGCGCGGACCTCCACGTTGCGCCGCTGCATGGCGGGGCGCAGGTGCGCCCGGGCGGTGCTCATCCGGCGGTTGCGGTGAACGCTGCGCTGGAAGTAGCCGACGCCCTCCTGCTGCGCACCGTTGTAATCGGGGTTGCGCGGGATGCCGATGCTCTCGGCCCCGGCGATGAACGCTTCGCACAGCGGATGACGCCAGTCGAGATCCTCGACCACGAACTCGCCTTCGCGCCCCCGATACCGGTCGTCACCGGGGCCGATGCGACACTCGCTGCGCCTGAAGTAGGGCAGCACGTCGGCGTAGCCCCACCCCCGATTGCCGCGCTGGGCCCAGGTGTCGAAGTCCATGCGCTGGCCCCGGTTGTAGATATGGCCGTTGATGGAGCTCGACCCCCCGAACGTCCGGCCCCGCGGGTGCGCGATCCGGCGGCCCGCGGTGCCCTCGCTCGGCTCGGCCTCGTGGAGCCAGTTGACCGAAGGATCGGTCATCGTCTTCATGAATCCCGCGGGGATGTGGATGAACGGGCGCCAGTCCCGTCCTCCGGCCTCCAGGGCGCAGACCCGGTGCCGCCCGCCCGCGCTCAGGCGGTTGACGAGGACCGCGCCCGCGGTGCCGGTACCGACCACCACGAAGTCGAAGAGATCCGCACCCGGCACGGTGCGTTATCCGCGCCCGACGAACGGCATCTTGGTCGCCATGACGGTCATGGTCTGCACGTTGGCCTCCGGCGGGAGGCTCGCCATGCACACCAGCGCCTTCGCCACGTTTTCCACGTCCATCAGCGGCTCGACCGCGATCTCGCCGTTCGCCTGCGGCACCCCTTCGGCCATGCGCGCCGCCATCTCGGTCAGCGCGTTGCCGATGTCGAGCTGGCCGCAGGCGATGTCGTATTTGCGCCCGTCGAGGGACATGCACTTCGTGAGTCCGGTGATGGCGTGCTTGGTGGAGGTGTAGGGAGCCGAGTTCGGACGCGGGGCGTAGGCGGAGATCGAGCCGTTGTTCACGATGCGCCCGCCCATCGGCATCTGGCTCTTCATGAGCCGGAACGCCTCCCGGGCGCAGAGGAAGGTTCCGGTCAGGTTCACGTCGACGACGTGCCGCCACTGCTCGACGGTGAGCTCCTCCATCGGAGTCCCCGGCGCGTTGGCCCCGGCGTTGTTGAACAGGAAGTCGAGCCGGCCGAACGCCTCCTTCGTCCTCGAGAAGAGCGCCTGCACCGACATCGGGTCGGTCACGTCGGCTGGCACCACCAACGCCCGCTCGCCGTCGGCCTCCGCGTCCGCCTTCGTCTTCTCCAGAGGCTCCGAGCGACGCCCCGCCAGCACCACCGACCACCCCTCGCGCAGCATCGCCAGCGCCGAGGCCCGACCAACCCCGGTGCCGGCCCCGGTGATCATCGCGATCTTTACGTTTCCGTTCATTCCCGCTTCCTCCATGTTCGATACCGTGACCCGACTCGGTTGTTATGCGAGCGCGGATCGTCATCAGCACGCCGCCACGGGCTGTGAGTCCGCAGCGACGTCCACAACATTCACGATGGATGTCCCGCCCGGTGACGGAACGGGATCTTTACGTATCCAGCCCCGTGGGCGAGTCGTCAAACGACCGCGAGGCAACTCTTCAGCCCGAAAATCTCACCCATTCTCGGCAAGGATCGAAGAATCGCTGAGAACTGTTGAGATTTTCAGGCCAGGACGCGAATCACTCCACCACCTTCCAGAGCGCACCGCTCTTGGATGTCTCTCTCAGGCAGTTCAGCAAAATGCGCCGGGTCTCGTCCGCGGTGGTATTGGCGCCGCTGGCAAATGCGCTCACCAGCCCGCCGACCGCCCCCGCCGCCGCGCCGACCGCCGCGCCTTCTCCGATGCTGGTATCAAATCCACCGCTATCCAGAAGGCCGCCGTACGCCGCCCCGGCCGCCGCCCCCACGCCGGCGCCCCCCACAACACTGGTAAGGGTTTCGAGCTGCGCCTTCTGCGCGGCGGTCGCCTGACGATTCGCGGCGACCTGGCGGCAGACGGTCAACACCTGCTCGTAGCGGGCCTCGTTCCCGGGCTCGACCACGACCGCGGGCCGATACTGATCCGACCCCAATCCGCTCGAGGTGGTCAACCCGGAGTACGCCGATCCGCAGCCGGACAACACGGCCACCAGACCGACCATGGCTAACATCGAATGGATGCTCGTTCTCATGGCTCCGCACTCTCCCAAGGAAGTCAATCCGCTTGAGGTTCGTTACGGTAAGGTGCATCAACACTGCACCAAGTTCAACGCTTGACGCATGCAGGTGAACGCAGTCGGGAGCGATAGTACCCTTCGCCCATCTGCGAGCCGACGCCCGGTCGGCGCAAACGGAGAAGATCTGCAATGAACCGAAACCTGCCCGAGCGCGCGAGCGCGGTCGTCATCGGCGGCGGCGTGACCGGGGCGAGCGTCGCGTATCACCTTGCGAAGCTGGGGTGGACCGACGTCGTCCTTCTGGAACGCCAGCAGTTCGCGTCCGGCACGAGCTGGCACGCGGCGGGGCTCATCGGCACCGCGCGGCATGGCGACACCCACGCGGGGCTTTGCGCCTACACGCGCAACCTGCTGCCGGAGCTGGAGGCGGAGACCGGGCAGTCGACCGGATTCCGGCAGGTCGGCAGCATCGCCATCGCGCACAACCGGGACCGCTTCGCGGAGCTGAGGCGGCTGGCGGACTCGTACAATGCGTTCGGGTTCGGGCGCATGGAAGTGATCACGGCCGAGGAGATCGGGCACTTCCACCCGTTGGTGCGCACCGATGACCTCCTGGGGGGCACCTGGCTGGAGATCGACGGGATGGCGAGCCCCGTCGACGTGGTGAGCGCCTATGTGAAGGGCGCCCGCGGGCGCGGGGTGCGCTGCTTGGAGAATGTGAAGGTCACCAGCATCCGCACCGCGAACGGTCGGGTGGCGGGGGTGGAGACCGAGGCGGGCGACATCGCCTGCGAGTTCGTGGTGTGCGCGGCGGGGCTGTGGTCGCGCCACCTCGGCCGGCTCGCCGGGGTGACGATCCCGCTCCACGCCTGCGAGCACTACTACGCCCACACCGAGAAACTCCCCGACCTCCCGCCCGACCTGCCGGTGCTGCGCGATCAGGACAAGTGCGCGTACTACCGCGAGGACGCCGGCAGCCTGCTGGTGGGGGCCTTCGAGCGCCACGGGCGACCCATCCGGCTCGACGCGATCCCGGAGGATTTCTGCTTCGACGAGCTGCCCGGGCATATGGAAGAGCAGCTCATGCCGGTCCTCGCGGACGCGATGGAGCGCGTGCCGATGCTCCAGCAGGTCGGCTGGCGGAGCTTCTTCTGCGGCCCTGAGAGCTTCACCCACGACGGTCAGTTCCACGTCGGCGAATCCCCGGAGCTCCGCAACTTCTACGTCGCCTGCGGCCTGAACTCCGTCGGCATCGTCACCTCGGGCGGGATCGGCCAGGCCTGCGCGGAGTGGATGGACAAGGGCCACCCGCCGCTCGACCTCACCGCCAACGATCTCCGCCGGGTGTTCACGTTCCAGGGGACTCAGGCCTATATCGAAGAGCGCGTGTCGGAGACACTCGGGCTGCTCTACGACCGCCACTACCCCTACCGCCAGTTCGTCTCCTCGCGCGACGTACGCCACTCGCCGGTGCACGAACGGCTCGCCGAGCGCGGCGCCTGCTTCGGCGAATCGGCGGGCTGGGAACGGCCGAACTGGTTCGCGCCCGAAGGCGTGGCGGCCCGCTACGAGTACAGCTTCTCCCGCCAGAACTGGTTCGAACACTCGGCCGCCGAACACCGCGCGGCGCGCGAAGGCGTCGCGCTCTTCGACCAGTCGAGCTTCTCGAAGTACCTCGTCAAGGGCCGCGACGCCGGCCGGGCGCTGCAACGCATCTGCACCAACGACATCGAGGTCGAGCCCGGCCGGCTGGTGTACACGCACTGGCTGAACGAGCGCGGCGGCATCGAGGCGGAACTCACCGTGACCCGGCTCGCCGGGGATGCATTCCTGGTGGTGAGCGGCGCCGGGGTGACGCGGCGCGACCTTGCCTGGCTCGAACGCCACATCGACGACGACGCGCACGCGGTGGTGGTGGATGTCACCGCGCAGTGGGCGGTGTTCGGGGTCATGGGGCCGGAAAGCCGCGCGGTGGTGACCGCGATCATCGGCGAGGATCTCTCCAACGAGGCGTTCCCCTTCGCTGCGGTGCGCGATGTGGAGATCGGCGGCGCGACGGGACGGGCGGCCCGGGTCTCCTACGTCGGCGAGCTCGGCTGGGAGCTGTACGTACCAGCGGACCAGGCCCGGCATGCGTTCGACCGGATCATGGCCGCGGGCGACAGCCACGGTCTCCGGCTGGCCGGCATGCACGCGCTCGACTCGGGCCGGATCGAGAAGAAGTTCGTCCACTTCGGCCACGACGTCGCCGATGTCGACACCCCGGTGGAGGCGGGCATGCGCTGGGTGTGCCGCATGGACAAGGCAGGCGGGTTCATCGGGCGGGACGCGCTCGCACGCCAGATCGATTCCGGCCGGCCGACACCGAAGCGGCTGCTCCAGCTCCTGCTGGCCGATCCGGAGCCGCTCCTCTTCGGACACGAGCCGATGCTCCGCGACGGCGAGGCGGTCGGCTACCTCACCTCCGGCAACTACGGGCACACGCTGGGCGGCGGCGTCGGGCTCGGGTACGCGAAGCACGACGGCGGCGTGAGCCGCGAGTGGGTCGAGAGCGGGGCCTGGGAGATCCTCGTCGAGGGCGAGCGGATTCCCGCGAAGGCCTCGCTCCGCGCGCTCTACGACCCGAGGGGAGAGCGGGCGCGGGGGTAGACGGACTCGGGTGAGGGAAGGGGGCCGGACGCGGCCCGAGAGGCCGTCACACAGCGCGACTCCGGCAAGATTTCGGCCCCCGAGTCATCCCCGAGTCATCCCCGAGTCATCCATTGAAGCGTCCATTCCGGACGATTCCGAGCACATGGCCCGGCCTGACCGGAATTGCTGGGCAACCGTCCGTGCTTCGAGACCACGACCGGTCGCCGCCCATGCGCTTCATGAACAGGTAGCACGCCTTCACGGAGACTGTGCCGGAGCGCGGCGGGATGTCAGGATCCGGGGCCATGCACGGGACGCCGCAAGAGGTCCTCGAACGTGTGTTCGGATACGGCGCGTTCCGGGGCGATCAGGAAGCGATCATCGGCCATGTGGCCGGGGGCGGCGACGCCCTGGTGGTGATGCCCACCGGCGGCGGCAAGTCGCTCTGCTACCAGATTCCCGCTCTGCTCCGCGACGGCGTGGCGGTGGTCATCTCGCCGCTGATCGCGCTGATGCAGGACCAGGTGGACGCTCTGCTGCAAGCCGGGGTGCGCGCCGCTTACCTGAACTCGACGCTCGACTTCGACGCAGTGCGCAGGGTCGAAGCCGACGCCCGCGCGGGCGCACTCGACCTGCTCTACGTCGCGCCGGAACGCCTGACCAGCGAGCGCACACTGGCTCTGCTCGACGGGGTCCGCATCGCGCTCTTCGCCATCGACGAAGCGCACTGCGTCTCGCAGTGGGGCCACGACTTCCGCCCCGAGTACCTCCAGCTCTCGGTGCTGCACGAACGCTACCCCGCCGCGCCGCGCGTCGCCCTCACCGCCACCGCAGACGCCCCGACCCGGCGCGAGATCGCGGAGCGCCTGGGGCTGGATGCCGCGCGGGTCTTCGTCAGCGGCTTCGACCGGCCCAACATCCGCTACGCCATCGTGCCGAAACACAACGCGCGCCAGCAGTTCCTGCGCTTCCTCGACGCCGAGCACCGCGGGCATGCGGGCATCGTCTATTGCCTGTCGCGCCGCCGGGTCGAGGAGACGGCGGACTGGCTCCGCGCCCGGGGATACCACGCCCTGCCCTACCACGCGGGCATGAGCACCGACGATCGCAAGCGCCACCAAGACACGTTCGTGCGCGAGGACGGCGTGATCATCGTCGCCACCATCGCGTTCGGCATGGGGATCGACAAGCCCGACGTGCGTTTCGTCGCCCATCTCGACTTGCCGAAGAGCATCGAGTCCTACTACCAGGAGACAGGGCGCGCGGGACGCGACGGCACCCCCGCCGACGCCTGGATGACCTACGGACTCTCCGACGTGGTCACGCTGCGCCAGATGGTCGAGGGCTCCGGCGCGGACGAGCAGCGCAAGCGCATCGAGGTACGCAAGCTCGACGCCCTGCTCGGCCTGTGCGAGCTGACAACCTGCCGGCGCCGGACGCTGCTCGCCTACTTCGGCGAGGAACGGGCCGAGCCGTGCGGGAACTGCGACAACTGCATCACGCCGCCGGACACCTGGGACGCGACCGAGGCGGCGCGCAAAGCACTCTCTTGTGTGTACCGCACCGGGCAGCGCTTCGGCGCGGGCTACGTCACCGATGTCCTGCGCGGGCGCGACAGCGAACGCATTCGCGGTTTCGGGCACCACCGGCTTTCGACTTTCGGCATCGGTGCGGACATCGACCCGAACACGTGGCGTTCGGTATTTCGCCAGCTCGTGGCACGCGGACTCATGCGCGTCGACGTCGAGGGGTTCGGGTCACTGAAGCTCACCGAGACGAGCCGCGCGGTGCTGCGCGGCGAGTGCGCGCTGCACCTGAGGCGCGATGCGCCGGCGGGGAGGAAGCCGCGCCGCGAACGCCCGGCCCGAGCCGTGCGCACCGCCCTCGGCCCCGAGCACCAGACACTGTTCGACGCTCTTCGCGACCGCCGGCGCGAGCTGGCCCGGGCGCAGGGGGTGCCGCCCTACGTCATCTTCCACGATGCGACCCTGGAGGCGATGGCCGAGCAGCGGCCACGCACACTTGAGGCGTTCGCGACGCTCCCGGGCGTGGGCGAGAAGAAGCTCGAGCGTTACGGGACGACATTCATCGAAGCGATCGAAGCCCACACCTGACCCGCGCGCAGCCCGGAAATTTCACCGATTCGCGAAGCGAGAGCGCGGAGATGGCCAAGCATCGGCTTGCTTCGCAAGCCTTGTGGGATGCGCCACCGGCCCCGGGAGCCCGGAATTGACGCCTCGCCACGAATGGCGTCCGACCATCCGCACCACGCGCTGCACCGGTCATCAAGGCGATGGCGGAGCGCGCCGTTCAGCTCCGCGGCAGGATGGGGATGTTTGACCAGCGTCTTTACCGCGAAAGCTCCTCAATGGCTCCGAGCGCCTGCTTCAGGTCGTCGTCGTCGGTGAAGTAGCCGGGGGCGATCCGCACTGCGCCGAGGACCTTCGCCGTGCCCAGATCCTCGTGCACCAGCGGGGCGCAGTGCAGGCCGGCGCGCACGCAGACGTGGTAGTCGGCGTCGAGCATCTCGCCGACCTGAGTGGCCGGCAGACCGTCGATGTTGAACGCCAGCGTCGCGACCCGCGGGCGGTTGCCGCGTGGCCCGTGGACCGTGATCCTGTCCATGGCGTCGAGAGCGTGCTGAATCCGGCGAATGTGCTCGACCTCCACGGATTCGATCCGGCCGAGCGCGTATCCGCACGCGGTGGCGTGGTCGGCGTCGGTCGGCGCACCGGGCTGGCCGCGACCCAGGTCCGCGAACCACTTCTGCGCCGCGTTCAGCCCCGCGATGCCGGGGATCGAGCCGGTGCCCGCCTCCAGGCGGTGCGGATAGGCGTCGGGCTGGAATGTCGAGATCGAGTCGACGCCGGTGCCGCCGACCCGCATGTGCCGGATCTCCACGCCGTCGGCGACCACCATCCCTCCGATCCCCATGGGACCGAGCAGACCCTTGTGGCCGGTGAAGCACAGAACGTCGATCCCGAGCGCGTCCATGTCGATGGGGATGACTCCGGCGCTCTGGGCGGTATCGACGACGAACACGGCCCCGACCTCGCGCGCGGCCGCCCCGATCGCGGCAAGGTCCTGGACCGAACCGAGCACGTTCGAGCCATGGTTGACGACCACCACCCGGGTCCGGGGGCCGAGCGCATCACGGATCGCAGCCGGGTCCACGTAGCCCTCGGCGTCGGCCCCCACCCGCGTGACCCGCACCGCACGGTCACGCTCCAGATGGTAGAGCGGACGCAGCACGGAGTTGTGCTCGACCCGCGTGGTGACGATGTGGTCGCCGGACTCGATGAGCCCGAACAGCGCGATGTTCAGCGCATCGGTGACGTTCTGGGTGAACACCACCCGACCGGGGTCGCCGCAGAAGCCGAAGAACTGCGCGAGCAGGCGGCGGGTCTCGAAGATCATCTGCTCCGCCTCGACCGCGAGGGTGTGTCCGGCCCGGCCCGGGTTGACCCCGTGGCTGCGGAAGAACGCGTCCATGAACCGGTACACCGGCTCGGGCTTCGGCCACGTCGTGGAAGCATTGTCGAAGTAGTAATGCTCTTTCATGTTCACCCTCCGCCGGTTGGGGATCACGGCTGCTTCAGGCCATCATCGGCTCTCCGGCCCGGGCCTCTGTCGGCCGGCTCGCGCCCTCGCCGATGCGGAGCAGGCTCGGGAGCAGGATGAGGGTGAACGCCGCGCTCACGCACATCCCGCCGATGATGACCGCGGCAAGGCCTCGGTACAGCTCGCTCCCCGCCCCCGGGACGAGCAGCAGGGGCAGCATCCCGAAGATGCTCGTCAGCGTGCTCATGACGATCGGCCGGAGCCGCATCCCCACCGCCTCGGTGACCGCGGCGCGCCGGGTGAGTCCTTCGCGCTCCATCGCCCGGGTCTGGTGTACGAGCAGGATGGCGTTGTTCACCACAAGCCCGAGCAGGATGATGAACCCGATCATGGTCAGCAGATCGAGGGGCTGGATCACGCCGAAGACATCGTTCATCAGCCGCAGCGCCACCAGGCTGCCGACGGTGGCGAGCGGCAGCGCGAGCAGCACCAGCACGCTGTCGGTGAAGGAGCGGAACAGGGCCGCCATCAGGAGGAAGAGGATCGCGACGGCGAGCAGGAAACTTCCGCTCATGCTCCCGAGCGCGGTCCGGAGCTTGTCCGCGGTTCCCGAGAAGCGGATTTCACCGTCGTCGGGAAGCTGGGATTCGATCTGCGGCACCACCTGGTCCGCGATGGTTTCGATCGCTTCTTCGAGCGCCATCCCCTCCGGCGGCGTGACCTGCAGGGTGACGGTGCGGCGGCGGTCGATGCGCCGGATCTCGTTGGGGCCGGCGGTCCGCTCGATCCGGACCAGCTCGCTCACCGGCAGCACCCCGCCCGGCGTCGCGAGCGGGATCGAGGCAAGCTCCTCCGGCGTCTCCCAGCGCGGAACCCGGGCCACGATGTCGAGGCGCTGCGCGCCGTCGAAGTAGTCGCCCACCCGGAGCCCGTCGCCGAGCGCGCGGGTCACCGCCGCCATCACCTCGCGGCTCCAGCCCGCCTCGGCGAGCCGGCGCTCATCGGGCACGAGCCGCAGTTCGGGCTCGGCGAGCTCGAGCCCCGGGAACGGACGCACCCGCGCCCCGGGGAGCGCCTGACTGATGCCGATGAACCCGCCGAGCGCCGCCTCCATCAACGCTTCGATATTGCGGCTCTGGATGTCGACGTCGATGGTATTGCCCGAGCCGAAGCCCCCGAACAGCGAGGCGCGCCGGGCGAAGGCGATGGTGTCGGGGAATCCGCGTATGGCCTGATTGACGATCGGAATCAGCTCGTCGGTGCGCGCCTCGTCCGCCGTCCGCGCCCCCATGAACACCCCGCGCGAGAACGCGACGAAGAAGTACGAGTCGATCTTCGGCTCCTGGGCCCCGTCGAGGTACGGCCGCATCCGCGCGGACACGACCTGACCCATCTCGTCCTCCAGATGGTCGATGTTCACTCCGGGCGGGGGCACGATGAACGCGAATACCAGGTTCCGGTTGCCCTGGGGCAGGTAGCTCGCCCGCAGCGCGAGCGGAGATGACGGGAGCGCGGAGGCAAGCCGTTCCGGCACCGGAAGGAGGTCCAGAATGGCCTTCGGTGCCAGGGCGAGCGAGACCCCGAGCGGGATCACGGTCAGCGCCGCGATCCACAACCCCCGCCGCGCTGGCCCGTCGGTGAGCCGCACGATGACGGCGGTGACGGCCTGCTGCCAGCCCCCCGCCGATCGGTCCCTCGGCCGCTCGCGCGCAAGCCACTTCGACGCCGCGGCGGGAATGACGGTCAGCGCCACCACCATCGACGCGATCACCGCCATCGCGATGGTGAGCGCGAGGTCGGCAAAGAGCTGGCCGGCCTCGTCTTCGAGGAACACGATGGGCAGGAAGATGGCGACGGTGGTCGCGGTCGAAGCAAGCAGGGCGCCCCACACCTGCGAGGGCCCCGCCAGCGCGGCCTCGTCCGCGGCCATGCCTCGCTCGCGCAGCCGCACGATGTTTTCCAGCACCACGATGGCGGCGTCGAGGGTCATGCCGACCGCGAACGCGAGGCCCGCGAGCGAGATGATGTTGACCGTCCTCCCGGTAAAGTCGAGGCCGATGAACGCCGCGAACAGCGAGATCGGGATCGCCACCGCCACCAGCAGCGTCGCACGGAACCGGCGCAGGAACAGCCAGAGCACGACGACGGCGAGCATGATGCCGAGCCCGAGGTTGTTGCGCACCATTTCGATCGATCGGTGGATGTAGGTGGTCTCGTCGTAGACCTGCCTGAATGCGAGCCCTGCGCGCGCGAGCGGACCTTCGGCGAGTTCCGCCGCCGCGGACTTGATCCCCCGCATGACCTCCAGCACGTTCACACCGATCTCGCGGTGGGCGTTCACCGCGATGGTCCGCACGCTGTTGGAAATGACGAAGCTCCTGCGGTCGGCGAGCGCGACCTCGATGTCGGCCACATCGCGCAGCCGTACCGGCAGGCCGTCGCGCCATTCCAGGACCAGATCCCCGATATCCCCGGCATCGAACGCGCCGGTGAACCGCAGGGTGTAGCGCCGCTTGCCGACGCTCACATCGCCGCCCGAGACATCTTCGTTGGCGCCGGCGAGAAGGGCGGCGGCCGGGAGCTGGACCCCGAGGCTCGCCGCGCGGTAGGGATCGACGGTGATGCGCACCTCGCGCTCGCGCCCGCCGTAGACCTCGGAGCGCGCAACGCCGGGCACGCGTTCGAGCCGGGTCTGGATGACTTCCTCCGCGTACTCCTTGTAGCCCTGGATGTCGCGCGCGTTGCCCTCCCCGGTGGTGGTCATGAACCACGCGACAGCGCGACTGTTGCCGCCCACGGTGTCGATGACCGGCTCGTCGGCATCCTCGGGGTAGCGCGGCACGCGGTTGAGGCGGTTGAGCACCTCGATGAGTCCGCGCCGCAGGTCGTGCCCGACCACGAACTCGATGGACACCTCGCCCTGGCCACGCTGGGCCTGGGAGACGATACGGCTCACCCCCGGCAATCCGCGCAGGACCTTCTCCTGCGGCTCGACGATCTCCGCCTCGATCTCCTCCGGCGCGGCGGCGCGCCAGGCGGTGCGGATGGTGATCTCCGGCCGCTCCACTTCGGGCGTGAGCTGGACGGGAAGGCGGGACAGGCTGATGGCGCCGAACAGGAGAACGAGCAGCACCGCGACCAGGGTGGCGGTGCGATTCGACAGCGCGAGGCGCGATCCGATCACCCCGGCGGCTCCGGGTTCACGACCTGCACCGACTGCCCGGGGCGAAGCCGTTCGCCGCCGCGGATCACCACGCGGTCACCGGAGGCGATACCGGCGACTTCGATGAGCTCGCCCTGGGCGATCCCCGGGGTGACCGCAACGCGGTCGGCGAGACCGTTCTCGCCGACGCGATAGACGGCGGTGCCACCGCGGCGCAGCACCAGCGCGTCGCGGGGCACGGCGACGACATCGCGCGCGGCCGCGGTGGGGATTGCGACCCGCACATCCTGCCCGACCGGCCAGGATCGGTCTTCGACGCCGAGGCGCAGCTCGTAGAGCCGCGAGCGGTTGTCGCCGACCGGCACGATGGTGCGCACAGTGGCGCGCGAGTGACCGGGGCCGGCCTGGAGCGCAAGCTCACCACCCTCCTCGACGAACGCGAGCGCCGCGATGGGGACCCATGCCCGAACCTCCCGCGCGCCGGTGTCGACGATCCGCACCACCGCCTCACCGCTGTTGGCCCATTCGCCACCCTGACGCACGCGCTCGGTCACGATCCCGCCGAAGGGCGCCCGGATCCGCGTGCGTTCCAGGCGCTCCGTGGTCAGCGCCACGCGGGCGCGGGCGGCGCTGAGCTCGCTGCGGCTGATGTCGCGCTCCGCCACCGCTTCTTCGAGCCGGCTGCGCGTCGCCGTATTCTGCGTCACCAGCCTTTCCAGCCGCTCGACCTGCGCATCAAGGAAGATGAGGCGCGCGTTCTCGCGGGCCACCGCCGCCTCGTTCTCCGCGAGCGACTGCCGCAGCAGAGCATCGTCCATGCGGGCGACCAGATCGCCTTCGGCAATCGCGGCCCCGACCTCGGCCACCCATTCCAGCCGACCGTCCACCTCGGCCGCGACCCGCGCCTGGTTGCGGCTGATCACGGTCCCCGGGTACCAGGTGACAGGCGCCAGCACATGGCTCTCGGCCGTCGCCACCACCACCGGGGCGGGGGGCGGTCCTTGCGCATTGCCGCCGCCCTGGGCGAACGCGGAAGGGGGGACGAACGCGGCCAGCAGCACCGCGAAGAGCAGCGCGACGACCGGAACCTCCATCACCACCCGACTCGGCCCGAACATCGTCGCATCGTCTTCCACCACCGTCTCCTCAGTCGGAATGTCCTTCGCAGCGGGCGCGCAAGTCGGCTCCGCGGCCTTTGTCCGAAGCGTCGGGGAATCCCGGCCCGCTCTCCGGCGTCTGCGCCTCGCCCGGTGCCGGTCAGGCGGACAACGGTCTGCTCGCAGATCATACGCCGTCTCACGAAAGAGCATAGAGACATTCGATAGTGGGGCACCCTCGATCGCGGGGTCACCACAAATCGGACGTACACCCGGCCGAGCCCGTCAACCAGACCGGAAATTTCCGGAAATTTCCGGTCTAGATCCGATCCAGCGTGATCTAATACCCTGCCGGCCTGCCTGAATTCGGCCTGGATTTGTTTCACCAGGAGGCCGGCGTGACTCGACATGTCGAGGACGCCAGCCCGAATTTCTCACAAGGTTGCGAGCGAGGGCGCGGTGATGGCTGATTTCGTGCAGTGTCAGCGTCCGCAGGAGCCGTGAGCCGGTATCGCGTCATCCATGTTCTCCGACGACAGATTTCCCGAACGACGCGCAGCGTCCTGCGGACCTTGCCCGGCGGCTTGCCGCAAACGGTGGCCCGGCCTGTATGTGGCCGTCTCGCTCTTCTTCGCCGTCCCCATGCCGGCGACGGCGGACCGCGCCCCGGAGCCGGACCCGACCCCCATCGAGTTCGACCTGACGCTGGAGGACGCGATCGAGATCGCACTGGAACGGAACCAGAGACTCCTCGACGCACGCCTGGACCGCAGGTTCGACAAATTCAACCTCGAAGCGGCCGAAGATACCTACCGCCCCCGCTTCGGGATCTCCTCGAGTTTCGATTTCACCGAGGCCGACTCGCAGAAAAACGACGCGAGCGGCACCGCCACTGCGAGGCTGAATCTTCCCACCGGCGGCGCATTCACACTGGGATGGACAGAGAACTGGTCCGACGAAGGCCCCGAAACCTGGAGTCAGACCACCGGATTCTCCCAACCGCTGTTGAAGGGCGCCTGGCTCGGGATCGCCAACGCTCCCCTGCGGCGGGCGCTGATCACCGAACGGCGCAACATCATCGGATTCCGGAGGACGGTGGCGCAGCAAGTGGACAATGTGATCGGAGCCTACCGGAGACTCATCCAGGCGATCCGGAGGGTGAGGATCGACGAAACCTCCGTACAGCGCGCTCGGGAGCAGCGTGAGGCGACCCGGGCCCTGATTCGGGCCGGGCGGGTCGCGCCGCGCGAAGCGGTGCGTTCCGAGGCGTCCATCGCCAACCGGGAGCTTTCGCTCGCCCGGTCCCGGAACGCTCTCGATGACGCGAACTACACCCTGATCAAGCTTCTGGAGTTCGGCAGCACGGTCCGCATCCGGCCGCTGGAGACATTGCGCATCGAACGCAGGGATGCGGTGGTGGAACCCCCGTTTGAAGAAGTGCTTCGCAACCACCCCGATTTCCTCCTGGCCATGCTGACCGTCGAGAGCGCCATCATCGACGAGGCGGTCGCCCGCAACGGGCTGCTGCCGGATCTGGACCTCCGCTTGAGCCACGGGCGCGATTCCTCCGGCGGCCCCTCGGACTACCGGGTCGGGCTGAACGCCACCATACCCCTGAACGACCGCGCGCCCTCCCGCGCGAAGGCGCGCGCGGACTACAATCTGCGCAAGGCTCGGAGGAACCTGGCGGAGACGCGCGAAACGATCCGCCGCAACCTGCGCCAAGCGGTGAACAGTGTCGAGGTCAACCTCCGGGTGAGCGAGCTCGCCCGCGGGGCAAGAGAGCTTGCCGAGGAAAATCTGGAGATCGAGCGGATGAAGTTCGGCCAGGGCCTGTCGTCGACCTTCGAGGTCACCGCGTCCGAGGACGATCTCGTCCGGGCGGAGCAGGCCGAGATCGACGCGATCATCGGCTGGCTTGATGCGCTGACGAATCTCGACCGGACCTCGGGCAAGACGCTCGCGACCTGGGGCATCGATCTGGAGGCAGTGGCCCGGTGAAAAGCAATGCCGCCAACGTCTACCGGGCGCTGCTGGAGAACCTGCTCGACGGGGTAATGGTCATCGGCTTCGACGGGTCGGTGAAACTCGCCAACGCCGCCGCGTGCCGGATGTTCGGGCTCCGGCCGGAGGAGGTGGTCGGACGTCGCTTCGGGGAGGTCTTCGTCCAGTTCGAAGAATTCGACGAATTCACCGAGATGGTGCTCGACGCGGTCCAGAACCAGAGCGGCGTCGAGCGGCGGGTGACGAGCGTGCGCATCGGTGATGCGACCCGGTCCTTCTCCGTCACCACCTCCTACCTGACCACGGCCCGGGAAGAGGCGCCGATGGCGGTCATCGCGGTGCTCGCCGACATCACCGAGGTCCGGGAGCTGCGCGAGACGGCGCTGCGCCGGGCGAAGATCATCGAAAAGCAGCTCGGCGAGCTGCAGGGCGCCTACCGCGACATCGAAGCCCGCAACGCGGAACTCTCCCAGATGACGAAGAGGGTGCAGACCGCCCGCGTCGCGGCGACGCTCTTCGTGGTGGGGCTGTTCCTCGCTATCGGCGTCTGGCACGTGCGGCCGCTCGACTTCTTCCGCGAGTCCGCCGCTCCGCCGGCCCTCGCCGGGGTCGAAGCCAGGGGGCCGGAGACGATGCGCACCCTGACCGTCGCGCCCGACACGCTCCGTGAAACCATTTCGCTGCGGGGATTTCTGGCCCCGGGGCGCGTGGTGGAGGTGGTCTCTCCGATCGAGAGCCATGTGAGCGCGGTGCATGTGCGCTACGGCCAGCGGGTGGCGGCGGGCGATCCGCTGGTCGATCTGGACGCCGACCGGATCGCGGCCGACTATCGCAGCGCCCAGGTCCAGCACATCAGGGCACTCGAAGCGCTCGAAGCGTTCGAAAACTGGGAGAACGGCACCGAGATGACCAGCGCCCGGCGCGGGCTGCGCCGGGCGAAGATGGCGTTCGACAGCGAGGAGAGGCAGCTTCGGCGCACCAGCTTTCTGCTGGAACAGGGGCTCGTTCCCGCCTCGGAACACGAGTCGGCGCTCGAACGCCACGAGAGCCGGAAGCTCGATTTCGAGGCGGCCCGCCGGGAGCTGGAGGCGGCGCAGGCCAAGGGTGGCGGCGACGCGCGCAAGGTGGCGGAGCTCGAAGCGGAGAACGCGCGCGACCGGCTGCGCGAGCAGGAACGGAAGCTGGAGATGACCAAGGTCCTGGCGCCGATCGCGGGCGTGGTCATTGCGGCGCAGGGCACCAACGCCAAACCCCTCGCCCGGGGCCGGCCGGCCACCCAGGGAGAGCTGCTGCTCAGCATCGCCGACTTCGATCGGATCTCGGTGCTCACGAGCGTCAACGAGGTGGATGTGGGGAAGATCGAAGCCGGCCAGCCGGCCTGGATCTCCGGCCCCGGATTTCCCGGCCTCCAGCTCGAGGGCGCCGTGACCCACGTCTCGTCGCGGGCCGGCGGCGCGCGGCGGAGCAACACCCCGCAGTTCGAGATCCTGGTCGCGCTGGACCGGCTGGACGCGACGCACCAGGCCCAACTGCGGGCGGGGATGTCGGCGCACGTCACCATCGTCGTCCTCGACCGTCCGGCGGCATTGATGGTCCCCATCACCGCGGTGGAGCAACGCGACGGCGGGACGTGGGTGCGAGTGCTCGACCGCGCCACCGGAGCGGTCGAGGAGCGCGCCGTCGAGCTTGGCCTCACCACGTTGGACTCGGTCGAGGTGGTGGAGGGGATCGAGACCGGCGAGGAGATCGTGCTGTTCCGGTAACGAGAAGGCATGGTCGAAACCGAGCCGCCCGGATTCGGTTCGACGCAGGACCGACCACCCGGAGCCACCAGCGATGAAGGCGCCGCGCAGATGCTGCAACTGACCGACATCCGCAGGGACTACCGGATCGGCCCGGTAACGACGGAGATCCTGCGAGGTGTCGATCTCGCGGTCGGCGCGGGCGATCTCATGTCGATCATGGGGCCTTCGGGCAGCGGCAAGACCACGCTCATGAACATCATCGGGCTTCTGGACCGGCCCACCTCCGGCCGCTACGTGCTCGACGGCCGTGACGTCTCGAAGCTGGCGGACGACGACCTGGCGATGCTGCGCAACGCGCACATCGGTTTCGTGTTCCAGTCCTTCCAGTTGCTGCCACGGCTGACGGCAGTGGAGAACGTCTCCCTGCCTCTGGTGTACCGGGGCACGAACCGCGCGGAGATGCGGCGGCGGGCGCTCGCGGCTCTGGAGCGGGTCGGCATGGGAGAACGAACCGGCCACCGCCCGGACCAGCTCTCCGGCGGACAGAAGCAGCGGGTCGCAATCGCCCGCGCGCTCGTCGGGGAGCCGGCGGTGGTGCTCGCCGACGAGCCGACCGGCGCCCTCGACGGCGCCACCGCCCGCGAGGTGATGGCACTGCTGGCCAGCCTGAACGCCGAGCACAAGGTGACGATTCTCATCATCACCCACGATCCGGGGGTCGCACGTCAGTGCGCGCGCCAGGTCCGCATCCACGAGGGAACGCTCGTCGAGAGGACGGCCGGAGCGCCGGGTGCCTCCGGTGCCGCGGCCGCGCGCCATCCCGCGTCGGGGACAGAAGAGACGGAAGAGGACCCGGGAGCCTCCTCGGCGCCCCCGGCGATCGACCCGAACCCCGCAAGGGAGCCGACATCCCGGCGGGACGATACCGGGGAGATCCTCAATCCGGCCGCGCCGACATGACACCCGGTCCCAGAGCGATGTCCAGAGCCTTCACGATCCTCGCGGCCAACACCCGGGAGGCCGCCGACAGCCTGCGCCGGGCGAGGTTGCGCACGGTGCTCGGCCTCGTCGGCATCATGATCGGCATTTCGTCGGTGATCACGATGGTCTCGCTCGGCGAGATCGTCAAGGCGCAGGCCCGCAAGGAGTTCGAGGCCCTGGGCACCGACATCCTGGTGGTGCGCAAGTCGTTCGAGGTCTCAAGCCCCGAGCAGCGAGCGGCCGTCGTCGAGCGGGAGGATGCGGTGGCGCTGGCGCCGGAGGTGGCGTCGATCGCCGAGGCGGCGCCCCGGATCTCCGGGCACGGTGCGTTCCGTCATGCGGGCCGCGAAGTCGGACATGGCGCCATCCAGGGCGTCACCGAGTCGTTCGTGAGCGTGAACCGGCTGTCGGTGCGGACCGGGCGGTTCATCTCGGATCTCGACATCAACCGGACCTGGTGCGTCGTCGGCGCCGACATCGCAGCCGCAATGCGCGAGGCCGGCACGGACCAGCCGGTGGGGACCCTCATCGAGGCCGAAGAGCAACTGCTCACGGTCGTGGGAGTGCTGGAGCCTCACCAGGAGAGCTACGCGCTGCCGGTCCAGGTGGAGGCGAACAACGCCGTGTTCGTGCCCATCACTACCGCGGCGCGGATCGTCAACAATCCGGAGATCGACGTGATCGTCGCCCGCTCGCGCGCCGGCGTCCACCACGAGACGGTGGCGGCGGACGTGCGGGCGTTCTTTCAGGCCCGGGCGCCCCATCTCCCCCTCGACGTGGTCACCGCGAAGGAGCTGATCGCCCGGATGGAGTCGCAGATGCGGCTTCTCACCCTGCTGCTGGCCGCGGTGGGCAGCATCGCGCTGATCGTCGGCGGGATCGGAATCATGAACATCATGCTGGTGTCGGTGGCGGAGCGGCGCCGCGAGATCGCCATCCGTCGGGCGCTCGGGGCGAGGCAGCGCGACATCCGCAGCCAGTTCCTCATCGAATCGGTCATCCTGACGATGACCGGCGGTGTGCTCGGAGTACTCCTCGGCCTGGTGGCGACCTGGACGGTGTGCCGGTTCACGCAGTGGGAGTTCCTCATCTCCGGGCTGTCGGTGGCGAGCGGGCTCGGTACCGCGACGGCGGTCGGCCTGTTCTTCGGGTTCCAGCCGGCGCACCAGGCATCACGGCTCGACCCCATCGTGGGGCTTCAGGGAGAGTGAGGCGGAGGCGACGGACGCCCGGATGGCCGACTCGCTCGCCGTGACCACGCGGAATCCGCACCGACGACAGCTTGTCATCGCCACCGTCGCCCTGGCGACCGCGAGCTTCAGTCACGGGCTCACGATGCCGCTGCTCTCGCTGGTGCTCGACCGTCAGGGGGTCGACGAGACCCTCATCGGGCTCAACACCGGCGCCTATTTCATCGCCGTCTTCGCGGTGGCCCCGGTCGCCTCTCGGTTGCTCCGCGCCCGCGGCCCCGCCCTGCTGATGCTGGCGTCGATTCTGGCGACGGCGGCGCTTCTCGCACTGCTGCGCGCCTTCCCCGACGTGTGGCTCTGGTTTCCGCTGCGGTTCGCCCTCGGGATGGCGTCGAGCTTCCTGTGGATCGCGGGCGAAGCGTGGGTGAACCACGCGGCGGCCGAAACCCACCGGGGCCGCATCATCGCGATCTTCGGCGTGGTGGTCTCCGCCGGCTTCGCCATGGGCCCGGCGATCCTGTCGATGACCGGCACCGCCGGCTGGACGCCGTTCCTCGTCACCATCGCCCTGCTGCTGGTGGCGGCGGCGGTGCTTGCGGGCGCCCTCGGCGCGTCTCCGAAGCTCACGGGGACCACCGAGCCGCTCGCGCGCTACGTGCTGCTCGCGCCGGTGGCGATGTTCGGCTACTTCGTGTTCGCGGCCGGCGACACCCTGTTGCTGACCTTCCTGCCGCTCTATGCGGTGGGGGCCGGTCTCGCCGAGGCCGACGCGATCCGGCTGATCACCGTTCTGGCCATCGGCGGCATGGCCCTGCAGTACCCGATCGGATGGCTCGCGGACCGGGTGGACAACTACGCCGTCGTCGCCGTTCTGGGGGTTCTTCTGCTCGCGGGCTCGGCGGCGCTCCCGTGGGCACTTCCGCTCCCCGCGGTCGGCATCGTGTTCATGTTCCTCTACGGCGGCGCGCTCGGCGCGCTCTACACGATGTCGCTGGTGCTGCTCGGCCGGCGGTTCAAGGGGGCGGCTCTGAGCGCCTCGTCCGCGATGCTCGCAGTCATGTTCTGCGCCGGCGCCTTCATCTGGCCGTCCGTCGGCGGCGCGGCCATGGAGCGGTTCGGCGCGGAGGCGATGCCCGTCACCCTGATCGTCGCCTATGCCCTGTTCCTGGCGGTCGTGGTGGGGGCCTGGCGGCGCGGTTCGTCGTCGTGACGAGACGGACCGCCCCGGCACCTCGCACATCACGGCCCGCCACGCCTCTTCCTCTCCGCCCTCCTTCTCCCCATCGGCCGCACCGCCCCCCGTCTCGTCCAACACGCCCCGTCCGACGACAACGCGGACCGGCGTCGTCACGCGTACAATTCAGGGACCGCCTCCAGCCCGGAATTTTCACCGATTCGCCGTGAATCGATGAAATTCCGGTTCAGGGGCGAGGGCGCGATGGAGACGATCGAGGCAATGGACGAGACAGCGACGCTGATCGCGTTCGACTTCGGCGAGAAGCGGATCGGCACCGCCATCGGGCAGACCGTGACCCGCACCGCCACCCCACTCGAGTCCATTCCGGTGCGGCGGTCACGGCCGGACTGGAACGCCATCGACCGGCTCATCGGCGCCTGGAAGCCGGATGCGCTCGTGGTCGGACTGCCCCTCAATATGGACGGCACTTCCCAGTGGATCACCCAACGCGCGCGCCGATTCGCGAACCGGCTCCGGGCGCGTTCCGGGCTGCCGGTCCACCTCGCCGACGAGCGGCTCTCCACCCGCGAGGCATGGACCCGCCTCATCGAGAGCGGCTCGCGCCGCGTCGGCCCGGACCCGCTGGCGGCGCAGGTCATCCTGGAGGGGTGGTTCACCGAGCACGACGCCTGAGCCGGACCGAGCAGCCCGATGCACCGCTCCACAACGGAGCGGGAAGAAAGACGATCCCGTAGAATCCGCAACATCCTGTGGCACTGTCGGAATACCGAGGATGCATCCATGGAAGGCGACTCTGGAGAGAGAGAACGACTGCATCGGTTGATCGACACCCTGCCGGCGGGCGAACTTCGGATGTTCGAGCGCTGCTTCGAGCTGATCTCCGAATGCGGTGATCCGTTCGTGCATGCTCTCGTGAATGCTCCCGAGGCCGCCGCTCCATCGAGCGACGAAGACCACGAAGCGCTTGAAGAAGGACGCCGGGCTCTGGAGGCGGGTGACTGCGTTTCCGACCGTGAGTTGCGCGCCGAACTCGGAATATGAAGTGGATCCTGATATGGACTCGCCCGGCGCTCAAGGACATGAAGAAGCTCGACCCGAGACTCGCGCGCCGGATTCGAGAGGGCATGGTGGACTTGGCTGAGAGCGGCGGTGGGAATGTCGTAAAGCTCAAGGGCACAAGCCCGCCGGAGTGGCGACTACGGGTAGGCGACCACCGGGTATTCTTCCAGTTTCAGGGCGATGCGCAGGAGATCCGGATACTGCGCGTCCGGCGACGCGACCGGGCATACTGAAAAGACGGCGCGCGCGCCTCTTCCCGCAGTCGGTTCCTACCATGACCTCGACGCTGTTCACCCTCTACGAACGACTGGTGCTCAGGCGCCCCGCGTGGGTTCTGGTGGTGATGCTTGCGGTGCTCGTGTTCTTCGCCTGGCAGGCGCGCCACTTCGAGCTCGACGCCTCGGCCGATTCCCTGCTGCTGGAGGACGACCGCGACCTGCGGACCCTGCGCGCGCTGCAGGCGCGCTACGCCTCGCAGGACCTGCTCATCGTCACCTTCTCGCCGGGGGGCGACGTCTTCGAGGCGTCCTCCCTGGCCCGGCTTCGCACCCTGCGCGATCGACTGCGTGACGCACCCGGCGTCGAATCGGTCACCAGCATCCTCGACGTGCCGCTCCTCGACAACGTCGAGGACGCCTCGCTGGCCGCGGTCGCCGACAACCTCCGCACCCTCGACGATCCGGAGACCGACCGCGACCGGGCCCGGACGGAGCTGCTCGCGAGCCCGGTGTTCTCCGAGGCCATCGTGAGCGCCGATGCGCGCACCACCGCGCTCCTGCTCACCATGCGGGACGACGAGACCTACCGCGCCCGACTCGGCCAGCGCAACCGGCTGCTCGTCGCGCGCTACTCGGAAGACATCGACCCCGCCACCCGCGCCGAGGTGGAAGCGGAACTCGCGCGCATCGAACCGCTCTACGAATCCGCGAAGCGCCGCGCCACCGCGAGCCGGCGGGCCGAGATCGCAGCCATCCGGGATGTACTCGCGGAGCTGCGCGCCGACTCCGACCCGGGCACCCCCGGCGCCGGAGACACCGTGCATCTCGGCGGCGTGCCGATGATCGCGGACGACATGATCACCTTCGTGCGCAACGACCTCGTCGTGTTCGGGATCGGGGTAGCGATCTTCATCGTGCTCGTGCTCGGCCTGATCTTCCGCGAGGTGCGATGGGTGGCGCTCCCGCTCGCGGGCTGCTTCTACGCCGGCCTGCTGATGATCGGGATGCTGGGCCTGGTGGGGTGGAAGGTCACCGTGATCTCGTCGAACTTCCTGGCCCTGATGCTCATCATCACCATCTCGATGAACATTCACCTCACGGTGCGCTACCGCCAGCTTCACCGCGACTTTCCCGACCTTTCGCACCACGACCTCGTCGCCACCACCGTGCGGCGCATGGTCTGGCCCTGCCTCTACACCGCGCTCACCACCATCATCGGCTTCGGGTCGCTCGTGTTCAGCGGCATCAAGCCGGTCATCGACTTCGGGTGGATGATGAGCATCGGGCTCGGAGTCACCTTCGTCACCGCCTTCACTCTCTTCCCCGCCGTGGTGCTGCTGCTCGGACGCACTCCCGCACGCGGGCGACCGAGGGCGGGCGACACCCCCGGGCGGGACAACGGAGAGGCCGCGTTCACGCACGCAGTCACCCGAAGTCTCGCGCGCGCGGCCGAGCGGCGCGGAAGATGGGTACTGGCCACGGCCGGGGCGTTGCTCGTGATCTGTGCGCTCGGGGTCTCGCGGCTCACCGTGGAGAACAGCTTCGTCGACTACTTCAGCGAGGACACCGAGATCTACCGGGGGCTCGCGCTCATCGACCGGGAGCTCGGCGGCACCACCCCGCTGGAGGTCGTTCTCGACCTCGACGAGGACCGCATCTTCGACGACGAGCCGGCGCCGAAGCCCACCGAGTACGACGCGGAAGCCGAACGCGAAAAGGCCGCCTACTGGTTCACCGAGTTCAAGATCGAGCGCGTCAAGGAGGTTCACGACTGGCTCGCGAGCCAGCCGGAAGTCGGCAAGGTGCTCTCGCTCGCCTCGCTGGTGCGGGTGGGGGAGACACTCAACGACGGCGAGCCGCTCGACAGCCTGGAGCTCGCCCTGGTCTACCGGCGCGCGCCGGAGGACTTGAAGCGCAGCCTCATCGACCCCTACATCGACATCCTGTGGGACGAGGCGCGGATCTCGCTCCGCATCCGCGACACCCTGCCCGACCTGCACCGCAAGGAGCTGCTCGACCGGATCCACACCGGCCTGCGCGACGAGCTGGAACTCGGCCCGGACGACGTCACCGTGAGCGGACTGCTGGTGCTCTACAACAACATGCTCCAGAGTCTGTTCACGTCGCAGATCTCGACGCTGGGGGCGGTGCTTGCGGGGGTCGCGCTCATGCTGCTGCTGCTCTTCCGATCGACCACTCTCGCGGTACTCGGCATCGTGCCGAACCTGCTCGCGGCGGGGGCGGTGCTGGGGACGATGGGCCTCGCCGGAGTCCCGCTCGACTTCATGACCATCACTGTCGCCGCGGTGACCATCGGCATCGCCGTGGACAACGCGATCCACTACATCTACCGCTTCCGCGAGGAGTTCGCGCACAGACGCGACTACATCGCGACCATGCACGTGTGCCACGCCAACATCGGCCGGGCGGTGTTCTACACCTCGGCCACCATCATCTTCGGCTTCTCGATCCTCATGCTCTCGAACTTCCTGCCCACCATCTACTTCGGACTGCTGACGGGGCTCGCGATGGCGATTGCGCTCCTCGCGGCGCTCACCCTCCTGCCGAAACTCATCCTGCTCACGAAGCCGTTCGGCACGGGGTGACGGCCGACCCGCATTCCTCGTCTGTCAGATCCGGATCCGCAGCCACCTCATCGCGGCACCGCTCCCCGAAGCACCATGTAGCCGACGATTCCCGACATCAGCGATCCGCACAGCACCCCGAGCCGGACCGCGTTCTGAAGCTCCGGACCGTCGAAGGCGAGGGTGCCGATGAACAGGCTCATCGTGAAGCCGATGCCGGCAAGCGCCCCGGCGCCGTAGACGTGTCGCCAGGTGACACCCTCCGGCAACCGGCACAGGCCGAGCACCACCCCCGCCCAGGTGAAGCCGAACACGCCGAGTTGCTTGCCCACGAACAGCCCGAGGGCGATGCCGAGCGGCAGGGGCGCGACAAGATCGGACAGCGACATCCCGCCCAGTTGGACTCCCGCGTTCGCAAACGCGAACAACGGCATGACGAACAGGGTGACGAATCCGTACAGCGCATGTTCCGCACGCACCAGCGGCGGCTTCTGCGTGGCATCGCCCGTGCGCAGCGGCACGAACAGCGAGATCACCACCCCGGCAAGCGTGGCGTGCACGCCCGATTTCAGCACTGCCACCCACATGATCGTGCCCACGAGCACGTAGGGCAGGAGCCGCGTCACCCCGGAGAGGTTGAGCGCAAGGAGCGCAACCGCGCCCACCGCTCCGATGGCGAGCGAAGCGATCGACAGGTCGGCGGAGTAGAACAGCGCAATGATGATGATGGCGCCCAGGTCGTCGATGACCGCCAGCGCGAGCAGAAACACCTTCAGGGCCGGTGGCGCGCGCGTACCGAGCAACGCCAGCACGCCGACCGCGAATGCAATGTCCGTCGCGGCCGGAATCGCCCAGCCCCGCAGTGCCTGCGGATCATCGATGTTGATTGCGACGAAGACGAGCGCCGGCACCAGCATCCCTCCGACGGCGGCCAGCACCGGGAGCACCGCCTGTCGCCACGAGGACAGGTTGCCTTCGAGAAGCTCGCGCTTGATCTCCAGCCCCACGAGGAAGAAGAACAGCGCCATCAGTCCGTCGTTGATCCACAGCAGCAGCGGCTTCTCGATGGCGAGCGCTCCGACCTTGACCACGACCGGCACGGTCAGAAAGGCGTCGTAGAGCCAGGCCAAGGACGAGTTGTTCAGCACGAACGCGGCGGCCGCAGCACACATCAACAACACTCCGCCCGCGGCCTCATGCCTCAATGCGTTCGACAGGCGAAGGATGAGAGTGGACATGCACAAGCCTCCGATTCATGCGTCGGGTTCAGGGGTCGCGGCGCCAGGACAGCCTGATCCCCAGCGGCCGGGAATCAGGTTACCACCCCCGCCAGGTGCGGTTTCGACCGCAGAGGACGGGGCCTCTTCGGGCTCGATTTTCGGGGTTCGGCATACGTGATATCAAGCACGCCGGATCCCCGGTGGCGTGGGAACGGCGCTATCGCCACCGCCATGGCCGTGTCGATGGCATCATTCCCGCTGAGCGGGAATGACGTTGTTGCCGCAACCCCGGCCGTGTCGATGGCATCATTCCCGCCCGAGCGGGAATGACAGTAGAAAGTGTCACACTTCGGGCGAATACGCCTCGCGGCTACACTGCTCATGTCCGCAAGGTGGAGAGCGGCCGGGGCCGGCTTGGCGGGATCCGCGCCAACCCCGGGATCGACTGGAATCGACCGGGACGACCGGCAGGAGGACCGATGCCCGACCGCCACGACCATCCCACCCCTCCGGTGACCTTCATCCTGGATACGAGCGTCCTGATGCAGGACCCCACTGCCCTGTTCCGATTCCGGGAGCACGACGTGTACCTGCCCATGGTCGTGCTGGAGGAGCTGGACGCCGCGAAGAAAGGGACATCGGAGGCCGCGCGCAACGTGCGCGAGGTCAGCCGGATGCTCGACGAGATCATCCGGGACGCGGACGGCGTCGCCATCGGAGGCGGGATTGCGCTCCCCGGTCCGGGGGACGGGATCGGGAGCGGCCGCCTGTTGCTGCAGACCCGGGCCCATCCCGATCTGCTTCCGGATGCCCTCCCTGGCTCGAAGCCGGACAACGGGATCCTGAACGTCGCGCGGGCGCTGCATCGGGAGGGCGCGGATCGCCGAATCGTGGTCGTCTCGCGGGACATCAACCTGCGCATCAAGGCCCGCGCGCTGGGCATCGATGCCGAGGACTACCGCGACGATGTCGTCCTCGACGATGTCTCGCTCCTCTACCCCGGGGTGTACCGGGTACCCGACGACTTCCGGGAAGGGCGGATCGACCCTTGCGACCTCGCGCAGGAGGACGGGCGGACGGATGAACGTCTTGCCACCTCCGGCGAGAAGGCGCAGGCAGGCGGCGGCCTCGGGCCGGAGGGCAGGCGGACGCACAATGGGCAGACAAACGACGGGCGGACGGACGACCCGTTCGACGAGGCACAAGCGGCCGAATGGTTCCCGAACCAGTGTCTGTACCCGGGCGGGCCGACGGGCGCCGGCGTGGTGGTACGCCGCGCCGAGGACGGAAAGACGGGGCTGGAACCCGTGCGCGACTACCGGGCCGGCGGCGACACCGTGTGGGGGGTCAGCGCCCGCAACATCGAGCAGAACTTTGCCCTGAACCTGCTCATGGATCCTGACGTCGACTTCGTCACCCTCATCGGCACCGCGGGCTCCGGCAAGACCCTGCTCGCGCTCGCCGCCGGGCTCGCCCAGACCCTGGACGACAAGCGCTACCGCGAGATCGTGATGACCCGGGTCACGGTGCCCGTGGCCGACGACATCGGATTCCTGCCCGGCACCGAGGAGGAGAAGATGACTCCCTGGATGGGGGCGCTCGCGGACAACCTGGAGGTCCTCGCCGACCTCGAGACCGGCTGCGGCTGGGAGCGGGCGGCTACCGACGACCTGCTCCGCCACCGCATCCGGGTCCGCTCGCTCAACTTCATGCGCGGGCGCACCTTCCTCAACCGCTACCTTGTCCTCGACGAGGCGCAGAACCTCACCCGCCACCAGATGAAGACCCTGATCACGCGGGCCGGACCGGGGACCAAGATGGTGTGTCTCGGCAACGTGAGGCAGATCGACACCCCGTGGCTCTCCGAGACCACGTCGGGACTGACTCATGTCGTCGACCGGTTCAAGCACTGGCACCACAGCGGACACGTGACGCTGGTGCGCGGCGAACGATCACGGCTCGCGGACTTCGCGGCGGAGTGCATCTGATCCGCACTCCGCATTTTTCACCGAATCGAGCAACCACGCTCCGGGAGGGAGACATGGGCAAGAAGAAGAAGTCGAAGGCAACCGGAAGAGACGCCACCAGGGCGGCATCCGGAAAGACCAGGCGGGCGTCCGCAGACGCGACCGACCACCAGGCCCCGACTCGGGCCACAGTCCGGGCAACCACCCGGGCCACGGCTGAAGCCACGACCCGGGCAACAAACGGAAACGACGACGCCGCGCCGGCGCCACACCCGAAGAAGATCGAGAACAAGCGCTACGAGAAGGAGCTGTTCAGGCTCCAGGTCGAGCTGGTGAAGATGCTCGAGTGGATCAAGCACGAAGGGCTCAAGGTGGTCGTCATCTTCGAGGGGCGGGACGCGGCCGGCAAGGGTGGGGTCATCAAGCGCATCACCCAGCACCTGAGCCCGCGCATCTGCCGTGTGATCGCCCTGCCCGCTCCGACCGAGCGCGAGCAGACCCAGTGGTACTTCCAGCGTTACGTGCCGCATCTGCCCGCGGCCGGCGAAATGGTCCTGTTCGATCGGAGCTGGTACAACCGCGCCGGGGTCGAACGGGTCATGGGGTTCTGCAGCGATGAGGAGTACCGGGAATTCCTGCGCACCTGTCCCGAGTTCGAGCGCATGCTCGTGCGCTCCGGGATCAAGCTCATCAAGTACTGGTTCTCGGTCTCCGACGAGGAGCAGGAAAAGCGGTTTCAGAGCCGGCTGGAGCAGAGCCACAAGCGCTGGAAGCTGAGCCCGATGGACCTCGAATCGCGCCGCCGGTGGGCCGCGTACTCCAGGGCGAAGGACGAGATGTTCGCCCACACCGACATCAAGCAGGCGCCGTGGTACGTGGTCGAATCGGATGTGAAGAAGCACGCGCGGCTGAACTGCATCAGCCATCTGCTCGACCTGATCCCGTACGAAGACCTGACGCCGGAATCAATCGAGCTCCCGGAGCGCACCGACGCCGGGGCGTACGTCAGGCCACCCTACTCCGACCAGACCCTGGTACCGGAGAAGTACCCCGGAGCGTAGGGGCCCCAAGAGTTCCAGGGGGCAACGCGTGGCCGGCGGCGCGGCGCGGGTTTTCAGGCCGCCTCTTCCGCCCCGTCAGGCTCCGCCTCGGTGGACTCTGCCCCGGTGGGCTCCGCCCCGGTGTCTTCCACCTCCAGCACCGGCGACGGGCAGTCGAGGTGGTCGATCCATGCGGCCAGGGCGAGCAGCGGTTCGCGCCCGGTGCGCATCGCATGGCCCTGGTCGCTGGCGTGGAAGATCCACTCGCCGGGCTGGCGGCGACGCCACGTCTCGCCGTCGCGCATCCACTCCGCTTCCCCCGAGATGACGTAATAGACCTCCGGCGCCTTGTGACGATGCAGCGGGTAGAGGATGCCGGGAGCCTGCAGCGTGAACGCGACAAGGACATTCGGGTTGGCGAAGGGCGCCTGGTAGCAGGGGCGCGGCGGCGGACCCGGCATCGACAGCATGGTCGACGTATAGCCCGTCACCATCTCGTCCGCTCCGGCGCCCGGCCCGTAGGGTATGGTCCATCGCAGGTGCGGGGACGCCGACGCCAGCGCACTGGCCAGCATCCGTTCGCGAGGAGTAGCCGCCGCCCGCACTGCGACATCCATGAAGTTCGAGACGGCCGGAGTGTGCGCGGGCTCGACGGGATTGGCGGCGCGCGGGAACGCCGTGCTCAGCAGTTCGTCCAGAACAACGGTTTCCGGACATTCGGAGGCCACGTCCCGGGCCGCGTGGCGAACCGCAGTGCGGGTGGCCGACAGCAACAGGTCGATCGGCGCGGGCATGGACACATCCGGGCTCGGGTAGGCTCACCGGGCAGAAATCATAGCCCAGTTTCGCGGGTCGCGATCGGGAATTTCCCCGGTCCCTTGCGGTGGCCCCTCACGGTGACCCGCGCACCGCCGGGGATCACGCGATGCGAGCGCCCTGGCACCGCACCATGATCGATCCCATGACGCTGCTCCGCGCTCTGATCCGCCCGATGAGCGCGGTCGCCGGATAGCCGAGCGCGCGCAGCTCCTCCACGCACGCCTCGGCCTGATCTTCGGGCACGGACGCGAGCAGACCGCCCGCGGTCTGTGGATCGAACAGCAACGGCCACCGCGGATCACCCGCCACCGCCTCGGCATTGCGCACCGCGTGGCGCAGGCGCAGGTTCTGCGGCTGCAGCGAGCTGGTGATGCCGGCGGCGATGGTGTCGAGAGCGCCGGGGAGGGCCGGAATCGCCGCAAGGTCGAGCTCCGCATCGACCCCGGACGCCCGGACCATCTCGACCAGGTGGCCGAGCAGCCCGAATCCGGTGACGTCGGTGCACGCGCTCGCCCCGCACCGGTGCAGGCACCGGGCGGCGGCGCGGTTCGATTTCTGCATTGCCTCGAGCGCGGCCTCGATCCACACCCCTCGCGCCTGGTGCCGCATGTGCGCGGCGAGGAGGGTGCCGGTTCCGAGCGGCTTGGTGACGATCAGCCGATCGCTCGGGTCCATTCCGCCCTTGCGCAGGATCGCGTCGCGGTCGATCAGCCCGCTGACCGCGAACCCCAGCGCGAGCTCCGCCCCCTCGCCCGTATGTCCGCCCACCAGCGCCGCCCCGGCTTCGCGCAGCACCTCGGCGGCACCGGTCATCATCTGCCGCAGGGTGTCCTCGACCTGGGACTCGATGCCGTAGGGCAGGGTCGCGACGGCGAGTGCGGTCTGCGGCTCGGCCCCCATCGCGTAGATGTCACCGAGGCAGTGGTTGGCGGCGATGCGGCCGAAGAGCCAAGGGTCGTCGATCATGGCGCGGAACGAGTCGACGGTGTGGACTGTCACCATCCCGGGCGGCGTCTCCACCACCGCCGCATCGTCGCGGTCCGCGAGCCCGACCAGGACATCGCCGCGCGCCGTGGTGCGGATGTCGTCCATCACCCGCGCGAGCACCGTGGCGCCGACCTTGGCTCCGCACCCGCCGCAACGCATGGCATCGGCCGAAAGCTCCCTGATCGCATCCTCCCCCGCCAGGCCGGCGGGCAAATCGAGCCGGGCCGGGGACGCCATGTCCGGCAGATCGGTGAACCGGCGCATGAACCGCCGGTCGATCCGGTCCTTCCATCGCCAGACCCAGTCGCCGTCGAGCATGATCACGCCGCCCCGGGTCGCGACCGCACGGCGGTCGCCGGTGCTGACGAGACTCAGGAAGCGGCGCTGGGGTGTGAACGGCTTCAGCGCAAGGCCGCGCAGCGCGCGACGCAGGTTGGCATCGAGAGGCGGACCCTGCCGGACCGCGAACACCCCGGCCTTCTCGCGGGGATGCGCGAGCACTGCGGCGCAGTCTCCGGCCGCGAACACGTCGGGGTGAGAGGTGGATTCGAGGGTGGGATGCACGGCGACGAAGCCGCTCTCGTCGGTGGCGAGCCCGGACTCCGCCAGCCAGGTCTGCGCACCGGCCGCGGTGACCCAGAGCACCTCGTCGAACTCGTGCATGACATCGCCGGCAGTGTGGAGCAGACAGGGATATCCGGTTCCATAACTCGCCCCGTCCCCGGCGCCGATCTGCGCCCCGCCGGTGAGCCCGGCCGCGTGCAGCGCCCCGGGAGTGACGCGCTCGATCCGGGCATCGAGGTGCACGCGCACCCCGCGCTCGGCCAGCACATGCGCGAACACGGCGCGGACCCCCGGTGCGGCGCGGGGCAACACCTCGTCCGCGTCGGCGAAGAGATCGAAACTCAGCCGCTCGGGATCGCCGCCCTCACGGCGCAGCGTGGCGCGCAGCCCGTGCCGCATCGCGAGCACCATCTCGACCCCGCCGGCTCCCGCTCCCACCACCCCGATCCGCACCCGCCCCCGGGTGGCGAGCACCCGCTCGACGAGCGCTTGCCAGTGGGCGACGAAACCGCCGATCGGCTTGACCGGGACCACCGAGCCCGCGGCGCCCGGAACGTCGTCGGTGCGCGGCGCGGAGCCGATGTCGATGGAAAGCACGTCGTAGGGGACGGGGGGGCGATGGCGACAAAGCACCTTCTGCTCCACGAGATCGAGTCCCACAACCTCGTCGTGACAGAAGCGCGCGTTGGCAAAGCGGGTCAGGGGCCCGAGGTCGATGTGGATCTCGTCGCGTGTGTAGTGCCCGGCGATGTGACCCGGGAGCATGCCGGAGTACGGCGTTTCGATGTCCCGGCCGATGAGGGTGACCCGCACCCCTGGCATCGGCTTCATCCCGAAGCGCCGGAGCACAATGACGTGACTGTGCCCGCCCCCGACGAGCACGAGGTCCTTCACGATGGGGGTGGAAGCGGAGTTCACGGCATCTTCCCTGATGCCTCGATGCAGGGCGAGGCCACTCGCGGCGCGTCCTTCCGGTCAATGGTTCCGCCCATGGGTTTCACACATGGGTCCCGCACATGCGGTCACGTGCAGCACGGCAAGAAATCGACCGCGGAAACCAACCGCAGGGCTTCCAAGCATACCGAAGATCACCGTATGGTGGCGCAGGGAAAATACCTACCGACAGACCCGTGGCATCCGCCGGCCGGGCGCGAATGCCGCCGAACGGAAGAGGAAATCCATGCGCTACGAGTTCATCGAGGTATCGACCTCCGACCACGTCACCACGGTGACGATCAACCGCCCGCAGGTGATGAACGCCCTGCACCCCTACGCCGCCAGGGAGATGGATGCGGCGTTCGACGCCTTCCAGGCCGATGACGACCAGTGGGTGGCGATCCTCACCGGCGCCGGTGGCCGGGCGTTCTGCGCGGGGAACGATCTGAAGTTCCAGGCCGAGCACGGCCAGGAGCGGGTGCGCGAGCTGCGCCGCGGGATCAACGGCGGCTTCGGCGGTCTGACCCGCCGCGCGGGATGCTACAAACCGATCGTCGCAGCGGTGAACGGATTCGCGCTCGGCGGCGGATTCGAGCTGGTGCTCGCCTGCGACATCGTCATCGCGGCCGAGCATGCATCGTTCGGCCTGCCCGAACCGCGGGTGGGCCTGATGGCGGCGGCCGGCGGCGTCCACCGCCTGCCCCGCTACCTCCCGTGGCACACCGCGATGGCGGTCATCCTCGCCGGCAAGCGGCTCTCCGCGGCCGAGGCACATGCGTGCGGCATCGTCTGCGAGGTCGTCCCCGGCGACGCGCTGATGGAAGCGGCCCGGCGGTGGGCCGGCGAGATTCTGAAAGGGGCGCCACTCTCGGTGCGGGCATCGAAGGAAGCAGCGCTCATCGGCGCCGGCATGCCGCTGGAACGTGCGCTCGACTCGGTATTCCCCGTCGCCCGGGAGATGTACGACTCCGAAGATCTCGTCGAGGGCCCGGTCGCGTTCGCGGAGAAGCGCCCGCCGCGCTGGAAGGGCCGGTGATGCGCCTCGACGATGGTCTCGCCGCGGTCCTCGGATATCATTGCGCCCGCGACTCGCGGGGAATGCCGCCGGTCGCGACGGACGGGCGGCCCGCGGCGCGCGAAGGCATGAACCCACTACGGTCGGGAAACCCCGGGCAGTTCCCGGACAACCCCCCATGCAGGACAACCCCCGGGCAACTGCGGGAAAACCGGACTCCGACACCATGACCCGACTGACCGACTACCGCGTGCTGACGTTCGACTGCTACGGCACCCTGATCGACTGGGAAGGCGGAATCTGGGATGCCCTGCAGCCGCTGATCATGCAGGGAGGGCGATCGGACGTCACCCGCGCCGGCGCCCTCCTCGCCTTCGCCCGGCACGAGCATCGACACGAGCGTGAGCACCCCGGGCTGCGCTACCCCGACCTCCTCGCCCGCGTGCACCGGAGCATCGCGGAGAGCCTGGGCATCGAATCGAGCGACGCGCTCGACGAGGCGTTCGGCGCCTCGGTGCCGCTGTGGCCCGCGTTCCCGGATACGGCGGATGCGCTGCGGACGCTGAAGCGCCAGTACCGGCTCGTGATCCTGTCCAACGTGCACCGCGACGGCTTCGCGGCCTCGAACCGCAAGCTCGGCGTGGAGTTCGACGCCGTCTACACCGCGGAAGACATCGGTTCCTACAAGCCGGACGATGCGAACTTCACGTACCTGCTCTCCCACCTGCGATCGGACTTCGGCCTGGAGAAGGCCGACATTCTCCACACCGCCCAGAGCCTGCACCACGACCACACGCCGGCGCGGCGCTTCGGCCTCGCCAACGCCTGGATCGACCGGCAGCGACTCTCGCAGAGCGGAGGCTGGGGGGCGACGGAGAAGGTCGAAGCGATGCCGGAGACCGACTTTATCTTCTTCTCGATGCACGAGATGGCCAAGGCGGTGCGGGCCGAGGCGGGGTGAACCGCCCGCGCCCTTGTCCGGCCAGTCGGCCGATCGATATGGCCCACCGATCAGGACCATTGAACGCTACGGATGGCGCGACCGAATGACCACGCGCCCGTCCGTCCCGCAGAAGCTGACCCGCATTCCTCACCAGGCTCTCGGCAACCGCTCAAGCCTGGATGGCTCCGGTTCGAGGGCCGGTGAGAAATGCGAATGAAGGTTCGGCACGAATCCCGTGCGTCTTGAAGCGCACTTCTCACCTGGTTACAAGCAAGGATCCGGAACCCCATGAATGACGTCAGGAAAGTGGTGCTCGCCTACTCGGGCGGCCTCGACACCTCGATCATCCTCAAGTGGCTGCAGGATCGGTACGGGTGCGAGGTGGTCACGTTCACCGCCGATCTCGGCCAGGGCGAGGAGCTGGAGCCGGCGCGGCGCAAGGCGGAGGCGCTGGGCGCGGCCGAAATCTTCGTGGAGGACGTGCGCGAGGAGTTCGCCCGCGATTTCGTGTTCCCGATGTTCCGCGCCAACACCCTCTACGAGGGCGAGTACCTGCTCGGTACGTCCATCGCTCGGCCTCTCATCGCCAAGTGCTTGGTGGATGTTGCCGCCCGCACCGGCGCAGACGCCATCGCCCACGGCGCCACCGGCAAGGGCAACGATCAGGTGCGCTTCGAGCTCGGCGCCTACGCACTCGCCCCCGATATCCGGATCATCGCCCCGTGGCGCGAGTGGGACCTGCACTCCCGGGAGCGGCTCCTGACCTACGCGGCCGAGCACGACATCCCCGTCGAGCGCAAGAGCGACAACGCATCGCCCTACTCCATGGACGCGAACCTGCTGCACATCTCGTTCGAGGGCAACGAGCTGGAGGTTCCGGCGACAGAGCCGGACGAGGCGATGTGGCGCTGGACCCGATCGCCCGAAGCGGCGCCCGACACTCCCCGCTACCTCGAGCTCACGTACCGGCACGGGGACGTGGTGGCGATCGACGGCGAAGCGCTCACCCCGGCCGCGGTCATCGAGCGCCTGAACGCCATCGGCGGCGAGCACGGCGTCGGGCGCGTCGACATCGTGGAGAACCGCTACGTCGGGATGAAGTCTCGCGGATGCTACGAGACTCCGGGCGGCACCATCATGTTGCGCGCGCACCGCGCCATCGAGTCCATCACCCTCGACCGCGAGGCCGCCCACCTCAAGGACGAGCTGATGCCCCGCTACGCCCACATCATCTACAACGGTTACTGGTGGAGCCCGGAGCGGCGAATGCTGCAGGCACTCGTCGACGAGTCCCAGCGCCACGTCAACGGCACCGTCCGGCTCAAGCTCTACAAGGGCAACGTGCTGGTGGTGGGACGGTGCTCCGACTCCGACGACCTGTTCGACCCCGCCATCGCAACCTTCGAGGACGACCGGGGCGCCTACGACCAGAAGGACGCAGAAGGCTTCATCCGGCTCAACGCGCTCAGACTGCGCATCGCGGCGCGGCGTGGGAGGGGGTTCGGGGGCTCATGATTTCGTACTTGAACGTCATTCCCTTCCCCTCGGCGCACACCGCTTGTTGGCGCATATATCGTACCGTCACCCGGCCAAACCCGCGGCGTCAGTCACTCGACGCATCGGAGTCGGACGGCCGTTCCCGCCGCATGTACGGAAACAGCAGCACGTCCCGGATGGAGGCCGAATCCGTCAGCAGCATCACGAGACGGTCGATGCCGAGGCCCTGGCCACCGGTGGGCGGGAGGCCGTACTCCAGGGCCCGGATGTAGTCATCGTCGAACCACATCGCCTCGTCGTCGCCGGCGTCGCGGGTCTCGACCTGGCGGCGGAACCGGGCCGCCTGGTCCTCCGGGTCGTTCAGCTCGGAGAAGCCGTTGGCGATCTCGCGCCCGGCGATGAACAGCTCGAACCGATCGGTGAGGAACGGGTCCGCGTCGTTCGCACGCGAGAGCGGGGACACCTCCATCGGGTGCGCGGTGATGAACGTCGGCTGGCGGAGCGTGTCCTCGGCCGTCTTCTCGAAGATCTCCTGCCACAGCTTGCCGCGCCCGTAGTGCGGCTCGACGGCGATGCCGAGTGATTCGGCGTGCGCGCGGACGCGATCCTCGCAGTCGAGGTCGGCGGCGATGAGCTCCGGATTGCACTCCAGAATCGCCTCGGCCATCGAGCGCCGGCGGAACCGCGCACCGAGGTCGATGGCCTCGCCCTGGTACGCGATCGCGGCCGAACCGCAGACGGCCAGCGCGGCGCTGCGCACCAGATCCTCGGTGAGATCCATCATCTCCACGTAATCCGCGTACGCCTGGTAGAACTCCAGCATGGTGAATTCGGGGTTGTGCTGGGTGGAGACGCCCTCGTTGCGGAAGTTCCGGTTGATCTCGAACACGCGCTCGAGCCCGCCGACCACGAGCCGCTTCAGATAGAGCTCCGGCGCGACCCGCAGGTAGAGGTCGGTGTCGAGCGCGTTGTGGTGGGTCACGAACGGCCGGGCGACCGCCCCGCCCGGGATCGGGTGCATCATCGGGGTCTCGACTTCCAGGAAGTCGCGGTCGATGAAGAACCGGCGGATGTGATCGACGGTGCGCGAGCGGGCGCGGAACACCTCGCGGCTGCGCTCGCTGACGATGAGATCGACGTAGCGGCGCCGATAACGGGTCTCGACGTCGGAGAGTCCGTGGTACTTCTCCGGCAGCGGAAGCAGCGACTTCACGAGCAGCCGGATCGCGCGCGCCCGCACCGTCAGTTCCCCGGTCCGGGTGCGGAACACCACGCCCTCCACCGCCACGATGTCCCCGATGTCGTACCGCTTGAACTCCGCGTACCGGCCCTCCGGCAGATCGTCGCGGCGCACATGGATCTGGATGTCCCCGGAAACATCGCGCAGGTGCGCGAAGCTCGCCTTGCCCATGAGGCGGCGGGTCATCATCCGCCCCGCGATGGCGACCTCGACCGGCGCGCGTTCCAGCGCCTCGGCATCGGCGTCGGCGAACCGCTCGTGCAGCGCCCCGGCCCGCGCATCGGGCCGGAAATCGTTCGGATACGCCGGGCCACACTCGCGCCGCGCCACAAGCTTGGCGCGGCGTTGCGCCGACTGGTCGGTGACGTCCTCGCTCAACGGCCTGTCCTCCGTAGCATCGCAATCCGGCGCATCAAACGCTCACGGCCGGATCGACCACCCCACAGGACGAGAGGGGTGGCGGTTACCGCCTCACACGCCCGCCTTCAGGCTCGCCTCGATGAAGCGGTCGATGTCGCCGTCGAGCACCGCGCCGGTGTTGCCGATCTCGACCCCGGTACGCAAATCCTTGATGCGCGACTGGTCCAGCACGTAGGAGCGGATCTGGCTCCCCCACCCGATGTCCGCCTTGTCGTCCTCCAGCGCCTGCTGCGTCTCGCGGCGCTTCTGCATCTCGTGCTCGTAGAGCCGCGCCTTGAGCTGCTTCATCGCGGTGGCCTTGTTCTTGTGCTGCGAGCGGTCGTTCTGGCACTGCACCACGATGTTCGTCGGCCGGTGGGTGATGCGCACTGCGGACTCGGTGCGGTTGACGTGCTGACCCCCGGCCCCGCTCGCGCGGTAGACATCGATCCTGAGATCGCCCGGATCGATCTCGATGTCGAGGTCGTCGTCGACTTCCGGGGAGACATACACCGCTGCAAACGAGGTGTGGCGCCGGTGTCCGGCGTCGAACGGGGACTTGCGCACCAGTCGGTGCACGCCGGTCTCGGTGCGGAGCCACCCGTAGGCGTACTCCCCTTCGAACCGGATGGTGGCACTCTTGAGCCCCGCCACCTCCGCTTCCGACACCTCGATCAGCTCGGTGACGAACCCGCGCCGCTCGCCCCATCGGAGATACATGCGAAACAGCATCTCGGCCCAGTCCTGCGCCTCGGTGCCGCCGGAGCCGGCCTGAATGTCGAGGAACGCATTGGACGCATCCATCTCGCCTGCGAACATGCGTCGGAATTCCAGCGCGCCGAGACGCTCGTCGAGCGCCGCCACGTCGGCGTCGACCTCTCCCACGATGGCGGCGTCGGACTCCTCCTCCGCCATCGCCAGCAGCGTCTCCGCATCATCGAGGCCGGTGTCGAGGTGCTCGAAACCTCCCACGACCTCCGCAAGCCTGGCGCGCTCGCGCCCGAGCCCCTGCGCCCGCTCGGGCTCGCTCCAGACATCGGGAAGCTCGAGTTCGCGGTCGATCTCTTCCAGCTTTTCGCGGCGCACCGCGATGTCAAAGATACCCCCTCAGGGCATCGAGACGCCCCCGCATGTCCTTGATGCGCGCGTGGATTGCGTTGGCTTCTTCCATGACGAGACCCTTCGGGGGTGACGATCGGAGATTGCGCGGCGCATGCGGTGCGCTCGTGCGGCGGCGGATGGTACTACAGCACCCGCGCCCGCGCTCCAGACGCCGCTGGAGAGTCGGGTCTCACTTCGACATTCCGCCTGGTGTCTCCGGCCCTGCATGCACGGGCTTTCCCGAGAGTTCAGGAGTCAAAGTGAGACACGACCCGCCGGAGAAGGCTTCACCACCTGGCCGTCATCTCTATCCCGACCGTATGCTCCGGCGTCAGCGCATCGCTCTCGCGACGGGTCGCCTTGAGACCGAAGGACAGGTCCGGCGCGCTCAATACCTCCGGCGTGAGCCGCCAGCCGAGGCTGTAGTCGCGCGTCTCCGTCGCAAGCCCGAGCCCGGCGTGGGGACTGCCGGTAAAGCGCCCGCCGAAGGCCGGGAAGCCCCAGGCCGCCTCCATCGCCCAACGGCTCTTGATCTCGCTCTCCGTCGAGTCCTCCAGGGGCGCCCGCGCGAACAGCCCGTCGAGCCCGCCCTCGGCCTCCCCGCCGAAGTCCTGCCGGAGACTGAGGGACAGTCCCCGTTGGGTCGCCGGAGCGGGGTCGAAGGCCAGCGCCGCCGAGAATCCATGACTGTCGAGGTCGTCGTCCTCGTGCGCCAGCAGGGTCCGGCCGGAGACATCCAGCGACAGGCCAAGCGAAGGATCGCCCCAGGCGACGCCTCCGCCGAACTCCACCCCGAAGCCGGTCTCGGCGTCACCACCGTCATGGCGCGCGCCAATCTCCAGCTTGGGGGTGAGGTGGCGATCGCCCTCCATGGCGGCGCGCCAACTGCCCTCCAGACCGAGCCGCAACCGGGTCACGTCGGATTCCGAGGCCGCGAGTCCGGTGATCCTGTCCGAGGAGGTCTGCGTCCACAGTGCGTCCGAGATCAGCGCCAGCGTCGGACCGGAGCCTTCCTCCGGGGCTTCGAGCAGGTCGCCCCGCGTTCCCACCGCCGCCATGGTCCAGCTTGTGTCCGTGCGGTAGCGCTCGGCGGTCTTCAGCGTCACCTCGCCCGTGCCGTAGCCGGCCGCGCCCCAGATCTTCAGGCGCGGCGAGGCTTGCAGGGACGCATAGGGGACCGCCGCCGTCAGCGACGCCTCCACCTTGCCGTCGTCGGTGCGCACCTCGCCATCGGACGAACTCTGGGTCAGGGCCAACCCGACGAGCCAGTCGCCCCGGGCGTAGTCCGCGCCCAGCATGCCGGTGGTCACCGTGCCGTCGAAGGTAATGTCGGCGCCATCGCCGCGCTCCGCGCCGTCGAAGCGACTCTCGGAGGCGCGGCCCCAGAAGGCGAGGCTGCCGCCCGCGCCATCGGGCTGCCCGGTCAGCGAGAAGCTCGACCCCAGCAGCGCCTCCCGCGCCGTCATCGATTGCGGTTGCCGCGACCGGGTGCCGACGCCGAAGCGGTCGCCCCACGGGTCGGCCGCGCTCCCCGGCCCCATCGGCGCCGACGCCTCGGCACCGAAGCCGCGCGCGATGTCCGCCATGGCAAGCACTGCATGATGGTCCGCCGACGGGCCAGGTGCATCGTCGGTTGCGGTCAGGCCGGAAGCGACCGAATCGGAGCCCAGCGCCTGCCCGGCGAGCGTGCCCTGCATGCCCGGCGTGCGGTCCGCCGCCACACGGTCGGCGATGCCGTCGATGGCCTGCTCGGCCACCGCGCGGCCAAACCGCGCCAGCCAGGCCGCGGGCAGCGGGT
>JAPOSC010000080.1 GCA_026709935.1 Thiotrichales bacterium
GGTCTGGACGACAAGCCGGCCGAGATCAAGGCCAACGGAGGCGAGTCTCCGGTGACTTTCGCGTACTCGGACTTCGGCGTGAACCAGGTCGGCTACTGCCTTTCCACCCACAAGGACACGGTGTCGAACCGGCCCGACCTCGTAGAGCGGTTCGTCGGCGCGACGATGGCGGCCTACGCCGAAGCCGAAAACAACCCGGATGCCGCGGTCGACGCGATCGCCGACATCGTGGGCGGCACCATGGCGGAGGATCAGGGCAAGGAACAGGCTCGTGCGGTGCTCGATGTCACCCTGAGCATCCTCTACTCGAACGCCAACGCGGATCGGAAGCTCGGCCTGCACGTCGCCTCGGACTGGGACGACATGCTCTCGCTGATGAAGGATTTCAATGATCTGGAGACCGATCAGCCGGCCTCGGCGTTCTACACCAACGAGTTCCTGCCCTGATACACCGTCCGGCGCGTCGGCCCGGACAGGCTGGCGCGCCGGATTACTCCGGCGTCATGCGAAGCGGATGCACGCCAAGCGCTCGGTTCGGAGAGAGGATCGTCGCCGGGTGAGTTCGCCGATCAACTACCAATCAACTGCCAACCAACTGTGGTACCGGCGCGTGAGGACAGCCTGGTGGAGCGGACTCCGATGACGTCGATCCCCGCCGCCAGCGCAGCCATCGAGATCCGGGCGGTGCGCAAGCTCTTCGGCAGCGGTGCCGAGGCGGTGCACGCCTTCGGCCCGTCCGATCTGAGCATCGCGCCGGGTGAGTTCATCTCGCTTCTCGGTCCATCCGGGTGCGGGAAATCGACCCTGATGCTCATGATCGCGGGCTTGCTCGAGATCACCGACGGGGAGATTCTCGTCGACGGCGACGTGGTGGACGCGCCGCGGACCGACGTCGGCATCATGTTCCAGGACAGCACCCTGGTGCCGTGGCGGAGCGTACGCGGCAACGTGGAGCTTCAGCTCGAGCTGCGGGGGCTCGATGTCGCGGCGTGCCGCGAGCGCATCGACGACCTCCTGCGCTCGGTCCATCTCGACGGCTTCGAGGACCGCGCGCTCTGGGAGCTTTCGGGCGGGATGCAGCAACGCGCCGCGCTCTGCCAGGCCATCGTGCACGAACCGGGAACGCTGCTCCTCGACGAGCCGCTCGGCAAGCTCGACGCGATGACCCGTGAACGGATCCGAACCGATTTGCAGGATTTGTGGATGCGCAGGCGCCCGACCGTGGTGTTCGTCACCCACAGCATCGAGGAGGCGATCCAGCTCTCGACGAAGATCTGCGTGATCACGCCCCGCCCCGGCCTCATCGACCATGTGATCGACATCGATCTACCGTGGCCACGCGGGCTCGATGCAAGGCGCGGCGAAGGATTCGTTTCCCATCTGGCACGCATTCAGGAGATCTTTCATGGCTATGGCGTCCTCTGAACGGCATGCGTGCTCGGGCCACCGCACTCTCGCTCTGCACCTGAAGCGGCAGCGTGAAATGATGGCCATGTTGCGGAGATCCGAGACCGTGTACGTGTCCACCGAAGATCAATACGCTGCTCCGCCGGTCGCGGGCAGGCGCCGCCGGATCACCGCAGCCACCCGGGACTTGCATGCGGCGCCGTTCCTTTGTGGCTCGCCGTACCGGTGTTCGGGAGATGGATCGTGGCGGCCGTGACCTCCGTGTCTCCGGTCGCGGCCGGCGCGCGCTGGCTTGCGCGGTGGTGGTCGCGGTCGTGGCTGTTCCTGCTGTTCTTCGCCGCGTTCTTTGTCGCCTGGGAAGTCCTGGTCGACGCGCTGGAGGTGCCCCGCTACATCCTCCCCAAGCCTTCGACCATCGTGATCAAGAGCTCGGCCGATCTCGACCGGCTCGTCTACTACACCTGGGTGACGGGGACGGAGACGGTGCTCGGCTACGCCGTGGCTATCGTCCTGGCGGTGCCGCTCGGGCTCGCCATCGCCTTCTCGCGCTTTCTGCGCCAGACCATCTACCCGTTCTTCGTCAGCATCGAGATGACCCCGAAGATCGCCTTCGCGCCGCTGTTCATCTCGTGGCTCGGGTTCGGACTGCTGCCGAAGGTGATCATCGTGTTCCTGGTGTGCTTCTTTCCCATCGTGTTGAACGCGATCCTCGCCTTCGGCTCGCTGAGCGAGGAGCTCACGCGCTTTTGCCGGGCCACTGGCGCTGGGGCATGGCGCAGCTTCGTGAAGGTCCGGCTGCCGGCCGCGATGCCCCAGTGCTTCGTCGGCTTCAAGTATGCCGCCATCAACGCCACCGTGGGCGCGACGATCGCGGAGTTCATTGGGAGCGACGAGGGGCTTGGCTTCTACATCCAGATCGTGACCGGCAACATGCGTCCGGACCTCGCCTTCGCCGGGATCTTCTTCCTCACGGTGCTGGGGCTTGCCGTGTTCGGCCTCGTCACGCTCGCCGAGCGGCTGCTGATACCCTGGCATATCTCCGTGCGGCGGGCAGCGTCATGAACGACCGGACTCCCGATTCCGCGAGTGGGCCGACGTCCGGGGCGCCCCGGGCGCAGGGCGGTCGATCCGGGTGCCGACCGGCCCGATGCGCGGACGCCGCGGCGCGCGAGCGGTTCGATGCGCAGGAGCTTCGCGGGTTCGCTGCCGGTGCGCTTGCCGCCGCCGGCATGCCGCAGGACAAGGCGGCGGTGGTTGCCGGCGGCCTGGTGGAGGCCGATCTCTACGGACACTCCACCCACGGACTCGCGTTGCTCGCCGACTACGTGGCCGAGATCGAATCCGGCGAGATGGTGGTGGACGGCAAACCGGATGTCCTCGCATCACACGGAGCTTCTGCATGCTGGGACGCACGCCGGCTCCCCGGCATCTGGGTGACTGCGCGTGCAGTCGACGAAGCGTGTGGGCGAGCGGACACGTTCGGGCTCGGGGCGGTGGCCATTCGCCGCAGCCACCACATCGGATGCCTCGCGTCGTTTCTGGAAGCACCGGCGCGCCGGGGCTACCTCCTGCTGGTGCTGTGCTCCGATCCGAGCGATGCCCTCGTCGCGCCGTTCGGCGGCACGAGCCCGGTCATGACGCCCAACCCAGTTGCGGCCGGAATTCCGAGCGGCGGGGATCCGATCCTGATGGATCTGAGCACCTCGATCACGACCGCGGGCCTGACCACCAGGATGCGCGCCCGCGGGGATCGGCTTCCCGGGCGCTGGCTCGTCGAGGGCCGCGGTGAGGCGACCGACGATCCCGAAGCCCTCGATCGCGGCGGCGCCCTCCTGCCGCTCGGGGGTCTCGACCACGGACACAAGGGCTTCGCGCTGGGCTTGCTCGTCGAAGCACTCTCGCAGGGTCTCGCGGGCTTCGGCCGTGCCGATGTGCCGAGCGGTTGGGGCGCGAGCGTGCTGGTCCTCGCCTTCGCACCGTCGATGTTCGCGGGGGCGGAACCGTTCGCCCGTCAGGTGGACTGGCTCGCCGATGCCTGCCTTGCCAGTAGACCCGTGGATGGGTCGCGCGGCGTGCGGCTTCCGGGGCGGCTCGCGCTGGAGCGCAAGGCCGCCGCACTGCGAGACGGAGTCGAGCTGTATCCGGGTATCGCGCAGGCCCTGCGAGCGCTGGCGGAGCGCCTCGGAAGGCTGCCGCCGCCGACTCGGTAGCGTGGCTTTCGAAGCCTTTGACCAAGGGGTGCGAATCGACTCGACTGCGGGCGGAGCATCGTGCGCGTGTGCGTCGATCAGCGCGAGACCGGGTTCTCTCGTTTTGTGGTTCAATCCGATGCGAGGGACCAAACCGATCGGAAAAAACGGTCCCGGAGCCCACGCGCCGTCGGCAGAGGAGGCAACGCCGTGGAAGGAACGAACAGCGAAGCCGAAGGCAATGTCGCGACGCCCGCGGCCTGCGCTACCTATCAGGACATGCTCGACGCCCCGGAGC
>JAPOSC010000078.1 GCA_026709935.1 Thiotrichales bacterium
TGCCACGGGTGAAGTCCTAAACAATAACTATCCAAGAGGAATAAAATCAGGGACGAGGAAATGGAGAAACTCAATCTTGATTGGAATAAGACCTTACCGCAATGGAATTACACCCTGAAACCGTATCCATCCGATGAAAAACGAGACTATGAAGAACTTTTAATTGGATAAGTTATTTTTTCGCGAGCCCTTAGTGTGTGTACTAGGAGCATCAACATGGACTGTCACGGCTTGATCAACGTTATACGATTCAGGGACGAACAAACTTAGAGTGTAAGATGTGGTTGTGGTGGGTCTAACGACACAACTTCCTTCAGAATCAACATGACCAATGTCTGGAGCAATCTTGACTTGTAGATGATTGGTATTGATCGTAGTCCAACTTAGAGTCACTTCCTTCCCCTGTGCAATTCTTGATGAGCTTGCGTTGAAGCATTTTATTTTCGGCAGGGGATCTGCAGAAATAACTATTAGCGGAAGTGCTGTGCCTGCAATTTCAACCTTGAATTGAACATCTGCATAGATTCTCTCATCTATCAGTCTATGATCAATAAAATCTCTCATTGGAATCGCAACTGGACAATTTCTTTGACTGATTCTATAGGTGAGATTCAATTCATCATCAAACCCAGCAGTAATTGATTGAATTTGTTTTTGCATCAGTCTTATCTCAGATCCATTTCGAGCGTAGTCCTGAAATTCATGACGAGTCATTATGAACGGTTTATCACTCCAATTACAGAGTGTTTTGTCTTCCGACACAATTTTCCACCAGATTCGTGGAAGATTTAATTGAATGCATACTTGATTGGGCAGGGATCCAAGTGTGCACAAAATGGAATTTGCTTCGGGGGTATGACCAATCATGAGAGTATCTACATTGACCGTCGAATGAGTGTCATCAGATACTTTTAACTCCATAGGCTGAGACTTTTCGGTGCTAACAAAACGCACTTCAATTGGTGTGTGTCCGTTCAATTCTGGCAATAGTATCGTGTGTTGTGTGTACGGCTCGCCATTGATTAGAATCTCCTTTAATCTTTTCAAGAAACGGAACTCAATGCTGTCAACAAGTCTCCCCGTTGAATCGTAAATACGGAGAAAAAATCTCCCTTCCCGCCCATTCAGAATTTCTGAAAGCGACTGCTCGGCGGGTTTGAAATTCTGTCCCTTCCAGCCAGATTTCGCTTCCTCTCCTACCCGAGCCCACACAATATCTCCCGTAGTGATGAGATCTGGAACACGTTGGACAAAGAGTTTACCCTCATCCGAATCGTCAAATACATGGGGACCTAACAGTTTGATTCCAGCTAGGACATGTAAATCATCACATTCACGAAAGCCGCCAATGTCGTCTTGCTGCGATTGGGATGTGCGAGAAAAGAAATGGGCTACGAAATCAGCATCTTCACAGGCTTCTGGTGCAACAGGTATATGGCCTGTTCTATTCCATTCTCGTGGAGCTATAACAATAAAACATCCATTCGTGATTGCCGTGACCTTACGACCATAGCCCTCCCAATTCGCACGAAATTTGAATATCAACGGGTTGTTTTCATGGAGTGACATATTCTGTTTCTGTCCATCGGGAGACTCAATGAATAATTGCCCAGACAACGATGGAATACGATATTTATTCTTTTCAATCTCTAATTCCCTGTCGTCCAGATGCACAGATTTGATTGCTGAGTCCTCATCTACAGACAATTCTATCTCCCATGTTCTTCCTAACCTGTTTTTATGGCAGAGTAGTTCTGGTTGGGGGCTTCGCTGAACTTGTGGTGACCGCATTCCACTTTGCCCCAATCTGCTACGTCTACCAGAGATCTTTCGTGGTTCATTTTGCTGTTTCCGTGACATATTGGGACTAGGAACGGTGTTGCAATCGTTGCGGGAGTTTTCGCTACTTGGAATTCTATCATGTATAGTTTGATCTCCTTGTTCATCTACACAAGGAAGTGGAATGGATGGATCTGATTGACATCCATCATCTACTGCTAAACCTGAATGTGACTGATGTATTTCGTCGGTACCTGATGAAATGTCACTGAGTTCAGATTCTGCAGTTTCGGGAGGATCTAATTCGGATCCAGTTTTTGTATTAATTGGCAGAAGATCCTCTTCGGACGAATTATTCAGATCCTGACCGTGAATGAATCCATCATCATGGAGGGAGGATTCGGGCTGATTGTCAAGTTCCAGAATTCTTGTGGTAGCATTATCTGGCTCGGTTTCATTTTCAAATGGTGGTGAGGGCTTGGCGAGTTTAGAATCATTGGCATCTATGGATGGATTAGAAGGCAACTGCCAAGATCTAGCATTAATCCCTATGGATTTTGCTAGACCTTTCAATATAGTTACGATGTTACTTAATACTGACATATATACTTCTTAAAATCGTTAAGAATCCACAAAAGATGCTCTGTCTGTGGGGGCAGTCTGATTACGATAAGTATCAGGTCCATATAATCACCAAAGTACGAAAATTCCTTAGATAACATCGCTTAATTCGATTTATGTACCGATAATCATTAAGCCTTGCGGCTGTTTTCAAAAATGGCTGGGAAGCTACTCACGCATTAGTAAGTTGGGTGTTTTCCCATTGATTCTGTAGGAATTTAAACTTCAAGTTTACCAATCAAACCCATAACTTTAGCACTACTTTGAGGTAAATCTCAAAAAATTGTGACAGATCATGGAACTTTGAGGAATGTTAGGATGCTCATCAATATTCTGGGGTAGTGCACATTCCTGTTAAATCTCAATGTCCATATCGTGTATTATTCAGCCGTGTTAAGCCCAAATAATGCCGTCATTAGATGTTCGCTTCATTAAGTATGTGCAGATTTCAAACGCCCTGACATCGTCCGATTTGTAGGTTTTACCAATATATATCGGTGCCCTTTGTTCTTCTATCTGCATTCCAACCCTGCGGTCCCTTTCCTCAACGGACATTACTCCGCGTCTTAATTACTACGGACCACTTCGCTACCTTATCAGCCCAGACTGTCCCTTGCAGGATACCGGTTGCCTTGTGCATCGGCACCGATAGGATTTCACATGTTGCTACTTTCCTGACCTTCCACGCGTACCAGCGTCACGTCACCGTTCACAGTAGATGATCAATTTATAACTGAAAGCCCAAAAAAAGTCTATGATAGAACTCGCCCATCAATGAATGCACTTATAATTTCTTGATACATTGATTCAGGGAACTCAGAAAAATCAAAAAGATCAAACATTGGGGAAGTTAGTGCGGCGACAATTTTAGTTAAATTGGGCTCAATCTCTATTAGACTACCTGTGTAATCCGTAACGATTGTATCGTGGCTACATTGTTTTGGGATCGATATATAGCTGGTTGGATTTGAATGAATCAAGATTCGATTGCTCAATCCTCCATAACTCAATTCAATAACAAATGTACTGGTCGGGTCAACTCCAAGCCGTTCATACAATCGGAGAGCATACAATAGAAGTTCGGTGTTGCGTACAATTCTTGTATTATAGAAAATTGCATTCGGGTTCCTCTTATCTTCAAAGAT
>JAPOSC010000056.1 GCA_026709935.1 Thiotrichales bacterium
GTACATGGACCGGTGCGAGGCGCGGGCGGGGCATCTGGTGGTGTTCGACCGGCGCGCGGGGCGGACGTGGGAGGAGAAGGTCTTCCGCCGCGAAGAGCGCAGCGGCGAGCACACCGTCACCGTGTGGGGGATGTAGACGCTCGGGGGGGACGCGGGCCGGGGGCGTATGGAGATCACGCTCGCATCCGCTCTCCTGTCTCCGGAGCCGACGCAGGTTCCGCTTCAGTCAGCATTTGACCGGGCGTAGGTCACCTCATACATTGCGGACCATGACGAATCTCCATATCCAGTCCGTTCGCGCTCCATTCGACGATCCCGGACTTGCGTCCGCGGCGGTAGGGGCATTGACCCGCGCCGACGCGATGGGCCTGCTCTCTCGCCCTGTCACTTGCCTGGACGATTCCGCGATACAGGGGCTCAAGACCGGCATGGCCGAAGCCGGGATCGGTCGCAACTTCCTTGCGGAACTCCACCGCCTGCCGTGTTCCGATGCTGCCCGGTTTTCCGCCGTGCTGGAGAAGATCAACGAAGCCCTCGATCAATCGCCGGCCCCCACGCACGAATGGCGCGCCTTGCAGGGTGTCCTCGGCGTGGACTTGCTGACCCGCCTTCTGGGCATCTCCCAGTCCAGTGTGCGGCGCTACATTTCCGCCAGCCGCTCCACGCCGGACGCGATCGCCGCCCGGCTCCACTTCCTGGCCTTCGTCGTCGGCGACCTCAAGGGCGCGTACAACGATATCGGAGTCAGGCGCTGGTTCGATCGCCCGCGCGAGCGCCTTGACGGCCGCACCCCCGCCGAGGTGCTCGGCCATGAATGGTCGCCGGGGGACGATGCGCCGAAACAGGTGCGCGAACTCGCCCGGATGCTGGCATCGTCCCCGGCAACGTGATCGCCTACCGCCACACTGATCCCCGCTTTCCCTTTCTGCGGGAGGACTCGTCGCAATCCGCCGGCCGCTGGAATGCACCCGGCGAATTGACCCACTATTTCTGCGATACCCCGGACGGCGCCTGGGCGGAATTCCTGCGTCACGAGGAGATCCGCGATCCACAGGATATCCCCACCATTCGCCGCGCGCTCTGGGCCGTCGACATCGGTGAAGTCCCGTCGCATCGCCCGGATCTGCCTGGGCAGACACTGATTGGTGGACCAGACACCTGGCCGGCATGCCAACAAGCCGCCAAGCAGTATCGCGAACACACGGACGGTATCGCCGCACCCTCAGCAGCGCTCGAAACGGGCGAGGCAAACGGATGGCACGTCGACGGTGGTCTCAAACCCGGCCCCGATCAGGATGGACAGGTCTTCGCTCTGTTTGGCCGGCGCCCCGACCTCATCGGCTGGGCCGCGACCGTGGCCGGACACCCGAGCCCGGACCTGCTCCCGAAGGTTCGGCATTTCCAACCGGATGAACCCGATAATCGATCCTGACACGGCAAACGATTCACCCTGAAGGAGATGCTTCGTGCCCACCTTGTACAAGGACACCAACTACTCTCTGACCCACCTGATCGAAGATATCAAGCACGGGAACATTGCTCTACCTGACATCCAACGGCCATTCGTCTGGTCCGCAGCGAAGGTCCGCGATCTGTTCGATTCCATGTATCGCGGCTACCCGGTCGGCACGCTCATGTTCTGGGAAACGGGCGCCGAGGTGGGCATGCGGCAGGTGGGTGGCGGAGAAGTGGAGGGTGTCGCCAGCAGGCTCATCGTTGATGGACAGCAGCGCCTCACGTCGCTCTTCGCAGTGCTCACGGGTCGCCCGGTGCTTGCGAGAACATTCCGAGAACAACATATTCGGATCGCCTTTCACCCGGTCGACGAGGCCTTCGAAGTCGCCGATGCGGCAATTCGCAAGGACCCCGAGTTCGTACCGGATATCACCGCATTGTGGGTCAGCGGCTACAAGTCGACCGTGCGCGCGTTCATGGCGCGCCTGGGAAGCGCGCGAGGCCGGGAGCTGGACCACGATATTCAGGATCGTCTGGAGGAGAGACTCGACCGCGTAAGAGATCTGCGCGATTTCAGATTTCAGGTCATCGAACTCAATGCAAATGCCGGTGAAGAGGAGGTCGCGGAGATCTTCGTTCGTACAAACTCGAAAGGCGTCACCCTCAATCAGGCGAACTTCATCCTGACCCTGATGTCCGTACACTGGGAACAAGGACGCCGCCAGATCGAGGCATTCTGTCGAAGCGCCGTCGAATCGAACGGCGACTCACCATCTCCGAGAAACCCCTTTCTCGAACCCGGTCCCGACCAGATGCTGCGCGCTGCTGTCGGTCTGGCCTTTCGCCGGGGTCGGCTCCAGCACGTCTACAACATTCTACGGGGTAAGGACCTCGACACCGGCGACGTTTCCACCGAGCGCCGTGCCGCCCAATTCGAACGGTTGCGTCCAGCTCTGGACGAAGTTCTCGACCTGACGAACTGGCATGAATTCCTCAAGTGTCTCACCCACGCCGGTTATCGGAGTGCGCGCATGATCGCGTCCGAGAGCGCGGTCATCTACACCTATGTCATCTGGCTGATTGGTAGACGCGACTTCAACATGAAACTAGGTCCACTGCGCGAACTGATCTCACGCTGGTTCTTCATGGCGCATACCACCGGACGCTACACCTCTTCCCCAGAGAGTCAGTTGGAGTCCGATCTGCGAGTCGTCGCTCCGGCCAAGGATGCCGAGGGATTCAGGGACGCCCTGGATCGAATCATTCGCTCCAACTTCACGAGTGACTACTGGGACATCTCGTTGCCGAATCGCCTGGACACGTCTGGAGCCAAGTCCCCCGTACTGCTGGCCTACTGGGCGGCGTTGAACCTACTGGATGCCGAGGTGTTGCTCGGCGATATCCGAATTCGCGATCTGCTCGACTCGACAGTCACACCGCTTCGATCCCTGGAGCGGCATCATCTCTTCCCCAAGGCATGGCTCGCTGGCCAAGGCATCACCGCCCGCCATCAGGTCAATGCCATCGCTAACATGGTATTCGTCGACTGGCCCGAGAATGCCGCAATCGGCGCTCGCAGCCCGCAGGATTACTGGCCGTCCATGGCTGGAGCCATGCCGGCGGGCAGGCTGGAACGTCAACGGTACTTGCATGCCTTGCCGGTTGGCTGGGAGCAACAAGACTACGGGACATTTCTCGATAAGCGGCGCAAGCTCATCGCGAAGGTCATCAGGGATGGGTTCGACCAGTTGCAGGGAATAGCTGATGTGCCCGCACGGCCGGCGACAGTTGCAGACCTTCTTGCAGCGGGTGAATCGCAGACCGTGGAATTCAAATCTACGGCTCGCTGGAATCTCCATACCCGTGCGCCGGACAGAAAGCTCGAGCATGTCATCGTCAAGACAGTGTGCGGATTCCTTAACGCGGAAGGCGGCACACTGCTGATCGGGGTTACGGACGACGGCGATGTCCTCGGTCTCGGTGACGATCTTCAAACTCTTGGGAAAAAGCCAAACCTCGACGGATACGAATTGTTCCTGCGGCAAAACCTTGACAATAATCTGTCGATTCCGACCGCGGGCGTGGTGAAAGTACGGTTCGAACGGACAGATGCACTGGATGTATGTGCAGTAGCAGTGGCCGCCTCAGCGAAACCCGTGTTCGCGAAAGCGGCTTCTGGCGGCGAGCCGGCCGAATTTTGGGTGCGAGTCGGAAACGCCACGAAACAGCTCCACGGAGACGACATGATGGAGTATCGAGCGAATCACTGGGATTGATACATCCGTACTCCGAACCCGGGGAACCGCCGGATTCAGTACAAGATGTCCTCCGATGTCGAGAAAGCAAGTGAGTGGGGCGCCATCCCATTCCAGCACCGCGAACGCCGTGCCGCCCGGCCCAGCGCGTGGAGCGCCTCCGCTACATCGCCTTCACGATCTCCTCCACCATCTTCTTCGCGTCCGCGAACAGCATCATGGTGTTGTCGCGGAAGAAGAGTTCGTTCTCGATGCCGGCGTAGCCTGAACCCATGCCGCGCTTGGAGAACAGCACCGTCTTCGCGCGCTCGACGTCGAGCACCGGCATGCCGTAGATGGGGCTTTGCGGGTTGGTCTTGGCGGCGGGGTTGGTCACGTCGTTGGCGCCGATGACGAAGGCGACGTCGGCTTGCGGGAACTGGCTGTTGATGTCGTCGAGTTCGAAGACCTCGTCGTAGGGGACGTTGGCCTCGGCGAGCAGCACGTTCATGTGACCGGGCATCCGTCCCGCCACGGGGTGGATGGCGTAACTCACCTTCACGCCCTCGGCCTTGAGGGTGTCGGCCATCTCGCGCAGCGCGTGCTGGGCCTGCGCCACCGCCATGCCGTAGCCCGGCACGATGATGACCGAGCCCGCGTTCTTCATGATGAAGGCGGCGTCCTCGGCGCTGCCCTGCTTGACCGGACGCTGCTCCATCTCGCCGCCCGCGGCCAGGTCCGTCTCGCCGCCGAAGCCGCCCAGGATCACGCTGAAGAACGAGCGGTTCATGCCCTTGCACATGATGTAGGAGAGGATGGCGCCGGACGAGCCCACCAGCGCCCCGGTGATGATGAGCGCGGTGTTCTCCAGGGTGAACCCGATGCCCGCGGCCGCCCACCCGGAGTAGGAATTCAGCATGGAGACCACCACCGGCATGTCCGCGCCGCCGATGGGGATGATGATCAGCACCCCGAGGGCGAAGGCGAGCAGGGTGAGGAGCCAGAACGCGGTATGCGACTCGGTGCGGCAGAACCACACCGTCAGCACCACGATCAGCACCCCGAGGACGGCGTTGAGCAGGTGCTGGCCGGGGAACACGACAGGACGGCCGGAGACGAGCCCCTGGAGTTTGGTGAACGCCACCACCGACCCGGTGAAGGTGATGGCGCCGATGGCCGAGCCGATGGACATCTCGACGAGACTTGCCACCCGGATATTCCCCGCGGTGCCGATGCCGTAGGCGTCCGGGGTATTCAGCGCCGCGGCCGCCACCAGCACCGCGGCCATCCCGACCAGGCTGTGGAAGGCGGCGACGAGCTGCGGCATTGCGGTCATCGGGATGCGGCGCGCAATGACTGCGCCGGCGCCACCCCCGACGCCGACGGCGAGCGCGATCAACCCCCACGTCAGCCCTTGGGCGATATCGGCGAGCACGAGGGTGGTGACGACCGCAATCGCCATCCCCGTCATGCCGAGGAAATTGCCCCGCCGGGAAGTCTCCGGCGAGGAGAGTCCCCGCAGGGCGAGGATGAAGAGCGCCCCGGAGACGAGATAGGCAAGCGCGGCGATGTTGGCAGACATGACTCCCTACTCCGGTTTCTGCTTCTTCTTGTACATGGCGAGCATCCGCTGGGTGACCAGGAACCCGCCGAAGATGTTCACCGATGCCAGCGTCAGCGCGACGAACCCGAATCCCTTGGACAGACCGATGCCCTCCCCCGTCTCGACCGCCACCGCGAGCAGGGCGCCGACCACGATCACCGAGGAGATGGCGTTGGTCACCGACATGAGCGGCGTGTGCAGCGCGGGGGTGACGCTCCACACCACGTAGTAGCCCACGAAGATCGCGAGCACGAAGATGGAGATGCGGAAGACGAAGGGGTCGATCTGGGCGGCTTCGGCCATCGGAAAATGTCCTCGCGGAAGTGTCTTCTATTGGAACGCGCCGGCTGGGCGGCTCTCTCGACAGGTGCGTCCGACTCAGCGATATCCGGGGTGATACCGGACGGCGGGGAGGAAACATGAGGTCTGCAGGGTCTTCGATGACACGTTCGCAGCCTCCTCAGCTCTCGGGCCGGAACGACGGATGCACCACCTGTCCGTCCCGCGTGAGTCCGGTGCCGGTCACCAGTTCGTCGCTCCAGTCGAACGCGACGGCACCGGTCTCGCGGTCGACGAACGGGGACACGAAGTTGTAGAGGTTGCGCGCGTAGAGCGCCGATGCGTCCACCGGCAGGCACCCCGGCACGTTGATGTGACCGATGATCCGTACCCCGCCGTGGTCGACAACCTCGCCCGCGCGCGACAGCGGGCAGTTCCCGCCCTGCTCCACCGCGAGGTCCACGACGATGCTGCCGGGCTTCATGCTCGCGACCATCGCCTCGGTGACGAGCACCGGGGCCGGTCGGCCGGGAATGAGGGCGGTGGTGATCACGATGTCCTGCTTCGCGAGATGCTCGGCCACCAGCGCCGCCTGCCGGCGCCGGTAGTCCTCGCTCATCTCCTTCGCGTAGCCGCCCGCGGTCTCTGCCGCCCCGGTCTCCTCGCTTTCGACCATCACGAAGGACGCGCCCAGACTCTCCACCTGCTCCTTCACCGCGGAGCGGACATCGGTGGCGCTGACGATGGCGCCGAGGCGCCGCGCGGTCGCGATCGCCTGCAACCCCGCCACCCCGGCTCCGAGCACGAACACCCGGGCCGGCGGCACCGTACCGGCCGCGGTCATCATCATCGGCATCGCCCGCGCGAACATCGCCGAAGCGTCGATCACCGCCTTGTAGCCGGCGAGGTTCGCCTGCGAAGAGAGCACGTCCATTGACTGCGCGCGACTGATCCTCGGCACCAGCTCCATCGCGAACGCATTGATGCGGGCGGCGGCGTAGGCGTCCACCGCCTCGCGGTCGCCGTAGGGCGAGAGCATGCCGACGAGCGCGGCTCCCGGCGGTATCGCGGACAGCTCGGCGCCGGTCGGTGCCCGGACCCTGAGCACCACATCGGCATCGGCGTGCAGAGCTGCGCCGTCATCGACGAGCGTCGCGCCCGCCGCCTCGTAGTCCGCATCCGCGAACCCCGCCGCCGCGCCCGCACCGCGCTCAACCGCCACCTCCAGATTCAGCGCCCGAAACTTCTTCGCGGTCTCCGGGGTGAGTGCGGCCCGGGTCTCGTGGGGATGGGATTCCTTCGGTACCGCCAGCTTCATGAATTCGACCTTTCTGGAACGGGTTCGGAGGCACGGCCGGAAGCGGCCGAGCGCCAGCGGCGCACTCAGCCCCCCGGGTCCCGGGGCGGGTATTGCGTCTCGACGTACTCGTCGACGATGCTGCGGAATTCCTCCGCGATGTTCTCGCCGCGCAGCGTCACCGACTTGTGGCCGTCGATGAACACCGGGGCGGCCGGGGCCTCGCCGGTACCGGGAAGACTGATGCCGACGTTGGCATGGCGGCTCTCTCCGGGGCCGTTGACCACGCAGCCCATGACCGCCACCGACATATTCTCCACTCCGACGTAGCGTTCCCGCCAGCGCGGCATGTTCTCCCGCAGGTGGCTCTGGATGCTGTTCGCAAGCTCCCGGAAGAACGAACTCGTGGTCCGACCGCATCCGGGGCATGCGGTCACGAGCGGCGTGAACGAGCGCAGGCCCATCGTCTGCAGAAGCTCCTGAGCAACGATGACCTCTCGCCTCCGGTCGCCTCCGGGCTCCGGGGTCAACGAGACCCGGATGGTGTCGCCGATGCCCTGCTGCAGCAGGATGCCCATACCCGCGGTGGACGCCACGATGCCCTTCGATCCCATGCCCGCCTCGGTCAGTCCGAGGTGCAGAGCATGGTCGGTGCGCGAAGCGAGATCGGAGTACACCGCGATCAGGTCCTGCACCGCGCTCACCTTGCAAGAAAGCACGATGCGATCGCGCGCAAGCCCCATCCGCTCCGCCTCCAGCGCGCTGTCGAGCGCGGAGCGGACCAGCGCCTCGCGGGTCACCGCGGCGGCGTCGCGCGGGGCCGCGCTCGCCGCATTCTCGTCCATCAGCCGCGCGAGCAGCGCCTGGTCGAGACTGCCCCAGTTCACGCCGATGCGCACGGGGCGGTCGTACTCCATCGCCTTCTCGATCATCATCGCGAACCGCGTGTCGCGCTTGGCGCCGAAGCCGACGTTTCCAGGGTTGATCCGGTACTTCGCGAGCGCCTCGGCGCACTCGCGAACATCGGTGAGGAGCCGGTGCCCGTTGTAGTGGAAGTCGCCGATGAGGGGCACCCGGCAGCCGCCCGCGTCGAGCCGCTCACGAATCGCGGGCACCGCGCGCGCCGCCTCCTCGGTATTGACAGTGATCCGCACCAGCTCGGACCCCGCGCGGGAGAGCGCCTCGACCTGAGCAACGGTCGCGGCGATGTCCGCGGTGTCCGTGTCGGTCATGGACTGGACGACGATGGGAGCGCCGCCGCCAACCTGAACGGAGCCTATCCGCACGCCGACGCTCGCGCGGCGTGATGCTGTCCGAATCATTGCTGGTTCCCGAACGTGACCCGAGGAGGCATCAAGTCTACTCCGCCCACAGCGGAGATTCACCGCGCCCTGGCGATCCGCAGCGATTTCCACCGGCACCCCGAGAGGCCGTCATGCGGTGCGATTCCGGCGGGATATCGATCTGCGCCGCGGTCGTTCCGGTGGTGGCGGCGTCAGGGCTCGTCACGGATTCGGGTCTATACCGCGAGCGCCTTCCGCGCCAGCACTCCGCCCCCGAACACGTCTTGGTAGCGTTCGATGAGCGAGGGCGGGCCGGACGCCTTCTCCAGGTTGTCCGACAGCTTGACCGTCGGGCGGCCATTGGCCCGGGTCACCTTGCACACCAGTGAGATGGGATCGAGCCCCGGGTTCTTGACCGGCGCGCAGTCCCGCAGGTCGTTGGTCAGCAGCGTGCCCCAGCCGAAACCGAGATGCACCCGGCCGGAGAAGTGACGCCAGGCTCTCTCGATGTCGCCGATATCCAGCCCGTCGGAGAAGATGAGGAGCTTGTCGCGGGGATCCTGACCCATGGCTTTCCACCAGGCGACGATCTCCTCGCCGCCCTCGATCGGGTCCTTGGAGTCGATGCGAAAGCCGCTCCACCGCGCCACCCACTCGGGCGCGCGACGCAGAAACGACGTGGTCCCGAACGTGTCCGGCAACACGATGAGAAGATTGCCCTCGTACGCGCGCTGCCAGCTCTCCAGCACGCGGTACGGAACCTGCAGAAGCTCCTGGTCGTCCTCGCACATCGTGGCCCGCACCATCGGCAGCTCGTGGCCGTTGGTCCCGATCGCCTCGATGTCGAGTTCCATCGCGTGCAGGATGTTGCTGGTGCCGGTGAACTTCTCGCCCAGGCCCTCCTTCATCGCCTCCACGCACCAGCGGTGCCACAGGAAGCTGTGCCTCCGGCGAGTGCCGAAATCGGCGATGCGAAGGTCGGGCAGCGCGTTCAGGCGCACGACCTTCTCCCACAGCTTCGCCTTGGCCCGCGCGTAGAGCACATCGAGCTCGAACCGCCCGATCCCTTTCATGGCGGCGCGCGAGCGCAGCTCGCTGATGATCGACAGGACCGGAATCTCCCACAGGGTGACCGCGGCCCAGGGGCCGCTGAAGTCGATGCGGAACTGCCCCTCCTCCACCCGCAGGTCGTACTCCGGGAGCCGGTACTCGCCGAGCCACGCGAGGAACTCCGGCGAGAACAGGCGTTCCTTGCCGTAGAAGGTGTTTCCGGCGAGCCAGATGCGCTCCTTCTTGGTGAGCCCGACGGTACGCGCGTGATCGAGCTGCGCGCGAAGCTCCCCCTCGTCGATAACGCGGGCGAGGCTGACCCGGGACGAGCGGTTGATGACCGAGAACGTCACCGGGACGTGCGGGTCCTCCTGCCAGATCGTCTGCAACATGAGGAGCTTGTAGACGTCGGTATCGAGCAGGCTGCGGATGATCGGGTCCAGCTTGAACGCGTGGTTATAGACCCGGGTGGCAATGTCGGTGGTGGTCATCACCGGAGTCGATCCGGCGCCTTGCGCCACACGAGGATGCGATTGTTCGACGGCATCGCGACATCCTCCTCGAGTTGCATCGCCACGCCGGTCGCGAGGCGCTCCAGGTCGCGGCGGTCGCGTACCCCGAACCCGGGATCGTGCGCCCGGAGCGTTCGGTCGAATGCGGCGTTGCTCGCGCTCGTGTGACGGCCGTCACGGGCGAAAGGGCCGTAGAGTGCGAACCGCGCCCCCGGCGGAAGCAGGTCGGCGACGCCGCCGAACATCGCCTCGACCTTCGACCAGTGCATGTAGTGGGCGGTGTTCGCGCTGAACACGCCGCCCGCGCTCGCGATCGGCCACGGCCGGCCCGCGACGTCGAGGGCGAGAGGGCGCTCCAGATTGGCGAGGCCGGCCTCGTCGATCCAGACATTGATGCCGGCGTGGTTGCTGACGAGGTCACTCGTGCGCCAGGTGAGGTGCGGCAGCCCCGCCGCGAACCACACCGCGTGCTGGCCGGTGCCACTACCGATTTCGAGCACGTCCGTCGCGTCGGCGAACAGGCGGCGCAGCACTTCGAGAATCGGACCCTTGTTCCTCTCGCAGGCGGGAGCGAACGGCCGGTCGGCCACGCGGATCTGTTCCCAGGTAAGAGGTGCGGGGGCACCGTCGAAATCGTGATCCGCCATCGCTTCGATTCCTCCCGGGCCGCACGCCGGGCTTCGTCAGGCGACGGAGGGTCGCGCGCAGATCCGAATCCTGTCAATGATACGGCGTCAGCCGTGATACGGCGTCAGCCGGAGACGCCCCACCGCGTTCGGCTCGTATGCCGCGCGCTCGGTCGGGATGAGAATGTACCCGCCGTCGCGCCAGCGCCTCTCGAGGTTCCGGTACCAGGGTGAGAGGATGTTTCCCGACTGGCCGGTGGACTGGACGAAGAGCGAACGGTCGAGATCGGCCAGATCGTAGATGGCCCGGAAACTCGGACCGTGGGTGGAGGCGAAGGGCCGCTCCTCTTCGAGAGTGCCGAACGAGAATGCGTTGACGGCGTAGATACTGCCCGGGGCGGGGCCGCTCAGATTGAACAGCGGCGCGAGCGGGGTCGCGCCGAACGGTCGGTGCTCGGCAATGGCGACGTGCGCGTGTCCCCAGCGCCAGGCCTCCGGGTCGTCTCCGTGGTCCTCCGCGAGACGGCTCGTCGCGGCGACCAGGGCACGGACCAGCATCTCCTCGCAGGTCTCGGCCGCGGCGGTGTGGATGTCGTCGCACCACACGTTGCGCCCTTCCAGCACCCGCTGGACGAATGCCCCCTTCCGCCCCCAGGCGGCGCGCTGGTGCACGCCCAGTTCGTCGGCGGAGACAAGGCGCGCGAATTCCCAGATCCACGCCTGGAAGACGAGCGGCTCGGGGCGGTCGGGGTCCATGCTCCCCTCCCAGCCATCGAGAAGGGCTTGGGCGCGCCCCGCGATCTCGCCGGCTCCGGCCGGCACTGCGACCGAACGCAGCCACGGCAGAAGGGCGCGCGCAAACAGCGACGTCCGGTCCTGCTGCAAGGCGCGGAAGCTCGCCAGATCGTGACGCCCGCTCTCCGCGAGCTTCTCCATGATGCGCTGCGCGCGGTATCCCGCCGCCCATTCGAAGGTAAGGTGGTGCGGGTAGCCGTCGGGGACCACCTGGTGGTTGGCGGTGACGATGGCGCCGCCGGGGGGGTTGTAGACCCGCGGAAGCGCCTCGAACGGCACGAACCCCTGCCAACCGCCGCCCGCCTCCCATCCCGGCCGCGGCATGGTGCCGGGGCGCTCCCCGCCGGAGCCGCCACGGATCGGAATCAGGCCCGGGGCGAGAAAGCCGATGTTCCCGTCCACGTCGGCGTAGGTGATGTTCTGTTGCGGTGAGTGGAAGTCCCGGAGACTGGTGACGAAGCTCGGCCAGTCACGCGCATGCGCGACCCCGAGGCCGGCCTGCAAGGTGAGGTCGTCGTCCCGCAGCGCGGTCCACGCGAGCGCGAGCACCGGCGCGGCGCCGTCGCCGCTGCCCGGCGCCCGGTCCGTATCGTCGAGGATGGGGCCGTGCCGAGATTCACGCACCTCCAGCACCACGTTCTCGCCGTCCCTGACCCGGAGGCGTTCACGGCGCACATCGAACGCGCGCCACCCCTCGGGAGTGGCGTAGCGCAACGGGTCCGACGGATCGATCTGTTCCAGGAACAGGTCCTGCACGTCGGGGCCGGTATTGGTGAACCCCCACGCGACGCGGCCATTGTGCCCGAGCACCACCCCCGGCATGCCGGGAAGGGTCGCACCCACGACGTCCACACCGGGCCAGGACAGGTGCGCCAGGTACCAGACCGAGGGCGCGGTGAGTCCGAGATGGGGATCGTTGGCGAGCAGCGGCTTTCCGCTCGCGGTGCGCGACCCGTCCACCACCCAGGAGTTGGAACCGAGGTGGCCTCCGAACGACGAGAGCGGCGACGGCGCCGACCGCAATCGGGAGACGCTCCGATCCGCATACGATGATGGGACGGGGAACGCTGCGTCCTCGCTTGCCTTGAGCATGGCCGAAGCCGGGTGCCGTTCCGCGATGGCGCCGCTCGTCGGGGCGGACAGCGCTCGGGAGACACTCCGATCCGCGGGACGGGGCCGGATGGGAAACGCCCCATCCCCACGTGCCGGTAATACGCCCGTTCTCAGGTGCTGAAGTGATTGAAACCGCGGAGCGAAGGCGGGCATGGCTCCAAAGAGCCCCGGACCGCCGCCGGCGCCGACATGTTGGTCTCCCGACAATGGAAAAATTCCAGATGCCTTGAGCCCGGCCGGAGCCTGGCGCGGTTCCGGGGCGGTGCGGCTCACCGGAGCCGGCCGGAACGGAGCAGCAGCCTGTCCGGACGAAGCAACGGGCGGTGCAGACGAAGGAAGGGCTCGCGCGGGCACGACGCCCCGCGGCTTGTCGGCTCGATACGGCGGGTAGAAATCGACGAGTTGGTCCGGGGGCAGGATCTCCGACAGTCGCAGTCGCATCCGATCCCGCGTCCACTCGCGCGCGAGGTCGAGCGACATAAGCTTCGGCAGCAGGACGGAATCGGCCGCGCTCCACGGCTCCGGCTCGAACCCGAGCCCGAGAAATTCCGGCGGCAACGGCCCGGGGCGCGTCTCCATCCAGGCGTTCACCCCCCGGACATAGGCGGCGATCCGGCGCTTCACATCCGGCCGGAAGTGCCCGAGCGACGCCTTCGCCCGGTGGTGGAGTCCCAGCACCCGCAGCAGCCGGTCCGTGTCGAGCGCGGCGGCGCCAAGCACTTCCGCGAGCCGTCCTGCCCCGATGCGCCGGTTCATCTCCATCTGCCACATCCGGTCCTGCGCGTGCACGAAGCCGAGCGCGAACAGGGCGTCCTCTTCATTCGTGGCCGTGATGTGCGGAATGCCGTTCACATCCCGAACCACCTCTACCGGCGCCACCAACCCGGTCAGGGTCCGTTCACCGTCGATTTGCGGGAGCGATCCTCGAAGCCAGGCGAAGGCGCCACCCACTGCCGCGCTCAGCCCGAGAACCGCGAGCATTCCCCACACCCACCACTTCCGTCGTTTCATCATGCCGCCCGATTTGGGATCGCACCGCCTTCGTGCGACGATCGCTGCATGCAGTGTCCGTTCTGCGACGAGCAGGATACGCGGGTCATCGACTCGCGGCTTGCGCTCGACGGTGCCGGGGTGCGGCGCCGGCGGGAGTGCACGCGCTGCCGGGAGCGGTTCACCACCTGGGAGACGGCGGAGATCGCGCTTCCCAGAGTCATCAAGAACGACGGGACGCGGGTGCCATTCGACGAGCACAAGCTGCGGGCGGGGATGCTGCGGGCGAGCGAGAAGCGCCCCGTCACCAGCGAAGCGATCGAGGCCGCGATCGGTCGCATCAAGCGGCGGCTGATGCGCTCCGGGGAACGCGAGGTCGACTCGCAGGCGGTGGGAGAAGCGGTCATGGACGCGCTGCGGGACCTCGATCAGGTCGCCTATGTCCGGTTCGCATCGGTCTACCGCAAGTTCGAAGATGTGAGCGAGTTCCGCGACGAGATCGAGCGCCTGGAGAGCGAGCCGCGGCCGGAGACGCGGCGCAGCCAGATTCCCCTGATCCCCGATGACTGACCGCCGCCGCGACGGCGTCATGGAAGTCGACGCCACGGAGACTGACGCCACAGACATCGGCGCCGTCGACCGCCGCCACATGATGCGCGCGCTGACGCTTGCCCGGCGGGGCCTCTACTCGACCGATCCCAATCCGCGGGTCGGCTGCGTGATCGCGCACGGCGAACGGATCGTCGGCGAAGGATGGCACCGGTACGCGGGGGAGCCGCACGCCGAAATCCACGCCCTCACTGCGGCCGGGAGGGAGGCGGCCGGAGCCACCGCCTACGTGACGCTGGAACCCTGCCGCCACACCGGACGCACCGGACCGTGCACCCGGGCACTGGTCGAGGCGCGGGTGGCGCGGGTGGTAGCGGCGATGCGCGACCCCGACCCGAGGGTCGCGGGCAGGGGCTTCGCCGCGCTGGCCGCGGCCGGGATCGAAGTCGAGACCGGACTTCTGGAGGCAGAAGCGCGGGCGCTCAACCGCGGTTTCGTCTCTCGGTTCGAGCGCGGCCGCCCCTGGGTGCGCTGCAAGCTCGCCGCGACCCTGGACGGCCGCACCGCCACCGCGGTGGGAGAGAGTCAATGGATCACCGGCGAGGCGGCGCGGGCCGATGTCCACCAGTTGCGCGCGCAGGCCGGCGCCGTCCTCACCGGCATCGGCACCCTGGTCGCGGACGACCCCCGGCTCGACGCCCGCGTGGATGACACCGACTGCCTTACCCCGCCGATGCGCGTCATCCTCGACTCGCGCCTGCGCACCTCGCCCCGAGCGCGGGTGTTCTCGGCCCCCGGCCGCGTCCTCATCGCCACGTCCCGAGAGGTGTCCCCGTGCCCGGCGCTTCTCGATGCGGGGGCGGAAGTCATCTCGCGGCCGGGCGACGCGGGGCGGGTCGCACTCGACGCCCTCATGGCCGTTCTGGCCGAGCGCGGCGTCAACGAGGTCCACACCGAATGCGGCCCGACCCTGGCCGGAGCGCTGCTCGAAGCGGGCCTGGTCGACGAAGTGGTGACGTACCTGGCCCCGATGCTGCTCGGCGACGCCGCGCGGGGAATGTTCACGCTGCCGACGGTCACCGCGATGCGGGATCGGGTCGGGCTGGAGATCACCGGCGTGACGCGGATCGGAGACGACCTGCGCATCGACGCGCGCCCGCCGGCTCCGACGCCGGGCCCTGAGCAAGCGCGGCCCGGCCGACCACGATGCAGAAGTTCCGCTGGAATCGCGCCATGGTTCGGCCTCTCGGCGCGTCGGCGGGAATGACTGACCGCGATGGCGCAATGTCACCGCGGCTCGGGAAATGTGGTACGCATCCCGGCTGCCGCGGATGCCTCGCGAATGCGTGAGCGGGAATGGCCAACGCTTGAGGAGTCGACCACGATGTTCACGGGAATCGTCCAGGCGGTGGGCCGCATCGAGGAGCGGATCGAGCACCCCTCGGGAGATGTGTCGCTGCTCGTCGACACCGCGGCTATCTCTATGGCCGACATCGCGATCGGGGATTCGATCTGCGTGAGCGGCGTGTGCCTCACCGCGGTCGAGGTGACCCCCGCCGGGTTCCGGACTGACGTCTCGGCGGAATCGCTGGCGCGGACCACCCTGAACAAGCTCGCAGCCGGCCGCCGGGTCAATCTGGAGACCGCGCTGACACCGGAGACGCGCCTTGGAGGCCACCTCGTCTCCGGCCACGTCGACGGCGTCGGGGAGTTGCTCGCACGGCGGGACGATGCGCGATCCGTCCGGTTCGAATTCCAGGCGCCGGAGGCGCTGGCCCGGTACATCGCGGAGAAGGGTTCGGTGTGCATCGACGGCACCAGCCTCACCGTCAACGGGGTGGACGGCGCTTCGTTCGACGTGAACATCGTGCCCCACACCCTGCGGGCGACCACGTTCGGCGCGCTCCGTCCGGGAGATGCGGTGAACATCGAGGTCGACCAGATCGCCCGCTACGTCGAACGGCTGCTCACCTGGCGGAAGGGTAGTGTCTCGCCTTGACCCCTGAACTTTCGGGAAAGTCCGTGCATACAGGCGGGTGCCGCCGGGCGGAATGTCAAAGTGAGACACTACCCGGTCACAGGCTCCTTCCGTCAGGCGGCCCTCCTTCATTGCGCCGGATCGACCGGGGCGGGCAGAATGCGGCCCCCGACCACGAAGTGCCGCGCCGCCGGTGTCGCGCGCAGTGCAGGACTTTCGGCCGATGTCATTCGACTCCATCGACGACCTCATCACCGAGTTCCGGAACGGAAACATGGTGGTGCTCGTCGACGACGAAGACCGCGAAAACGAGGGTGACCTCGTGATGCCGGCCGTGCACGTCACGCCCGAGGCGATCAACTTCATGGCCCGTTACGGGCGCGGCCTGATCTGTCTGCCGATGACCCGCGAGCGGTGCGACGCGCTCGGCCTGAAGCTGATGGTCGGCGACAACCGGGAAGCGCAGGGCACCCAGTTCACCGTCTCCATCGACGCCGCCCACGGCATCTCGACCGGAATTTCCGCCGCGGACCGCGCCGAGACCATCCATGCCGCGGTCCGCCAGGGGGCGAGACCGTCCGACTTCGTCCAGCCCGGCCACATATTCCCGCTGATGTCGGAGCCGGGGGGCGTGCTCACACGCGCCGGTCACACCGAAGCCGGCTGCGATCTTGCGAGGCTCGCGGGACTCGAGCCTGCCGCGGTGGTCGTCGAGATCCTGAACGAAGACGGGACGATGGCCCGGCGGCCGGACCTCGAGCGGTTCGCCGAGCACCACGGGCTCAAGGTCGGCACCATCGCGGATCTCATCAAGTACCGGATGCTCAACGAGAAGACGGTAGAGCGCGTCGGCGAATGCCGCCTCCCCACCGAATTCGGCGAGTTCCGGCTCGTCGCCTTCCGGGCGAGGACGGACGACCGGATCCACTACGCGCTCGTGGCCGGAGCGATCGAACCGGACACCCCGGCCCTGGTCCGGGTCCACATTCACGATTCGCTCTACGATCTCACCGGCAGCCTGCGCCCCGACGCCGGATGGCCGGTCGGCGATGCGCTGCGTCGCGTCGCGGCCGAGGGCCACGGCGTGGTCGTGGTGCTGCGGCCTCCCGAACCGGCCGGCGAGATCATCGCCCGGATCGACGCCTACCGCCGGGAAGACGCGAGCGAAGCGCTCCCGCAGCAGGACTCGGGCACCGACCTGCGTACCTTCGGCCTCGGCGCCCAGATTCTCGCCGACCTCGGGGTCCGGCGGATGCGGGTGCTGAGCGCGCCGAAACGCCTCCATGCCCTTTCGGGCTTCGGCCTGGAGGTGGTCGAGTACGTCAACGAGCGCGATCCCGCCGGGCGCGCGGCCTGATTTTCCCGACGGAGCCGGCTCCCCGTGGCACGGTATGACCTCTCCCCCGCCGAGTACGACGTGACCGGCGCGCGCATCGCCATCGCGGCGGCGCGGTTCAACGACGCCGTCGTGTCGCAGTTGCTCGAAGGCGTCCTCCACACCCTGTCCCGATACGGCCTCGGTGCCGACGCCACTCCCGTGGTCCGGGTGCCCGGGGCGTTCGAGCTTCCGCTGACCGCCCGCTGGCTGGCGCGGGGCGGCGACATGGACGCGGTCATCGCCCTCGGGGCGGTGATCCGGGGCGATACCCCGCACTTCGACTACGTATGCGCGGAGGCCGCGCGCGGCCTCCGGACCGCCGCGACCGATACCGACATCCCCGTGATTTTCGGCGTCCTCACCTGCGACGACCACGCCCAGGCCGCCGCCCGCGCGGGCGGCGCGCACGGCAACAAGGGCCGCGAGGCAGCGCTGGCGGCGCTGGAGATGGTCACTCTGCGGCGGCGCCTCGGCGCCTGACCCGGAGCCGCCGTGAACCACCGAGGCATTCGCAGCCGCACCCGCCGGGTGGCGCTGCAGGCGCTGTACCAGTGGCAGATGACCGGACACTCGGCGGAGGAACTCCACGCGCAGTTCAGCGAGAACCCGCCGCCGGGAGGATTCGATCCGGTCTTCTTCGACGCTCTGGTGGGCGGCGTGATCATCGATTTCGAGACCCTCGACGCCGAGATCGCGGCATTCGCCGACCGGCCGGTGGCTCAGCTCGACCCGGTCGAGCGCGCCATCCTGCGCATGGGCGCGCACGAGCTGCGCTCCATGGTCGATGTGCCCTGGCGGACGGTCATCGACGAGGCGGTGGAGCTCGCCCGCACCTTCGGCGCGGAGCAGAGCCACAAGTACGTCAACGGCGTGCTCGATCGGGTGGCGCGCCGCCTGCGGCCGGAGCAGGGACTCTGACCGGAACCCCATCGAGCCGCGGCGACCGCAACCCTCACCGCGACGCGGGCATCGTGAGGGTGCGAGTGGAGGTCACGACACCGAAGGCTCGACAATTCATCACCGATGGATGAACGGTCCGCACCGATCTGCGCACCTCCGCGCTGATGGTGCACCTGATCCATCGATTCGAATCCCTCCATTCAACGGTGTTGATCGACCGGGTCCAGGGCAATACGGGTGAGAGAAGAAGCCGAGCACGTGGTGGTGGCCCTCGACACCCTCGTCGGCGGCGTGCATTTCCCGGCCGACACCCCGGCGTACGACGTCGGATACAAGGCGCTCGCGGTCAACCTGAGCGATCTCGCCGCGATGGGGGCGGTCCCGACCGAGGCGGTGGCGGTGGTCTCGATGCCCGAGCCCCTCGGCCCGCCCTGGCTCGCGGAGTTCCGCGCGGGACTCGCGTCGCTGGCCGACTCGCTGGGGGTTGCGCCGGGGGTCGTGGTCGCCGCCGTCGACGCCGTACCCGGCGCCCTGTCGGTGAGCGTCGAAGTACAGGGGCGCTGCTCGGCCGGAAAGGCACTGACCCGGGTCGGCGCCCGCGCAGGAGACCGGATCTTCGTCTCCGGGACGCTCGGAGACGCGGGGGGCGGGCTCGAAATCGCGCTGGGGAGACGCCCGGAACGACCCGGCGCAAGCGCCCGCGCACTCGTCGCCCGGCTGCGACGCCCGGAACCGAGGTTGGCTCTCGGTGTCGCGTTGCGCGGCATCGCCGGGTCCGCCATCGACGTCTCGGACGGGCTGTGCCAGGACCTGAATCACATTCTGACCGCCAGCGGCGTGGGCGCACGCGTGGATGCCAGCCGCGTACCCCTGTCGCCCGCGCTCCGCGAGGTGATGGGGGACGGCGGGGCGCGATCACTCGCGCTCTCGGCCGGCGACGACTACGAACTGCTGTTCACCGTGGCGCCGGAGCGCGTAGGTCGCCTCGGGACCCTGAAATTGGCGGATGCGTCATTGCGGCACGATTTTTCGTCGGTCACCGAGGCCGGAGTCATCGAGCCCGAGCCCGGTCTGCGCCTCACCGAAATCGGAGTGATCGAGCCCGAGCCCGGCTTGCGACTGGAGGACGCCGCCGGGACCGCGATACCGGTACCGGCGGGATACCGTCACTTCCCGACCCAATGACGGACGAGCGCATCCATTCCCCCGCCGAGTGCGACATGACCGGTGCGCGCATTGCCATCGCGGCGGCCCGGCCCGGTTCATTGGAAATTCCTATCCGGTCCATGAGAATTCGATCTTGGACCCATGCGCCGCATCGGCACTACGGTGCATACCGTCCATGGTGCGGGACAAAAGGCGCACCCCCGAATGGAGATGCATCATGAAGCACTCGATCGACGGAAGCACTGGACTGTTTGCTCGGCGCCTGCGAAGCGGAGCGGCAGGCATCGCCGCCGCCCTGATGATGGCGGCGCTGGCCCCGCCGGCGGCGGCGCAGGGATTCAGGGCGCCGAACGTCGCGGTGAACCAGGGCGAGACCGCGGTCTTCACCATCACCCTGCCGTCCCGGCGGAGCCACGCCGTCCGGTACGCCTACCGCACGCTGAACAACGGTGCCAAGGCCGGAATCCACTACGAGGGGAAGTCGGGCCATGTGGTGTTTCCCGCCGGTACGAGGAAGGCACGGGTCAAGGTCAAGACCTACCGCGATCGTCTTTTTACGAACGCCACGACTTTCTATCTGGAACTCTCCGGCTTGGAAACGCAACTGGTATCCCTCGGCGGATCACCGTACTGGACCCACTTCTTCAGGGTGAATACGGGCGACCCCATGAACCTTCCTCCGAGCAAGACGGTGGTCGGAACGATCCGTGCCCCGAATTACCAGTCACAGGGCTGTTCCGCCAAGTGCTGACCGCGCCGGTGTCGAGCATTCCCCCCTCCCCGGGCGGCGCATGACAGCGAAGGACACCGCCCCGGGGAGGGCGCCGGCAGCCAGGGTCGGCGCCCTCCCCGCTTCGACCGAGCAGGCCGCGGCAGCCGCAACCGCAACCCTCACCACGACCCGGGCATCGTGACGAACGCCCTCCCCCGCCATCGCCCGCGGCCTCGGTCCGTGCTGCACTGGATCGCGTTCGGCGCGGGGGCCGGCCTCGCCCCGCGGGCGCCCGGCACCGTGGGCACCATCGTCGCGGTCCCGATTTATCTGGCGGTCGGAACCGCACCGGTAGTGGTCTATACGCTCGTGACGGCCTTCGTCATCGGCGTCGGAATCCGGATCTGCGGGCGCACCGCGCGCGACCTCGGCGTGCACGACCATCCCGGCATCGTGCTCGACGAGATCGCGGGATTCCTGGTCACGATGACCGCGTTGCCCTTCGAGTGGCCCTGGATCGTGGCGGGTTTCATCGCGTTCCGCGTCTTCGACATCGCCAAGCCGTGGCCGGTCTCGCTCGCCGACCGCCGGGTCGGTGGAGGGCTCGGGATCATGCTCGACGACGTGATCGCCGGAACTCTTGCATGCGCCGCGCTGCACGCGGTGCGCTACGCATTCGGCCTCTGATCGGATTCCATGGACGAATTCGAGTTCATCAGACGCTACTTTCGGGACCGCGCCACCCGGCGCCCCGGCACCGTGCTCGGCATCGGCGACGATGCGGCCCTGCTCGACACCGGCGGTTTGCCGCTGGTCCGGGCCTGGGCGACGGCTCCGCTCCGCGCCGACGACGAGGGGGCCGAGACCGCGCGACAGGTGTTCAGGGCCGCCTTCATCCAGCTCGCCACCCGGGCGGTCAGGCCGCGGTGGGCGACCCTCGCCCTCACCCTGGAAGCAGCGGTCCCCGCACAGGTCGAATCCTTCGCGATCGCCGCCACGGCGCTCTGCGATGCGTACGGCGTCGAACTGGTCGGTGGCGACACCACGCGTGGCCCCGGGCGCGCGACCGTCTTCGCGTCGGGGACGGAGGACACTCGCCACCGGCCCCCTGTCGATGGAAACGAGACCGCTGGCCCCCGATGACCGAATTCGGCCGCACCCCGCCGCCCCGCAGCGAAGCCGAGCTTCTGACCCGGGCCGACGCCATCGCCGGACGCACCCTGGGCGATGTCGCGGCAGAGCACGGACCGCCCGTCCCGGCGACCACCCGGCGCGGCAAGGGCTGGACCGGAACGGTGATCGAGCACGCGCTCGGCGCGAACGCGGGTTCCTTGTCCGAGCCGGACTTCCGGCTGATCTCGGTAGAGTTGAAGACGATCCCGATCGGCGTGAATCACCGTCCGCTCGAATCGACCTACGTGTGCACGGTGCCGCTGGCGGGCGGCGCCGGCCCGGGCTGGCGGGACTCGAACGTGCGGCGCAAGCTCGCGCGCGTGCTGTGGGTGCCGTTCGAAGGCGACCGGGCGATTCCGCTGCCCGCGCGACGTATCGGTTCCGCGCTGCTATGGAGCCCGTCGCCCGCGGAGGAGACAGCGCTCGAGAGCGACTGGGAGACACTGATGGACCGGGTCGTGCTCGGTCGGGTGGAGGAGATCTCGGCCCGGGAGGGCGAGTGCCTGCAGATCCGCCCGAAGGCCGCCAACGCGGCGGCCCGGCGCCGCGCCATCGGGGCGAGCGGCGCCTGGGAGACGACCCTGCCGCGCGGGTTCTACCTGCGAGCGCGCTTCACCGCCGCGATCCTCGCCCGGCACTACGCCTGACTGACCATCAGAATCATCACGACGACGAAGACGGCGACGAGCAGGTCGGCACGAGCGCCGCCTTCCAGTCGCCCGCCCCGGCCTTGGGCGCTTCCTCCGCCGCCCGCTTTGCGCCCGGTCCGAAGAAGTAGAGCACCGCGAGCACCAGCACCCCGGCGAGAATCGCTTCCCAGATTTCCATGCGCCGTCACCCCTCGGGCCTGCGGCGGGGACGGGCCAGCATCCTCTGGCCGACGCCGCCTCACCGTTTTCTCGAACCGGCCGGGCAATCTACCCCGACCGGCGACGATCCCTCCGCGAGACGGCACTCGGCCAGCCATGTCCGCCAAGCGGAAAGCGCCTCCGAAATCGGACTCGTACCGCCATTCCCGTCAGACCGGAACGTACTCTCCATTTCAGCCGGACCGGACGCCCCGGAGGTCGAAGTCTCGCCAAATCCGCGCGGCGGGAAGGCGTCCCGGAGTACTGGCGGAGGTGGCTGAAAAATCACTCGATTGGATGCTCCGGAGACCAGCAGGCTTGAAGAAAGCCCGGTCAGGGGAGCAGTTCCAGACCGTAGACCGTGCGCCAGAACTTGCCGGTCACGAAGAGTCGGCGCCCGTCCCAGGCGAGGCCGTTGGCGACGTCGACCTCGCCGGTGCTGCGCTCGCGGGCGGCGATCGGCGAGAGGTCGAGCCATCCGGTGACGGCGCCGCGGGCGGGGTCGATGCGGGCCACCCGGTCGGATCGCCAGATGTTGGCATAGAGGGCGCCATCGACGAATTCGAGTTCGTTGAGGGCGTCGACGGGGCGGGCGCCCTCTCGGACCACCACCTCGCGTTCCACCCGGAATGTGAGCGGGTCCCGGAACCGGAGTGTCGCGCTGCCGTCGCTCATCACCAACCGCTCGCCGTCGAAGGCGAGGCCCCACCCCTCGCCCTCGTAGCAATGCTCACGCACCCGCGAGAAGTCCTCGATACGCAGCACGAACGCGCGCCCGGCCGTCCACGTGAGCTGGTACAACGTGTCGCCGACCCGCGCCAGCCCTTCCGCGAAGAGCCGGTCGGACAGCCGCCGTATCCGGACGACGCGGCCGGTGGCCGGATCGACCTTGCGCAGCGAAGAACGGCCGCGCAACCCCGTGCTCTCGTAGAGCGCGCCGCGGTCGAAGACCAGTCCCTGGGTGAATGCCCTCCGGTCGTGAGGGTATTCGACCGCGATGCGGTACTCGATCTGCGGGGCGCCGGCGGCGCCAACGGGACCGGCGACGAGAAGGCAGGCAGCGAGCACGACCACCTGAGCTGCGCAGCCCGTCGACCGGGCGCAAGCCCACGCGGCGAGGACCGGCGAACGCGGGAGACGCCTGGCGAGCCCTGCCGGAGCACGCGCCACCCGCCGAGCGCGACGCCGGTAATGAGGATGGTAATTCCCGCGCATTGTCGCCCCGCCCGACGGATACCAGGCGATCCAGACCAGACCGAACCGGCCTCGGGGCGCCCGGCATCTACTCGTCGGTCACACAGCCGTGCGAGGCGTCGGACACGTTCTTGATGTACTTGTACAGGGTGCCGCGGGATTCCTTGTACGCGGGCATCGTCCACGCCGCGCGCCGCCGCGCCATCTCCTCGTCGGAGACGTCCACGCGGATCGAGTTCTCCTCCGCGTCGATGGTAACGAGGTCGCCGTCCTGAAGCAGCCCGATGGGACCGCCCTCCTGCGCCTCGGGCACCACGTGTCCGATGATGAAGCCGTGCGAGCCGCCGGAGAAGCGGCCGTCGGTGATGAGGGCGACGTCGGAACCGAGGCCGGCGCCCATGACGGCCGAGGTGGGCGTCAGCATCTCCGGCATCCCTGGTCCGCCCTTCGGCCCCTCGTATCGGATGACGATCACGTCGCCCTTCGCGATCTTCCCCTCCTCCAGGGCGCGCAGCATGTCCTCCTCGGCGTCGAAGACACTGGCCGGGCCTTCGAACCGCAGTCCCTCCTTGCCCGTGATCTTCGCCACCGCGCCACCCGGCGCGAGGTTGCCCCGCAGGATGCGGATGTGTCCGCTCTCCTTGATGGGACTGGCGAGCGGGAACACGATGCTCTGGCCCTCGGCGAGCGGCGGCAAGTCTTCCAGGTTCTCGGCGATGGTCCGCCCGGTGCAGGTCGGGCAGTCGCCGTCGATGAGACCCTCGGCAAGCAGGTATTTCATCACCGCTGGCACTCCGCCGACCTGGTGCAGATCCTCCATCACGTACCGGCCGCTCGGCTTCAGATCCGCGATGTAGGGGATCCGGTCGCTCACCGCCTGGAAGTGGTCGATGGTGAGATCCACGTCCACTGCCCGCGCCATCGCGATGAGGTGCAGCACCGCGTTGGTGGACCCGCCGAGCGCCATCACCATCACCATCGCGTTCTCGAACGCGGTCCGGGTCATGATGTCGCGCGGCTTGATGTCGTTTTCCATCAGCGCGCGCACCACCGCGCCGGCCCGCCGACACTCCTCCCGCTTGGCCGGGTCGGTGGCCGGGGTGGACGAGCTGTACGGGAGCGACATGCCCATCGCCTCGATCGCGGTGGCCATGGTGTTGGCGGTGTACATGCCGCCGCACGCGCCGGGACCGGGGCAGGCGTTGCGCACGATCTCGGCCCGTTCGCCTTCGTCGATGCTGCCCGCAAGGTACTGGCCGTAGCTCTGGAACGCATTGACGATGTCCACCACCTGCCCGTTGGACATGCGCCCGCCCCGGATGGTGCCACCGTAGACCATGATCGACGGGCGGTTGATGCGGCCCATCGCCATCAGGCACCCGGGCATGTTCTTGTCGCACCCCGGGATGGTGACAAGGCCGTCGTACCACTGCCCGCGGGTCACGGTCTCGATGGAGTCCGCGATGAGGTCGCGGGACTGGAGCGAGAACGACATTCCCTCGGTGCCCATCGACATGCCGTCCGACACCCCGACGGTGTTGAAGCGCATCCCCTTCACCCCGGCCGCCTCGACCCCCTCCTTCACCGCGTCGGCGAGCCCGAGCAGGTGCATGTTGCAGTTGTTGCCCTCGTACCAGATGCTGGCGATCCCGATCTGCGCCTTGTCGAGGTCCGCCTCCGTGAACCCGGTGGCGAAGAGCTGCGCCTGCGACGCGCCCTGGGATTTCGGCTGGGTGATGCGCGAACTCCAGCGATTGATCTGTCCTGCCATGACGTGCTCCGGTGGGGGTGGGTCTAGCCCGGAAATTTCACCAATTTGCAGCAAGGATCGGAGAACCGCTGAGGCCGGGATGGCTCCGGTTCGAGGGTTTGTGAGAAATGCGACCGAATGCTCTTCTCTCTCACAGACGCCTTGATGCGCATTTCTCACCTATTCACGGCTGCGGTGAATTTCCGGGCGGGCGCGCCGACTGTAGTGGCTGGACCTTGAAAAGGCCAGACGCGGCAACGGTTCACGCGGCCGGCAGTTGCCGCGCGGCGGCGGGCGGAAGGGCGAGCTCGATACCGGCCTTCGCGATGAACAGATCGAGTGCTCGCACACCATCCGGACCGAACCGGCTCCAGACGATCATCAACGCCTCGACGAACGCAGGCCACCCCCTTTGCGCGGACTCCTGCCCGGACTATCGGCACTTCTTGAACCGCGTGCCGATACACTCTCCGGCTCCGCCGATGATCTCACCGGCCTGATCGTCGGCTTCATCGTCGGCGTTACCCGCGCCTTCATCGACCAGCGCCGTCGGCCCGATATCCTCCTTGACGGGCATGCCCGGCTCCTCGCTGCAACCCTCGACTCTTTTCCCGTCGCTCCGGACCGCCTTTCCCGCCTCCTTCAATCCGGAGCCCCGTCCCGCCTCGTCGGAGACCGATGCACATTCGGGCGCGGCGTGATCCCGGTATGCGCCCTCCACCTCCTCCGAGGACACCTGAGCGCCGCCATGCCACAGGAGCAGGGAGACGGTCAGCCGAAGCAGCATGCCCGAGGTGACATTGCGCCGCCTCAACGTCCTTCCCGCTTCGTTCCGGCCTGTTCCTCGCCCGGCAGCAGCACCGCCGCGTCGTCCGACCACGTGAGCCATACGTCCCGGCCGGTGCCACCGATCCGCTCCAGGGATTTCGCGAGATTCGGCAGCGCCACCGAGACCGGATCGTCCCGGCCCTCCAGATACACGTAGAAGTGGCTGCGGTCCCCGAGATACGCCGAAGGCCCCATCCGACCCCTGACGGCGTTCCCGGTGGCCTCTGCGTCCTCGAACGCGAGCTGGAACTTCTCCGGGCGAATGCCCAGCACGAAGCCCTCGCCGGCCGCGGCCGGAGGCGCCTCGCAGGTGGTCCGGACCCGGCCGAGCTCCGCCGAGTCGGCCGTCGCCACGCCGTCCCGGTACTCGCGCAGAGTGCAATCGAAGAAGTTCATGGTGCCGATGAAGTCTGCGACGAAACGCGACCTCGGCGCTTCGTAGAGCGCTCCCGGGGTGGAAATCTCCAGCACGTCGCCCTGAGACATGACCGCGATGCGGTCCGAGAGGGTCAGCGCCTCCTCCTGGTCATGGGTTACGAACACGAAGGTGATGCCCACCCGCTGCTGGAGCTGGCGCAGCTCGATCTGCATCTGCTCGCGCAGCTTCTTGTCGAGCGCCCCCAGCGGCTCGTCGAGCAGCAGCACTCTGGGCTGCTTGATGAGCGCCCGCGCCAGCGCCACCCGCTGGCGCTGGCCACCGGAGAGCTCCATCGCGGTGCGCTCTCCGTAGCCGGGCAGCCTGATCAACTCCAGCATCTCCTCGATGCGATCCGCCAGCGCCCGCTTCGAGAGCCCGGACTTGCGCATCCCGAACGCGATGTTGGAGGCGACGTTCAGGTGCGGGAAGATCGCGTAGTTCTGGAACACCATGTTCACCGGACGATGGTTCGGCGGAACCATGGTGACGTCCCGGCCGTCGATGCGGATGCGCCCCCGGGTCGGCACCTCGAAACCCGCCAGCATCCGCAGCAGGGTCGTCTTACCGCAGCCCGACGGACCGAGCAGAGAGAAGAACTCCCCCGGCGCGATCTCGAAGTTCGCGTCGTTGACGGCCCGAACCGACCCGAACTCCTTGAATACGTGCTCGATGGAGATGATCGGCGCCGACATGTTCCCGGACCCTCCGGTCAGAGCCCGGACGGTTTGAGCTGCACGCCGCCGCGCCGTATGAGTTCCGCGGCGAACACCACGATGGTGGACGCCACGACGATGATCGCGCCCAGCGACAGCACCGAAGGCAGCCGCTCCGGAAAGCGGAGCTGGCTCCAGATGTGCACCGGCAGGGTCGCATCCGTACCGCAGAGGAAGAACGCCAGCACGAACTCGTCGAACGAGATGGTGAAGGTCAGCAGCAGGCTCGCCACCACCCCGGGGAAGATGATGGGCAGGGTCACCCGCCGGAACGTGCCCCAGGCGTTCTCCCCGAGATCCCGCGCGGCCTCCTCCATGCTCGGGTCGAACCCCTCCATCCGGGAGATCAGCACCAGCATCGAGAACGGCACACACAGCAGGAGATGGCCGATGCCGACAGTGACGAGCGAGAGCTTCACCCCGCCCAGGCTGAATGTCATGAGGAGCGAGATGCCCAGGATGATCTCCGGGATCACGAGCGGCACCATGATGAACCCGAGCAGGCCCCCGCGCCCCCGCATGCGGTAGCGGGTCACCGCCTTGGCGGCGAAGACGCCGAGGATGGTGCTCAGGATCGACACGCTCACCGCGACCTTCACGCTGTTCCAGAACCCGTTGAGCAACCCGTGGCTGTCCGCGAGCGCCTCGTACCACTTGAACGTGAAGCCCTTGAGCGGAAAGGTGACGTACTGCGAATCGTTGAACGAGAAGACGGGCAGGACCGCCACCGGCAGGTAGAGGAACACGAGGTAGGCCACCGCATAGATCCCGAATCCGTTCAGCCCGAGGCCTCGCGGACACCGGACGCGGCGAACGACCGCATCATCGCGCTCGCCGGCGGCGTACCCTCCGGTGGCGTTCGTGCTTGCACGCCGGTCGGACACCGCTTATCCCACCTTCTTCCGGTACCAGCGGGTGGCGCCGAGAAGCACGCACACCGCGAGGGTGACCGTGAGCATGGAGATGATCGACAGCGCCGCCCCGAGCGGCCAGTTGAGCGCCTTGCCGAACATGGACTGGATGATGTTGCCCATCATGATCCCGCGCGTCCCCCCCACCAGCGCCGGCGTCACGTAGTCGCCCACGGTGGGGATGAACACCAGCAGACTCGCCGCGATCACTCCGGGGAGCGACAGCGGCAGAGTCACGCGCACGAAGGTCATGAACGCGCTCTCGCCGAGATCGCGTGCCGCCTCGATGAGGGAGCGGTCGATCTTCTCCAGTGAGACGTAGATGGGCAGGATGGCCACCGCCGCCCACGCGTGGGCCAGGGTGATCACCACCGCCGTGGGGTTGTAGAGCAGGAATTCGAGCGGTTCGGAAATGATCCCCAGCGAAATGAGCCCGGAATTGACGACCCCGTTGTAGCCCAGGATCACCTTCCACGCGAAGACGCGCAGCAGGTAACTGGTCCAGAAGGGAATGGTAACCAGTACGATCCACATCATCTTGTTCTTCTTGACGTGGAAGGCGATGTAGTACGCGAGCGGATAGGCCAGCACGATGGTGACGAGGGTCACCAGGGCGGAGATCCGGATCGAGCGGTAGAGGATCAGGGAGTAGATCCTCTTGTCGAAGAATGCGGCGTAGTTCTCGGTGGTGAAGGTCCGGACGAGGTCGACGTACTCCTGCTTCCAGAAGCTCATCGTGGTCAGGATGAGCATCGGAAAGAGGAGCCCCAGCACCACCACCACCAGCGTCGGCGACAGCAGGGCGTATCCCCGCCCCGACTCGCTCCGCATGAACCATGCCCGCACCCGCCAGCGCGGGCCGCTGCCGGATGCGGTGCGAGCAGCGTTCATGAGCGGAGCGGCCTCCGGCGCGGGAGGTCGTGTCGGATAACGCCTTTGGCCAATCCGACCCGGGTCCGTGCGGGATGACGCCTGCGGCTTGTCCGGCTTGAGACGGTGCCGGATGACTCCTTCGGTTTCATCTCCCGCCAACGCCCCGAGAGGTCATCCCACGGGACGGTTTTGGCGAAACTTCAGCCACCAGGATGCTCAATCCGGGAGATTTCGAGAGCATGTCCCGGCCTGACGGGAATTGCCGGGCTCTACAACCCCGCCTTGACCTCTTCGAACATTTCCTGAAGCACGGGCTCGTTGCCGATCGGCTCCTGGAAGATGCCTGCGCTCAGAATCTCCTCGGGGTTGGCGGACAGGCCGCGCTCTTCGAGCAGATGCGCGGAGACCAGCTCGTACGAGTGCGTGTTCGCATGACCGTAGCCCTCTTCCAGGATGGAAAAGACTCCGGAGTCCGGGCTGAGAAACGCGTCGATGGCGTCGTAGCTCTTGTCGATTTTCGCGGGGTCGGCGGCGGCCATGAGGCAGAAGCCGCACACCCAGGTCATGGCACCCTCCTTCGGCGTCATGTACTTCACGTTCACGCCCTCCGCCTTCAGCGCGGTGAACGCGTCGTTCCACGAGCTGGTTGCGACCAGCTCGCCGGCCGCCATCGAGTTCTCCAGATCGGTGGGGCTGGTCCAGTAGTAACGCAGCAGCGGAAGCTGCTTGCGGAGCAGCTCACGCGTGACCTCCACCTCGTCGGGCGTCATGTTGAAGGGGTCCTTCGCGCCGCCGTAGATAGCCGCCACCATCACGCCGTCGATGAGGCTGTCCGCCATCGACAGTCGCCCCCGGTAGCGTTCGTCCCACAGGATCCCCCAGGTCTCCTCTTCCTGGTACTTCGGATCGACGAGGTCGGGACGGTAGAGCACCGAGGTGAGGCCCCAGTCGGCCGCGACGAACCAGACGTCGCCGTTATCGCCGGTCATGCCGGGGATCTCCTTGAGGCTCGGAATGATCTCGTCCCAGTGGCTCAGCCGGCTCGTGTCGATGGGTTGCAGGATCCCCGCGTCGCGCCAGATCTCCACCTTGTAGGAGCAGGGGTGGGTCACGTCGAACTGGGCACCGGCCCTGATCTTCGCGAAGGCCTCCTCCTCGTCCCCGAAGATGGAGAAGTTGGGGTACGCACCGTACTTGTTGTGGTACTCGAAGTGGTGCTGCGGCGCGTCCCATCCTTCCCAGGTGAAGATGTTGGGATGGTCTTCGGCCGCGGCCCGCGCGGAGCGCGGCAGCATCGGAAACGTGACCGCGGCGACGCCGAGGGACGCCAGGTAGGACTGGAACGTGCGCCGCGACACCTTGCCGGTGGCCAGCATGTCGATCAGATCGTCTTTCTTGTAGTTCATCGTGATTTCCCTCCGGGAACATCGGCCAGGAACATCGACCGGGGATATCGGCCAAGGGCATCGGCCGGGGACATTGGGACGGCGCAGCTTGCCCGCTCTTATGGCCCGTCACCTGCCGGTTGTCAAGCAACGCCCGGGCGGTGACGGATTTCCCTTGCCGCTGTAGTGGCCGCGTTCTCCGATGACAGATGGGCATCCCCGGAACCGGAGGTGGGGCCAGGCATGAGGTGCGCACTCCCCGCTCCGACGCGCCGCCTCAGAGGAGCGATTCGAGCAGGCCCGCAGCCTTCTCGGTACCGCTCCGACTCCGCATGTGGGCGGACGTCGCCTCCAGTCTTGAACGCATGATCCGGTCACCCAGGCACGTCTCGATGGCCTGGAGCAGCGTCTCGTCCGTCCACTCGTAGCGATCCAGATGCAGACCGTGGCCGGTCTCCCGGACCCGGGTGGCATTGTCGTGGCCGTCCCACACGTAAGGCATGATGATCGCGGGCCGGCCGAAGTACAGGCATTCGGTGAACGAATTGTTGCCCCCGTGGTGGATCACCACGTCGGTCTGCGGAATCACCGAAGGCTGGGGATACCAGCCGGCAATGCGGACGTTGGGCGGAAGGTCGGAGTAGGCATCCGCGTAGTCGCCCACGTTCACCAGCGCCCGGAACCGCGACTTCCCGACGGCGGCGATGATCCGCTTCAGAAGCTCGGTATCGCCCGCGCCGAGACTCCCGAACGAGACGTAGAGCAGCGGGCCATCCTCGTTCGTATCGAACCGCGGCACCTCCCAGGGCGTCTCGGTGCGTACGCATCCCTCCAGGTACTGGAACCGGCGCGGGTCGAGCGGCACCGCGCGGATGAACTTCACCGGCTCCGGATACAGCAGCAGGTTCAGATGGGGCGAAGCCTCGAAGAACTGGCCGAGCGGATACGGCGCCTCCCCGCACTCGGCCAGGAAGCGGTTGAAGTCGTCGTGGATGGGTTTGATGACCTCGTTGAAACGTTCGCGGAACGCTCGGTGACAGGCCCGGTCGTTCTCGGCGCAGCCGGACAGGTGCGGGGGAATCGCGTCGTCCTCGATCTCGTTCTCCGAGCACGAGATGATCCGCGCCCAGGGCTTGCCGAAACGCTTGACGGCGGGGAACAGGACCACATTGTCGATACACACGACATCGGGCCGGATCCGGTCAAGCACCCCGGGCAAATCCTTCTCGGCCCACCTGGCGCTGTCGACGATCGCCTCCCAGCACTCCCTGACGTAGTTGTCGATCTGGTCGATCGGCGCCTTGCGGAAGTTCGGGATGTGGCCGTTGATGAAGTCTTCCCAGAACTTCGCCATCTGCTCCGACGGCATGGGCTCGGAGAGGTTCACCGGATGGGCCTCGAACCCGTAGCCCTCGTAGACCTCGACGAAGCCGGGGTCGGACAGGAAGACCACCCGGTGCCCCCTCGCCTCCAGGGCCTGCGCAATGCCCACGGAGTTCAGTGCGGGGCCGAAGGCGGCCTCGGGAAAGAATGCGAACGTCTTCTGCGGCATGGTGTACGACCTCCGTTGAATTCGACCTTCGACTCTCGTACGGTAGACACGAGCAACCCTCCTGTTCAAGGGCGACGATTCCTCCCGCACCGACATCGAGGCGGCGTGAGCCCGCGGAGACGAGCGGCGATGAATGCACCCGCCGGCGGCGCCCCGAGCCCTATCGAGCAATGGTGCCGAGAACACGCGATTACCGAGGTCGAGGCGCTGATGCCCGACATGTCCGGGGTCGCCCGCGGCAAGGTGGTGCCGGCCGCGGCGTACTGCCGCACCCTCGGCCTGAACCTCCCCGAAGCGCTGGTGCTGCAGACCGTCACCGGAGACTATCCCGAGGATCAGAGCGCGGTCGATCCTTCGGACCGCGACATCGTGCTGCGCGCCGACGAGCGCACGATCCGACGGGTGCCGTGGGCGGCGGACCCCACCGCGCAGGTCATCCACGACTGCTTCCACACCGACGGCACCCCGGTCACCACAACCCCCCGTTACGTGTTGAGGCGCGTGCTCGACCTCTACCGGGAGCACGGCTGGCGGCCCATCGTCGCGCCGGAACTCGAGTTCTACCTCGTCAAGCGCAATGCCGACGCCGACTATCCGCTGGAACCGCCGGAAGGGCGCTCGGGACAGGCGGAGCGGGGACGCCAGTCCTACGGCATCGACGCGCTGAACGAGTACGATCCGCTCATCGACGACATCTACGACTTCTGCGAGGCTCAGGAGATCGAGCTCGGCACCCTGAGCCACGAATCGGGGGTCGCGCAGCTCGAAATCAACCTGTCGCACGGCGACCCGCTGGCGCTCGCGGACCAGGCGTTCCTGTTCAAGCGCACCGTGCGCGAAGCGGCGACGCGCCACGGCGTGTACGCCACGTTCATGGCGAAGCCGATGGAGCGCGAGCCGGGCAGCGCCATGCACATCCATCAAAGCGTGGTCGACGCCGACACGGGCGAGAACGTGTTTGCGGACGCGAACGGTGCGATGACCCCGCTGTTCCGCGCCCACATCGGCGGACTGCAGCAGTATCTGCCGGCGGCGATGTCGTTTCTCGCCCCCAACGTCAACTCCTACCGTCGGATCACGAAGTACATGGCGGCACCCATCAACGTGCAGTGGGGCATCGACAACCGGACCGCCGGCCTGCGCGTCCCACTCGGTGAGGCGGACGCGACCCGCGTCGAGAACCGGGTTGCGGGCGCCGACGCGAACCCCTACCTCGCCATCGCGGCCTCCCTCGCGTGCGGTCTCCTCGGCATGACCCGGGGACTCGCGCCGACGCCTGCTGTCATCGGCAGCGCCTACAAGATGCCCTACGAGCTGCCGCTCAGTCTGGCCGAGTCGCTGCGCACGCTGCGCGACTCCGCGCCGTTGACCGAAATACTCGGCGAACGGTTCGTGGGCGCCTGGAACGCGGTGAAGGAGTGCGAACTGCGAGCGTTCCTTCAGGTCATCAGCTCCTGGGAACGCGAGTTCCTGCTGCGCAACGTGTGAAGGAGTCCGGGATGATCGATGCGATCCCGACCGGCGACGCCACGCAGTTCGTGGAGTGGTTTCGCCGCGCGGCTCCGTACATCAATGCGCATCGCGGGCGCACTTTCGTCGTCGAGATCGGCGGCGAGTCGGTCGACGATCCGCAGCTCCCCGGCATCGTCCACGATCTGGCACTGATGCGCAGCCTCGGCGTCGACCTCGTCGTCGTTCATGGGGCGCAGCCGTGGATCGAGCAAGGAGTGCGGGCGCGGGGCCTTGCATCGCGCTGCGTCGATGGCGTGCGCATCACGGACATCGCCACCCTGGAGACAGCCAGGGAGGCGATCGGGGCAGCGCATGTCCAGATCGAGGCGCTGCTCTCGATGGGAATCGCGAACTCCCCGATGGCGGGCGCCAGGGTGCGCGTGGCCTCCGGCAACTTCGTCACCGCGCGTCCCATCGGTATTCGCGACGGCGTCGACTACGAGCACACTGGCGAAGTGCGGCGCATCGACGCGGAGGCAATCCGGCAGCGCCTCGCCGACGGGGCCATCGTGCTCGTCTCGCCACTCGGCTATTCCCCCACCGGAGAGATCTTCAGCCTGCGGGCGGAAGAGGTCGCAACCGCGATCGCGACCGGAATCGGGGCGGGTAAACTCGTGTTTCTTCTCGGCGGACCCGGTATCGTCGACGACAGAGGTACGCTGATCCGCGAGCTGACGCCCGACGAAGCGACGGCTCTCGCGGCCGACCTCTCTCAGGAGACCGACGCCGGAGACATGATCGGAGGTCGGCTGCGGCAGTCGATTCGTGCGTGCCGCGGCGGGGTCAACCGAGTGCACATCATCGATCAGGGAATCGAAGGGGCGCTGTTGCTCGAGCTGTTCTCCCGCGACGGCGTCGGCACCATGATCAACGCCGACGCCTACGATTCTATCCGGCGCGCCACCATCGACGACATCGGAGGCATCCTCGAGCTCATCCGACCGCTGGAGGAATCCGGAGCCCTCGTGCGACGTTCACGCGAGAAGCTCGAAACCGAGATCGCGCACTTCAGCGTCGTCGACCGCGACAGCGCAGTGGTCGCCTGCGCCGCCATGTACCCCTACCCCGGTGATCGGCTGGCCGAGCTTGCGTGCCTCGCCGTCGACGATGCGTATCGAGGCAGCCAGTACGGCGAGCGCCTGCTCACCCTGGCCGAGCGCGAAGCCCGCGAGGCGGGGGCGCAGCAACTCTTCGTGCTGACCACCCAGGCGGCGCACTGGTTCAGGGAACGCGGCTTTGTCGAGGCCGACCACTCGATGCTGCCCGACGAACGACAGGCCCTTTACAATTTCCAGCGCCGCTCCCGAGTGCTGGTGCGGGCGCTGTAGATACCATCCCGCAGTTCCGACTCAACCGCCCGATTCCTCGATACCACGCTCGACCGCCTCGGGCAGCGCCGCGATGGGAGACGGCGCCCGGGTTTGCCGGCCGACGGATACCGGGCTCGCGCTGATCGTCGGATGTGGGGGCGAACCTGACTCCGGGAAGCCGGGGGCTGGGGTTTCCGGAGTCATTCTCCTTCGACTCCCTGGATGGGTCTGATCGATGCCCAGTGCTTGCAGCTCGGGCACTGCCAGTGAAGCGACTTGGCGGGAAAACCACAGTGCCGGCATTTGTAGGCCGGCCGCTCGAACAGCAGCTCGGCCGTCAGTCCCTTCAGGATCTCGAGGTGCTCGTCGATCGCGTCCGAGTCGCGCTGGTCCTCGATCTCCAGATCGAGCAGACGATCGAGGCCGCGTACCGACGCGCGCTGGCGCAACCGCTCGGTGAGGAATCGAATCGCTTCGCGCCGACTGTGCGCGGTGCGCTTGATATCCGCGAGCGTCAGGGTCACGCTGATCCAGCCGTAGCGACGCATCAGCTTCGAGAGGTATTCGTCGAGCGCGTCGATTCGATCGAGAGCCTGAAACGATCGATGCAGCCGGTCGACCGTCTCGGGCAGAAAGTCCGAGTCCTGCTCCTCGACCCGCTGAAGCGCACGGATCGCCCGTTCATGCTCACCCTGCTCGGCCTGGATGTCGGCCTCGATCAGGCTTGCCCGCACGCACGCGGGATGCACGTGACGCGCTTGCTGGACATGCTTGAGCGCCCGAACGTGATCGCCTTCGACACCGTGCCGACGGGCCTGCTCGCAGCAGTAGTGAGCGATGATCCATCCGAGCTGGTTGCCGGTGGCCTTCTCGAGCTTGCGCGCGCTCGCTATCGCCTTCGGCCAATCCTTCTCCTGCTCATAGATGTCGATGAGCTGACGCAGCGCCTGCACACGATAGTCGGCGTCTTCGGCAAGCTCGCGGAAGAGATCCTCGGCGCGATCGAGCAGGCCGGCGCTCATGTAATCCTGTCCGAGTTCGAGTAGCGCCTCGGTGCGCTGCGAAACGTTGAGCGACTCGCGGGCGATGAGATTCTGATGGATCCGGATTGCGCGGTCGACGTCGCCACGACGGCGATACAGGTTCCCGAGCGCGAGATGCGTCTCCACCGTCTCGCTGTCGACCTCGATGAGCTTGATGAAGACTTCGATCGCCTTGTCGGGCTGCTCGTTGAGGAGATAGTTGATGCCCTGGAAGTAATCGGATCGGAGACTACCGGTCTCGCGCTTGCGCGAGATCTGGCGCGTGGCGCCGCGTGCCGCGAGCCACCCGGTGCCCGCCGCCACCGGCAACAGCAGCCACAGAGCCTCGAGCCCGAGCAGTGATTCGAACATTACGGGATGCGGCCGGCACCGACCGACATTGTCGACTGCGGTGGGTCCATCGGAGGATCAGATGTCTTCGGAATCCCGACCCGGCGAGGGGTATCTACGCCCGAACATCGGCACCGTGGCGGGGACCGAAGGCCCGATGGAGTCATCGGAGCCGGCGGCCGGATGCGGCTCCCGATTCGAGCGTCACGCTCGTTTCCCGGTTCACGCGCTCGCGCAGCCTCTTGCCCGGCTTGAAGTGGGGAACGTATTTCGCCGGAAGCGATACCGAAGCCCCCGTCTTGGGATTGCGGCCGACGCGCCCGGAACGGAAGTGGAGGGAGAAGCTGCCGAAACCCCGGATCTCGATACGCCCTCCCCCGGCGAGACACTCCGCCATGTGCTCGAGGATCGCCTTCACCGCCAGTTCGACGTCCCGGTGGACAAGCTGGGATTGCTTCTGCGCAATCCGTTCGATGAGCTCCGACTTCGTCATCTCCCCACTCCCCATCGTGCGGCGCAAGGCGGCGACAGACCGACGATCGTCGGCTTGCGGAGGCAGCACGGGCGCCGGGACGACGCCCGATACGGCGAGGCATGCCCTCCCACTCGCCGCCCCCTTTTGACGGTTCACTCTCCCCGTGCACCCTCCGTACTACCGCTGCTCATCTGCTCCTTGATGAGATCGCCAAGGGTCGTGGCACCGGCGGGGGCGTTCGACGTGTACTCCTGTATCGCCTGCGCCTCCTCATCGCTCTCCTTCGCCTTGATGGAAAGTGACGGAATACGCTTCTTCCTGTCGACTCCCACGAGCTTCGCCTCGATTTCGTCGCCCGCCTTGAGAACGGTCCGAACATCTTCGACTCGTTCTCGCGCGATCTCCGACGTACGGAGATACCCTTCAACGCCTTCCGCAAGCTCCACGAGGGCGCCCTTGGCGTCGACCTCGACAATCCGGCCACGGACGATCGAGCCCTTCGGATTCATCGCCAGGAAGTTCGAGAAAGGATCCTTGTCGAGCTGTTTCACCCCCAGTGAAATCCGCTCGCGCTCCGCATCCACACCGAGCACCACGGTCTCGATCTCGTCGCCCTTCCGGTAGCGGCGGATCGTCTCCTCACCCGAATCGTTCCAGGACAGATCGGAGAGGTGCACGAGGCCGTCGATCCCGCCATCAAGTCCCACGAAGACCCCGAAGTCGGTAATCGACTTGATGGCGCCGGTCACGTGATCGCCCTTCTTGTAGCTCGCCGCGAAGTCTTCCCAGGGATTCGGGGTGCACTGCTTGATACCGAGGGAGATCCGGCGGCGATCCTCGTCGATGTCGAGCACCATGACCTCGACTTCGTCGCTGAGCTGCACGACCTTGTTGGGGTGGATGTTCTTGTTCGTCCAGTCCATCTCCGATACGTGGACGAGCCCCTCTACCCCTTCCTCGATCTCGACGAAGCAGCCGTAGTCGGCGATGTTCGTCACCTGCCCGAACAGCCGCGTGCCCTCGGGATAGCGCCGCGAGATGTCCACCCACGGATCGGCCCCGAGCTGCTTCAGCCCGAGAGATACCCGTGAGCGTTCGCGATCGAACCTCAGGACCTTGACTTCGACCTCGTCGCCGACATTGACGACTTCCGTCGGGTGCTTGACCCGCTTCCACGCCATGTCGGTGATATGCAGCAGGCCGTCGATCCCTCCGAGGTCCACGAATGCGCCGTAGTCGGTCAGGTTCTTCACCACGCCGGGCAGCACGGCTCCCTCCTGGAGGCTCTCCAGCAGAGCTTCGCGCTCGGCGGAGTTCTCCTGCTCGACCACTGCGCGCCGCGAGACAACCACGTTGTTGCGGCGGCGATCGAGCTTGATCACCTTGAAGTCCAGTGGCTTGCCTTCGAGGTAGGAGGTATCGCGCACCGGGCGCACATCGACGAGCGACCCGGGCAGGAACGCCCGGATGTCGTTGATATCGACAGTGAATCCGCCCTTGACCTTGCCGTTGATGATCCCGGTCACGGTCTCCTCGTCCTCGAAAGAGGCTTCGAGGTGATTCCAGGCCCGGGCTCTCTTCGCCTTCTCCCGCGAAAGCCTGGTGGCGCCGAATCCATCCTCCACCGCATCGAGCGCGACCTCGACCCGATCGCCGACCACGACCTCGACCTCGCCGTTCTCGTTTCTGAACTGTTCGACCGGGATGGTCGACTCGGACTTCAGACCCGCATGAACCGTGACGTACTCGGACCCGACCGCCAGCACCGTTCCGTCGATGATGACTCCCGGCCGCATCTTCTTCTCGACTTCGCTCTGCTCGAGCAGTTCCGCAAAGCTTTCCATACTCTTAAGGTGATCTCCCGCCCACTGTTTGGGTTGTCGAATTGCATGCGGCCTCACGCGCCAGGGGCATTGCGCACGAGACACATGCCCGACCGTCATTCTTCGGGCTTCATTCTCGGAAATACGCCGCGACCATCTTCGTCCTTGCGATTTCGAGCACCCGTGCCACCACGGTGTCGATATCAAGTTCGGTCGTATCGACGACAACGGCGTCCGCAGCCGGTTTCAGGGGTGCGACCATCCGTTCACGATCACGACGGTCGCGTTCCACCATCTCCCTGTACAGACGATTCACACTAACATCAATACCCTTAGCCATCAATTGTTTATGGCGTCTCTCGGCTCTCACCCGCGCGGTGGCGACAAGAAACACCTTCACGCAGGCATCGGGAAACACGACGCTGCCCATGTCGCGCCCGTCCGCGACGAGCCCGGGCGGGCGGCGAAACCCGTGCTGGCGGGCCAACAGCGCGTCCCGTACTTCACAATGGGCGGAGACGCGCGAAGCGTCGTTCCCGCACTGCTCGGTGCGGATATCGTCGGTGATGTCCACGCCGCCGAGCCGCACGCGCACGGGCTGCACAGCATCTCCGGGCGCGAATTCGATATCGAGACTCTCCGCGAGGCGGGCGAGCGCCGGACCAGCGTCGGGAGATACCCCTCGCGTGCGGGCGGCCAGCGCGAGAACACGATAAAGCGCGCCGCTGTCGAGGAGCGAGAACCCGAGTATGGATGCGACGCGATGGGAGACGGTTCCCTTTCCGGTACCGACCGGGCCGTCGATCGCGATCACCGGCACCGTGTCAGTGGTCGGCATCGACAGCCTCGATGTCGAACCCGACCGAGCGCGCGAGCATCTCGAAACCGGGAAAGGAAGTCGCCACGTTGCGGCAATTGCGGATGCGTACCGGAGCGGTCACCGCCGAGGAGGCGAACGCCATCGCGATGCGATGATCGCCTTCGCTGTCCACTGCTCCCCCCGAGATCACGCCGCCCTCGACCTCCATGCCATCATCGGCAACCCGCACCGAGACCCCGAGCGCGCGCAGGGCTTCGGCACTCGCCGCGATTCGATCGCTCTCCTTGACCCGCAGCTCCGCGGCTCCGGTGACACGCGTGACGCCGCGCGCGGCGGCGGCGGCGGCGAAAATGGCCGGAAATTCGTCGATCGCGAGCGGCACCAGCGCGGGATCCACGTCGATTCCATGCAGTACCGCGCCCCGCACCCGGAGATCCGCGACCGGCTCGCGACCGGCGGTGCGCCGGTCAAACCATTCGATGTCCGCGCCCATGCGCTCAAGGATAGTCAGCACGCCGATGCGCGTCGGGTTGACGCCGACGCCCCGGATCAGCAGATCCGAACCGGGCCGACCCGCCGCGGCGGCCAGAAGGAACGCGGCGGACGAGATATCCCCCGGCACCTCGATCTCCGTTGCGGCGAGACGCTCCCCCCCCTCGATGCACGTGCGCCGCCCGTCGCGCACGGTCTCGACCCCGAAGGCGCCCAGCATACGCTCGGTGTGATCGCGGGTCGGGCTCGGCTCCGTCACGCATGTGCGCCCGTTCGCGTAGAGTCCGGCCAGAAGAATGCCCGACTTCACCTGGGCGCTGGCTACGGGACTCTTGTAATCGATGGATGCGAGTCCGTCGCCGGCGCGGACCCGAATGGGCGGGGTCCCGCCGGACGCGGTTTCGATTCGCGCTCCCATCTGCGACAACGGCTCGGTGATTCGCCGCATCGGACGACGCTGGAGTGAATCGTCGCCGACGAGCGTGCAGTCGAAATCCTGTCCGGACAGAAGCCCCGCGAGCAGCCGCATGGCGGTACCCGAGTTTCCGAGATCGATGTCCGCCGCCGGCGCGCGCAGTCCATCCCGTCCGACGCCGTGGATCGATACCTCGCCACCCCTCGGCCCTTCGATCCGCACCCCCATCGCTCGAAACGCTTCCAGCGTGGCGAGTACATCTTCGCCCTCCAGAAGCCCCGTGACGCGGGTGTGACCGTCGGCGATCGCGGCGAGCATCACGCCGCGGTGCGAGATCGACTTGTCGCCGGGGACGCGGACCTCGCCGCGCAGCGGACCGGACGGACGCGCGATGAAGTCGAAGGGACCGGTCATCCTGCTCTGCGCCCTCACGCGATCGACATCCGAAAACCGGAATGGAACGTATGCGGGCACCTGTCTCCCACGCCCCGGCCCACCGGCTCAGGAGTACCGGTCCCGGATCGCCTTGCTGCGGGTAAAGACCGCATAGACGTACTCGCTGTCCCCGCGACGCACGGCCTCGGCGAGCTGGTCGAGTTCGGATCGGAAACGATCGATCACGCCCATCATCGCCGCGCGGTTTGCGAAACAGATGTCATGCCACATCTGCGGGTCACTCGAGGCGACACGGGTGAAATCACGAAGGCCCCCGGCGGAGTAGCCGAAGATCTCGGGGCGATCCTTCATGCCGCCCAGCATGCTGACGAGAGTATAGGCGAGCATGTGCGGCAGGTGGCTGGTGGCGGCCAGGATCTCGTCGTGGTGCGCGACATCCATCTCCACGACCTCGGCCCCGACCATCCGCCACATCGCGGAGACCCGCTCGAGCGCCGTGACCTCGGTCTCTTCGATCGGAGTCAGGATGACGCGCCGACGTTCGAACAGGCGCTCGATCGACGAGTCGACACCGTGATGCTCGGTACCGGCCACGGGATGACCCGGCACGAAACGCGTCAGCCGCGCACCGAGGGACGCTCGCGCGGCCGCGACCACGCTGCCCTTCGCGCTTCCGACATCCGTGATGATCGCGTCGTCCTCGACGGTGTCGCGCACACGTTCGAGCACCATCTCGGTCGCCCCCAGCGGCACCGCGACCACAACCATGTCCGCGCCGGCCGCCGCGCGTCCGGGGTCGGTGTCGAAGCGATCGATGATTCCCAGTTCGACCGCGCGTTCGAGGTTCGTCGCGCAACGACTCGACCCGACCACCTCGTCGACCGCTCCCAGTCTTCGCAGATCACGGGCAAGCGAGCCTCCGATCAGACCGGTCCCGACGATGCAGAGCCTGCGAATCACCGAGTCTCTCTCTCCGCCGAGGCGACTCCGCCGACCCCACCACCGGCGACAGCCGCGGGATAGGCACCGAGTAACCCGTCGGGGTATCGCTCCACGAGCGGCGCAAGCCGGGGATCGCTCTCATGTGCCGACACGTCGACGACAACCCATGGCACTGTCCCGGCGACGGGGGCCGAACGCATATCGAGATCCGAGCCTCCGCACCACGACTCAACGGCCATCAACTCCCCGGACGGGACGATGAACGACGTCAAGTCGTACCCGGTGGGCGCCACCGGTTCATGTCCTATCGCGACGAACCGCTCGCCATCTCTCGCGTACCACTCCCCGCAAAGCCGGAGCCCTCTGCGGCGGAGGTCCGTCATGACCGGCGATGCGAAGCCCGCCCGGGAGAATTCGAGCATCGCGTAGTTGCAACCGGCACTTCCGACGGCATCGAGTGCTTGCACGGCATCGCCCAGGGAGCGGATGTCGACAGCGCCGCCGAAGTGACCGATGGCGGCGCACCCCTCCCCCACCGTCGTGCAACCAACGACCAGCCGCTGCTCCAGCGTGCGGCAGCTCGAGACGATCTCGCGAAACAGTCGCGTGGCCTCGCGGTCGGGAAGGGGCCCGGAGTTCGCAGCGACGATACGCCGGAGCAGCATCGCCTCGCGTTCGGGGCGATAGTATCGAGGCTCCGTCTCCCCTTCCTTGACCGCCGCCACCCGGAAGATCACGCGGACGCGCCGGTTGAGAAGATTGAGTAGCTCGATGTCCAGCGCATCGATCTCACGGCGGATCGCATCCAGCCGCGTCTCGCTGTCGGTCACGATACGGCTCCGGGAATATGGTGACGCCACCTCAGCCGGATCGCGGCGGCTTTTCGCCAATCTCGGCCTGATCATCCATGATCTGATCGTCCACGATCCGCTCCAGGCCGACCAGTCGCTCGCCCTCCGACAGGCTGATGAGCTTGACCCCCTGGGTATCGCGGCCGAGCACGCTGATCTCGTTCACCCGCGTGCGCACAAGCTTGCCGCCATCGGTGATCAGCATGAGTTCGTCGGTCGACTCGACCAGCTCCGCCCCGACCACAGCTCCGTTGCGCCGGCTCGTTCGAATCGAGATGAGCCCCTGCCCGGCTCGACCCTGCCGGCGATAGTCCACGGCCGGTGTGCACTTGCCGTAACCGTTCTCGGTCGCGGTCAGCACCAAGCTCTCCGACGCGATCATGAGAGAGATGACCCGCGCCCCTCGCCCGAGCCGCATGCCGCGCACGCCTCGTGCGGTCCGGCCCATCGCGCGCACGTCACTTTCGGGGAAGCGAATGAGCTTTCCGTCGCTCGTGGCAAGCATGACGTCTCGGGTGCCGTCGGTCACCGCGACCCCCACCAGGCGGTCGTCTTCGAGCAGATCGACCGCAATCAGCCCGGTCGAACGCGGCCGGGAGAAATCGGCGCACGGTGTCTTCTTCACGATGCCGGACGCCGTCGCCATCAGCACGAACCCGTCCTGATCGACCTCGCTCATCGGCAGAATCGCGCTGATGCGCTCGCCCTCTTCCAGCGGCAGGATGTTCACCATGGGTTTGCCGCGCGCCGTACGAGCGGCGCGCGGCAACTGGTAGACGCGAACCCAGTACACCTTGCCGCGACTCGAGAAGAACAGCACCGTATCGTGGGTGTTCGCAACGAAGAGGCGTTCGACGAAATCCTCCTGCTTGGTCGTCGCCGCAGTCTTGCCGCGCCCGCCCCGGCGCTGCGCCGAGTAGTCGTCGAGCGGCTGCCACTTCACATAGCCCTGATGCGACATCGTGACCACGACATCCTGCGGCTTGATGAGGTGGAGGATATCCATGCCATCGCGGTGCAGCTCGATCTCGGTCCGCCGGGTATCGGCGAACTGCTCCTTCACCCGGAGCAGCTCCTCGCGCACGACTTCGCGCAGGCGGTCCGGATTGACGAGAATCTCGAGCAATCCGCGGATCCTGTCGAGGAGATTGTCGAACTCCTCGATGATCTTGTCCTGCTCCAGCGCGGTGAGGCGGTGCAGGCGAAGGTCGAGGATCGCCTGGGCCTGCGTTTCGCTCATGCGGTACACGAATCCGTCGGTTCGCGCCACGAACCCGAAGCCCTCGGGAAGATCGTCGGGCTTCGAAGTATCGGCGCCGGCGCGATCGAGCATCTCGCGGACCGACCCGGGCTCCCACTCGCGCTCGACGAGTCGCTCTCGGGCTTGCGCGGGGTTGGCGGACGTCCGGATCAGTTCGATGACCGCATCGATATTCGCGAGCGCAACCGCAAGCCCCTCCAGAACATGCGCGCGTTCCCGCGCCTTGCGCAACTCGAAGATGGTGCGCCGCGTCACCACCTCGCGCCGGTGGCGCACGAACGCCTCGATCATCTCCCGGATGCCGAGCAGCCGCGGCTGTCCGTCGACCAGCGCGACGAGGTTGATGCCGAACACCGTCTCCATCGAGGTGAGCCGGTACAGGTTGTTCAGCATCACCTCCGCGTTCTCGCCGCGGCGAAGCTCGATGACGAGACGCATGCCGTCCTTGTCCGATTCGTCACGCAGCGCCGAGATGCCCTCGATCCGTTTCTCCTTGACGAGCTCCGCGATCTTCTCCATCAACCGCGCCTTGTTGACCTGATAGGGAAGCTCGCTCACCACGATGCGCTCGTGGGCTCCCGCCTCCGCGGTCTCGAACGCGGCCCGGGCGCGCACGTAGATGCGTCCCCGGCCGGTGCGGTACGCCTCGTGGATCCCGGCCGTGCCGTTGATGATCCCCGCGGTCGGGAAGTCCGGACCGGGCATGATCTGCAAGATTTCGTCGATACCGAGCTCGGGGTCGTCCAGCAGCGCCACGCAGGTGTCCACGACCTCGCCGAGATTGTGGGGCGGGATGTTGGTGGCCATGCCGACCGCGATGCCCGAAGAGCCGTTGACGAGGAGGTTGGGCAGCCGGGTGGGGAACACCGAAGGCTCGATCTCCGAGCCGTCGTAGTTGGGGACGAAGTCGACCGTTTCCTTGTCGATGTCGGCCAGCAGCTCGTGCGCGATCCGGGCCATGCGCACTTCGGTATAGCGCATCGCAGCCGGCGGGTCGCCGTCGACGGAGCCGAAGTTGCCCTGACCATCGACCAGCATCACCCGCATCGAGAAGTGCTGCGCCATGCGCACGAGCGCGTCGTACACCGCGCTCTCGCCGTGGGGGTGGTACTTGCCGATGGTGTCGCCCACCACCCGAGCGGATTTCTTGTAGGGCCGGTTCCAGTCGTTGCCCAGCTCGCGCATGGCGTGGAGTACGCGCCGGTGGACCGGTTTCAAGCCGTCGCGGACATCCGGCAGCGCCCTGCCCACGATGACGCTCATGGCGTAATCGAGGTAGGACTGCTTCATCTCCTCTTCGATGTCGACAGGAACGACTTCCTTGGCGAAATCACTCATCTGTGCGTACCCGATCCCGCGTTGCGGGAGATGTGCCGGAACCGGCCGGGAAGGCTGCCCTCTCGGATCGACGGGACATGTTCAAGCCACCCGCACTCGTTCGCAGCCACGGCGCATCGTACCGCTCGCGGCCTCGTCCCCGTCGTTGTGGAAGCCAGCTTCGAAGTTTCGGATCGACTGGAAGGATCGACACCGTTCAAGGCGCCACGGAGACCCGTCCGTGAAGCCCGGATTCTACCACGAGAGACCGCGGCGTCGGTCCGTGTCGCACCCCCGCCACGAGCGGGAGGGGGCCAGGAAACGACCCCCGCCAGCATCGATGGGCCCGTCCGGCAGTTCAGGATTTCGCGCGGGCGAGGAGCGCAGCGATCCGATCCCGATCCGGGGCTTCGACGACACCGTGCTCGGTCACCAGAGCGTCGACCAGCGCCGCCGGGGTCACGTCGAACACCGGGTTCCACGCCCCGGCGCCGTCCGGTGCGACGCGGCGACCGGCGTGCGAGAGCAGTTCGTCGGATCGCCGGCTCTCGATGGGAATGTCGTCCCCGCTCGCCGCGTGCCGGTCGATGGTGGAGGTGGGAGCGACGACCATGAAGCGCACCCCGTGGTGGCGGGCGGACACCGCGAGCGAGTACGTGCCGATCTTGTTCGCGACGTCGCCGTTGGCGGCCACTCGGTCCGCCCCCACGATCACCCAGCGCACGCGGCCCTGACGCATCGCCCAGCTCGCGGCGGAGTCGGCGATCAGGGTCACAGGAATTCCGGCCTCGACCATCTCGTACGCGGTCAGTCTCGCTCCCTGAAGCCAGGGCCGCGTCTCGCCGGCGTACACGTGGGCAATGCGGCCCGCCGCATGGGCGGCGCGCACGACCCCCAGCGCGGTGCCGTAGCCAGCGGTGGCCAGCGCGCCCGCGTTGCAATGGGTGAGAACCTCGCAGCGCGATTCGATGAGCGCCGCCCCCAGCTCGCCCATGCGGCGGTTCGCGGCGATGTCCTCCGCGTGCATGGCGCGGGCGGCTTCGAGCAGGGCGGGTTCGGGGTCGGCACCCGCCGCCACCGCGTCCATCGTCTCCTGCATCCGGTCGAGGGCCCATGCGAGGTTCACCGCCGTCGGCCGCGATGCGGCGAGCCGGTCGAGATCCGCATCGATGTGATCGCGCCAGGTCGCGGGGTCATCGGCGAAACGCCGACGCGCCGCCAGCACCACTGCGTACGCGGCGGCAACGCCGATGGCCGGGGCGCCGCGCACCACCATCTCCCGAATCGCGTCCGCCACTTCCCCGCACTCGGAGTAGCGCAGCCTCGTCGAGGCATGCGGCAGCACGCGCTGATCGAGAAGCTCCAGCGCTCCGTGCCGCCAGACGATCGCGCTCACCGGCGACACCGCAGCTTCGACCGCGGATTGGACGCCGCCCCGCATCCCGATATCATCGGGCGCCGTCGGCTGTGCGTCCGCACTGCCCTTTCCCACCATCGGATCCGTCATCGCATGCAATCCGTCGATACCGTGGTCGAAGGCCGCTGGGTGGTTCCGGTCGAGCCCGAAGGCGTGGTGCTGGAGCACCATGCCGTGGTCATCGACGGCGGCCGCATTCGCGCGATGGTACCCCATGCCGAGGCCCGTTCGGACTACCGCGCCGACCGCACCGTGGAGCTTCGCGACCACGTGCTCCTGCCGGGGCTTGTCAACACCCACACCCACGCCGCAATGGCGCTCATGCGCGGCCTGGCCGATGATCTGCCCCTCATGCGCTGGCTGGAGGAGCACATCTGGCCGGTCGAAGGCCGCTGGGTCGGCGACGAGTTCGTACGCGACGGCACCCTGCTGGCGGTCGCCGAGATGCTGCGCGGGGGGACCACCTGCTTCAACGACATGTACTTCTATCCGAGCGATGCGGGGCGCGCGGCGGCGGCGGCCGGCATGCGCTGCACAGTTGGCTTGATCGTGCTCGACTTTCCCACCGTGTGGGCCGGCGGAGCGGAGGAATACCTGACGCGGGCGGCGGAAGTGCACGACGAATTCCGCTCCCATCCCCTGGTCGACACCGCCTTCGCGCCGCACGCACCGTACACGGTGTCGGACGGCCCGCTGGAACGGGTCCGGATCCTGGCCGACGAGCTGGACATCCCCGTCCACATCCATCTGCACGAGACCCGAGGGGAGGTGGAGAGCGCGGTCGCGGCGCAGGGCATGCGCCCGCTCGCGCGCCTGGACCAGCTCGGGCTCCTGTCACCCAGACTGATGGCGGTGCACATGACGGAGCTGGCCGACGAGGAGATCGACCGACTCGCCGAGTGCAGCGCCCACGTGGTGCACTGCCCCGAGTCCAACCTGAAGCTCGCGAGCGGCTTCTGCCCGGTCGCGAAGCTGCTCGCGGCCGGTGTCAACGTCGCGCTCGGTACCGACGGTGCCGCGAGCAACAACGACCTCGACATGGTGCAGGAGATGCGCACCGCGAGCCTCCTCGCCAAGGCGGTGGCGGGCGACGCCACCGCCGTGCCCGCCCACCGGGCGATCGCCATGGCGACGATCGCGGGCGCCCGTGCGCTCGGTCGGGACGACACCATCGGCAGCCTCGTGCCCGGCAAGGCCGCGGACATGATCGCGGTCGATCTCGGCGCCGTCGAATCGCAGCCGGTGTACGACGCGGCGTCGCAGGTCGCGTTCTCGGCGTCGCGGCGCCAGGTGAGCGACGTGTGGGTCGCCGGACGAAGGCTGCTCCGCGACGGGCAGCTTCTCACCGTCGACGAAGACCGCGTGCTGGCGCAGGCGAAGCACTGGGCCACGCGGATCGGCGGGAAATCGCCGTGAACACGCCGGATGCGTCCCGCCGCCCGCACTGTGTCCCCGCCGCGCAATCGGCCATGAGAAAACGGTCATGAGCCGGAACCCGACCGGGTGCGAGTGCTCGCAGCGCCGGCCGGAACCCAGCGACGGGAAGGCGCGCTGATGACCGATTCACTGCGGACCGATCCGATGCGGGCAGGCGCGCCGGACGCGAACGTCGACGCGGCCGAGGTCGCCCGGTTTTCCGCACTCGCGTCGCGCTGGTGGGATCCGGACGGAGAGTTCCGCCCTCTGCACCGGCTCAATCCGATACGCATCGGGTACGTCGCGGATCGCGTCTGCCTCGCGGGGGCGAAGGTCGTCGATGTCGGCTGCGGCGGCGGACTGCTCAGTGAGTCGCTCGCGGCCCGGGGCGCGGATGTTCTCGGCATCGACGCCTCCGAGGAGGCAGTGGCGGCGGCCCGCGCGCACCTGGACGTTTCGGGGCTCGACGTCACATATCGCACGACGACCGCCGAGGCCCTCGCCGAGTCCCGGCCGGGACGCTTCGACCTCGTCACGTGCATGGAGCTCATCGAGCACGTCCCGGACGGCCCCGCGCTCGTCGCCGCCTGCGCGCGCCTGGCCCGTCCCGGCGGAATCGTCGTCTTCTCCACCATCAGCCGGACACCGAAGGCCTGGGCGCTCGCAATCGTGGCCGCCGAGTACGTCCTCGGCATGCTGCCGAAGGGCACGCACCACTACGCCCGATTCGTGCGGCCCTCGGAGCTTGCGCGGTGGGGCCGTGCCGCGCGCCTGCGGCTCGGCGACGTGACCGGCGTCGCCTGGTCCCCCGCCGCCGGTGGATTCCGGCGATGCCGCGACCCCTCCGTCAACTATCTGGCGACGTTCGAGGTGCCCGCAGGCGGATCGGGAGACGCGGACGCCGAGGGCGGAACCACCGTCGCATGAGCCATGAGCCAGCAGACAGGGGCGCGGAACCATGAGCGCTGAGTCGGCACCGCGGCTGGAGGCGATGCTGTTCGATCTCGACGGCACGCTGGCCGACACCCTCCCCGACCTCGCCGATGCGCTGGCCACGGCAGCGGATGTCGGCGCGGTGGACGAGGCCCGGCTGCGACCCCTGGTGTCGGGGGGAGCCCGGCAGATGATCGCGAACGTGCTCACCCCCGGCGCCGATCCGGCGCGACACGATCGGGCGCGACACCGATTCCTTGCGGAGTACCGCGAGCGCATCGCGGTCCGGACCCGCCTGTTTCCGGGAATCGATCCGATACTGCGGACTCTGGAAGGGCACGGTGTGCGCTGGGGGGTCGTCACCAACAAGCATGCGTGGCTGACCGAACCGCTGCTCGAATCGCTCGATCTGGAACGCCGCGCCGCATGCGTGGTGAGCGGCGACACCGCTGCCCACCCCAAGCCCCACCCCGCCCCCGTGCTCCTCGCGTGCGAAAGACTGTCGGTCCCGCCGCGCACCGCCGTGTACGTGGGCGATGCCCGTTCCGACATCACCTCGGGCCGGGCCGCGGGTGTCACTACCGTGAGCGCGGGATGGGGCTATCTGAACCCGGACGATCCCCCGGAACGCTGGGGCGCGGATATCGACACCCGCACGCCGCAGGATCTGCTCGTCTGGCTGCGCGGTGCACTCGGCGCACGGTCAATGATGGCGCGGTGAGTGATGGCGCGGTCGACGATGGCGCGGCCAATGATAATCAGGGCAACCAGCGTTCGGTGATCGCGCGTGGACCCGGACCGCTACTGCGTCGACCTGGCCGCGCCGCCGGGCTCGTCGCTCCACTACGCCACGCTCTGGGCGGGAGCCCGCGAGCGTAGCGCCATCATCGCGGTCCATGCCCTGCGGCATTCGCTGGTTGCGATCATCGAGACCATTGCCGACTCGCACGTCCGGGCCATGAAGCTGAACTGGTGGAGCGGCGAGATCCTGAATGCGCGCGACGGCCACCCGCACCACCCCGTGTCGGTGGCGATGGCCCGGCACTGCACAGAGCGGATCTGGCACCGGGCGGAAGTGCTCGCGATGTTCGCGGCGGTCGCCCACGCTTCCACCGAGGACGGATTCGCGTCCGAGACGGCACGGGACGAGTTCTGCGGGCATGTCGGCGGCGGCACGGCACGTCTGTGCATGGCGGCGGCGGGCAACGACGCACCAGAGGAGGTCGGGGAGGTCGGGGAAATCGACACGCTCGGCGCCGCTCTCGAACGCGCACTCCTCGCCGGCACTCCGAACGCGCGCTCCGGCATGCAACGTATTCCGACCTCGACCTCAGAGTCGCCCTTGGGGCTGGAACACGGCGACCCCGACGTGGGTCCGGACCCGATTATCGAGGAACGCACCCGCGCCCACCGGGCGCTGGCGGAGGCGGTCCGTGACATGCCGCGGCGCACGGAACCGGCCGTGCTCGTCTACCGAGCACTTGCGCGCCTCCGACTCGCGGCGCTGGCCGCCGCGCTTCGGAAACCGGCCGGGGGGGGGGCGTCGACCGCGTCGATCTCACCGGTCCGGAAGTTGTGGATCGCGTGGCGCGCCTCGCGCGAGACGGAACACGACGAGCCAGTGAATCCAGCCAGCAGGGAGCGACGCGATGGCCGCATCGGTCCCGGGTGACTACCGACCCGCCCCGCGCGCGTTCGCGGGCCGGACCGTGCTCGTGACCGGCGCCGGAGACGGACTCGGGCGCAGCGTCGCGCTCGAAGCCGCCCGATACGGCGCCGAGGTCATCCTCCTCGGACGCACCGTGCGCAAGCTCGAATCGATCCACGACCGGATTGTCGAGGCTGGAGGTCCGCCTCCCGCCCTCTATCCGATGGATCTCTGTGGAGCGAACCCCGACGACTACGCGGACATGGCGGGCCGGATCGACGAGGCATACGGTCGGCTCCATGGAATCGTGCACGGCGCCGCTGCGTTCCGCGGACTTGCGCCCCTGGCGCACATCGAACCCGAGGACTGGGTACGCACCGTTCATGTCAATCTGAGCGCACCGTTCCTGATCACCCGGGCCTGCCTGCCTCTGCTGCAGCGCGTACCCGACGCCGCGGTGGTGTTCGTGGGCGATACCTCCGGCCAGCGCGCCCGTGCCTACTGGGGCGCATACGCGGTATCGAAGTGCGGCGTCGAAGGACTGGCGGGGGTGCTGGCCGAAGAAGTCGAGTCCGCCGGCACGCCACGGGTCGCCTGCGTCCACCCCGGTCCGATGCGGACCGGACTGCGCCGCCGGGCCTTTCCCGCGGAGGCACCGGATGTCTCGGCCGAGCCCGACGCAGTGGCCGGGGGGGTGCTCTTCGCCCTCGATCCCGCGGCTCCGATCGTCCACGGCGCAAGCGTCGACATCGAGTGAGCCGGGAACCGGAAAGCGAACAAGGGCCGCGCGAAGACGGATACGGTACTGAACTCCGGATCGTCGAAGCGGCGGCGTCAGGGTTCGCTGAACCGGAAATTTCACCGATTCGGGAACTGGTGAGAAATGCGGGTCAAGTCGCATATGAAGAAGACGCGCATTCGGCCGCATTTCTCACAGACCCTCGAACCGGAGCCATTCAGGCTTGAGCGGTTCTTCGATCCTTGCCGAGAACAAGTGAAATTTCCGGGTCAGGCGCGCCTCTCTCCCCGGCCGGGTCCGGCATCGAATGCCGAAGAGGTGCGCATCACGGCCGCTTCCATCCTTGTCGGCCGCGGAGGACCATAACCGCGATGAAACTGCTCCTCGTCAATCCCAACACCACGGCCTCGATGACCACGAAGATGCGCGAAGCCGCCGGCGCGGTCGCATCGCCGGGCATCGACATCGTCGCCGTCACCGCCGAGTACGGACCCGAGAGCATCGAGGGGTATTACGACGAAGTGTTCTCGGTCCCCGCGATGCTGGACGTGGTCAGGGCGCACCCGGACGCCGCTGGCGTCGTGGTCGGCTGCCTCGACGACACCGGGGTCGATGCGGCGCGGTGCGTGACCTCCGCCCCGGTGATCGGTCTCTGCCAGGCGGCGATGCAGGTGGCGTCCATCGTCTCCGGGGGCTTCACGGTGGTCACCACCCTCGGTCGGTCCGTGCCGGCTCTGGAGCACCTCGCGCGGCGCTACGGATACGCGGATTTGTGCCGCCGGGTCCGGGCCTCCGAGATCCCGGTGCTCGCCCTGGAGGACCCGGCGTCGGGCGCCCACGACCGGTTGCGGACCGAGGTGCGCCGTGCGCTCGACGAGGACGGCTGCGAAGCCATCGTGCTCGGCTGCGCGGGGATGGTGGACATGGCCCGCGCGCTATCGGAGGAATTCGCGGTGCCGGTGATCGAAGGCGTGACCGCAGCGGTGAAGATCGTCGAGAGTCTCGCCGCTCTCGGCATCACCACTTCGAAGCGGGGCGGCTACGCACCGCCGCGGGCGAAGACGTACACGGGAGCATTCTCGCGTTACGGTCCCGCCTGACGGTCCGGGGTGAGACAACGTCTGCGGCCTGCCCGATGGCGAATCGGTTTATCGGTATACGTCCCGGCGGTGTCCGACCTTCAGGACGACGATGACCAGCGTGCGCTCGGAGACACTGTAGAGAATCCGATACCGACCTGTTCGCACCCGGAAAACGTCGTCATACCCCGAAAGCTTCCGCGAACCTCTGGGAAACGGGTCGTCCGCCAGGGCCTGCATTGTTCGGACAACGCGCATCCGGTCCGCGCGAACCAGTCCGCGTAGCTGCTTCTCGGCAGTCCGGGTGATCTCGATTTCATAGCGCGCCATTCAGCTTGAGCTCGGCGAGCATCTCGGAAAGGGGTCTGGTCGACTCATGTCGGATCCGCTTCAGGTCTTCGATATCCTCGAGTTCCTCCAACCGATCGAGCAGCGCTTCCTGGACAAAGTGGTTCATGACCACGCCCCTCGACTTGCAGTACCGCTCCACGGCGCCCTTGAGGGACGCGTCTATCCGTGCATTGATCTGCACCTTGCTCATGGCTCCACCATCAGGCGAACGGTTGAATGCCGCCAGACGCTAGCACCTGCTAGCACGATGAACAACCGCAGACCCTTGCACAGACCCATGCGCACGTAGAACCCCACCAGCATCAGGATCCGCCCGACAAGGTTTCCGTCATGCCATTCCATGGCACAGCACCGGCTCTCCCAGTACTTCGGCCCGCGGGGCCACGCCGAGCCCGGGGGCGGACGACGCCGCCATGCGGCCACGGATTCGTCGTGGAGCGCCGTCGGCGATGCCGACGGTCACGTAGCTGTTGAAGTCGGTGGCGGTGAACAGGAGCTCATGCGGCGTGCTGTGCGCAAGGTGGGCGATGGCGGCGGTGACGATGTCGCCGCCCCAGGTGTCCTCCAGGGTCATGGCGATGCCGAGCGAGACGCACAGATCGCGCGCCTGCCGCGCCCGCGTCAGACCGCCGAACTTCCCGATCTTGATGTTGACCACGTCCATCGCGAGATCCGCATGTCCGCGCAGCAACGCGTCGATGCCGTCGATGGACTCGTCCAGCACGAAGGGACGGTCGGTGTGGCGGCGCACCGAGAGGCACTCTTCGTAGCTCGCGCACGGCTGCTCGATGTAGACGTCCAGGTCGCGCACCGTAGCCGTTACCCGCATCGCCTCGTGGCGCAACCAGCCGGTGTTGGCGTCCGCGATCAGCCTGTCCCCCGGGTCCAGAGCCGCGGCGCACGCGCGTATCCGTTCGATGTCGATATCCGGATCGCCTCCGACCTTGAGCTGGAATCGGCGGTATCCCTCCTCCCGGTACGCTGCCACGCTCGCCGCCATGGCGTCGGGCAGGTCCTGGGAAATCGCCCGGTAGAGGACGAAGTCGTCCCCGTACCGCCCTCCGAGCAGCGTGCAGACCGGCATCCCTGTCACCTGGCCGAGCACGTCCCAGGCTGCCATGTCGAGGGCGCTCTTGACGTAGGGGTGGCCCTTGAGCGCCCGGTCCATGGTGCGATTCAGACGCTCGATCTGCGTCGGATCCTCGCCGATGAGCTGCGGGACCAGCTCCTCCAGGCCGGCCCGCACCCCGCGCGCGTAGGACGGCAGATACACCGGACCGAGCGGACAGACCTCGCCGTGGCCCCGGACCCCGGCGTCGGTCTCGATGCGCACCACGGTGCTGTCGAAAACCTCCACCGACTTGCCGCCGGACCACTTGTAGCTGCCTTCGTGCAGTGGAAGGTCCACCTGAAAGACGGAGATCCCCGTGATCTTCATGCTGCCTCCGGACTTGAGCGTCGATCCGGCGAATGCGACGGCGGGCCGAAAACGGACGGTGCGGTCGGACCGCGACCTCGGGCAGGATATCAGCCTCGATAACCCGCCTGGCCGGAGCAGGGGCGAACCGTCTCGCGGAACATCACTCCCCCCACACCTCGCCCAGAAACCGCAGCCAGTTCTCTCCGAGGACCCTGCGGATGCGTGTCTCGCTCCAGCCGCGGCGGACCATGGCGGCGGTCAGATTCGGAAACTCCCTGATGGTCGCGAGCCCCTCCGGCAGGCGCGGCACCCGCGGCGCGCCCGGCACCAGCAGCCGCCCGTGGCCCTTGTCGCGGCGCAGCCACTCGAAGAATGCGAGATCCTGATCCTGGGTGAAGTCGGTGCCGATCCCCACCGCATCCTCGCCGGCCACGTCGATGACGTACTCGAACACCTCGACACACTGGTCCACCGTGGTCTCGTCCCCCCACGGGAGGAACGGGGGGTAGGTCGCGACCCCGACGAAACCGCCCCGCTCCACCACCGCCCGCATCTCGGCGTCGGTCTTGTTGCGCGGATGCTCCATGATTCCGGTCGGGCAACAGTGGGTGTAGGCGACCGGCTTCGCCGAATGGCGCGTCGCGTCCGCGCTCGTCCTCGGGCCCACGTGGGAGAGATCGACGAGCACCCCGCAGCGGTTCATCTCGTCGATCACGTCCCGCCCGAAGTCCGACAACCCCCCGTCGCGCGACTCCCAGCACCCGCTGCCGACCAGATTCTGCGTGTTGTAGGTGAGCTGCATCACCCGCACCCCGAGGTCGCGGAACAACTCGACGAACTCGGCCCGGTCCTCCAGCGCCGAGGTGTTCTGCCAACCCAGGATGATGCCGGTGCGCCCCTCGCGCTTCGCGCGCCGGATGTCGGCGACGCCGTGCACCGGGAGAAGCAGGTCGTCGTGCTCCCGCAGCCACCGCTTCCACTGCGCGATGTTCTCCATGGTGGCCCGGAATCCTTCCCACACCGAACAGGTGCAGTTCGCGGCGGTCACCCCACCCGCGCGCATCTCCTCGAACACGGTTCGGCTCCAGTTCGAGATGATCAGCCCATCGATCAGGATCGCATCGTCATGCAGTCCGGCCGGGTTCATCGCACCACCTTCGGGTTCGCTCCGCTCAACGGGCCGTGAACGTAGCACGCGGACGCTCGGGCGCGTATCTCTATTGAGGTCGATTCTCTGATAGTCGCGATAATGAGTTGAAATTCCATTGAAATCTATCCGGTGAAATCGGCGGAGGTCGGTCGGGAATACAGGCCACGCGGGCAGCCCGCGGGACGGGCCGGTGCCTGACAATCGGCGGCGGGCGCTCGGAATGCAGGCCCCGAGCGTCCTCCGGTTCGGACAAAGGGCCTCAGCGCTGTCTCCCCGGCGTGCCGTTCGCCACCCAGTAGGGGACGGTCGACGGCGGGAGCGGGGCGCGGCCCCGGATGGCGTCGGCGAGCTTCTCCGCGATCATGATGGTGGGCGCGTTGAGGTTGCCGTTGACGATCCTCGGCATGATCGAAGCATCCACCACCCGCAGCGCTTCGATGTCGTGGACCCGGCCCTCCCCGTCGGTGACCGCGCTCCGGTCGTCGGCCGGACCCATCGCGCAGGTGCACGAGGGGTGGTAGGCGCTCTCGGCGTTGCGCCGTACCCAGGCGTCGATGGCGTCGTCGCGGTCGGGCACGCCGGGGCCGGGGCCGAGTTCTCCGCCCTGATACGGTTCGAAGGGTCGTTGCGCGGCAATCTCGCGCGAGATGCGCACCGCGTCGCGCATGTCCTGCCGATCGGACTCGGTGGTGAGGTAGTTGAAAACGATCGACGGCGGGTCGCGCGGGTCGGGGGAGCGGATGCGCACGTGTCCGGTGCTGGTGCCCTTCATCGGCCCCACGTGCATCTGGAAGCCGTGGCCGTCGGCGGGGTTGCGTCCGTCGTAGCTCATGGCGATGGGCACGAAGTGATATTGCAGATTCGGGATCTCCAGATCGTCACGCGAGCGCACGAACGCGCCCGCCTCGAAGTGGTTCGAGGCCCCGATGCCGGTGCCGGCGAACATCCAGCGCGCGCCGATGAGGAGCTGGTTCCAGGGTTTGAGCGCCGGATACAGCGTGACCGGCAGCTTCGAGCGGAACTGGACGTAGATCTCGGGATGATCCTGGAGGTTGGCCCCAACCCCGGGGCGCTCGGCGGTCACCGCGATGTCGAGGCTCGCGAGGAAATCCGGATCGCCGACCCCGGAGCGCTGGAGGATCCGCGGCGAATCGATCGCGCCGGCGCAGCAGATGATCTCCCGTTCGGCCCGGATGCACTCGGTGCCGCCGGAGCCCGTGACCTCGATCTCCGTCGCCCGCCCCCGCTCGACGACAATCCGGTTCACCAGCGTGCGGGACCGCAACGTGAGGTTCGGGCGCGCGAGCGCCGGCTGGAGATAGAAGAATGCGGCGCCGCCCCGCCGCCCGCGCCAGGTGGTGCGGTCCATCGGCGCGAAACCCTCCTGGCGGTAGCCGTTCAGATCCTCGGTGCGCGCGAAGCCGGCCGCGACGCCCGATTCGATGAACGCCTCGAACAGCGGATTGGTCGGCCGGGATCGGGTGACGGGGAGCGGGCCGTCCCCGCCGTGGTAGTCGTCCGGCCCGGTGTCGCGGGTCTCCGCCTTCCTGAAGTACGGCAGACAGTGCGGATACGACCAGTGCGCGAGGCCGGGGATCCGGGACCACTCGTTGTAGTCGAGCGGGTTGCCGCGGATGTAGACCATGCCGTTGATCGAGGACGAGCCGCCGAGCGCCTTGCCCCGCGGGCAGTCCATGCGCCGGTCGTCCATCCCCGGCTCCGGCTCGGTGACGTAGGCCCAGTTCCAGGTAGTGCCGTTTTGCGGATACGAGAGCGCGGCCGGCATCCGGATGCGCCACTCCCACCACGGCACCGGCCGACCGGCCTCGATGAGAAGAACGCGCACGTCCGCGTCCTCAGTGAGTCGGCGCGCGAGTACGCACCCCGCAGAGCCGGCCCCGATGATAATGTAGTCGTAGCTGGACGTGGCCATGACCTCAGTTCTCCCGATCCGGCGAATCTTCCCGCCCGAGAGCTTACGGGAAGTTGGGCAACAAGACTCCAGGATCGTGACCCGGATCGTGAGCCGGCCGGCCCGAACCCGGTCCGGCCGAAATACGCGCAACGACACCCCCGCCCGGGACCAATCACCCGGGACCGACCACCCAGGAGGTGACCATGTCCGACGACACCGTTCGACCCCTTCGCATCGCGATGATCGCGACCGGCGGCATCGCGGAGAGTGCCCTCGGCCCTGCCATCCGGCGCGCTGATGGCGCCGAGCTGTGGAGCGTGCTGAGCCGCGATGCAGAACGCGCCCGCGATTTTGCCGCCCGCCACGGTGCCGCGTCCCCCGAGCCCGCGCACGACGACATCGACGCCCTCCTCGCCGATCCGGAGCTCGACGCGGTGGTGATCGCATCGGCGGATGGCCTGCACGCCGAGCAGTGCATCGCGGCAGCCCGGGCCGGCAAGCACGTGCTCTGCGAGAAGCCGATGGCGACCTCCGCCGCCGACGCCGAACGCATGGCCGCGGTCGGCCGGGACACCGGGGTGCGGCTCGGGCTCGCGTACCACATGCGCTGGCATCGCGGACACCGGAGTCTCGCCCACGCCGCCCACGCCGGCCGCTTCGGAACCCTGCGCCACATGCGCGCGCAGTGGACGATGCGGGCGCCGGACGACTCCACCTGGCGGGCACACTCCGAGGTCGGACGCTGGTGGAGTCTCGCCGCGGTCGGCACCCACTGCCTCGACCAGGTGCGCTGGTACATGCTGCCGTCGTGCGGCGAGGTCGTGCGCCTCACCCCCGTCATCACCCGCAACGTGTTCGGCGGCCCGCACGACGAGAGCGCGCTGCTCGCGCTGGAATTCGAGTTCGGCGCGACGGCCGAGATCTGCACCTCGGTGCTGTTCGATGCGCCGAGGCGCATGGAGGTGTACGGCAGCGAGGGCTACGCCCTGTTCGACGATACCCTCGGCCGGTACGGGGCGGGCCGCATCGTGACCCACGAAGGCGAGCACGCCTTCGAGGTCGCCGACCCCTACACCGGCGAGATCGAAGACTTCGTCGCCGCGGTACGCGAGCACCGCGACCCGGAAGTGAACGGCGAGGAAGGCGCCCGCAACGTGGCGCTGCTCGAACAAGCCGTTTCCTGAGCTGAGAGGAACCGACCGGCGCGAGAAATGCGGGCGGAGGTGTCCGCCTCGACCGATCGACGATGGCGTCGTCTACCCCACCTCCGACGACCAGCCCATGGCTGAGACCGCCATCCATCGCCGGTGAATGGTGGACGTGTGCGGATGCGAGCGAGCGCCTGGCACGCTCGGGTTGTCGTCGCGCGAGCGTGTTGCCGACTTCGTAGATCCACAGCGACGGCACGAGGGCGTCCCGATCCCGCCCGCAACCGCCCGCAACCGACCGCAACCGAGGCGTCGGATCCGACGGTCTCCGGAGTCGTTCAGCGCCTCCAGGCGAGGGTGAGCGAGCACGGGCGAATCGGCCGGTCCGACACGTCGATGCGCGCCCCTCCGGTTCCGGCCGTCGCTCCGAGATCGCGGCCCGAGGTCTCATGACGGCCCGGGGTCTCATGAGGACCCGGGGTCTCGTGCAGGCGAGCGGTCGTCACCGCTTCCGTGGCAACACCGGGCAGCTCAATCCATTGCCGCTCGCCGGACGCGGACTCCGGTGGAGGCAGCTCCAGGTGGAGCGAACCGGCCTCCAGTCGCAGGTGGCGGAATCGGCCTCGCACATTCGTGCGCAGCACCGGCCGGTCGTCCACGTGGACCGTGACGATTCCGGCTCGGGCTTCGCATCGCACCCATCCGCAGGGGCCGCGCAACGGACCCAGAGCAACCTCATCTCCCGTGTGGACAATCGACCATCCGTCCCACGGGGAGACATCGCACACTTCGGCGACGGCCAGCGCCGGCATCAGCGCGCCCCAGCCGTAGAACGTGTCGGTGTCCGGCTGGTCGGTGACCGCTCCGTCCTTCGCCCCGTAATTCTCCGCGCAGTGGCGCGATTCACGCCACGGCCCGGCGAACAGCGCGTAGCTGCCGCGAGCGAGGGCGGTCGCCTCCGCGTCGAATCCGTACCGACGCAGTCCTTGGTAGACCAGGAAGTTGAGCGGCGGCCAGATGCGACCGCGCCAGTAGACGTTGTCCTCGAAGGCGGGATCGTCACGCGAGACCGAAGGCAGCGCGAACCAGCCTCCGAAGCGCCCCGGATCCGCAAGCCATGCGAGCAGCGCACGGGCCTGGACCGGCGAGGCGGCGCCCGCAAGCAGGGGATAGAAACTGGTGGGGGCGATGCTGGCGACGAACCGGCCCGACCACAGCCGGTTCGCGAACACCTGGCGCTGCGGATCCCAGAGCGTCTCCCCGATCCGCGCGGCGAGGGCGCGGGCGCGGGCGTCGAGCCGCTGCGCCTCCCCCGCGTGGCCGAGCTCCGCGGCCATGAGGGCAAGCATCTCTCCGTCCAGCGCGAGCAGACTGTTGAGACCCACATCCTCGCAGTCGAGGGTATGGCACTCGGGGACCAGCACCGCCTCGTCGTGCACCGGCGAGTTGTCCATGCTCGATTCGTCCCGGGCCGCAAGCGCGGTGCCGCGATACAGGCCGTCGCCCACCGGAGAAGTGCCGTACTCCAGCAGCCCGTTCCCGTTGCCGTCACGCTCGCGCCACCACCACTCGTGATTGGCGAGCAGCGTCTCCCAGGCCTCCGCGAGCAGCCGCCGTTCCCCTCCGCGCTGATAGAGGACCCACACCACAAAAGCGCCGATGGGCGGCTGGGAACGGTCCACCCAGGCATCGCGCCCGGTCAGCAGGCAGGGCAGATTGCCGGCTCCGGTACGGCCCGCGAACACCGCACGGAGATTCTCCCGCGCCAGATCCGGATCGAGGATTCCGGCGAGCAGGGCGTGATACAGCATATCGTCGAGCCACAGCCCGAACCCACCGAACTTCACGCTCGACCAGTTGCGGCTGAGCGCGGTGTACGGCCGCCGGTTCACGGGATCGTAGACGGTGTTCCAGCCGATGACGTCGCGGATGGCGTCGAGCGCCCCGTCGTACCGGCCGGTGTGCAGAGGCGGGCGAGCGGCCGGCGGTGATGCCGGTGGGACGAGGATGGCGGGGCGTCGAGAGTACGGCGATGCCGGCGGCGAAGAAAGCACCGGATCGGGCGGATCATCGTGCGCCGGATCCCCCGTCCCGCCCGAGGTCTCCGAATGACCCGAGCCATGTGATGCGAGCGGTCCCCGCGTTCCCGCCACTCCGGGCTCCCGACCCGGAGCCGGCCGTTCATCGCCCGGACCGGAAGCCGGTCCGGCGAGCACGGGGACGATCGCCGCCCGCGCCCGCTCGACGGCCGCCGCGGTATCCGCCGCGGCATCCGACGGATCGGGCCCGATACCGACGGCAACGCAGTTTTCGGGCATTTCCTCCAGGTTGTAGCGCAGTGCGAGCAGCGGACCCCCGGCGCCCCGCGATCCGAGATACCAGTACCCGTGGGTCTCGTACTCGTGCGCGAGAGCCGCCAGATCCGGATGAGAGGTGACGAGAAGCGGCGGGCGCGCCCCGAGCACCCCCGCACAACGCTCGACGCCGCCCGCCGACCAGCGCAGACCGATCGCGGATGGGTCCGACCACCCGAGCACGCGATCCGCGGCACCCTCGAACGCCGTCGCCTCCAGGGCGATCACCACCCAGAAGCGCAGCCCCCACTCACCGGTATGCTCCGTCCACCAGCGTACGCGGGCGGTATCGGCTCCGGTTCGCTCGAACCGCAAACCGAGCCCCGTCCCCTCGTGCGTCACCGCGAGATCGACCGCTTCACCGTCCAGGGTTCGCGGTCCTAACCGCACTCGCGGCTCTAACCGCACCCGCGATCCGGCGGGAAAGCGGGTGAACGCCCCGGCCCGGTCGGAGTAGGCGCACAGGTGGACCCGCAACCCCGACGGCAGGTGCACGAGGGCGGTCGGATGATCCACATCCCAGGTGTCGAAGCGCCGCCCGGGGTGCGCCGGCTCCCACAACGCAGTGCCTCCCCGACCTCGGTCCCCGCCGGTCACCACCCCTCTCCTCCGGGACGCCAGGGCGTCACGGGCGGACCACCACCGTGTGCTCGGGCCACCAGGAGACGGTGACCGGTTCACCCTGCGCGATGGGCACCGCCTCCCGGTTCTGCTCCAGCACCGTCACCTCGGCCTCGCCGCAGGCCACCCGGTAGGTGACGGTGCTGCCCGCGTAGAGCACGCCCGCCACCGTCCCCGCGAGGCGGTTGGCTCCGTCAAGCTCCGGTGTCCCGGCCCGGGCGATGCGCAGCTTCTCCGGACGCACGGCGAGGATGATCTCGCCGCCGGTGTCTTCCGGCACGCCGGCGGCGAGCAGGGCGCTCCCCGAGGATGTGCGCACCCGGCCCTCGTCATCGACCCACCCGGTGAAGAAGTTGGCGTCGCCCAGGAAGTCGGCCGCGAACACCGTCTCCGGACGCTCGTAGACCGCCCGCGGCGGACCGGACTGAACGATTCGGCCGGTGTCGAGAATGGCGATGCGGTCGGACAGGGTCAGCGCCTCCTCCTGATCGTGGGTAACGAACACCGTGGTGATCCCCACTTCGCGCTGGATCTGCCGGAGCTCGACCTGCATCCGGCGCCGCAGCCGCTTGTCGAGCGCTCCCAGCGGCTCGTCGAGGAGCAGGACCCGCGGCCGGGTGACCAGCGCGCGGGCGAGCGCCACCCGTTGCTGCTGCCCGCCGGAGAGCTGTCCGGGGCGACGCTCTTCGTACCCCTGGAGCTGCACCAGCGCCAGCATCGCGCGCACGCGTTCGGCCGTCTCCGAGCGGGACACGCGCCGCACGGACAGACCGAACGCCACGTTGTCGAAGACCGACATGTGCGGGAACAGCGCATAGTGCTGGAACACCATGCCGATATCGCGACGGTGCACGGGGAGGTTGTGCATGGCGTCGCCATCGATGCGGATGACACCGGCGTCCGGTTCGACGAAGCCGGCGATGGCGCGGAGCAGCGTGGTCTTGCCGCTCCCGCTCGGGCCGAGCAGGGCGAACAGCTCGCCCTCCTCGATCCGCAGGCTCACGCCGTCGAGCGCCAGCGTGTCGCCGAAACGCCGGGTCACGCCCTCGATATCGACGATGCTCATCGGCCGAAGAGACTCATCGCCACCCGGCCCTCACCGCCCGCCGCCATCGGCCGGCGCGCCGCCGAAGCGGTACAGCCGGGCGAAGAGGAGCACCACTCCCATGGAGATGATGATGATGATCGACGAGATCGCGTTCACCTCCGGGGTGAAGCCCTTGCGGATGGCGGAGTAGATCTCCACCGGCAGGGTCGAGACCCCGGGCGGTGCGAGGAAGTACGAGATCACGAACTGGTCGAACGAGACCGCGAACGCGAACAGGGCCGCCGCGACCACTCCGGGCGCGAGCACCGGGAGCGTCACCCGGCGGAAGGTCTGCCACGGATTGGCGCCCAGAGTGGCGGCGGCCTCCTCCAGCGACGGACCGAAGCTCGCGAGCCGCGCGCCCACTACCACCACCACGTAGGGCAGCGACAGGGCGACGTGCCCGAGCAGCATCGCGTGCAGTCCCCGGCCGATCCCGATCCAGAAGAACATCACCAGCATCGCGGTGCCGATGATGAGCCAGGGGATGGTGATGGGGGGAAACAGCAGCAGCCGGAGCAGCGTCTTGCCGCGGAAGGTGTAGCGCGCGAACGCGAGCGCCGCCATGGTGCCGAGCGCGGTGGCGATCACGGTATTGGCCAGCGCGAGCCCGACGCTGTTGGCGCTCGCCCGAAGCAGCCGTTCGTTCTCCGCGAGCCGCTCGAACCAGACCGTGGTGGGCTTGAAGGGAAGCTCGTAGAGCACCGATTCGTTGAAGGCCATGACCACCATGACCGCGATGGGCAGGTAGAGAAAGCCCAGGATCAGCGCGAGCCAGATGCCGGCAAGCGCGGCGCCGGTGTCGCGCCGCGGACGGAACATGCCCGCCTCCGTCCCGCCGCTCACCGGGCGCGCTCCGGGCCCGAAATCCTCTTTCCTGTGATCACTGGTCCGGCACCTCGCGCGGTCAGCCCTGCGGCAGATGCCGTCGCAGGCCCGGCCAGGCCACGGCCAGGATCAGAAGGACGATGGCGAGCAGGATGAACGACAGCGCCGCCCCGCGCGGCCAGTTGAACACCACCGTGAACTGGTCCTCGATGACGGTGCCGAGCAGGGTGCCGGCCCGCCCCCCGAGGATGCGCGCCTCCATGAACGAACCGATCACCGGCACGAAGGTCAGGATCACCCCCGCGAACAGGCCCGGCACACTGAGCGGCAGGATGATGCGCCGGAAGATCACCCACCCGGAGGCCCCCAGAGTGCGGGCAGCCTCGATCAGGGCGCCGTCGATGGCCTGCAGGGAGACGTAGCAGGTCAGGATCATGTACGGCAGGAACGAATGGACGAGGCCGATGACGATGGCGTCGTAGGTGAACAGGAGGTCGAGCGATTCCATGCCCGGCACGATCACCCGTACCGCGGAGTCCAGCAGCCCGCCCTCGCGCAGCACCATCGTCCACGAGAACACGCGCACCAGCGCGTTGCTCCAGAACGGCAGCACCACCATTAGCAGCAGCGCCTCGCGCCAGCGCCCGGGCACGTGGCGGGCCAGCGCCAGAGCGGCGGGGTAGCCGATGACGATGCACCAGAACGTCACGTGCAGACCGAGCTGGAGCGAACGCCACGTCAGCACCTGGTAGAAATCGCGGTCGAGGAACGCCTGGTAGTGCTTGAGGGTGGCGGTCGCTTCCCGCCCGCCGAAGGGGGCGACGGTGAGGAAGCTGAAGTACAGCATGGCCGAGAGCGGCAGGAAGATCGCAACCGCCAGCCAGAGGTAGGCGGGCCCGGTCAGGCCGAGCACCGCCCAGGTGCGCCGCCGCGCCCTCAGCATGAGACGCCGGGGCTTCGGGAACGGCGCGCGGGCCGCAAACGATGACCCGGCGCCCGCGCGGGTCGTGCCTCACCCTGAAATTCCGCCCGGTGTCTCCGGCCTGCACGCACGGGCTTTCCCGAGAGGTCAGGAGTCAAGGCGAGACTCCACCCACAAGAGCGGGCCACAAGAGCGGGCCGCAGGATCGGGCCGGCCGCAGGTCACGGAACGCCGGCCGGCCCGCTCCCCGGCCCACGCCTCCCGTCATTGCGCGAGCTGGGTCTTGACCTCTTCCCAGATCTCGAGGAACTGCTCGCGCCGGTCGTCACTGAGCGGCGCCATGAAGTGCAGGCGCGTCACGGTCTCCGGGTCTCCGAGCACGGTGCGGTTGAAGGCGTCCGCGGGAAGCTGGGCATTCGCCGCCGCGTTGGCCGACGCGGGGGCACCGACCTCGGTATCCCAGCGCACGTAGAACTCGGGGCTCACCATGAAGTCGATGAACATGTGGGCGGCATCGGGGTTCGGAGCACCAGTGGCGACGGAAAGTCCGTCGAGCCAGCCGATCGCGCCCTCCTTCGGAATCACGAACTCGACCGGCAGACCGAAAGCGGTCTTGCTGCGCGAGGCGGAGCCGCTCCAGTAGGTGGCGACGTCGAACTGATCGCTGGCCAGATGCTTGTTCCACTCGTCCTCCGAGGACCAGAACGTGCGGATCTGGGTCTTCAGGGCGAGGAGCTTGTCGCGCACCGCGTCGAGGTCGGATGGATCGTTCGGATCCTGCCCGAGCGCGATGGCCGCGAACGACACCGCCTCCACCGGGTCGTCGCGCCAGCCCACCCGTCCCGCCACCGCCGGATCCCACAGGATCTCGATGGAGTCGGGCCGCTCGGCCAGCTTCTCGGTGTTGTAGGCGAAGGAGGTCACCCCCCACACCCAGGCCACACCGTGGGCCTTGCCGTCGCAGTTCAGCGTGGGGGAGTCACGCATGTTCGAGGAGAGATCCCCGAAGTTGCTGATGAGGTTCGTCTCGACGGGCTGGATGAGCCCTTCCCGGGCCGCGTCGCAGGTGTACGCGCTGTTGATCAGCACCACGTCGTAGGCGCCCGGGCTGGTGCGAAGCTTGGTGAGCATCTCCTGCTCGGAGTTGAAGTTGTCGTGGACGACCTTGAATCCGGTGCGCTCCTCGAAAATCTGCACCGCCCATTCCTCGTCGGTGCCATAGCCCTGCCAGTTGAGCACCCGCAGCTCGCCCGTCGCGTGCACGACGCCGGCGCAGACGGCAAGCGCTCCCGCCGCCAGAACCGGAACCCACCGCGAGAGCTTCGTTGTTGGTTGCATGGTTTCATTTCCTCCGGAAGAGCGTATCGGCGTGATGCGCTTCGCGAATGTCATGTATCGGAAACCGCGGGAGCGCGTCAACCGCGACAGAGGGGCGCCCGGCGATCGAGCCGCTTTCGAGCGGCCGTCCGCTTTCCAAGCCGGCGATCAGGCGGTGATCAGGCCGGTGCTCGGGCCGGTGCTCGGGCCGGTCACCCCGCTTTCCAAGCCGGTGATCGGCCGGTGATCGGCCGGTCATCGGTCAGTGACCGGGCCGGTGCATGGCCGGCGATCGGGCGGATGACTGGCCGGTCATCGTCCCGACCGGCCGCAGGGAATCACCAGCCGGGTCAGGGCGATGGCGGATCGCCGGTCGATCCGTTCGAAAGCTGTCGGCGGAGCACCTCGACCCGCGCTCGGTTGACTCCCTTGTCCATGAAGCCGAACCGCGATGCCGACCGCACGTGGATCACGCCTTCGGCCACGCAGAGGTGGCATTCGAGATCGTCCACAAAACCGATGCGCGTCCGGCAGGTGGCGTGGATATAGTCTTCCGTGGCGGTCACGATGGTGGTCCGGGGCCAGGCGGCCAACAGGGTCTTCAACCGGGCAAAGACGACGGCGGGATCCTCCGGCAACGCGAACGGCGCAATGTGATGGCGCGGCGACGCATCGCTTCGACTGCAGACGCAGTTGGGGAAAGACGAGCAGGGCCGGAGCGTTTCGGGCATGTCGTCGAGGATAGCGCGTTTCGGGGCAAGGGCCGGTTTCGGATCGCTTGGCCAACCCTTGTCGTTTGCCGGCGCGCGCGGCAGCATCGCGGCATGTCCGAGCTGCGCAACCCCGCCGCCGATCCGTTCGCCCGCGACGTCTACACCGTCTCGCGCCTGAACCTCGACGCCCGCGCAATCCTGGAGGAGACGTTCTCGACGGTGTGGATCGAGGGCGAGATCTCCAATCTCGCACGGCCGCGCTCCGGACACATGTACTTCACGCTCAAGGACGAGCGCTGCCAGGTGCGGTGCGCGATGTTTCGCATGCACAACCGCGCGCTCTCGTTCCCGCCGGAGGACGGGATGCAGGTGCTCGCCCATGCGCGGGTCAGCCTCTATTCCGAACGCGGCGAGTTCCAGCTCGTCGTGCAGTACATGGAGGAAGCCGGCGCCGGGGCGTTGCGGCGCGCCTTCGACGCGCTGAAGGGCCGACTCGACGCCGAAGGGCTGTTCGACGCCGAACACAAGCGCCCGCTCCCCGCCCTTCCGCGGTGCATCGGGGTCATCACCTCCCCCACCGGGGCGGCGGTGCGCGACATCCTGAGCGTGCTGGGCCGGCGATTCCCCGCCGTGCCGGTGGTGATCCATCCGGTGCCGGTCCAGGGCGCCGGGGCGGCGGAGGCGATCGCTCGCGCGATCGATGTGGCCTGCGAACGGTCCGAGTGCGACGTGCTCATCCTCGCCCGCGGCGGCGGATCGCTCGAGGATCTCTGGGCTTTCAACGAGGAAGTGGTGGCCCGGGCGATGCACCGGGCGTCGATCCCGATCGTCACCGGGGTCGGACACGAGACCGACTTCACCATCGCGGACCTCGTCGCGGACCTGCGGGCGCCGACCCCTTCCGCGGCGGCGGAGTCCGTGGTGCCGGACGCGAGCGAGTGGGCGGCGCGGTATCGCGGATTCGAGTCCCGCCTCGTCGCAGTGATGGGACGTGCGCTCGCAGCCCGCCGGGGTGAGATACGGATGCTCGCGAAGCGGCTGGTGCACCCGAAGCGCAAGCTCTTCGACCATTCCCAGCGACTCGACGCGGCCGCGATGCGCCTCGTGCGCGCCGCGAACGCCGGGGTCCGTGCGCACCGTGTGCGGCTCTCCACCCTCGCCGCGCCGCTCGCGCGCCACGCTCCGGACCGGATCGTCGAGGCCCATCGGTCCCGCTGCGGGACGCTCGACGCACGTTTGCGAAGGGCGATGCGCGTCGCCCTCACCGGGCAGCGCGCGCGTGTGAACGCCCTGGAGCGGGCGCTCGGCGCATTCGGACCGCAGGCAACGCTTGAACGCGGCTACGCCATTTTGCTCCGCGACGACGACCGCCAGGTGGTGCGCGGGGCCTCGGAAGTGCGTCCCGGCGAACGCCTGCACGCCCGTCTCGCGCAGGGTGCGCTCGACCTCGACATCGCTGCCGTCCGGCCGGACAAGTGATTCTCACCGGGCCTCAGGGCCCACAGTGCCAGGCTCCCGGCTGACAAACCGCGGGGGCCGAGGCGCATGGCCGTCGCGCCCCGAACCGCTCTCCTCCTGAGCCCGAAATTTCACCGACTCGCGAAGCGAACGCGAATCGGTGAAATTTCCGGGTCAGGCCACCGCCTCGCCCGCCGCCTGCCGGTCCGCGTGATAGGAGGAGCGCACCAGCGGGCCGCTCGCGACGTTGTCGAACCCCAGGGCGCGCGCTTCCGCCGCCAGCGCCTCGAACTCGGCCGGTTCCCAGAAGCGCTCGACTGCAAGATGGTGGCGGCTCGGCTGGAGGTACTGGCCGATGGTCAGCATCTCGCACCCGTGGCGGCGCAGATCGCGCATCACCGCCACGATCTCGTCGCGGGTCTCCCCGAGCCCGACCATCAGCCCCGACTTGGTCGGCACCCCGGGGTGCCCGGCCTTGAAGCGTTCCAGAAGGTCGAGGGACCACTCGTAGTCCGATCCGGGCCGCGCCTGGCGGTACAGCCGCGGCACGGTCTCCAGGTTGTGGTTGAACACATCCGGCGGAGACTCGGCGAGACACGCGAGCGCGGCGTCCATCCGACCGCGGAAATCGGGCACGAGGATTTCGATGCGGGTGCCGGGGCTCGCCCGGCGCACCTCGCGCACGCAGGCCGCGAAATGGCCGGCCCCGCCGTCGCGGAGATCGTCGCGGTCGACGGAGGTGATCACCACATAGCGCAACCCGAGCACTCCGATCGCCTCCGCCAGATGCCCCGGCTCGTCCGGATCGAGAGGCTTCGGGCGGCCATGCGCCACATCGCAGAACGGACAGCGGCGGGTACACAGATCGCCCATGATCATGAACGTCGCGGTCCCGTGGGAGAAGCACTCCCCGAGATTCGGGCAGGAGGCTTCCTCGCACACGCTGTGCAGGCCCTGCTCCCGCAGCAGCCGCTTGACCCGCGACACGGCGGGGCCGACCGGCGCCCGAACCCGGATCCAGGGCGGCTTCTTCGGCAAGGGTCCCTCGGTCGGAATCACCTTCACGGGGATGCGGGAGGTCTTGTCGCGCCCGCGCATCTCGCGGGTCGGACGCGGCGGCGTGATGGGGGTCGGGGTGGGGATCGGGGTGGTCATGGGTACAGTATACGGCGCTTCGGGGAGCACAGCCCCGATGCGGAGCCCATCACGATCCCCGGAGCCGACCCTCGCGCCCGTCCCACCGGTTCACGACGGCGCAGAACAGCTCCGCCGTCTTCTCCGCGTCGTAGATGGCCGAATGGGCGTCTCGTGCGTCCCACTCCAGACCCGCCGCCTGCACCGCCCGCGCCAGTACCGTCTGACCGACGGCGAGTCCGCCCAGGGTGGCGGTGTCGAAGGTCGTGAACGGATGGAAGGGGTTGCGCTTGAACGCGGTGCGCTTGACCGCCGCGTTCAGGAACGACAGATCGAACGCGGGGTTGTGCCCCACGAGCACCGCCCGGGTGCAGTCGTGGGCGCGCACCGCCCTGCGCACCGGATCGAGCACGAGCCGCAGCGCCTCCCGTTCGGGCCTGGCGTTGCGCAGCGGGTGGTCGGGGATGATGCCGTTGAACTCCAGGGCCTTGGGGTCGATCCTGGCGCCCGGGAAGGGCTCGACGTGGGTCGAGTGGGTGGCCTCGATCCGCCACCGGCCGTCGTCGTCGATGTCCAGCAACACCACCGCGATCTCCAGCAGCGCGTCGGTCGCGGCGTCGAATCCGCCGGTCTCGACGTCCACCGCCACCGGGAGGTAGCCACGAAACCGACCCGCGATGCCCCGCGCCGGCGCGTTCACGCCAGGAGACACCATTCCACCCGGTCCCCGCCCCGAAATGGCACCAGCACATCGCCACCGATGGGCATCTCCTCCGGGACCGACCAGGGCTCGCGCCGCAGCGCGATCGTCTCCCGGTTCGGCGCCAGACCGTAGAACGCCGGGCCGTTGCGTGATGCGAACGCCTCCAGCGCGCCGAGCGCACCGGCGCGATCGAACACCTCCGCATAGAGCTCGATCCCCGCATGCGCGGTGTACAGCCCGGCGCAACCGCATGCGGATTCCTTGGCGTGGCGGGGATGCGGCGCGGAGTCCGTGCCCAGGAAGAAGCGCCGGTCGCCACCCGTCGCGGCGTCCACCAGGGCCGCCCGATGACGTTCCCGCTTGAGCACCGGAAGGCAGTAGTGGTGGGGACGCAGCCCGCCCTCGAAGAGTGCGTTGCGGTTGAGCAGCAGGTGATGGGCGGTGATCGTCGCCGCCACACCATCGCGGGCGCCGCGGACGAACTCGACCCCGTCGGCGGTAGTCACATGCTCCAGGACGACCTTCAGGCCGGGGAATCGTTCCACGAGCGGGGCGAGGGTGCGTTCGATGAAGACCCGCTCGCGATCGAAGACATCGACGTCCCCGCCAGTGACCTCCCCGTGCACCATCAGGGCGAGTCCGTACTCCTGCATCGCATCGAGCGCCGGCACGCAGCGTTCGAGGTCCGTCACCCCGTGCGCAGAGTTCGTGGTCGCCCCGGACGGATAGAGCTTCACGCCGAGCACCCGTCCGCTCGCCGCGGCGCGGCGGATCTCCCCGGCGCCGGTCTCGTCGGTGAGGTACAGGGTCATCAGCGGCTCGAACGAGGCACCGGCGGGCACTGCGGCGAGGATCCGGTCCCGATACGCAAGCGCCGCCGCGGTCGTGGTCACCGGCGGGGAAAGGTTCGGCATCGCCACCGCCCGCGCAAACCGCGCCGCGCTCGCGGGCACCACGTCGGCCAGCACCGCCCCGTCGCGGAAGTGCGCATGCCAGTCGTCGGGGCGGATCAGAATGAGCTCGTCCATCGTTCAGGCCCTCGGGTGGCCATCCCGCCCCCACCTCGAAACGGCATCGGAGCCGGGCGAGGCTCATCTTATCAGTGCGCCGGCGCCGGAGACGGCCGATCGAGTCCGGCGATGCATCGGATATACTCCGGCCTCATGATTCGGCCGTCGTCCCGCATCCCCGGCACGCCATGGGATATCGCATGGAACGCCGCACGGGACGCCGGCTCGGCCCAGCGGCGTCCGACGCCGATCGCAGGTTCCTCCGTCCCGTTCCGTCCCGAGGAGCGCACCCGATGACCGCCAGTCCGCAGACGCCCGACATCGATTCCGCCGAGACCCGGGACTGGATCGAATCGATCCAGTCCGTCATCGAGCGCGACGGCACCGAACGCGCCCATTTCCTTCTCACGTCGGTCATGAACCACGCGCGCGAGAGCGGCGCGAGTCTGCCGTTCTCGGTCAACACCCCCTACATCAACACCATCCCCGAGTCGCGCTCCGAGCACACCCCGGGCGACGCGGCCATCGAGTGGCGCATCCGCTCGCTCATCCGGTGGAATGCGCTGGCGATGGTGGTGCAGGCGAACCGCCGCTCGAGCGAGCTCGGCGGCCACATCGCGAGCTTCGCCTCCGCCGCGACCCTCTACGATGTCGGCTTCAACCACTTCTGGCACGCCCCGAACGAAGCCCACGGCGGCGACCTCATCTACATGCAGGGCCACTCCGCGCCCGGGATCTACGCGCGCGCCTTCCTCGAAGGCCGCATCACCGAAGATCACCTGCACCGGTTCCGCCAGGAGGCCGGCGGCGACGGGCTCTCCTCCTATCCCCACCCCTGGCTCATGCCCGATTTCTGGCAGTTCCCCACGGTATCGATGGGGCTCGGGCCCATCATGGCCATCTACCAGGCCCGGTTCATGAAGTACCTGCACAACCGGGGGCTGCTCGACACCTCGCCGCGCAAGGTCTGGGCGTTCATGGGCGACGGGGAGATGGACGAGCCGGAGGCGCTCGGCGCCATCACCCTCGCCTCGCGCGAAAAGCTCGACAACCTCGTCTTCGTCGTCAACTGCAACCTCCAGCGGCTCGATGGCCCGGTGCGCGGCAACGGCAAGATCATCCAGGAGCTGGAAGCCGCGTTCCGCGGGGCGGGATGGAACGTGCTGAAGGTGATCTGGGGCTCGTACTGGGATCCGCTCCTGCACCTCGACACCAAGGGGCTGCTGCGCAAGCGCATGGAGGAGGCGGTCGACGGCGAGTACCAGAACTTCAAGGCCAAGGGCGGCGCCTACACCCGGGAGCACTTCTTCGGGAAGTACCCGGAGCTGAAGAAGATGGTCTCGAACCTGTCGGACGAGGACATCTGGCGGCTGAACCGCGGCGGCCACGACCCACACAAGGTCTATGCCGCCTACGCCGAGGCGGTCCGGCACACCGGCGCCCCGACGGTCATCCTCGCCAAGACCGTGAAGGGCTACGGGATGGGGGAAGCGGGCGAGGGGCAGAACATCACCCACCAGCAGAAGAAGATGGGCGAAGACGCGCTCAAGGCGTTCCGCGACCGGTTCAACATTCCCATCTCGGACGACGAAATCGCGGACGCGCCGTTCTACCGTCCCCCCGACGACAGCCCCGAGATCCGGTACATGCACGAGCGCCGCGAGCGGCTCGGCGGGTACCTGCCCCAGCGCCGGCGCAAGGCCGAACCGCTCGCGATTCCGGATCTCTCCGCGTTCGATGCGCTGCTCAAGGGCAGCGGCGAGCGCGAGATATCCACCACCATGGCCTTCGTGCGCATCCTCACCGCGCTCACCCGCGACCGGAACGTCGGGCGCTTCGTGGTGCCCATCGTCCCCGACGAGGCGCGCACCTTCGGCATGGAGGGACTCTTCCGCCAGCTCGGGATCTACTCCGACAAGGGCCAGCTCTACGAGCCGCAGGACGCCGACCAGCTCATGTTCTACCGCGAGGCGCGCGACGGGCAGATCCTGGAGGAAGGCATCAACGAGGCCGGCGCGACAAGCTCCTGGATCGCCGCCGCCACCGCCTATTCCAACCACGGGGTCAACATGATCCCGTTCTACATCTTCTACTCGATGTTCGGGTTCCAGCGCATCGGCGATCTGGCGTGGGCGGCGGGCGACATGCAGGCGAGGGGCTTCCTCGTCGGCGGCACCGCCGGACGCACCACGCTCGCCGGCGAAGGGCTCCAGCACGACGACGGACACAGCCACATCATCGCCTCGACCATCCCGAACTGTGTCTCCTACGACCCCACGTTCGCCTACGAACTTGCGATCATCATCCACCACGGTCTGAAGCGGATGTTCTCCGAGCAGGAGAGCGTCTTCTACTACCTCACGGTGATGAACGAGAACTATCCGCAGCCGGAGATGCCGGCCGGCTGCGAGGAAGGCATCCTGAAGGGCATGTACCTGGTGCGCGAGGGGGCGACGACGCCGAAGAAGGCGAAGGACAAGCGCCCGCGGATTCAGCTCATGGGGAGTGGCACCATCCTGCGCGAGGTCCTCGCCGCCGCGGAGCTCCTGGAGGCGGACTTCGAGGTGGACGCCGACGTATGGAGCGCCACGAGCTTCACCGAGCTTCGCCGCGACGGCATGGCGGTGGAGCGGTGGAACCGGCTGCACCCGACCGAGGCGCCACGACGGAGCTACCTGGAGCAGTGCATCGAGCCGCGCACCGGCCCGGTGGTGGCGGCCTCCGACTACATGCGCCTGTTCGCCGACCAGATCCGGCCGTGGATGCACCGGCGCTTCGTCACCCTCGGCGCCGACGGCTTCGGGCGCAGCGACATGCGCTCCCGGCTGCGGCGGTTCTTCGAGGTCGACCGGTTCCACGTGGCTGTCACCGCGCTGAAGGCCCTGGCCGACGAGGGCGAGATCGGCTCCCAGGTGGTCGCCGGCGCCATCGACCGGTACAACATCGACCCGGACCTGCCGGACCCCTGGACCCGGTGAGGAGGACGCGCGCGTGACCGAGCTGACCGAAGTGCGGGTACCCGACATCGGCGATTTCTCCGACGTGCCGGTGATCGAGGTTCTGGTCGAGGTCGGAGATCGCATCCGCACCGAGGATCCGCTCGTCACCCTGGAGAGCGACAAGGCCACGATGGACGTTCCGGCCCCGGCCGCGGGCGTGGTGCGCGAGCTTTCGGTGACGGTGGGAGACAGCGTGTCCCAAGGCTCGGTCCTGCTCCGCATCGAGACCGAAGGCGCGGCGGACGCGGCGGAAGGCAGCGGGGCCACCGGGACCGCCGGGGCCACCACCGATCACCGGGCTCCGGCGGGAGACCGCGGGGTCGAGTCGACCGGCCAACAAGACGGCGCGGGAGGCGATGGGCCCGGTTCGGTCGGACACCGGGACCCGACGACGGCCGCGGATGAACCCGCTGCCGCCGAATCCACCGCGGGCGCCACCCCGGCGCGAAGCCGCGACACCGGGGACATCGGCGGCGGCGACGCCACGGACCGGACGCCGACCCCGGTGGGGGCGGCGACCGAAACCGCCTCGACCGACGCCGGATCGTCAGTAACCGGGGCCTCGGCCCCGGACCCGCGGGCGCCGCAGGGCCGACCTTCCCCGACCGCGGCGCTCGCGCCCGAATCGGCCCCACGCGCGGCCTCCCACGCCACCCCCGCGATGCGGCGCTACGCCCGCGAACTCGGCGTCGATCTCGCAAAGGTGAAGGGCACCGGCCGCAAGGGGCGAATCCTGCGCGAGGACATCAGCGGCTTCGTGAAGAAGGCTCTGTCCGCCCCGGCCTCAGCCCCGACCTTGGCCACGGCGACAGCCCCCGTCGAGGGGGGCGGCATCCCGCCCGTCCCCGCCGTGGACTTCTCCCGCTTCGGCGAAATCGAGACGCGTCCGCTCCCGCGCATCAAGCGCATCTCGGGGCCGCACCTGCACCGCTCATGGCTGAACGTTCCACACGTCACCAACCACGACGAGGCCGACGTGACGGACCTCGAAGCGTTCCGCCGGTCCATCAAGGACGAAGCGGCGGCGGCCGGGGCGCGCATCACCCTCCTCGCCTTCGTGACGAGAGCGGTCGCGGCCACGCTCGGCGAGTTTCCGACCTTCAACGCGTCGCTCTCCCCCGATGGCGACGCCATCATTCTGAAGAAGTACGTCCACATCGGCATCGCGGTGGACACCCCGAACGGACTGATGGTGCCGGTACTGCGCGACGCCGACCGCAGGGGCGTGTACGACCTCGCGCGGGAGATGGCCGAGCTCGGCGCGCGGGCGCGCGAAGGCGGGCTCAAGCCCACCGACATGCAGGGTGGCACGTTCACGATATCGAGCCTCGGGGGCATCGGGGGCACCGCCTTCACACCGATCATCAACGCCCCGGAGGTCGCGATCCTGGGACTTTCCCGGTCACGCATGGCCCCGGTATGGGACGGCGCCGCGTTCCAGCCGCGCCTGATGCTCCCGCTTGATCTGTCCTGGGATCACCGCGTGGTGGACGGCGCCGAGGCGGCCCGCTTCCTCACGCACCTCGCCCGGCTGCTCGCCGACGTGCGGCGGCTGCTGCTGTAGCAATGGAGCCGAGCCCTCTCCTGCGTGCGGATACCCGCAACGCCACCGAGCTTCCGATGTCGGAAGCGGAAAGACCGGAGCGGACAGCAACGCATTCGAGAAGATCCTGATACCGCCAGAATCCTGATATCACCTCCAGGGCACTGCCAAGGGCACCGAGCATTCGCGACATGACCGATCCGATTACCATTCCAGTTCCCGACATCGGTGACTTCAGCGACATTCCGGTCATCGACGTGCTGGTCGCTCCCGGCGATCGGGTCGAAGTCGAGACGCCGCTCGTCACCCTGGAGAGCGACAAGGCGACGATGGACGTACCGTCGCCGCACGCCGGCACCGTCGAATCAGTGCTGGTCGCGGTCGGGGACACGGTGTCGGAGGGTGCGCCGCTCGTGACCGTGGCCCCCGAGCACACTTCTTCCGGGCGCGAAGCGGCGGAGGCCGGCCCGGACAACAACTTGGACAACGACTCGGTGGCCGGAGCCGGTACGCCTCCGCGTAATGCGACGGAATCCGACACTGGCGGCGATGGCGCGGACCGAGACCACCCCAATCCACCCGCGGCCCCGACAACTATCGTCTCCGCGACGGAGGCCCCCACCACACCGACAGCACCCGAAGCGCCGGCAACCATCGCTCCCGCGACAACGGGATCCGCGGACATCGAGGCCGACATCGAAGCGGAAGTCGTGGTGCTCGGCGCAGGTCCCGGCGGCTATACCGCCGCCTTCCGCGCCGCCGATCTGGGGCTCCGCACGGTGCTGGTCGAGCGGTACCCGACGCTCGGGGGGGTGTGCCTCAACGTCGGGTGCATCCCGTCGAAGGCCCTGCTCCACGCCGCCGCGGTCATCGACGGCGCGGGCGAGATGGCGGCCCACGGCATCGACTTCGGGTCGCCCTCGATCGACATCGCGAAGCTCGCGGGCTGGAAGAACAAGGTGGTCGGGCGGCTCACCCACGGGCTCGCGGGCCTCGCGAAGCAGCGCAAGGTCCAAGTGGTGCAGGGCGCCGGCACCTTCTCCGCGCCACATCGCCTGCGCGTCGAGACCCCCGAGGGCACCAGGGAAATCGCCTTCGAGCGCGCGATCATCGCGGCCGGTTCGCAGGCGGTCGCGCTTGCGGGCTTCCCCAACGACGACCCTCGGCTGATGGATTCGACCGACGCCCTCGGACTCGACGAGGTGCCGGAGCGCCTGCTGGTCATCGGCGGCGGCATCATCGGGCTGGAGATGGCGACCGTGTACGCGGCGCTCGGTTCGCGGGTGAGCGTGGTCGAGCTGATGGACGGACTCATCCCCGGCTGCGACCGCGACCTCGTCAAGCCGCTGGAGAAGCGCATCCGCGCCCGCTACGAAGCCATCCGGGTCTCGACCCGGGTCACCGCGGTCTCGCCGGAGGATTCGGGGCTTCGCGTCACCTTCGAGGGCGCGAACGGGGACGGACGGTCCGAGGAGGTGTACGACCGGGTGCTCGTCGCGGTCGGCCGGCGCCCGAACGGCCACCGCATCGGCGCGGAGAACGCCGGCGTGCACGTCGACGAACGCGGCTTCATCCCGGCCGACCGCCAGCAGCGCACCAACGTCGACCACATCTTCGCCATCGGCGACATCGCGGGCGAGCCGATGCTCGCTCACAAGGCCACCCACGAGGGCAAGGTGGCGGCCGAGGTGTGCGCCGGCCACAAGGCGAGCTTTGACGCGCTGACGATCCCGTCCGTGGCGTACACCGACCCGGAGGTCGCATGGACGGGCCTTACCGAGACCGAGGCGCGCGAACAGGGGATCGAGTTCGACAAGGCAACATTCCCGTGGGCGGCGAGCGGGCGGGCGCTCGGCGTCGGCCGCACCGAGGGGCTGACCAAGGTGCTGTTCGACCGCGACACCGGCCGGCTGCTCGGTGCCGGCATCGTCGGCCCGCACGCCGGCGACCTCATCGCAGAGGCGACGCTCGCCATCGAGATGGGCGCGGATGCCCGCGACATCGGGCTCACTATCCATCCCCACCCGACGCTGTCGGAGACGTTCAACTTCGCGGCGGAGATGGTGGAGGGCACGATCACGGACCTCTACGTACCGCGCCGCGGAAGGTAGGCTCCCGGGTCCCGCCCCTTGCGGATGACACGCATGTCGGCGACGACGGTGGTGACGCGAACCGGATGCCGCATCGGTCAGCCGCGCTCCCGGTCGTGCGCCACCGAACCTGCCCCGGACGGAGCCTGACCGACGATGCCGCTCGCGCTCGCTTCCACCGTGATCGGCGAGGGTCCGCCGGCCGTGATTCTCCACGGCCTGTTCGGCTCCGGCACGAACTGGCGGACCATCGCACGGGGGCTCGCGTCCCGCCTCGAATGCCACCTCGTCGACCAGCGCAACCACGGTCGGTCTCCGCATGCGCGCGGCATGGCGTATCCAGACCTCGCCGAGGATGTGCTCGGCTACCTGGACCGACTGGACCGGAAATTTCATCACCATCCACGCGCCCTCGCTTCGCGAAGCAGTGAAATTTCCGGGTTCGATACGGCCCGGCTCGACCGGGTCGGGCTCATCGGCCACAGCATGGGCGGCAAGGCCGCGATGACCCTGGCCCTGCTGGCCCCGGAGCGCGTGGGCTGGCTCGTCGTGGCCGACATCGCCCCCGCCCCGTCGCCGAGCGACCACCGCCCGATCCTTGACGCACTGCGGGGGCTGGCGCCCGCCTCCCTCGCCACGCGCGCCGCGGCAGACGCCGCCCTCGCCCGTTCCATTCCCGAACCCGCACTCCGCCAATTCCTGCTCCGGAACCTCGTCCACGGCGATGGCGATGGCGGCCTGCGCTGGCGCATCGACCTCGATGCGATCGCCGAGGCACTGCCGGACCTCCTCGGCTTTCCGTCCCTCACCCCGGGCGCCGCCTACCCGGGACCGACCCTGTTCCTGCGCGGCGAGCACTCGGAGTATCTGACCGCAAGCCACGAGGCGCGCATCCGCACCCTCTTCCCTTGCGCGTCCATCGACACCATCCCTGGCGCCGGCCACTGGCTCCATGCCGAACAGCCGGCCGCGGTCACGGACCGGATCGCTCGCTTCATCGACGAATCGACGGCCGGCTGACCCGCATCCGTCGCCGGGCCGCGGACTCGGGCCAAACGCCCCCGACGCCTGCGAACGCGGCGCCGGCCTCCAGATACGCTGCGATCTCGTCCACGGTCGGATTGACCGTCTCGATCTACGGTCGAATCGACCTTCTCAATCTGCGGTCGGTCCGACCTTCTCAATCTACGGTCGGTCCGACCTTCTCAATCTACGGTCGGTCCGACCTTCTCAATCTACGGTCGGTCCGACCTTCTTCATGCCGACACGCGTCGCGCCCGATGCCTACAAACGTCGGGCGAAAAACCCATCGTGGACGTACGAGTGGGTCTTCATCATGGCCACCGGAACGAGCCACCGATACACTGGAGACATCGCAGCCATGAACCAGCCCGTGATCGATACGCTGAAACTGGCGGACAACCTCAAGGAATCCGGCTTCCCGGATCGGCAGGCGGAGGGGCTCGCCCGCGCGCTCGGCTACGCGCTGACCGAGCATGTCGCCACCAAGGCCGATCTCGACACGGCGATCCGGCTCGTTCGAGCCGACATCGCCGCCCTCGACAAGAAGTTCAGTAGTGCCCTCGACAGCAAGTTCAGTACCCTCGACGCCAAGGGCAATGCCCGCGACGCCAGGATCGATGCCCTTGATGCCAGGATCGATGCCCTCAACGCCAAGATCGACGCCCTCGACAAGAAGTTCGAGGCCAAGTTCAACTCGCTGCAGACACAGATCAGATTCGTCTTCGCGATGCTCGCCGCATTGCTGGCCCTGGGCCTGATCGATACCGTCGTACCCCTGATCGCCTGAGGCAGCGTCACCTCCGTCCGCCCCCCGAGCTCGGCCCCGTCCAGCCTGGCGGCGCTCGATCTCTGCGGTCGCTCCCACCCGGCGTCGTTTCGGTCCGGAGGCTGCTTGCCCTTGAGAAAGCCACTCTCGGCCATCGGCACAAGCACGCGCTCCTTCAGCGGGAATACCCGCGCACGCTGTACACTCTGGGCCATCCGCCCGCAGTTCTCGGGGTTCCGTCCCCAAGGTTCAATCACCAGGGTTCCATCACCATAGTTCGAGGGACCAAGGAGACCGACGCATGCCGACCCTCACCACCGACGATGGAGTGCGCCTCGCCTTCGAGGAGACCGGCAGCGGCACCCCCGTGGTATTCGTCCACGAGTTCGCGGGCGACCTGCGAAGCTGGGAGCCGCAGGTACGCCATCTCTCGCGCCGTTATCGATGCATCACCTGGAACGCCCGCGGGTTCCCCCCCTCCGATGTCCCCGACGACACCGGCGCCTATTCGCAGAATCGGGCCCGCGACGACGTGCGGGCGGTGCTCGACGCACTCGACATCGAGCGGGCCCATGTGGTGGGGCTCTCGATGGGCGGCTTCGCGACGCTGCACTTCGGCCTCGCCTACCCCGAACGGGCCCGCTCGCTCGTGGTCGCCGGCGTCGGGTACGGGGCGGAACCCGATCAGCGGGAACGGTTCCGCCGCGAAGCGGACCTTACCGCCCAGGTCCTTCGCACCGAAGGCATGGCCGCCTCGGCCAAGGCCTACTCGCTGGGCCCTACCCGCGTGCAGTTCCAGAACAAGGACCCGCGCGGCTGGGGGGAGTTCGCCCACATGCTGGCGGAGCATTCCGCGGTCGGGTCTGCGCACACCCAGCAGGGGGTGCAGAAGGAACGCCCGTCCGTGTTCGACCTCGCCGACGAGATGCGCAAGCTCACCGTGCCGACCCTCATCGTGACCGGCGACGAGGACTGGCCCTGCCTGGTCCCGAGCGTGTTCATGAAGCGCACGATCCCGAGTGCGGGGTTGCTGGTGGTGCCGAACACCGGCCATACCATCAACCTCGAGGAGCCGGCCGCGTTCAACGCCGCGCTGGCCGACTTCTTCGCCCAGGTCGACGCCGGACGATGGCCGATGCGGGACCCGCGCGCAGAGAGCGAGTCGATCACGGGGATGAAGTAGAGGCGACGCACATGTTGCCGCCGATGCGGCCATTGCGAGCATTCGTGTGCACTGGAAACGGAGTTCGAAAACGTGAGAGCCGTGGTTTGCCGGGCATGGGGGCCGCCTGAATCACTGATGGTCGAAGAGGTGCCGGAGCCGAGACCGGGGCCAGACGATGTGCTCATTCAGGTGCGGGCGTGCGGCGTGAACTTCGCCGACGCGCTGATCGTCCAGGGTACGTACCAGGAGAAGCCGCTCCTGCCCTTCACGCCGGGGCTCGAAGTCGCCGGCGAGATCGTGGCCATGGGTCGGGACGTGGCCGGATTCGCCACGGGGCAGCGGGTGGCGGCGCTCTGCGCCACGGGGGGGTACGCCGAGACGGTGACCGCACCCGCCGCGGTGACGGTGCAGATCCCCGACTCGATGCCCTACGAGACCGCGGCGGGATTCCTGGTGGCGTACGGGACCGCGCATGTCGGGCTCGATTATCGTGCGCGACTCGGCGCGGGCGAGACCCTGCTCGTGCACGGCGCCGCCGGCGGCGTCGGCCTGGCTGCGGTAGAGGTCGGGAAGGCGATGGGCGCGACGGTCATCGCCACCGCGGGCTCGCAGGACAAGCGCGCGCTGGCAAGCAGCCGCGGCGCCGACCACGTGATCGACTATCGCGCCGGCGAGTTCAAGGATCTCGTCAAGATGCTCACCGACGACCGCGGCACCGATGTCGTCTTCGATCCCGTCGGCGGCAGCGTCCTCGCACAATCGATGCGCTGCATCGCGTGGGGAGGCCGGCTGCTCGTCATCGGATTCGCGGCGGGCGATATTCCCCAGGTTCCGGCCGGACTGGTACTGGTGAAAAACATCAGTCTGATCGGGGTCTACTGGGGCGCATACCGCATGCACAACCCCGCGGTCATTACCAGGTCGCTTCATCGCCTGTTCAAGTGGTTCGAGCGGGGGGCGCTGCGTCCCATGGTCTCGGAGACGCTGCCGCTCGAACGCGCCGCGCAGGCGATGCGACGGCTGCTCGACCGGGAAGCACGGGGCAAGATCGTGCTGACCACCGCGGGCTGAAGCGGCCACCCAGCCTCCACGATGGCGCTCTCGGTCCCTCTCGGGGCGGTGCTCGTCTCGATCGTCATCCATTCGCTGTGGGGCGGGAATCCGGTGGCGGTCAAGTTTTCTCTGCTCGCCTTTCCGCCGCTGACCACCGCATTCCTGCGTTTTGCGATCGGGATCGCATGCATCGCCCTGTGGGCGCACTGGCGCGGCATCTCGCTCCGGCCGGAGCGGGGGGAGTGGCGTGCGATGTGGATTGTCGCGCTGCTCTTTGCGGTGCAAATCGCGTCGATGAACATCGGCTTCGACCATACGTCCGGCGCGATGGGCTCGGTGCTCATCGCGACCAACCCGCTGTTCGCGGTGATCTTCGCGCACTTCCTCGTCGCCGGAGACCGGCTGACGCCGATGAAGGGGCTGGGTCTGACCGTGGCCATGGCGGGTACGTTGCTTGCGATGCTGGAGGATGCGGACATCGCGTCGCTCGACTTCGGCGCCGCCGGCAACTGGATCGTGCTCTCCAGCGCCCTGATGCTGGGGTTCCGCCTCGCGCTCGGCGCCCGCTTCGTGCGCCGCATCGAGCCCACCAAGGTCGCCCTGTGGCAGATGGTGCTCTCGCTGCCGCTGTTCGGAGTCGGGGCGCTGTGGCTGGAGGAGATCGCGTGGGATGCAGTAGGCGTGGGGCCGATCGCGGGGCTGCTCTTTCAGGGCATCGTGATCGCCGGGGTGGGGTTCACCGTCTCGTACCACCTGATGAAACGCTACACGCCGAGCGTCATGATGAGCTTCAACTTCATCTCTCCCATCGCCGGAGTGCTGTTCGCCACCTGGCTCCTCGGCGATCGGGTCGGCCCCCTCCTGCTCGCCGGAATGGCGCTGGTCGCAGTGGGGCTGTACCTCGTCGCGAAACAGCCGCGGACTGGGCGATGAATTCGAACAAGACTAGGCGGGGCAGGATAATGCGGGCAACGAAGTGACCCTGGGAGCCACGCGCAAGCAGGCCGCGAACTTCGATGCGCGGTTTGAGCACGACGCCTCCGTGAAGAACACCGGAACCGCCCCTGCATCACGCCCGGTGGCAGTCAGCTAGTATTTTGTCCTTACGTACATACCAATCGTTCCATAGCATTGGTATCCAGTTCGCTTATGTTTGTGTTTGTTCAAGGCTGTATCGTAAGTCTTTCTGTAGAAGGTCTTTCCGCAAACAGTGCACTTGAAGACGTACGTAGAATCGCTTGTACGTTGGAAATTCGTGCTTCGGGTCGCTCGGCGTACCGGTGAACGCCGACCGGTCCATGCACGGTCCGTTCCGATTGTGCTTCCGGCGCTAGACCGGGTTGTCCTCGGAATGCTCTGAGGCCCTGATGGCGTTAGCTCGATTGGGTATCTCGGCGCAAATGGTGTTTGGGTGGATTTGACTCCGAGAATGCTGTCGACCAAATAGCTGCGCGGCTGGCCGCTGTCCGCGCGCACGGCCATCAGCAACACGTCTCCGGCACGCGAGCGTCGGAGCGAGTAAGCCTCGATCGCGCGTGTCGAACGATTGCCCTGCTTGTCGCGGTAGTCGATTTCCACGAGAAGACGGTTTGCGGCAGAGAATCGGATCATTTCGATAAGACTCTGTCCTTGGCTGCCTGTGGGCAGATCGACTACGCGCTCACGGATGAGCGTATCGCCGACCCCGACAGGCATGGCCGCAAGAGGCTGCGTGACGATACCCTGGAGCCAATCGAAGATTTCCGGGAGCGCGTCCCAAAACGTCGTGACGGGGAGCAGCGCGGGGAGCTGATGCTCCAGCATGTGAATCCAACCGGCCTCAAGTTCCGCGCGGTGTGGCTCGAGATCGACCATGCGCGGAATGCCGATACCCTTGAATTCACACTTGGCACGCAGGACTTCCATAAATCTCTGCGGTTCCGGACGTGCTTCCGTGTTCCGGTAGAGATGGACGAAATCATAAAGATCGCGTGGGCGCGTCCGTTCCGCCAGCGCTCTGAATTTCTCCGCGAATGCTTCGGTGTAATCGTAGGCCAGGACTTCGATGCCATCTTCTGGAGCATCGCTGTATGGATGAAAAATCTTCACATGGACCGGCGGTAGAACGACTCGCTCGTCGGCGGTCAGATCGAGCTTGATGCGCGGGAGGGCATGGGTCGATGAGACAGGGCCCTTGTAACTGACCTTGCCCTGACACGAGATTTGGCCGCGGGGGTTCTCGTAAATGTCGAACTCCTGTTTGTCGGTCGGAATTTCAATGCCGGTTTGGTCATGGATCCATTCTCCGATTTCAGAAAATGCGCCCTTCAAGAAATCGGCGTCGAGATGCTCCGGGACGCGGAGCGTGAAGTCGAGATCCTCGGAAAACCGATAGGTCTCAAAGAAGCATTTCTTCAGACATGTGCCGCCTTTGAATATCCAACTCTCCGCGAGATCCTCGCGCCCATAAATACCGGCGAGTATCCAACCGAGAACATAATCCTTCTCCACGATGTGCGGCGTCAGCGATGTCTGCTGGGCTATCGCGAGAATTTCGCGTTTATTGATCATGGTGTTTCCGCGCGAGCCCAGCGCTCCGGCACGCGGAGCCGCCATTTGGTCACGACGAGTGGCCCATCCTGAGTCGGATCGAGCTTCGCATGCCCACCGCTCAGATGCGGCTCGCAAAGATGGCCCAGTTCAGCCCCGCCGGAGAAACGCTCGGATAGAAACCCGAGGCGTTTGAAGACAGCGCCGTTGTCAAGGCTCACCGCGTAATTCACGAGCTTTTTGTCGTCGCGATCATCGCGCCGCAGATAGGCTGCGAGGCAGTCGGAAACATGCTGGATGCCGCCGCCGATCGCCGGGTCGTCGAGCATGTCGACGATCGTTCGATGCACATCGGAGACGGGCACCCGCGTCCGATGGCGCCAGACATTCTTCGTGCCGAAGATCTTCCGCTCATCGATATGCTTCAGCGAAAAGGGCGTGCCGTGCCGCTCCTGGCGCTTCTGACGCACGGGCTGCGCGGTCATCACGAAGATGTCCTTGAAAATCTGTTCGGTCAGGTCCCAGTGCTCGGCTGCTGAGCGGCCCCCGATATAGGCTGGCGCAAAGAGTGCGGGAACAAGCACCCACGGGTCATCGAGGACCCGATCCGACCCCATGGTGTCGATGGAAGCGGCGACATAGGCACCACGGCCGACTCGTCTCAGCCAACCCTGTTCAGCCCAGCGGGACAGGCGTTGGGCGGCGCTGGTACGGTCAAGCTGAAGCGCATCCACCACGTCATCGACGTGAATGACGTCGCCGGCGGTCGACAGCACCCGAACAAGCTGCGCGCGTCCTCGGGGGAGGAGAATTATGTTTTTATTCATGCCATCTAATTAGCAAAAAATATGAATTATTACAATCCAAATAAAAAATGACGATATTCGAAGTCCGCCGAGGTGCCGATTCTCTCCCGGCCCTGCCGATCGATCGCTCGATCGATTCGCGAGTGCCTGCATCGGTGCTCGCGGGTGACGCGGCGCCAACTCTGAATCGAGTATCGCGACGAAGCCCACGTCCAGGGTGGGACGGTGTGCGCGCGATCAAGGGGCTGGGGCTGGGGCTGGGCCTGGCCGTGGCCATGGCGGACCCGTTGCTCGCCATGCTGCAGGATGCGGACATCGCGTCGCTCGACTTCGGCGCCGCCGGCAACTGGATCGTGCTCTCCAGCGCCCTGATGCTGGGTTCCGTCTCGCGCTTGGCGATCGCGTCGGCCCTCTCCTGCTCGCCGGAATAGCGCTGGTCGCAGTGGGGCTGTACCTCGTCGCGAAACAGACGCGGACCGCGCGATGACCGTGAGCTCGCGTTGCCCGCCGGGTCGGCGGCGTGTGAGGTTGGAGAGAGGGAGGTGGCCTCGGAATGATGGGAGGCATTCCGAGGCCGGCGGTCTTTGCTGCCGCCGCAAAAAAGCAGGGACCCCCGAAGAGGCCCCGCGCCTTGCGGTCGAAATCGCAAGGGGAGTAGCCGTCAATCTGGACTTCAAGACGCCGGAGGTCAAGCCGCCGCACCGCCGCTGCTGCACGCTCTGCCGCCTGTCCGACAGGTGTGAAGAGAAGTCATCCTGTCCGGGACAGCGGCTACAGTCCGAGGCCGCGTTCCGGCCATTGGGGTTCTCTGGGGTCCGTTCCGTTCCTCTCCCAACTGACCGTGCCGAACGCCAGTCCATCCGTAGCCCCCGCTGCTGAGAGAGTCGCGCCTGTATCTGGATCAGAAAGATCCGACCCTCCTAAATAGATATTCCCCTTAAGGGAAGAGGAAGGATTTTCACGATCTCGGAAATTATCGATCTCCCCGTCGAGTTGGTTATTATCGAAATCCGCCCTCAACGTCGCATCAGCAGCGAAGATTCCGGTTTCCACAATGCCACCAACTCTTGTCTTGTCGATAGCATATTGCCCAATGGCGCCGCCCGTGAATGTCGCTCCACCAGTGAGCCGCCCGTAATTTGCTAAGTCTGAACCTGTTTCAGCGCCGCCGCCACGAATCCACTTGAAGTCTGGAGTTCCTGACGCTTCCTTCGGGGACCGTTCCCATATCCCGAAGTAGAGATATGTCTCATCCCGATCGCGCTGGTGGGGAGCTGTGTAACTGTTAGGCGTGAATACCCAATTTGTTGCAGCGGCAAAATCCGGTCTTCCATTCTTGAACGTTACGTCATCATCAATGCCATCGTCATCGTCATTGACAGTGCCACCGCAGGAGTCGCAAACGAATTTACCGCTAGTCCCTCCTAGAGAGCCACTTATCGTAAGTTCGTCGAACTGGTGACCTATTGTTGAGGGGGTTCCTGGGTCGTCAACTTGAGTGTCTGGATTAGGTTGCGCGGAGCTACCCCTAGCGATTTCTTCGAGTGCGGTAGTCATTCTTACAGGACTTGAACCAAGCACTTTCCAGAATGGTCTAGTATTCGGGCTTCCGAGGTTTGTGTAGAGATAGAGCGAGTCATTGAAATCGCCTACGTCTCTACTAAAAGAACTACCGCTCCAGCCAGAGATACTTGGCGGCGCGGCTCCCCGATCGTAGAAATCATCAGGCTCGACCTTCCGAGTCCCGCCTCGCATGTGCTCTACTGTGACTCCTGTTACCTCT
>JAPOSC010000034.1 GCA_026709935.1 Thiotrichales bacterium
CAGCGCGAAGCGTGAACGGGGCTCTTGAAGCCGTCCGGAGCGCGGATATATCTTTCCTTCCGAGACGCAGTCCGGTACTGCCCTCTTTCCGAGGCCCGCGCCCTGGCGCGGGCTTTCGTGTTTCTGGGGGACTGTGGATGACGTATTCCGCCTATCTCGACGAGTTCAGGCATGTTGGTCCAGATGTCGCCCGGGGTCACCCCAAATGCCGGGAAAGCCCTGTGTAAAGCCAAATCCCCGCTTCTGGCGGAGGCGGCGATCGTCTTCCTCAGCGTAGTGGACACGCCGCCCACCTCGCCGAGAGGACTTCGGCCTGTTGGAGAACGGTCTGCACGGCGGCGTCCTGCAGATCCGGTGGGTAGCCGTGCTTGCGGAGGATGCGCTTGACCAGAACCCGCATTCGGGCGCGGGCGGACTCGCGGTGCTGCCAGTCCACGGAGGCGTTGCTCTTCAGGCGGGTCAGCAGTTCGTGGGCGATGACGCGCAGGTGGTCGTTGCCCATCACCTCGACCGCGCTCTCGTTCCGGGCGAGCGCGTCGTAGAACGCGATTTCCTCCGGGCCGAGCCCTTCCTCCTCACCGCGCCGGTGGGCGGCGCGGATGTCCCGGGCCAGCCCGATCAGCTCCTGGAGGACTTCCGCCGTCGTGATGGCGTTGCCGTGGTAGCGCGCGACTGCTTTCTCCAGTCGCTCGGAGAAGGTGCGGGTCTGCACGACGTTGATCCGGTTCCGCGAGCGAAGCTCCCCGTCGATGAGCTTGCGCAGCGCCTCCAGGGCGAGGTTCTTCTTCTCCATTCCCTGGATTTCGGCCAGGAACTCGTCGGAGAGGATGGAGATGTCCGGCGTCTCCAGGCCGGCGGCCTTGAGGATGTCCACGATTTCGGTCGAGACGACGGCGCGGCTGACGATCTGCCGCACCGCGAGGTCCCGTTCGGCGGAGGACTTGCCGGCGCCGGGCGCGCGCTTGGCGAGCGCCGCGCGGACGGTCTGGAAGAAGCCCACCTCGTCGCGGATCTCGAGCGCCGCGTCGCTGGCGGCGGCGAGCGCGAACGCTTTGGAGAGCGCGAGCACCGCGTCGTCGAAGCGGCGCCGGGCGCACTTCCGGCCGTCCTCGGTCGTCTCCCCGGCCGACTCGCGTTGCTGCAAGTCGAGGATCCACTCGATGGCCCCGGCCAGCGCCGCAAGCCGATCCTGCGCCGACCCGGCAAGCCCCCGGCGGAAGTCGAAGCCGTGGAACATTGCGCTCACGATCTCGTACTTCCCCCGCAGCACCGCTATGGCTTCGGCCGCGTCGATGCCGGCGTGCCTCCGGTCGTCGCGCGAGTACCGGCCGAGGGCGGACTTCAGGTTCTGCGTGATGCCGATGTAATCCACGATCAGGCCGGCCGGCTTGTCGCGGAACACGCGGTTGACGCGGGCGATGGCCTGCATGAGCCCGTGCCCCCGCATGGGTTTGTCGACGTACATCGTGTGCAGGCTCGGCGCGTCGAACCCGGTCAGCCACATGTCCCGCACGATCACCAGCCTGAGGGCGTCGTCCGGGTCTCTGATGCGCTTCGCGAGCAGCTCCCGACGGGCCTTGCCTCCGACGTGGGGTTGCCAGTGCTCCGGATCCGACGCCGCGCCGGTCATGACGATCTTGATGACGCCGATGCGTCGGTCGCCCTTCCGGTTCGATGCCACCGAAGGCAGCTCGTACCGCCCCGGCGCCTCGCGCACTTTCAGGGTGTGGCCAGACGGGGTGCGATCAGGCGGGGCGTGACTGGGCGGGGCGTGACCGGGCAGGGCGCGTAGGGTGGACGCGGATTATATGAACTCGCGGGCAAAGGTCGCGGGCGTCGGCATCGCGTAGCGCCCCGGCAATTCCCGACAGGCCGGGCTATGCTCGGGGGCCTTCGGGCGCGTTGGCGGGAACGGCCGGGACCGCACAGGGAGGTACGACCATGTCGGAGAAGCAGGTGATCGGCGAGCCGGTGGTGATCGGGGAGCGGCGGCTCTCGCTGTCGCGGGCGGTGCGCGCCGGTGATTTCGTGTTCCTCACCGGGCAGGTGCCGCTTCGCGACGGGGTGCCGATGACGGACGGCACCATCGAAGAGCAGACCCATGCGGTGCTGCGTGACATCGAGAAGACCCTCGCCGCCGCGGGCTGCACGCTGGGCGACGTGGCGAAGGCCATGGTCTGGCTGACCGACCGGGCGGACTTCCCCGGCTTCAACGCCGTCTATGCCGAATACTTCCCCCACGACCCGCCCGCCCGCTCGGCGGTGGTGAACGATCTGCTCGTGGATGTGCGGGTGGAAGTGGAAGTGGTGGCTTACAAGCCGCAGTGAGGGACCACGTCCGGATCAGCCCCGGCTCGTGGCGCGTCGGCGGGCCTGGACGGTCTCGGTCGCTTCCCGGGAGCCGTCGTGGCGGGTGTCGAGCCAGCGGTCGAGGGGGAACTCACCGCTGCCGTAGTTGCACTCGAAGAACCGGTGATGGAGGTGGTGGAAGAAGGGATCCAGCGCGAGCACCCGGCGTCCGGCGACGCTCACGGCGTCGAAGCCCGAGTGGCCGGAGGGGGCGCCCAGCAACTGCCAGAACAGGAGGAAGAGCATGTGCGCCGGATGGCTCGGCAGCACGAAAAAGACGGCCAGGGTCGAAAAGTAGAACAGGTGCTCCACCGGGTGCATCGAGAGCCCCGACCAGGAGGTGGGGGAGACGCTGCGATGATGAACGGCGTGCACCCGCAGGTACAGCGGCTTCCAGTGCAACGCCCGGTGGATGACGAAGAAGTGCGCGCTTTGCCACATGGTGACGATCGGGAAGAGCAGCACGAACCAGACGGGATGGTCCGCAAAGTCGATCCGCACGAAGGCGCCTTGGGCGTACATCATGCGGGCCAGCGCCTCCCACGCCGTCGCGATGGGCAGGCCGAAGACCATCGTCCAGAAGATGTTGTCCCGGGTTTGATGGCCGAGGAAGAAGCGTGAGCCCCGGCGTTTCGCCGGGTCCGGTGGGTCGAACTCGAAGGCGCTGCCCTGGCACCGGAAGGTGTGAAACCACAGGTGCAAGCCCCCGGCGACCACCGCCAGCGCCAGGGCGTTGCGCAGCAGCACCGGAAGCAGCCAGTCGGCCGAGAGCGTTGCCTGGGTCTCGGTCACCGGCTGCATCCACAGACCGACCAGGAGCGCGAAGAGCAGGAAGAGCAGGCGATCCGAGGGTCTGACGAAGTAGGCCACCAGCCATTTCAGCATCGCGACCGGTCGGGGCGGCCAGTCCCACCAGGGCACACCCGTCAGCGGCAGGGGCGGATGCCAGCTCCAGGCCGGGGAGGCGGGGGAGGAGGCGGGCGCCACGGTGGCGCCCGCAGGGTCGATCTTCACCGTCATGATTCCGGTCCGACCCTTCGCCGCCGATCGGGCCGGGCGGCGAGGGGTGGCATGGAAAGGGCGCCTGACCCGGAAATTCGGTGAAACTCGCGAAATCTCCATAAGTCATTGTAGTAAAAGCGTTTCTCTGTCATTTTTGGATTCGTACCACATTCTGTACCACTTTTTCGATGTGCTGTACGCGCTTCCTCGAATTTTAAAACATTTGTATATGCCTGTTGTGCAGACGCGCTGAGCTGAATCCAGCGCTGGCGCGTTTCCGAATTTCCAGGTTCCCGTTGCATTCGCGTTGCCATTGCACCCAATGTCTCGACAACATGTCCGAATCTGGACCTTTGCATGATGGTGTCGTCTTCGAAGGCATGTTACCTGGCAATGCGCGTGACTGTGGATTTCGCCGAGCATGCTGGCCGTTTGCGATAGAGACAATGCGGAGGGGTTCGTGCATGGCGAGGTCAAAGGCAGTCAGAGAACGATGGCGGCAACGAAGATGATGCTGACGGGCAGAGCGACGAGCGCGAAACCGTAGAGCCAGACCAACAGGTTGCGGGTTTGGGGTTCGGATGACATGGGGGTGTGAGTCGCATCCAGGCGGTGTTGTTCGGCTGCGGCCAGTGGTTCGAGCCCGCGGACGCAGGTGCGTGCTGCTTGGGTCAGCTCGGTAATGACGTGGGTGTTGAGGCTGGGGGTGTCGCTGTGCATGGGGGCTCCGGGGAATCTCGTTGGTTCGCCGATTCTGTCCGATGATTGTATACCGTGCGTGGGGCGTCACTGCGACGATAGTGATTGTGTCTGACAGATGATGGACTGGTGTTCGATATGCGATCGGGTCGGAACAGCGTGTCGCGTTTGCCGGATTCCTGGGTAGCCTGCCGGGTTACCGATGTGCCTCGTTTGCCGCTCCAAGAGCTTTCGTGCGGTCTATGGACGTGTCCTGAAAGCCATCTTCACGGCGGGCTTCGAAGTGGCGCTTCAGCGTCCACTCGCCTCGGTTGTTGTATTTCCGTCGGAAGTTGTCGATGTCGTCTTCGACAGCGTGGAGCACCCAGGGGTCTTCGGTGCCCCACAGATTTGAATGGACTGAGTAGTTAGGGGCTGATGGGTCGGTCCCCGCCAGTCGCACGGACCGGCGGAAGCATGGCGGCCCGGGTCGAGCATGTCGAGGATGTCGCCGGCGACATACATGCCGTCATCGAGGTCGAGCACGGGGTGGTCGATGGCGCTCGGGAGCCGCACCGCGATGGTCGCATCGACCTCGCCGAATGAACACGGCGCGACGGCGGGCCCGACGGGGACGCGAAAGATGCGTTCGCTCGCGCTCCGAGACACCTCGATGAGAGTGTTCGGGCGTTTGCCCGGGGTCTTCGTACGGCCGATGCAGGTGCGGAGCACCTTGGCCGCACGGGCGGGGGTGAAGGGTTGGGGGGTCATTGGGGTGGGCTCCTGATGAGGGGGAGTCTGCACACCCGCGATTCCCGGCCGGCCGGCGAGGGCGGCGTGTGCGTCGGCGCAGGTGTCGCTGTGTTGCAGCTCGAGGAGGTCTCCGAGGTCGTCTTCGCGGTCGTTGTCTTTCACGACACAGGTGATGGTGTCATCCCCCGCCGTGTGGATGGGTTCAATCGCCTCGCGTCTGTCGTGCCCGAAGTCGCGCCCCGGGGCCGCCGGTTGACCGGCGAGCGCTGGGATGTTCCGCGGGGCGAAGGCCGGTTGCGGGCAGGGTTCGGTGTGGGGCATGGAGGGCCTCCCGGGGGGTGTTGGGTAGGGGGCTCGTCTGCCTTTCAGAGCCGGTCTTTGGGCCGAACCGACCCATCAGCATTTCTTATCGCCCCGATAGGAAAATGCTTCTGGACGGGGGGGGGGGGGGGCGTGCAAGCATGTCTTGCCGGTCGCCCACCAGGGCGCTTCGGCGCATCATCACACTGACAGGAGCCATCCATGAAGATGCTCAAGATTGTTGCGTTGACCTTGGTCAGCGCTCTCTCGCTCATTCCCGCCCTTGCGACGGCCCAAGGCGTGACGACCGTCGGTTTCACAAAGCTCTTACATAGCCACGCTTGGGAAGGCGAAACCTTTCGTGAAATAAAGGTCAGGAAGACTGGCCCGGCTGAGGTCAAGGTCCTTTGGATAGTCGGGGGGCCGGAGCATAAGGTGACTGTACATGGTCATGCCACGTTCGCGACGCCGAACGTCGATTACGCCGTGGATAAAGGTTCGCTGTACTTCGGACCGGGGAATGACACGAAAACGATTCCGGTCGAAATTCTTCAGGACGAAATCCCAGACGAACCGCTTGAAATGTTCTTCGTGGGGATTGCTCTTGACCCGAACCCGAATGCGCATTCTATGGGGCAAACCGTGACATTATCCGGGTCTCCCACTGCCTTCATGCGGATCTGGGCTCAAGGTAAATGTAATGAGGAGTTACCAGGACATGACCTTACACTCCCTGCGTGTCAGTAATCGTGTGAGTTTGAATTGATTTCGCGGGCAGTGCAGTCCACCATTTCCCCCGCCGCTCCGTGCGAGTGGGGGGGAATTGCCGATAGGTCGATCACGACACCGTGGAGCGTGTCGTGCAATCAGCGCTCGTGCTCATTGGAGCCCCGCCTGCGGGAGTGCGCCATGTCGTGTTTCTTGTTGTCATCTTCCTTGGGGTCTTCCAATCCGAGAAAATCAGCGAGTGATTGGGCTCTCGTGTGGTTTTCAAGCGTGCCACTCCATTGAATTTCTCCCGACTTTGCGATCCATTGTGCTTTAACGCAGGATTCGTGTTGCGTTGTTCTCCATTCCCCCACGGGGGATTCGAACAAGACCTCTTCCATGGTTGCTAACGCTTGCGATTGATTCAGCCATAGCCCCCTTCTTGCGCCATCGATGTGTCTGTGTGCTTCTGATACCGCTTCGCGGATTTGCTCTGCCAGAGAAATCGGCTCAATGGGTTCGAAGAGCGGGTCCTGGAGATGATTTTGGTGCCAGGGGTTCTGTGTGGAGTACAGTTGTCGTGCCAATGAGTCTGTGATTTGAAGTTGGCGCTCGGTCAAGTCTCCCGGGTAGTGTTCGGCGATGAATCCGAGGTCGTACAGGTCACGGATCTTGTGCCTTTTCCCATCGGCGACGTCGACTTTCATGGTGGCGAGTCGTGACATGGGCAATGTCCATATCTGATTCTGGAACCGTGCCAGCTCCAGTGTTGTCGCTGGCATCATCATGCCTCCATAGTGGAGCAGCATTCCGCTTACTTGATCGCCGATGTGCCAACCCGTCTCGTCGTCAGTTCGTACATGTTCTTTTGATTGCGGCCACCGTTCAGACATGATTCTTTTGATTGTTCGCCGGATCAAATCCATTTCGCTTGCGTCTTCGACGGCAAAATCAAGATCTGTGGACGGTCGAGTCAGTCCATAGGCGCGTCTGAGGGCTGTGCCGCCGATCAGGACGGGGCGTTGAAATGTGCTTTGCCTCCGGTCGCTTTCTCTGTATAGATTGTTCAGCGTCCATCCCAGTCGGGTCTCGATCGTTTGAATTTCTTTGTCAGCATGGATCACGTCCATCATGCAGTCCTGTCGTCGAGGTCGAGCAGTGGGTTCTGATAGGTCTTCCCCATCCAGCAACGCAGTTCATTTTCTTGTTCGACTGAGAGTCCTTCTCTTGCTGCTTGCACGTAGGCTCTGAATTCCTCCATCTTTTCGTCGGATAACCATCTGACCACTGTTCTCGGGTCCGGACTGTATATTCTCTTGTCTGCAAAGAGACTGACCAGAACCATTTCCGCCACTGCGCGTTCGTGCCTTGCTGCCCATATCACCTTGTGCGAATTCCCTTGGGGATGGCCGATTTGTTGAAGAGCATCTCGCGCATCCACGAGTCCTTCGACTTCCCACAGTGCATTCCCAAGCGTGCAGCATGCGTCGCGACCGCGCGAGCGTGTGCTTAATGGATGTTCACAGCTTGTTTTCCATACGGTTGGATGCCAGTCTGCGACGGTGCCGAATGGGAGATTCAAACTGAGTTCTCCCGTGATATACCTTCCGGGGTAGGGACTGGTGTCGATGATTCTCCACCGCATCGGCATTGTAGGCACCGTTGCTGACTGGCGCGTTGGCCATCGGTTTCGATAGGGAAATTGGAGGGTTGACATGGTTTTCACACTTCGTGAATTTGTTCATTGCCAGGCCGTCTTCTTCTGCTATAAACCGCTCGAAATCCCGCGTCTCCGTCGTGCAGAGCCGTCAGTCAGTCCACTCCATCACCAGGAGCACGCTCACCCGAACTGGTTATACCCAAGCCCCCGGACATGAGGTTCGCGATGCAGCAACTGCCGCCGTCCAGTCAGCCACTTCCTGTCCCACCCCAGAGCATCGGAGACCGCATTGTCCCATATGCGCCGGACCTCGCACTCGCCTTCACGGTATTGGGGGACTTCCATGTCTGCCGTAGTTTCCCAGCATCGCACCAAACGCTCGACGGTGTCCTTGTCGGACAGATCGGGCAGACGAATGGTTTTCAGGCCGGCGGGTCGGTATTTGGGAAATTCCAGAGTCATTCCAGGATTCCGCATCAGTTGCAGTCGTCCTGCGGTCGAGTTGAGAAAGACGGAAGCCGCCCCAGCCTGCTTCAACGTGATTCCCGGGACCGGAAGCCATTCCAAACCAAGGGATGGTTCGTCTCGCACCACTGATGCCAGACGACCGGTGCCGGTACGCTGCCCGGCTGTGACCAGTAGGTGAGCGGCGTGCCGCATGACTCTTGCGGTATCGGGGTGTAACGAACCGTCAGTGTCAGGCAGGTCCACCCACTGGTCCCGCCGAACTTCTCGCCGGGGCGCCCAATACTCGTCGGGGGTACCGCGTATCTTTCGTTGAAATTTCCGGGCTACGCGAACCACCAGCGCTCCATGTTCTTCGCGCCGTCCAGCGTCCAGTTGCCCGCCACTTTCTCCGGGTGCCGGACGTTGTCCCGCAGACCGTGGAGGTAGTTGGTGAAGCCCCACACCAGGGAGCCGCCGTCTTCGTGCACGAGCCGCTGGCACTCCCAGTACATCTCCCGCCGCTTGTTATCGTCCAGCTCGGACCGCGCCGCGATGATCAGCGTGTTGAAGCGATCCGCCGCTTCGGTGCCCTTCCAGGCGGTGTCGTTCCAGTTCGATTCGGCCACGCAGCAGGTCGTGAACATCCAGTCGTTGGTCGGCCGGCCTCCCCAGTAGGAGGTCACGAAGCCCGTGCCGGGCTGATTCCACACCGCGGACCAGAAACCGTCCGAGGGCACGCGCCGGACGGAGATGTCGATCCCCGCCGGGGCCGCCGATTCCTTCAGCAGCAGGGCGGCGTCGGCGGCGCCGTCGAGCGCGGCCTGCGATGCGAGCAGCTCGAGCTTGATGCCCTCCATGCCGGCCTTCCGGATGTGGAACCTCGCCTTGTCCGGGTCGTACTCGCGCTGCGGCAGCTCGGTGTTGAAGTACTGCTGCGCCGGCGAAATCTGGTGATCGTTGCCCACGATCCCGTGCCCTCCCTCGATCTTGTCGACCATCTCCTGCCGCTTGGCCGAGAGCTTGAGCGCCAGACGCAGGTCCAGGTTGTCGAAGGGCGGTGTATCGAGCCGCATGACCATGTTGCGGCTCTGGGTCCCGGTGACCTCCTGGATCCGTACCCCCCCAACTCTCGCCATCAGGTGCGCGGTCTTCGGTTCGACTGCGTCGATCACGTCGACGGCGCCGGTGGTCAGGGCGTTCAGCCGCGCCGCGGCATCGAGAATCACCAGGTGCTCGATCTCGTCGAAATGCGCCCGGTCCGCCTTGAAGTAGTCGGGGTTGCGCTTGAAGAACGCCCGCACGCCGGGATCGAACGTCTCGATGACGTAGGGGCCGGTCCCGTTGCCGCTGGAGATATCGACATTGCCGTCCCCGTCGGAGGCCATGATGACCAGCCGGTAGTCGCTCAGCAGGAAGGGGAAGTCCGCGTTGGGGGCCTCCAGCCTGATCACCACCTGATCGTCGCCATCCCTGGAGATGTCCTCGATCGGCTCGAACAGCGACTTGACGGGCGACGGGCTGTTCTCGGCGCGATGGCGGTTGATCGAGGCGATCACATCCTCCGGCGTCAGGGACTTGCCGTTGTGGAAGGTGACGTCCTTGCGCAGCTTGAACACCCAGGTCCGCGCCTTGTCGCTGGCCTCGATGCTCTCGGCCAGTTCGGGGGCGATCGAGCCGTCGGGCTGGACTTCGGTCAGGTTGCTGCCCCAGCACCAGTTGTTGCAGAGCTCGACGACCGCGCCGGTGCTTTTCAGCGCGTCCAGGCTCTCCGAGGTCGACCCCGCGGAGAAGCCCTGGCGCAGCCGCCCGCCCCTCTTCGGCGTCGCCGCCAGCACCGCACTGTGCATGGAGAGTGCGGCCGGCAGGGTCACGCCCGCGGCCACCGCGGAGGTGATGAACTGGCGGCGGTCGATCTTCCGACTCGTCAGCTTTGCTTTCAGATCAGCAAGATGCTCTGCTTTCATGGTGCTCCTCTCTTTGTCGGTCGTACAGGATGCACAAGCATATCAGCGACGGGCGGAGCGCGACCTCGGTCGTGCAGTCCGGTACGGCCCTGGTGACCGCGAATCCCCGTCACTGCAAGCGCATGTCCGCGATCGGGCGGGGTGATGACTACAGGTTGCGGATCTCCACCGGCGCCAGCGCATCGGCCGGTTCGAACCCGAAGACCCGGGCGTAGAACAGAAGCTCCGCCTCCAGGCACCGGCGGACGGTGCCGGCCTGGCGGAAACCGTGCCCTTCGCCCTCGAACAGGAGACAGGCGACGGGCAGCCCCTGCCGGTCAAGGGCATCGACCATCCGCTCCGCCTGGTTGGGGGGAACCACCCGGTCGTCGAGCCCCTGAAAGAAGATGATCGGGCACCCGAGGCGCGAGGCGTGATGCAGCGGCGAGCGCGCCCGGTACACGTCTCGCTCCGCCGGCCACGCGCCGACGAGCCGATCGAGGTAGCGCGCCTCGAACTTGTGGGTGTCCGCCGCCAGCACTTCGAGGTCGCTGATGCCGTAGTAGCTCGCGCCGGCCCGGAACACATCATGGAAGGTGAGGGCGGCGAGCGTGGTGTAGCCCCCGGCGCTGCCGCCGCGGATGGCGAGACGCGCCCGATCGGCGCGGCCGGTGTCGGCCAGGTGCAAGGCCCCGGCCACGCAGTCCTCGACATCGGCCACGCCCCATTCGCGGTAGAGACGCTCGCGATAGGCACGGCCGTATCCGGTGCTGCCCCGATAGTCCACGTCGAGCACCGCGAAGCCGCGGCTCGTCCAGAACTGGGTAGCCGGATTCAGGGTGTCCGACGTCGCGCCGGTCGGACCCCCGTGGCTCATGACGATGAGTGGCGGCGATTCGCCGGCCGGCCCCCGGCAGGACGCGTTCCGTGGTGGATAGTAGTAGCCATGCGCGACCTCGGTTCCGCCGCCGGTCGGAAAGGTGAGAGCCTCCGGCCGGGACAGCATGTTGTCGTCGATGGAGAGCGCGCTCGACGTGCGGTGCACGTGCGATTGTCCGGAATCCAGGTCGAGGCTCACCACGGCGGCGCTTCGGTCCGGAGCGCCGCCGATGAATGCGGCGGTCGGGCCCTCGACGATCAGTGAGTCGATGCTCGTCCACGGCGAGGGGATTTCGGCCAGGGTGCCGTTCGATTCGAGCCGGCCCAGGCGCCACGCGCCGTCGCTTCGCCATGTGCACACCACGCAACCGTTGCCGTCGAAGCCGAAGGTGGTCGTGCCGAGCTGCCACAGAGGCTTCCCGAACTCGCTCCTGGCCCGATGCATGCAGCGAAGCTCGCCGTCATGCCAGCGGTGGAGGTTCCACCATCCCTCCGGGTCGGTGACGCACCACAGGGCGCCATCGGGGGCCCAGGCGGGCTGGAACGCGGAACATCCGGAGCCCCCCGCGATCCGGACCGGTTCACCGGGCACTCCGTCCCCGTCAAGCTCGGCCAGCCACAGTACCGCCGCGTCCCAGGGCATGTCCGGCTGGTCCCACGTGAGCCATGCGAGCTGCTTCCCGTCGGGGCTCGGCGTCGGCGCCGCATAAAAATCATGGCCCGAGGCAAGCACCCGCACCGAACCATCGTCGATGGATATCGCGACCAAGATGTTGCACGAGTCGTTGTTCGGGCTGTTGCTCGGGCTGTTGCCCGGGTCGTTGTTCGGGTCATCGCTTGGGTCGTTGCCCGGGTCATCGCCTGGGTCATTGCCCGAGTCACTGCTCGGGTCGTTGGTTGGGGGGTTGGTCGCGGCGTTGCTCCGGTCGTCGATCGGAGCATTGCTCGGGTCATCGACCGGCAGGCCGTCGCCGGCATGCGTCTCGCGCACCGCGAGCAGGCGTCGTCGCCCGGGATCGAGGGTCAGATCCGCAAACCGGGCCGTGCCTTCGGCGGTCAGCGGCACGGGCCGCGCGGTGCCTGTCTGCACGTAGACCCGGCCGTCCTCGAAGTTCGAGAACCAGACCCGGTCGCCGGAGACGGCATAGGCGCCACCGCCGTATTCGTGCACCCGCGATCGCACGTTGAAGGGCGAAGGGGTGATGTCCTCGGACCGTCCGGCGGCGTCGGTGCGGACCAGGACGTTGCGTCCTCCTTCACCCGGGCGTCCTTCCAGCCAGCCGATGCGACCCCCGCTCAGGCTGACCGACGCGAGCCGGACCGTCTCCGCGACGATGGCATCGGAGGTGATGGGAGAAGGCCACGTACCGAAGGGGAGTGTGTTCATTGCCGCAATTCCCGCCAGGTTGGAACATGCGTTCGAAATCGCCCCGAATGAATGCTTCGGAGGCTCGAATCTCGCCGTAATCGTACTGCGTGACGGCCTGTGGGAGCGTCGGCGGGAATTCCGGTATCCATCGTCTTGACCCGGAATTTCCGGGTTAACCGGGCGCCCGTGAGCGGAACGCCTCCTCCGAACCGTCGGTGAAGAATGCGCGGCGGGTCAGGAAGTCCGCGGTCAGATAGAGGCCGACCGACACCACTCCGAGCACCAGCATCGCGGCGAACATGAGATCGATCTTGGCCCGACCGTTGGCCAGGAGCATCAGGTAGCCGAGACCTCGCGAGGCGCCCACCCACTCTCCGATGACCGCTCCGATGGGGGCGTAGACCGCGGCCAGCTTCAGTCCCGTCCCCAGCGCGGGCAACGCGGCGGGGATGCGGATGCGGAACATGATCGCGGCCGGCCGAGCTCCCATCGTCCGGGCGAGATCCATGAATCCATGCGGAGTCCGCATCAGGCCGTCGAAGAATGCGGAGGTCACGGGAAAGTAGATGATCAGGACCGCCATCGCGATCTTGGACCAGAGCCCGTACCCCAGCCACAACGTGAGGATCGGTGCGAGCGCGAAGACCGGGATGGCCTGCGAGAACACCAGCAGCGGTCGCAGCAACGCCTGGGCGGTGGCGGAGACGCTGAGGTGGATCGCGGTCGCGATCCCGAGCGCCGAGCCGATGGCGAGCCCGAGGAGGACTTCGACCAGCGTCACCCAGGCATGCTCGCCGATCAGCACCCGGTGCTTCCACATGGCGGCCAGCACCTGCCCCGGGCTCGGCAGGATGAAGTGCTGCACCCCCGTGGTCCACACCACGAGCTGCCATACGGCTCCAAGGAGCAGGGCCGCCAGTACCGCGCTGTGCCATCCCCTCATGTCGCCGGCGCCCCGCGATTGCCGTCGGAGGAGGGGGCGCTGTCTCGAAGCAGCCGATGCAGAGCGCCCTGGCATGCAAGCATGGACGGGTCGTCCACGGGCCGGGGCGGCTCGCCCGTGGGCATCGGGATGCTCCGCAAACCCCTCGCCGTCATCACGTGGATGCGGTGGCCGAGCCGCGCCGCTTCTCCCGGATCGTGGGTTACCAGGAGCACCGTTCGTCCTTCCAGCAGCTCGAATGCGAGGTCCTGCATCTCCGACCGGGTGTGGGCGTCAAGCGCGGAGAACGGCTCGTCGAGGAGAATGACCGGCCGGTCCTCCGCCAGGGTTCGGGCCAGCGCCACGCGCTGGCGCTGCCCGCCCGACAGCGCCGCCGGTTTTCGATCCTCGAACTCGGCCAGACCCACCCGCGCAAGAAGCGTCCTGGCGCGTGCAAGGCAGGGCCGCTCCCCCCTCAGTCTCGCACCTGCCGTCACGTTGCCGAGCACGCTGCTCCACGGAAAGAGCAGATCGCTTTGCGCCATGTACGCAACGCGACCGGGAATGCGCTGTCCGTCGCTTGCCTCGATTCGGCCCCGGAAGTCGGCATGCGTCTCCAGGCCGGCAATCAGCCGGAGAAGCGTGGATTTGCCGACCCCGGACACCCCGAGCAGGCATGTCCATTGCCCCTCCCCGAGGGTCAGTTCCAGAGCACGGAAGAGGGCGCCGGCGCTGGTCTCGGCGTTTCCGCGAACCGTTACGCCGATGGCGCCGGTCACGCGCCTGCGAGACCCATGTCCCAGAATCCCGCTTCCAGCTCGGCGGCGCTACGAAAGGTGCGGCACAGCGCATTCCAGGCCGGAACGTCCGGGAAATGGGGGCCGAGTCGTTGCTCCAGAGCGGCGTCGATCAGGGCGCCGATCTCGGCGCAGAGGTCCTGGTACTCCTGCCCCGCGTAGGTGTCGATCCAGGGTCGGTATGCATCGCTCGAGGTTTCGGACGCAAGTACAAGGCCGATTTCACCGTAACCCATCGCGCAGGGCGCAAGCGCCGCCATGAGGTCCAGAAAGCCGCCGGAATAGCCGGAGTCGAGGACGAAGCGCGTATAGGCCAGGTTCTGCGGCGCCTCGCGCACTTCGAAGAGCTGCGCCTCGGTGATGCCCTCGGCGGCGCACACCTCGACGTGGAGCCGCATTTCGTGGTTCACGAGCGCGTTCACGGTCGCGGCGGCGATCTTCATCTCCTTCAGACTGCCCGACTTCGCAACCGCGAGCGCCCAGGCGCGGGAGTAGTGCACGAGGAACACATAGTCCTGCTTCAGGTAGTGCAGGAAGGCGCTTCGGGGCAGGGAGCCGTCCCCGAGTGCCCGAACGAAGGGGTGGCGGGTGTAGGCCGCCCACGCTTCCGGGGCGGAATCTCGCCACCGGGCGAAGGCCCGTCCGTAGTCCGGTGGTGCGTTCATTGCGCGGTCACATCCGTCGCGAGCACGGCGGCATCGTGCTCGAACGGCACAAGGCCGAACTCGTGGAGGAACGCCTCGAAGCGCCGGTAACGTCCGGCATCGAAGGCGGCGGGACGCAGTGCGAAGCGCGGCAGGGTGTCCCACCAGGCCCGCTCGTTCAGCTCGTCGCGCAGTTCCGCCGCGGTCGCGGAGAAGATCTGCCAGCTCGACTCCGGGTGATTCACGATGAACTGGGTGGCCTTCTCGGTGGCTGCGAGGAAGCGCCGGATCCGGTCCCGGTCCATGGTTTCGCGATTGGCGACGTAGATGAGCTCGTCGTACGAGGGCAGCCCTTCCTCCTCCAGATAGAAGCAGCGGCCCTCGACGCCTTCGATCTGCATCTGATTGAGCTCGAAGTTCCGAAATGCGCCGATGACGGCATCGACCTGTCCGGCCATCAGCGAGGGCGAAAGCGACCAGTTCACGTTCACGAGCTCGATATCCTCGAATCCGAGCCCGTGAGGCCGCAGGATGGCTCCGAGCAGCGCCTCCTCCACACCCGCGACGGAGAATCCGACCTTTCTTCCCTTGAGGTCGGCCGCGGACTTGATGGGGCCGTCCTCCAGCACCAGCAGGCAGTTGAGCGGAGTGGCGACCAGCGTCCCGACCCGAATCAGCGGCAGCCCTTCATGCACCTGCAGATGAAGCTGAGGCTGATAGGAGATCGCCAGATCGGCCTTCCCGGCCGCGACCAGTTTGGGAGGGTCGGCCGGATCCGCGGGCGGAATGATCTCGACTTCCAGCCCCGCGTCCGCGAAGTAGCCGTTTTCCTGCGCCACGATGATGGGTCCGTGATCCGGATTGACGAACCAGTCCAGGATCAGGGTCAGCCGATCCGCGGCCGGCGCAGCCGGCGCAACCAGAATGAGCAGGGTTGCAGCGGCCAGGACCGCTCTGCACCGCCTGATGTATGCCCTTGGGCGAATCATCGGATTTCCTCTCGTTGCGAATCAGCGAGTCGCTTGCACCCATTCCCGGGTCCGGCCTTCAGGGTCCGCATCGAGCGTGATGTCGGTCACCACCGAGATCACGTTCGCACCGGCCTCGAATGCGCCCTCGGCCCGCTCCACCGTCATGCCTCCGATTGCCACCAGCGGCAGGTCGCCGATGCGTTGCTTCCACTGCGCAAGTCGGCCGAGCCCCTGCGAGTGCCACTTCATCTTTTTCAGAATGGTCGGGTACACCGGGCCCAGTGCCACGTAGTCGGGGTCCAGGGACAGGGCCCGGTCCAGCTCCGCCTCGTCGTGCGTGCTGATCCCGAGCCGCAGGCCTGCCTCGCGAATCGCGCCGACATCGGCGGTGTCCAGATCCTCCTGCCCGAGATGGACGAACTCGCAGCCGGCATCGATCGCTTCCCGCCAGTGATCGTTGACCACGAGCATCGCGCCGTGGTCTTCGCAAAGGCGTTTCCCCGCGCGTATCTCCCGCCCGATGACCTCCGCCGGCTGGTCCTTGATCCGCAACTGCACGAACTTGACACCGAGCGGAAGCATGCGCGCCAGCCATCCGGAGTCCTCGAAGATGGGGTAGAAGCGATCCAGGGCTATGCGATTCAGGGTCGTTCGATCCGGGGTCATCCGAGGAAGGCCTTTCCGATGAGTGGGGTCGAAGGCGAGGCCATGTCCCGGGGTTCGATCGGATCGGCCGTGACCGCCCCCCTGCCCGCAAGCGTCGCGAGGGCGAAGGCGCGCGCCATGGCCACCGGATCTCCCGCCCGCGCCACCGCGGTATTGACGAGCACCGCGTCGTAGCCGAGTTCCATGGCGCGGGCGGCATGGGACGGCAGTCCGATGCCCGCATCGACGACCAGCGCAAGATCGGGGAAGTGCGCCCGGAGGCTTCGCAGGCCATGCTCGTTGAGCAATCCGAGCCCGGAACCGATGGGAGAGCCCCAGGGCATGAGCACCTTGCATCCCGCTTCGACGAGGCGCTCGGCCACGGCAAGGCTGTCGGTCGTGTAGGGGAACACTTCGAAGCCGTCCTCGCAGAGTATCCGGGCGGCGTCGACGAGTCCGAAGACATCGGGCTCAAGGGTATCCGTATGGCCGATGACCTCGAGCTTGATCCAGGGAGTCTCGAAGATCTCCCGCGCCATCTGCGCCGTGGTCACCGCCTCCTTGACCGTGAAGCATCCGGCGGTGTTCGGCAGCACTGCGACGCCCAGCTCGCGGATCAGCTCCCAGAACGGCTGGCCGGCCCGAACGCCGCCGCTCTCGCGCCGCAGAGAGACCGTTGCCACCTCCGCGCCGGACTCTCGAAACGCGTCCGCGAGGATCGCGGGGGAGGGATACTGCGCCGTGCCCAGCATGAGCGGCGTGACCAGTTCCGTGCCGTAGAGGGTGCGCATCCGTCATCCGCCCTGCATGGGCGCGACGATTTCCACCCGGTCCCCTTCCACGAGCTTGCGCGCGGAGCGCTCGGAGGCGGCGACGAACACCTCGTTCACCGCCGCCGCCACTCTCGTTCCGCCGAGGCCACGCTCATGCAGCAACTCCTCCAGAGTGGTCGCGCGCACTTCCACCCTCTCGCCGTTGAAGAACAGATTCATCCATCACCTCCGGGGTGCGCCCGTCGAGCAGGAACTCGGCCACCATGCGCGCCATCGCCGGCGCGAGAAGGTAGCCGTGACGGTAGAGGCCATTCACATGGATGGCGCCGTGCCGTTGCCGGATCCTCGGGAGATTGTCGGGAAAGGCCGGGCGCGCATCGACCCCGATTTCAAGCACTTCCGCTTCTCCGAACGCCGGGTGGAGCGCATAGGCGGCCGAGAGCAGTTCGAGCAGAGAGCGGGCCGTCACCCGGTCCCGCTCGGTGGCCTCGATCATGGTGGCGCCCAGCATGTAGATGCCGTCGCCGTGCGGCACCACGTACAGCGGAAACCGCGGATGCAGCAGCCGGATCGGACGCGACAGGGTCAGGTCGGGGCAGCGCAGCACCAGCATTTCCCCCTTGACGCCCCGGAGATCGGGCAGTGCATCACGGGCCGCCAGACCGCGGCAGTCGATATCCGTCACCGGGGCGGGAGCCCCTTGCGCCGCGGCGCCCTCGGCCGGGGTGCCGATGACGATTCCCTTCTCCCCGAGACGCCTGACGAGGGTGGCAAGCGCGGCGCGCGGGGCAAGATGCGCCTCTTGCGGAAAGAACAGACCGCGTCGAAACCGTCCCGCGAGGTCGGGTTCCAGCGATGCGATGCCCGGTGCGTCGACTTCCTCGTGGTGCCGGGTTCGCCGCGCAAAGCGGCGCAGTTCCCCCGCATCGCGTGACAGTGCCAGCACGAGCGTGCCGTTGCGCTTCACCACGCCCGTTTTCTCCTCCCACCAGTCGGCGGATTCCTGGCCGAGCCGCACCACCGGCTCCTCCGCGGATTCGCCTTCACAGTGAGGTGCGAGCATGCCTCCCGCCCACCAGGAGCAGGAGTGCGGGCCCGGTCCGGCGTGAGTATCGACGATGGAGACCCGGCCGCCGCGCCCGGCGATCTCCGTCGCCACGCAAAGCCCGGCCACGCCGGCGCCGACGATTCGAGCGTCAATGGTCATGCCGGGTGTCCCAGTGGAAGTGGTGCACGGGACCGTGGCCGGAACCGAGATCGAGCCGGTCGGCCGCCCGGATTGCATGGTGGAGATAGGTGTGCGCCGCCTCCACAGCGGCCGGGAGAGGATGTCCGCGCGCGAGGGACGCAGCAATCGCCGAAGACAGCGTGCAACCCGTTCCGTGGGTATGACGGGTGTCGATGCGCGCGCTCGCGAACACTCGGGGCCGGGCGTCGCGCATCACGAGAACATCGTGGCATTCGGTTCCCGCAGCGTGTCCGCCCTTCATCAGGACGGCGGACGGTCCCAGTTGGAGCAGCGCATTTCCCTGCTCCGTTCTCTCGGGGATGGAGTCGGCGGGCTCGCGTCCGAGCAACCGCGCGGCCTCCGGCAGGTTTGGCGTGAGGATGGTCGCCCGAGGCACCAGCTCGTCGGCCAGGGCGGCCACGGCGTCATCTCGCAGCAGGGAATCCCCGGACTTGGCGACCATGACCGGATCGAGGACCACCGCCCCACAGTACCCCGCAAGTCCCTTCGCGACCGCTCGAACAATGGGCGAGGAGGCGAGCATGCCGACCTTCACGGCCTTGATGTCGAAGTCGTCGAGCACGGCGGCGATCTGCGCTTCGACCACCTCCGGGCCGACTTCCTGAACCGCAGTCACGGCGACGGTATTCTGGGCGGTCACGGCGGTCAGCACGGAGGTCCCGTAGACGCCGAACGAGGCCATGGCCTTCAGATCCGCCTGGATCCCGGCTCCGCCTCCGCTGTCGGAGCCGGCGATCGTCAACGCCACGGGGAAATTCGCCATGCCACATCCTTCGGTTCCGGTCGGGGAAGCGGAACCCGGGGCGGGCAAGGCCGGGGAGGGTTCCGTTTCCTACGCCGGCATGATCCGGGTCAGGTTCGACGGGTCGATTTCGCAATCTCTCAGCTCCGGATGGAGCACCCCGACGGAAGAACGAACTGTATCCCCAAGAGGACGATCCGGCAACGCTCGCTCGCGTGAAGTCGGTAGTGTCTCACCTTGACTCCTGAACTTTCGGGAAGGCCCGTGCATGCACGCCGGAGACCCCGGGGCAGCATTTGAAAGTGAGGCCCTGACTATGAAGTCGGTCACATGAAGTCGGCGAGTAATGCCGAGGATTGCGGCGGCGATCGAGGGGACCGTCGGCGGACAACGGGCTTTCTTGCTCAGAACTGCCGGGCTGCGACCATGCCGAGCCAGGCGCCGGCGAGACACAGCACGACGCTCAGCACCACGTTCATCCCCGCTCTGGCGTGTTCACCCTGCTGGATCAGCAGAAGAGTGTCCATCGAGAACGTCGAGAACGTGGTGAATGCGCCCAGAAAGCCGACGATGAGCGCGGCGCGCCATTCGGGCGGGATGTCGAACCGTTCGAAGCACAGGACGTAGACGACCCCCATCGCCAGCGAGCCGAGGACGTTCACGACCAGAGTGCCGAACGGAAAGCCGCGACCGAGCAGGGCGTGCACGCCCTGCGCGACCCACAGGCGCATCAGCGCGCCGAGCGCGCCTCCCATCGCTACCGCGACCATCGTTCTCAAGTGCCGCTCCGGCTTATCGGGACCGCGGGGGCACGACAGGTGCGGGACCCCCGAAGCGACACGCCCATGCCCGGTCGACGGCCACGGGTTCCGCCGAGCTCCATGCGATGCGCCTTCGCCGCCAGATCACGGTTGCGCAACCGCATCCGGTGTACTGCCGCGCGTCCCCGTGCATTGGCGGGCGCCAACGGCCCTCAGCCCCCGCACAACCGGAGCGGGTCGTGCATGAAGAATCCCGCCCGGGGCTTGGGGTCGAACCATGTGGACTTCGGCGGCATCACCTGCCCGGCGTCGGCGACCGCGACCAGTTCGGCCATGCTCGTCGGATGGAGGGCGAATGCGGCGCGCCAGCCCTCCCGGCATGCGCGTTCCAGCGCGCCGAGCCCTTCCGTCCCGATGCCGGCACCGGAGCCGGCTATGTAGCCGAGCCGTTCGTCGTTGCGGGGGTCGGAGATGCCGATCAGCGGCCCGATCACCCGCGCCTGGAGAATCGCGGCGTCGATCGCTTGCGCCGGCCCCGGCGGAGGCACCTCGTCGCCGGCCGGTCGAAACCGGTGCCACCGGCCATCGACGTGGACCGTGAATTCGCCGCGCGCCCGCGGTTGCGCGGCGTCGGGGTCGCCGTCCGGAAGCGGCTCCACTTCGAAGTGCTCCGCGAGGCGGGCCAGGAACGATTCCGTGGTATGCCCGCCGAGATCGCGTACAACCCGGTGATACGGCAGGATGCGAAGCTCCTCGTCGGGGAAGAGCACCACGAGCAGACGGGCGCCCGCCCCGGCGGTGGAGAACCTGGCCGTGGCGGCGCACCGATGATGTCCGTCCGTGACATAAGCACTCGGCACCGACTCGAACGCATCGACGAGCGCGCCGGTATTCGCGCCTCCGACGACCCAGATGTCGTGTTCGACCCCGTCCTCCGTGGTGAGGGAGATTGCGGGCGAACCCTGGGTCGCCATGTCCATCAGCGCCCCGATCCGGGCATCGGTGCGATAACCGAGAGACACGGGGATCGAGGCGGTGCGGACCTGGTCGATGTACTGGGCGAGCGCATCTTCCCGCGTGACCCGGGTGAACTCGTGGCGCTTGATGCGGCCGTCCAGGTAAGCGCCGATCGACATCTCCGCCACCACGCCGCGCTGCACGTGACCGTCGACGGCGAGCCGGTACACGAAGACGCACGGCCTTCGGGCGACGAACCGCCCGGCCTCGATGTACCTGCGCACGAACCGCGCGTTGCGCTTGAGCAGCGCGGACAGGTCGGGGGCGTCGGAGGATGTGTACTCGTCGGCCGTGCGCATCGCGTTGAGGTAGTTCTCGGGATGCCGGTCCGCGTGCTGGCGCCGCTCCTCGGGGGTCAGGGAATCGTAGAGTGGCGCCACCACGGCACCGGCCCACTCGGGCGCGACGAGATGGCCCTCGAACGGATGGATGAATGCCACTGACGTTGCGCGCCGGCCGGATCAACTGTGCTCGGCGCGGAACCGCTGCATGAAGTCGGCGAGCGCCTCGACGCTTGCGCGGGGCATCGCGTTGTAGATGCTCGCCCGGCAGCCACCCACGCTGCGATGGCCCTTGAGGTTGAGCAGATCAGCGGACCTGGCATCCGCGAGGAACCGGGCTTCCAGCCCCTCGTTCGGCAGCCGGAACACCGCGTTCATGTGCGAGCGCGAGGCAGGGTGCACGGGACAGGCGTAGAAACCGCCGCTTTCGTCAATCCGTCGGTAGAGGATTGCCGCCTTCTCCGCCGCCTCACGCTCGATGACGTCGAGGCCGCCCTTCGCCTTCATCCACTTCAGCACCTTGCCGACCATCGCGATGGTGAACATCGGCGGGGTGTTGAACAGCGACTCCTTGTCGAGATGAACGTCGTAGCGCAGGTAGCGGGCGAGGGATTCGCTGGCGGGTGTTGCGACGGACTTCCGGATGAAAACCATGGCCATGCCGGCGGGACCGAGGTTCTTCTGAACGCCGCCGTAGACGAGGTCGAACCGATCCCAGGGGATGGTCCGCGCCATCAGCTCCGACGACATGTCCGCGACGAGCGGCACGTCCACCGCCGGGAACTTCGGGAACCGAATCCCCCCGATGGTCTCGTTGGAGGTGATGTGGAGATAGCGGGTCCCGTCCTTCACCTCGATCTCGGAATCCTCGGGGGTGCGGGTGTATCCGTCGGCGGCGCCGTCCCAGGCGGTGTAGATCTCGCCGTAGTGTCGGGCGTCTGCGATGGCGCCCTTCGCCCATGTGCCCGTGTTCACGTAGCCCGCGCGTCGGCCCGGCGGCAGGAGGTTCATCGCCACCATGGCGAATTGCAGAATCGCGCCGCCCTGGATGAACAGCACGTCGAAGTCCTCCGGCGCTCGGAACACCTCCAGCGCCAGGCGCCTCGCCTCCTGATGGACCGCGTCGTACTCCTCCGCACGGTGACTCATTTCGATGAGCGACAGGCCCGCGCCGTGGTAGTCGATGAATTCGTCGCGCATCTCTTCGAGCACGCTGACGGGAAGGGTGCAGGGGCCGGCGCAGAAATTGTGCTTTCGGTTCGACATCGATTTCGTTCCAGTCTGGGATGGCTCGGGGTGACCCGGGATGGCTTGGGATGGCCCAGGATGGTGTGAGGCGGAGGGTCCGATGCTTCAGACCGCTTCGGGCGCAGGGTTCACGCAGTTGATGACCTGGCCATCGACGAAGGCGGCGATGATCCTCACCACGCCGTCCGCCACCGCACTCTGCGCCTGCTCGGTGGACGCGCCGATGTGGTGCGTCCCGTACACGTTCGGGTGCCGGGCGAGCGGGGAGTCGAACCGGGCTTCGCCGCTCGCCGGTTCGCCGTCGTACACATCGACGACCGCCCGGAGATCCCCCGTATCCAGCGCCTCGATCAGCGCCGCCTCGTCGACGACATCGGCGCGCGACGTGTTGACCAGCACCGCGCCGGGGGACATGCGCGCGAGGATGCCGCGATCGACGAGTCCCCGGGTCTGCGCGCCGCCCGGGACGTGCAGGGTGAGGTAGTCACTCTGCCCGGCAAGCTCGTCGAGCGAAGATACTTCCGTGGCCCCGACGGCGGCGAGACGCGCCCGCGCGGTGCCTCCGCGTCGCGGGCTCGCAAGCACCAGGATGCGCATTCCGAACGCCGCCGCGCGTTCCGCCACCGCCAGCCCGATGGCCCCGGCGCCCACGATGCCGAGCGAACATCCGAACAGACCGCGGGCCTTCGAATAGCGCTTCTTGTTCCACGCTCCGGCGCGGAGATCCGCGACGTTGTCGGGAATCCGGCGGTCCGCCGCAAGGATCAGCCCCAGTGTCAGCTCGGCCACGGCGAGCGCGTTCGCCCCCGGCACGTTGCAGACATCGATTCCGAGCGCCCGCGCCCGCGCGGTGTCAATCGTGTTGATGCCCGCGCCGGCCCGCACCACGAGCTTCAGCGAATCCGCGGCCTCCAGCGCCGCCGCTTCGACCCGGGTGCTGCGCACCACGAGCGCCTCGAATCCGGGGAGCGCCCCGGGGAGATCGTCGCCGGTGAGAGTCGGTGCGAACTCGCACCGGTGGCCTTCGCCGCGGAGCCGTTCGAGCTGCGACGGCGGAAATGCGTCTGCAATCAGAATGTTCACGTCAGAACGCCTCGGCCTCCAGTGCCATCACCGAATCCGCGCCCGCGCTGAGCGTCGCGAGCAGTGAGGCGGTATTCGGGAGGAGGCGCCGGACGAAGAACCGCGCGGTCGCGAGCTTGGCGCGGTAGAACCCGGTGTTGTCGCCCTCCTGGTTGGCGAGGGCGATCTCCGCGCTCTCGGCCCACATCCGCCCGAACGCGACGAGCCCGAGGAGCCGGAGATAGTCGTACGATGCGGCGCCGACTTCGTCCGGGTTCTCGGCCGCCGCCTCGCTCAGCCACTGCGTGGCCTGCGTCAGCCGTGCGAGCGCCGCCCCGAGGGGTTCGACGAACTCTTCGAGCTCGGGCTTGCCCCGGCGCGCGGCGACGAACGTCGATACCCCTTCGATGTACGACCGGATGGCCCGCCCGCCGTGCATCGGCAGCTTTCGCCCGGCGAGGTCGAGCGCGTGGATGCCGTTGGTGCCTTCGTAGATCTGGGCGATCCGGACATCGCGCACGAGCTGCTCCATGCCCCACTCCGAGATGTATCCGTGGCCTCCGAACACCTGCTGGCACAGGTGGCAGCTCTCGAAGCCGCAGTCGGTCAGGAACGCCTTGATGACCGGGGTGAACAGGGCGACGGCGTCGTCCGCCTGCTCGCGCACCGCCGGGTCCGGATGATGGGTGGAGCGGTCGACCTGAAGGGAGACCCACCCGAGCAGCGCGCGCGCGGCTTCGTTGTAGGCACGGGTGGTGAGCAGCATGCGCCGCACGTCCGGGTGGACGATGATCGGGTCGGCGGGCAGATCCGGCGCCGCCGACCCCTTGAGGCTGCGGCCCTGCAGCCGCTCCCGGGCGTAGGCGGCGGCGTTCTGGTACGCGACCTCGGCGAGCGACAGCCCCTGCTGGCCGACCATGAGGCGTTCGTAGTTCATCATCGAGAACATGGCGCGCATCCCGCGATGCGGCTCGCCGACGAGATAGCCGATGGCGCCCTCGTAGTTCATCACGCAGGTACTAGCACCCTTGATGCCCATCTTGTGCTCGATGGAGCCGCAGTGAACGGTGTTGCGTTCGCCCCGCGAGCCGTCCTCCCCGATCAGGAACTTGGGCACGAGGAACATGCTGATGCCCTTCACGCCCGGAGGGGCGTCCGGAAGACGGGCGAGGACGAAGTGGACGATGTTCTCGCTCAGATCGTGCTCGCCGCCGGTGATGAAGATCTTGGTGCCGGTCACCCGGTAGCGCCCGTCGTCGGTCGGCTCGGCGCGGGTGCGCAGCAACCCGAGATCGGTGCCGCAGTGCGACTCCGTGAGGCACATGACGCCGGACCAGGTGCCATCGACGAGCTTCGGCAGGTAGCGCTGGCGCAGGTCGTCGCTGCCGTGCTTGTCGAGCGCGATGCAGGCGCCGTGGGTCAGCCCGGTGTAAAGGGCGAGCGCCATGTTCGACGATTGCAGCATCTCTTCGACGAACACGCCGAGGGTATGGGGCAGCCCTTGGCCGCCGAATTCCGGGTTGCAGGTCAGCCCGCCCCAGCCGCCACCGACATAGGCGCGGTAGGCGTCCCGGAACCCCGTCGGGGTACGCACCGCGCCGTCCTCGAAGGTGCAGCCTTCCTGGTCGCCGACCCGGCTGAGCGGAGACATCACGTTCTCGCAGAGCTTCGCGGCTTCTTCGAGCACCGGGTCGATCAGGTCCCGGGTCGTCTCCTCGTATCCGGGCAGCGCCGCGAACTCCCGCTCGGCGCCGAGAAGCTCGTGCAGCACGAACTGCATGTCCCGCAGCGGTGCCTGGTAAGTGGGCATGGGTCTCGATCTCCGATTGTGATGCGAAGGGGTCGGATTGCCGCTCCCGCACTTCCTCTCGGGGGGCGCACTCGTGTTCGGTCAAGGCCGCATGGACTCCCCGCCGGGCACGGATGCCGAGGGGCGCAGGCTACATGTTCGGATAGTTGGGTCCCCCCCCGCCCTCGGGGGTGATCCAGTGGATGTTCTGCGTCGGATCCTTGATGTCGCAGGTCTTGCAGTGTACGCAATTCTGCGCGTTGATTTGCAGCCTCGGCGCGCCCGATTCCCGGTCCACGATCTCGTATACGCCGGCCGGGCAGTAGCGCTGCTCCGGGGCGTCGTATTCGGCGAGATTGACCGCGATCGGCACCGCGTCATCCTTCAGGGTGAGGTGCACCGGCTGGTCTTCCTCGTGGTTCGTGTTCGAGAGGAAGACCGACGAGTTCCGGTCGAAGCTCACCACTCCGTCGGGCTTCGGGTACTCGATGCGCGGGCACTCGGACGCCTTCTTCAGTGCGGCATGGTCCGCATGGTGGTGCAGCGTCCACGGCGCCCTGCCCCGCAGCAGGTAGGTGTCGATCCCGGAGTAGAGCATCCCGCTCCACAGTCCCCAGCGAAACGATGGCCGCAGGTTGCGCACGCGGTGCAGTTCGTCCCACAGCCAGGTGCCTTCGAGCCGCGACCGGTAGTCAGCGACCTCCGTTGCCGAGGACGATTCGTCGCGCAGGGCGTCGAAGATCGCCTCCGCCGCGGTCATGCCGGACTTCATGGCGGTGTGCGTACCCTTGATCTTGGGCACGTTGAGGAATCCGGCGGTATCGCCGACGAGCAGACCGCCCGGAAAGGTCAGCTTCGGAAGGGACTGGAGGCCGCCTTCGCTGATTGCGCGGGCGCCGTAGGCGATCCTCCGCCCGCCCTCGAAGGTGGGGCGGATCCGGGGGTGGGTCTTGAAGCGCTGGAACTCCTCGAACGGAGCGAGATGCGGGTTGGCGTAGTCGAGCCCGACCACGAACCCCACCGCGACCTGGTGGTCCTCCAGGTGATAGAGGAACGAACCGCCGTAGGTGGAGCGGTCGAGCGGCCATCCAAGGGTGTGCACGACCAGCCCTTGCTCGTGCTTCGCAGGATCGACTTCCCACAGCTCCTTGATGCCGATCCCGTAGGTCTGCGGATCGACCCCGTGGCGGAGATCGAAGCGCTCGAACAGCGACTTGGTCAGGTGGCCGCGGCAGCCTTCGGCGAACACCGTGACCCGCGCGTGCAGCTCGACCCCCGGCTCGAAGCTCGGCTTCGGCTGCCCGTCGTTTCCTACTCCCATGTCCCGGGTGGCGACGCCCTTGACCGCGCCGTCTTCGTGGTAGAGCACCTCCGAGGCCGGAAAGCCCGGGAAGATCGAGACATCGAGCGCTTCGGCCTGCTCGCCGAGCCAGCGGCACAGGTTCCCGAGGCTGATGATGTAGTTGCCCTGGTTGTGCATCTGCGGTGGCGTCGGGAGCCGCACCGCGCCGCCCCGGGTCAGCAAGAAGAACCGGTCTTCACGCACGGGGGTGTGCAGGGGGGCGGGAGGGTCACGGTCCTTCCAGTCCGGGATCAGCTCGTCGAGCGAGCGCGGTTCCAGCACCGCGCCGGACAGGATGTGGGCGCCGACCTCGGAGCCTTTCTCGACGATGCAGATCGACAGGTCCGTGCCGTGCTCCTCGCAGAGCTGGCGGAGCCTGATCGCGGTCGCGAGTCCCGAAGGTCCCGCCCCGACGATGACCACATCGAACTCCATCGACTCGCGTTCCATGTCTGCTCCTCCCGACCGGATCCGCGATGTCCCGGCGACATTGGGCATTTTCGTCGCGTCGTCGCGGGGGAGCAAGACGGCGCCGACGCCGCGCGTTGCGCGCCGTAGAGGTGGCCATTAAGCTTGCGCGTCTTTTTTCGGGTGCCCGAAACACTGGTGGCGCGAGGGACGTGGACGATGAAGGTACTGGTCGCTGTCAAGCGGGTGATCGACTACAACGTGAAGGTCCGAGTCAAGGCGGATCAGAGCGGTGTCGAACTCGCGAACGTGAAGATGTCGATGAACCCGTTCGACGAGATTGCGGTCGAGGAGGCGCTGCGGTTGCGGGAGGCGGGAAAGGCCGAGGAGGTGGTCGCGGTCTCGCTCGGGGCGCAGCCGTGCCAGGAGACGATCCGTACCGCCCTCGCCATGGGCGCCGACCGCGGTATCCTCGTCCTCACCGAAGCGGCGCTCGAGCCGCTCGCCATCGCCAAGCTGATGAAGGCGCTCGTCGAGCGCGAGCAGCCCGGGCTGGTCATCACCGGCAAGCAGTCGATCGACGGCGACAACACTCAGACCGGCCAGATGCTCGCCGCCCTGCTGGGCTGGCCGCAGGGAACGTTCGCATACCGGATTGAAATCGACGACGGGGAGATGAACCTCACCCGCGAGATCGACGGGGGCCTGGAGACCGTTCGGCTCAGGATGCCCGCGGTGGTGACCACCGACCTGCGGCTCAACGAGCCACGATTTGCATCCCTGCCCAATATCATGAAAGCGAAGAAGAAGCCCATCGACACCGTGACTCCGGAAGACCTCGGCGTCGATATCACCCCGCGGGTGAAGACGCTCCGGGTCACCGAGCCGCCGAAGCGGGATGCCGGCGTGCGGGTCGAGACAGTGGCCGATCTTGTCGATGTGCTGAAGAACGAAGCGAAGGTGATCTGAATGAGCGTCCTGGTTATCGCGGAACACGACAACGCCGCACTCGCTGCGGCCACCCTGAACACCATTGCCGCCGCCCGCGAGCTGGATGACGACGTTCACGTGCTGGTCGCCGGCACCGGGTGCGCCGGGGCGGCGGACGCCGCGGCGAAGGTCGCCGGCGTTGGCAAGGTGCGTGTCGCGGACGACGCAGCTTATGCCAACCAGCTCGGGGAGAATCTTGCCGCCCTGATCGTGAGCATCGCGGGCGAGTACACCCATGTACTCGTCGCCGCTACCAAGGCCGGCAAGAACGTGCTCCCGCGAGCCGCGGCGTTGCTGGATGTGTCACCGATCTCGGACATCAGCGGCATCGAGTCGGCTGACACCTTCGTGCGCCCCATCTACGCCGGCAACGCGATCGCCACCGTGCAGTCGAGCGATGCGATCAAGCTGCTCTCGGTCCGTGCGACTTCGTTCGAACCCGCCGCGGAGGAAGGCGGCGCCGCCGTGGTGGAGAACGTCGAAGCGGCGGGCGACAGCGGTCTGTCCACGTTCGTCGGGCAGGATCTCACGCAGTCCGAACGCCCCGAACTCACTTCCGCCCGCATCGTGATCTCGGGCGGGCGCGGGATGCAGAACGGGGAGAACTTCGCGTTGCTGGAAGATGTCGCCGACAAGCTCGGGGCCGCGGTCGGCGCTTCCCGCGCCGCGGTCGACGCCGGATTCGTGCCCAACGACTATCAGGTCGGCCAGACCGGCAAGGTGGTGGCTCCCGACCTCTACATTGCGGTGGGGATCTCGGGCGCAATCCAGCATCTCGCCGGGATGAAGGAGAGCAAGGTGATCGTCGCCATCAACAAGGACGAGGAGGCGCCGATCTTTCAGGTCGCGGACTACGGCCTGGTGGCGGACCTGTTCGAAGCGGTGCCGGAGCTGAGCGCGGAGCTGTCGAAGTCCTGACCGCGGTCCCGGCCCGAGTCCTTCAGGACGCCTCGGCCGGAGTCGAACATCAGCCTTTCCAGCCCCCTGTCGTGCCCGGCCCGCAAAATGGTGAAGTCTTGCGGGACGGGTTCCCCCGCGGCAGCCCGGTGCTGCCGCCACTCGGCTCGGGCTTCGGCTTGTCAGAGCAGGTCGAGCACCGATTCCGCGCCGGATTTTTCGAGCGGGAGGCCTTCGTCGAGAAGCAGGTGGGTGACCACGCCGTCCTCGACCACCATCGCGTAGCGCCGGGAGCGCACGCCGATACCGTGGTTGACGAGATCGAAGTCGAGGCCCGCCGCCCGAGCGAACTCTGCGTTGCCGTCGGCGACCATGTGGATGGCGTCAGCGTTCTGTGCCTTGCCCCACGCGTCCATCACGAAGGCATCGTTGACCGAGATGCACACGATGTCGTCGACCCCCGTGGCCTTGATCCTGTCGGCGTTGGCGACGAAGCCGGGCAGGTGCGCGGCCGAGCATGTCGGCGTGAATGCTCCGGGCACCGCGAACATCACGACCTTCTTTCCGGCGAACAGCTCATCGCTGGTGACCCCGCCGGGCCCGCTCTCCGTCATGTGGGCGAGATTCACGCTCGGAACCTTGTCTCCAACCTGGATCGTCATTGTCGTTCGTCCTCGATTGTTTGCGGAGTAGGGGATTTTCGAAGAAATGGCTTCATGCTCGCGACCGGGTCGCACCAGCGCGGTGACCGAGGCGCAGTGACTGATTCGAGTCGTACATCACGCCACGGCCGACGGCGGACAATCTTCGCCCGGCGGTGCGAGCGCGACAAGTGCCGATCGTGACCCGTTGTGGCTTGCGACGGCCCGAGTTTGTGGATTCAGCCGACGTAGCGGCCGAGCCGCACCGCCGACTCCCCGCGGCGTAGCCGTCGCGACGGCATGATGAGGACGCACTCCGGGTACGGAGTGCGGACCGTGCGCTCTCCGTCCCAGCCGATGATGGTGCCCTCGTCGGGGATGACTTCCATGCCCTCGTAGTCCTCCACGAACCGGAAACGGTCGCTCTCGATGGTGACCGGCCCGCTGACCTCGATGATGCGCTGCACCGCCGGCGCCGCCCGCGGCAACCGTTCCGTCGCCCAATCCAACGCCACGACCCCGGTGCACGCCAGGAACCTCAATGCCACGTCGATGGCGACCTCTTCCGTCCCGCGTGTCCAGTGCTGCCCGCACTCGACGAGCAGGGCGTTGCCGGCGCTTTCCGGATTGCTGAACCGCGCGTAGTCGCGCATTCGGGTGCCGGCGGTGTGCCCCGCGTCGCATACCACAAGGGTCGGTGCTCCCACATCGAGGGCGAGCCGCCGGCCCTTGTCCAGAGGACCCGCGAGCATCAGCGGCGGGTTCGTGTGATGCATGGAATGGATGTCGAGCAGCAGGTCCACGGTGTCTATCAGGTGGCGGACCTCCCGCGCCCGGCGAAGCTCGACGCTGTCGCGAGGCCCATCGAGCACCTCGGCGGACCAGACTCGATTGAAGTCCTCGTCGACATGGCGGGAAGCGGCGGGGTTCGCGGGGTCGAACCGAGCGTATGCGGCCACGTTCATGAAGGCCAGGGTGAGCTTCCCTCGCTCGGGGCGGACTTCCTCGCGCACGAGGTAGTCGAGTGCATGCGCGCCGCACAGCTCGTTGCCGTGTACCAGCGCGCTCAGCATCACGTGCGGTCCGGGCGCTCCGCTGTCGAGCGTCGTCACGAAGTCGATGCCGGTGTTACTCCGACGATACGGCGTGATGTCGAGGGCGCTCAGCTCGACCGGGTACGAATTCGGGGTCATGTCCGCGGCTCGATTCGATGGATTGTTCCGACGAACGGCCGCCGGGTGGGAAATACGCCATCATCGATACAACATGCAGAGTGCCAGTCGCACGCAATGCCATGCAATACCGGCGCCGCGGTTGCCAGCATGAATGTCCGCTCCGAATGTTGACGAATGTCAAAGTAGTAAGTAAATTTTTCATTAACAACAGATGACGTTACGACGTTTTTCCGTGACGATACACAGCAACGGGGAGAAATCCACGCAATGAGTTTGGAAACGAGGAACGGCTGTCGATTGCTGGTAAACGGAGAAAGCGTCTCGGTGAATCCCGGTTCGGCGACGCTGCTCGACGTCCTGCGCGACGACCTCGATCTCACAGGCACGAAAAAAGCGTGTGACAACGGCGAGTGCGGTAGCTGCATCGTGCTCATGCGAGGCAAGCCGACCAAAGCATGTCTGCTCCCGGCTCGGCGTGCGGCAGACAAGGACATCGTGACCATCGAGGGGTTGGCGCCGGACGCACGCGTCTTGAAGGCCGAGGATGACCTGTCGGTGCTGCACCCGTTGCAGCAGGCATTCCTCGTCAAGGGTGCGACGCAGTGCGGCTTCTGCATTCCCGGCATGATTCTCAAGGCGCATTCGCTCCTGCGGAGCAAACCCGATCCGACTCGCGCCGAAATCGTCAAGAGCCTCTCGAAGAACCTGTGCCGTTGCACTGGCTACACCAAGATCATTGAGGCGGTCGAATACGCGGCCGAGCTCATCCGATCAGGCGAGTCGGCGGCCGAGCCTCCACGTGCCAACGGCCATGCAGTCGGTGTCAGCGTGGCGCGGTTCGACAGCCCGGCCACCGTGAACGGAGCGGCGAAGTACGGAGCCGACCTGAAGATGCAGGGGATGCTCCACGGGAAGCTGCTGCGCAGCCGTCACCATCACGCGCGCATTTTGTCCATCGACGTGAGTGAGGCGGTCAGAATGCCGGGAGTGGAAGCGGTCGTGACGGCAGACGATATACCGGGAACTCCTTACCTGCCCAACTGTCAGCCGCAGGTCTTCGTGTTTCCACGCGACCGCATCCGCTTCAAGGGGGAAGCACTCGCCGGCGTGGCGGCCGTCTCGGAGGAGGTTGCGGCGGCTGCGCTGGAGAAGATTCGTGTCGAGGTGGAGGTGCTGCCGCATGCAGTGGAGATCGGCGAGGCCGCCGACCCTTCGGCGACACCCCTCTACGATCATTCGCCGCGCGTTTCTCCGTCCGAGGAAATTAGTTGCGGAGATATCGGGAAGGGCTTCGCCGAAGCAGATGTCATCGTCGACAACGAGTACACCGTACCCGTTCGCGAACATGCGGCGATGGAGCCCGAATCCGCGCTCGCCTGCGAAGAGAACGGCCAGGTCGTCATCAGGACCGGGCTCTATCATGCGTTCGTGCAGGGGACCGAATCCATAGCGAACAACCTTGGGCTCTCACCCGGCGAAGTGCGCATCGTATGCCCGGCGATGGGCGGCAATTTCGGCACTCGCGGGGACACCCTGATCGCAGTCGCTTCCGCGATGCTTGCACGCAAGACCGGCCGGCCGGTGAGAATGGTGTTCTCCCGCGAGGAATCCATCCTCGGCTCGTGTAAGGCTCCCTCCGTCAACATGCGCTATCGCACCGGTGCAACACGTGACGGACGCATCGTGGCGGTCGACGCGGAGGTCATGCACGGCGCGGGAAGCTGGGCACCATTTCTCGTCGATCGCACCACCCGCGGAGTCGAGCTCTGCTACTACGAGACTCTGGGGGCCCTGCTCTCACACGTCACCGGTCCCTACGAGATCGAGAACGTCCGAGCCCGCGCCTGGGACGTTCTGACCAACGGCCCACGGTACGTGCCTCTTCGCGGCACCAATGCGAACTACCTGCCGCTGGCCTACGAATCGCAAGTCGATCTGGTCGCTGAGCGGCTCGGCCTCGATCCACTCGATGTTCGGTTACGTAACGCTATTCGTCCCGGATCCAGAACCCACTTCGGTCAACGGCTCACCGAGAGCGTCTCGATGGTGAAGGAACTCGAGACGCTGCGCCCGCACTACGAGGCGGCCCGGCAGCGGCTCGCACACCGCCGCGCCGCCGCGTGCGGAGCTTGGCGACCCGGACTCGGAATTGCCTGTGGGTGGCGCAACATCGGCTACTTCAAATCGCCCATTTCGGCCGGCTGCGAACTCGACCCCGAGGGCTCCGTGCACGTTATGGCAGGAACTGTCGAGCAGGGCCAGGGACCCACCACACAGTTCGCCCAGATTGCAGCCAACGCGGTCGGGGTTCCGATGAATGCAATGCGGGTCACTCTGGGCGACACCACCGCCGCGCCCTATCCGGTTCCGACATTCAGTTCGATCACGACGGTCGGTACCGGAAAGGCGGTGCAGATGGCGGCGGAGAAGCTCCGAGCCCAAATCTGTCGGGCTGCGGCCGAACTGCTCCAGTCGGATGCGGACCAGGTGACGATCAGTGGGTCAATGGCGCATCTCGTATCGGAGCCCGAAACAGGGGTCTCTCTCGAAGAGATCGCGAGACATTTCGCCGTGCACGGCCTCTCCAGCCTGTCGGAAGCTGCCCTTGAATGGAGCGGCGAGGCACCGACCATTCTGTACGGCTACAACGCCGGGCTGATCGAACTGGAAGTGAACACCGACACCGGGCAGGTGCGGCTGCTCAATCACGTAAACGTCTGTGACCCCGGCACGCGAATCAATCCTCTCGCGGTTGAGGGGCAGATAGACGGCGCCATCGCGTTCGGGGTGGGGTTCGCTCTGTCCGAGCGGTTTCACCCGGACGTTCCGGCAACGCTCGAAGACTATGGACTGCCCTCGACCGTTGACGTACCGGATTCGACGACCCGTCTCTACATCGAAGACCCGCTGGAACGGGGGCCGTTCGGGGCAAAGAGCATGGCGGAGCACCCCGGAATATCGGTAATTCCCGCCATCGTCAGCGCGATTGCCAGCGCTACCGGTGCCCGGGTACGCGACATCCCGGCGACGCCGGATCGAATCAGGGCCGCACTCGCGGCTCGGGAAACCGGCTGAAACACGCGCTGGCACGGCCTTCGTGTTACTCCAGCCATATCGGAGTACGCCTATGCGGGTGGGCACCGCAACTTCACATGGGGATGACTGTCATGAAGAAAATCCGCACGCAGAGAAAGCGCCTGAGTCGTCGTACTTTCGTCAAGCAAACCGGCGCTGTGACCGGGGCGGCCGCTCTTTTCGGGACGCGGGCGCCGGCGTTTGCCGCGGGCAAGCACAAGTTGCGCTACATCGCATTCATCAACCGAAACACGGTCTGGGGGAAACCTTATGACTTCCTCGCCCAGGAAGTTGATCGGATGTCGGGAGGCGAGCTGGAGATCGAGTACGCGGGTGGCTCGGACGTGATTGGTGGCTTCGACGCGCCGGAAGCGGTCGCAAACGGTGTCTTCGACATGAGCCACTCGGCCAATGCGTACTTCGCAGGAGCCATGCCGTCGTCCATCTCTCTCGCGAGCGGATCCGCGTCGGTGGACGCACTGCGGGAATCCGGCGCCATCGATGCCTACGCGGACATTCTCATGAAGCAGCGCGGTGTGATGCTGCTCGGCATCCCGCTCACCGGCGTGGGCTACGTGTTTCAGGTACGCGGCCGCCCAGACTCGCTGGCTTACTTCAAAGGCAAGAAGATCCGCTCCATCCCGCTCTACGATCCGATTCTGCAGGCACTGGGAGCGACTCCCGTCACTACGTCGCCAGCCGAAGCCTACACCGCGATGGAGCGCGGGGTGGTCGACGGGCTAGGGTGGCCCGACATCGGACTGCTGGACTTCAAGTTCTACGAGCAGGCGAAGTACATCATGGCGCCGACCTTCTACTCGCTACGCACCGTCACCCTACTCAATCCGAACTCCTATCAGCGGCTACCCGCCCCGCTACAGGACATCCTGATCAAGGCGTCGCATTCCGCCGATGCCATCGGTAATCAGTGGGCCAAGGAGAAACGGGCAGCGGAGCACGCGGAGATGGAGAGGCACGGTGTCGAAATCGTTTCTCTGTCCGAAGCGGAATCGAAGCAGTTCGTCGACCTCACCGAGGAGATGCTCTGGTCGAAGATTCACGAGCTTGCTCCGGAAGACGCGAATCGCCTGAGACCCCTTTTCAAACAGGCAGGCTGAGTCAGCGAACGCCCAGGTGCTCAATCGCCATACGGCGGGTCCGAACCGCACGGCTTGGACCCGCCGTATGGCATGAAGGACGGCAGCGGACGTCGAGAACGTGCCAATGACGACAGCCACTCTGCTTCGCGGATTCGAGAGGGTGGCCGCCTTGCTCGCGGCGGTGGCCGGGGGGCTGATCCTGGTCATGAGCCTCTGGATTACGTATGACGTACTATCACGCTACCTCTTCGATGTGGCTTCGCCTTGGTCCTTCGATCTGTCCGAGTACTCGCTCGTGTGGATTACATTTCTCGGGGCTCCGTGGGTTCTGATGCAGGATCGGCATGTCCGCATCGAGATTCTGGTCGATGCCCTGCCGGTGCCGGCGCAACGAGCGCTCGGAGTCACAATGTCGATAATCGCAATCGGAGTGTGCGTGGTCCTTGCCTGGCGAACCGGCATCGCCGCCGTAGAATACTTCCGTAACGACATCATGATGCCGAGAATCTGGCGCATCCCCAGAATTTGGCCTTATGCGGTGGTACCGATCGGCAGCTTCCTTCTCGCATGCGCGTTCGTCGTTCGTCTCGGTCTCTACCTGGTCGACCCGGACCCGGAGAGCACGCTGCGCGCGCGCGCCACTGCCGTTTCCGGCCGCTGACGGGATCCGCTCGTGGAAGGGGAGTGGATCCAGACCCTGGGATTCTTCCTCGTCCTGCTGACGCTGATGATGCTCAGCGGTATGCCGGTCGCGCTCGGGTTCCTCACCCTCAACATCATCGGTCTCTACCTCTTTCTCGGCGGCGAAGGCGCGTTGTCCTTGCTTGCCACGAGCACCTTCTCGTCGGTCGGACAGTTCGCGCTCGTCCCGATCCCACTGTTCCTTCTGATGGGCGAGCTTCTGCTGAAGACCGGCCTCGCCGCCAGGACGGTCGAGGTGGTCGACCAGTGGATCGGACGCATCCCCGGTCGACTCTCCCTGTCGTCCGTCGGTGGGGGAACCCTTTTCGGTGCACTCAGCGGCGCCAGCATGGCGTCGGTCGCGATGCTCGGGTCGACTCTCGTGCCAGAGATGACGCGACACGGCTACAAGCCGGCGATGTCGGTCAGTTCCATCCTCGCGGGGGGCGGGCTGGCGGTACTCATTCCTCCGAGCGCTCTTGGGGTCCTGCTTGGAGCGATGGCAAAGGTATCGATCGCCGAGCTCCTTCTCGGCGGCATCCTGCCCGGACTCGTGCTCGCCATCATGTACGTCGCCTATTTTGCGATTCGGGCCACCGTGCATCCCGAGCTTGCACCCCGGTACGCAGCGCCGCCGGTGCCCCTTGGGGCGAAGCTGCGCGGACTCCTCGAAATCTCCCCGCTGCTCGTACTAGTACTGGTGGTGACCGGCTTCATCTTTTTCGGGATCGCCACACCGTCGGAGTCTGCCGCGATGGGGGTCGTGGCCACGCTCGTGCTCGCCGCTGGGTATCGCCGGTTGAGCTGGGCAGCGCTGAAATCGTCCGTGATGGCGGCCATGACCACGACTTCGATGATGCTGCTGGTCATCGTCGGTTCGTCGGGTTTCAGCCAGTTACTTGCTGCAACCGGCGCGACATCGGCCCTGGTCGCCGCAGTCGCGGCACTCGATATGTCGCCCATCGTCACCGTCATTGTCATGCAGCTCATCGTATTGATGTTGGGATGCTTCATCGACACGATCTCGATCATGCTCGTGGCCATACCGGTCTTCATGCCGGTGGTCCTGGCCATCGGTGTAGATCCCATCTGGTTCTGCATCCTGATCCTAGTGCAGCTCGAGCTCGCCGGCATCACGCCGCCGTTCGGAGTGCTGCTGTTCGTGATGAAGGGAGTGCAACAACAGCTTCGGATCGGCGAGATCTACGGAGCGGCGCTGCCGATCGTGCTCATTCAAATCCTGCTGGTGACTCTTCTCATGACGTTCCCGTCGATCGTGCTTACTCTGCCCGGACTGATGTCGAGATAGCCACACGATGCCTGCCCGACCCACCCGACCCACCAAGCGGGATGCTGCCGCCACCAAGGAGAAGATTCTGCGAGCCGGCCTCATCGAGTTCGGCACCAGAGGGTTCGGTGGCGCTCGCACCGAGACCATCGCGAAGCGCGCAAAGTGCAACATTCGCATGCTGTACCACTATTTCGAAAGTAAGGAAGGGCTCTATCTCGCATGTCTGGAGCGGGTGTACACCGAAATTCGGACCAGCGAGCGCGAACTCGACCTCCTCGACTGCTCTCCCGTCGAAGGCATCACGAAGCTCGTCGAATTCACGTTCGACCATATGCTGAGCCACCAGGACTTCGTGCGCATCGTCGTTGTGGAGAACATGCAGCGCAGCCGATTCCTGAAGAAGCTGGCGCCCCTGCCGAGCGCCGCCTCGGACCTCGTGGCCACGATTCGTGAAATCCTCGATCGCGGCAGCCGCGAAGGACGGTTCAGGACCGGCATCGATGCAGTGCAGCTTTATGTGTCGATCCTGTCACTGAGCTACCTGCACCTCTCCAATCGCTACACCCTTTCGTTCACCTACGAGACCGATCTCGCCGCCCGCGAATGGATCGTCCAACGTCGGGTCCACGTCACCGAGATGGTGCTTTCCTACTTGTCCGTATGAGGGATGGCCATCGAGCGTTCACCGTAAACGCTTGTCCTGGCGCCGCGTTGAACGGCGACAACATAACCGGGAGGTGACGCGAGTGCCGCACTGCACCAAGATTGAAATGACATCGCGTCGGCGGATTGGCGTCCGGGGCCGCGGGCGAACGCGTTCACCTCGGCTTGGCCGAGTGCAGGGCGAAGCAGTTGCCACCGAATCCTTGACATTCGTATCGGCCGCCCCTATGTTGCGACGCAACAATAGAGTCGATTCAGGCCACTGGACTACGGGAGATGGAAACCATGAGCACGAAGAAGACAACGCAGGCATACAAGCAGCCGATCGAGTTCTACACCACGATGCTGGATCAGTCGATTCGTGCCAATCGAATCGTCGCGAAGGGTATCGGGCGCGCCATCGAAGAGCAGATCGGGTTGTTCGAGGCGGTCGTCGACTCCACGCGGCCTCTCGTCGTCGCGAAGAAGCCGGAGGAGATCCTGGCGGTGCAGATGGATGCGTGGAAGACGTTCGGCGAGAAGGTCGTGGCCGCCACCGGCAAGTTCGCGGAGATTCAGCGCGAGACCAGCGCCGAACTCAAGGACATCGTCGTCGACAGCTTCAAGGTCGCCAACGAAACGATGCCGAAGGCCGCCTGATTGCATCGGTCCCCGGGTTCCAGGGACGGAACCACGTCATAAAGCGGTTCGGGCGGAGCCCGAACCGTTCTCGCGTCACAAGCGGTTCGGGCGGAGCCCGAACCGCCTTCGCTTCACAAGTGGTTCGAGCCCTGCCCGAACCGCTTTCGCACCACAAGGATGGCGCGCCCGACAGGATTCGAACCTGTGACCTTTGGCTTCGGAGGCCAACACTCTATCCAACTGAGCTACGGGCGCCGGGATGATGCGCTCCGACCCGCACCACATCGGTTTTCACGACGGGGCAAGCCGGAGGAGCCTGCTTTACCGTCAGGACAGGCCGTCTGACGAGGAACGCAGGCTATTCGATCGAGCCACCGGCGGGCAAGGGAAGTTCTGCCTCACGCGGTTCATCACCGACACGCCGGACGACTTCGAAGGGACGCACTCCGCGATTCGCACTTGTCCCGGACCGCGGCCTTCTGCAACCATACTCGCGTTTGCCGCACAAAGACTCCGGAGGCTCAAGTGAGCAAGGCTGATGATGTTTTCTGGCGCCAGTTCGGCGTAGTGCTGATTCTCCTCACCGTGTTCGGATTCGGCATGTACTTCGCTGCGAACTCGATCGCAGGGCAGGCGTACGCGGAGATGCACGACGACTCGGACGCCGTGCTCGCACGGATCGCCCCGATGGGCCAGTCACGCATCGGCGATCCCGCCGGGCAGACGGAGGCGGAGGCGGTTGCCATGACCGTCGCGACCCCTCCCGCCGCGTCCCCGGCGCAGACCGAGGAATCGACGGACGAGACAATGACGGCGGCGGCTTCGGATGCCTCCGCGTCGGACTCCGGGGTGCAGATGGTCGCGGCTGCTGGGAGCGCCCTCGATCTCGCCGCGGGCGAACAGGTCTATCAGACCGCTTGCTTCGCGTGCCATGCCACCGGTGTGGCCGAGGCGCCGAAGCTCGACGATCCGGTCGCCTGGGAACCGCGGCTTGCGCAGGGCATGGCCGGACTCCTCCAGTCCTCCATCAACGGGAAAGGGGCGATGCCCCCGAAGGGCGGCTTTGCCCATCTGACGGAAGACGATCTCCGCAACGCCATCGCATTCATGCTCGACAAGGCGGGCGTGTCGGCCGGCGGGTAGCCGTCCCCGGCCGGCGCATAGCTGTCCCTGGTTGAGGCGAATAGCCATCTGTCTGCGGGCGCCCGCGATCCGCGCGGGGGCCCTCGCTCGCAACTCACTCGCAACTCACTCGCAACCCAGTGAGAAATGCGCATCAAGGCGCATGTGAAGGAAACGGACATTCGGCCGCATTTCTCACCGGCCCTCGAACCGAGGCCATCCAACGCCTGAACGGTTCTCCGGTCCTTGCCGAGAATCGGTGAGAAATGCGGGTCAAGTCGCATATGAAGAAGACGCGCATTCGGCCGCATTTCTCACAGACCCTCGAACCGGAACCATTCAGGCTTGAGCGGTTCTCCGGTCCTTGCCGAGAACAAGTGAGAAACGCGGGCTGGTCGCGCGCCGGGCTCAGACCGGAACGAGGTTCGCGTAGGCCACGACGAGCCACTTGCTGCCCGTCTTCTCGAAGTTGACCTGCACGCGGGCGTGGGCGCCCTGTCCTTCGTACGTCAACACCACCCCCTCGCCGAATTTCGGGTGCTGGACGCGCTGCCCGAGGCGAAGCCCGCTCGTCTCGCCCCCGGTCGGTTCCGAGCCCGCGCGACGTCGGGGCGGGACCCGCAAGCCGGGTCGCGATACCGTGCCCCGCAAGCGTACCTCCGCCACCCGGTCAGGGGGCAGCTCCCGCAGGAAGCGCGACGGGGTCGAATACCGGTCCGAACCCCCGTACAGACGCCGGGATTCGGCGTATGACAGACAGAGCTTGCGTTCCGCGCGCGTCATTCCCACGTAGCACAGACGCCGTTCTTCCTCGAGTTTGGCGGAGTCCTCGCTGCTGCGGCTGTGCGGAAAGAGACCCTCTTCCATCCCGCTGATGAACACGCAGGGAAACTCCAGCCCCTTCGCTGCGTGCAGTGTCATCAGGCTGACCAGATCCTCGCCTTCCGCGGCCTGCTCCTCGCCCGATTCCAGGGCCGCGTGGGAGAGGAATGCGGTGAGAGGAGTCGGGACATTCCGGTCGGCGTCTTCCACCTGCGCTTCGTCTCCCTCGCGCGGCTTGTCGTCGGTGTCGTCGGTGTCTCGCGACCATCGGTCTTCGCCGCCGAAGTCGAACTGTCCCGCGGCGACAACCAGTTCCTGAAGATTCTCGATCCGCGTCTGGGCGCGATCGACCTTCTCCCGCCGGTAGTAGTCGAGCAGTCCGCTCCCCTCGACGGTCGACTCGACCAGCTCGTGCAGCGCGACCGCGTCGAGACCGCTCGCGAGCTCGTCGATCAGATCGAGGAAATTCCTCAGCGCCCCCGCCGCCCGGGGGCTCGCGGCGCCGTCCGCGATCATCCGGCGTGTCGCCGCCCACAGCGATTCGCCTCGTTCCCTCGCGCCGGTACGAAGGAGGTCCACGGTACGGGCGCCGATCCCCCGCGGCGGCAGGTTAACGACCCGCTCGAACGCGGCGTCGTCGTCCCGATTGGCGATGAGGCGGCAGTAGGCGAGGGCGTTCTTGATCTCGGCGCGTTCGTAGAAGCGAAGGCCACCGTAGACGCGGTAGGCGACGCCTTGCGCGAGGAGGGCTTCCTCCAGCACCCGCGACTGGGCGCTGACCCGGTACAGGATGGCGATGTCGTCGCGGCGGCCGCCGACTTCCACCCATTGCCGGATGCGCGACACGATGAACCGCGCCTCGTCGATGTCGTTGAATCCCGCGTAGACGTCGATGGGCTCCCCGTCGCCGTCCTCGGTCCAGAGATCCTTGCCCATCCGCCCCTGGTTGTTGGCGATGAGTGCGTTCGCGGCGGCGAGAATGTTGCCGCTCGACCGGTAGTTCCGTTCCAGACGCACCGTCTTCACGTCCGCGAAATCCCGGGAGAACTGCAGGATGTTCTCGATGCGCGCGCCCCGCCAGCCGTAGACCGACTGATCGTCGTCGCCCACGCAGCAGAGATGGCCTTCGCTTCCCGTGAGCAGCCTCAGCCATGCGTACTGGATGGTGTTGGTGTCCTGGAACTCGTCGACGAGCACCTGGCGGAAGCGCGCCCGGTAGTGGGCGAGCACGTCGGCGCGGTCGCGCAACAGCTCGTGACACCGCAGCAGGAGTTCGGCGAAATCGACGACCCCGGAGCGCTCGCACGTCTCCTGGTACGCCGCGTAGATACGCACCATGCGCTCCATCCACAGGTCGGCGGGCCGCTCCAGATGCTCGGCCCGCAGCCCCTCGTCCTTGCGCGCGTTGATGAACCCCTGCGCCTGCTTCGGTGGCCAGCGCTGCTCGTCGAGGTCGAGGTCGCGTATCACGCGGCGGATGCAGCGGAGCTGATCCTCGCTGTCGAGGATCTGGAAGTCCTCGCGCAGGTCCGCATCGCGCCAGTGGGCGCGCAACAGCCGATGGGCGAGCCCGTGAAACGTCCCTACCCACATGCCGCCCACCGGCCGGCCGAGCATCGATTCGATGCGGTTGCGCATCTCCGACGCCGCCTTGTTGGTGAACGTCACCGCGAGGATCCCGAACGGCGTCGCCTCGCCGGTGGCGAGCAGCCACGCGATGCGGTGCACGAGCACCCGCGTCTTTCCGCTGCCGGCGCCGGCGAGTACGAGCATGTGTCCCGCCGGCGCGGTGACCGCCTCGCGCTGCGCGTCGTTCAAAGGTTCCAGAATATCGGTAACGTCCATCACTCGTCCCTGAGTGGCCCGGATGACCCCGATGACCCCGATGGCCCGGGTAGCCCGGGTAGCCCCGGTGGCCCGGATGGCGGCGTCTCCATCAGCCATTCTCGCTGGCGCTCCGAGAGACCGTCACGCGGTTGCGATTCCGGCGGGATTTCGATCTGCGCAACGTCCATTGCGGGCAATGTCGGGACCATGCTCCGGCCGGCCGGGAGTGGCTGCGCCTCCATCGCGGCCAGGATCGCCCTTGCAACCGCCCGCGCGACGAGCCCGTCGAGGTCGAAGCCGGGGGCATCGAGCCGGCCGCGCAGGGGAACCTCGATCGTGATGCTGCTCCCTTCGTCGGCGAGCGCTTCCAGAGCTGCTTCAAGCGCGGCCGTGTCTTCCATTCCCCCGGGCTCGGAGAGGCTCGCGGGCGGCCGGGACTCTGCCACTGCGACATCGCTCAGGGTGAGGTCCGCGACCGCCTCCAGGTCGGAGGTGCGCACCGTGGCATCGACCACCACGTCCGCGTGTCCGCGAGTGATGGACTGGCCGAGGTGCAAGCGCGTGTACGGGGAGAGCGCGGGGAGCGACAGACCGCGGACCGTCGCCTTCAGATCGAGATCGGTCCCGGTCAACGTCGGAACCAGCGCCCCGTCGGCGCGCAACGAGTCGAAGATGCCGGCGGTCGCTTCGACGGAGAAACGGGCCGACCCGCCGCTGGCACCTCCGATAGCAGTGCGGTCGAACCCGCGCAACGCGGCGTGTTCGATGACCAGCCTCTCCGCGAAGGCCGGCTCCGTCGTCCGGTCGGTGATGTGAACGATGAAGCCGGCATCCGTGGCGCTTGCTTCCCGCACCCGCACCGTGAAGGGGCCATCGCCATCGCTGCCACCATCGTCAGCGCCGATCGGCAGTGCCGGGAGCTCCCAGTCGCCGGTCTCGCTCACCGCGATGGTGCTCTCGACGCCGGAGAGGCTCAATGTCCCGATTTCCAAGCTGATGCCTGAGTCGGTGCCTGAGCTGATGCCTGAGCCGGTGCCCGGGCCGGAACCACGAATCGTCAACGGGCTCGCCCGCACCGCACGGGCCGAGGTGCCACCGTGGCCTCGCGGGCCGTGGACGGTGACGCCATCCAGGCCGGCGTCCGCGAATGTCGTTGCGCCCGAAGGCTCGACCCGCATTCCCCGGGCACTCGCGCGATCGGCGCGCATGCGGGTTTCATTCGCATTGCCCATCAGGTCGAGGTGCACCGCCTCGACGGATTCGACCGTCGCCTCACCCGAAGCCGGCGCGCGGTAACCGCCCAGCGTCAGCGCACCGGTGGACCACTCGATCGCCGGCTCCACCCCGCCCCGAGCGGATTCGGAGTGCAGGGTCATGAATTCGTGCGCGCCGTCGGTGTCCATCCGGGCCGAGGTGAAGGCCACCCCGTCGAACGAGACCCGGTGCGCAGACGCCGCGATGCTCATCAACGGTGCCGCGCCTCGCTCCGCCACCAGCGTCTCGCCGTTCCACTCGACGGCCTCGGCCCGTACGCCGGAGAGATCGATGCCGGTGCTGTCGTGCGTGCGGTGATATGCCCTCTCCGCCCCGGCGTTGGCGGCGCGCACCACGGATGCACCGTCGAAGGACAGCGCACCGAACTCGACGCCGCGCACTCCGATCGTCGAATCGTCGGTGACGTTCAGCACGAGCGTTTCCAGCGATGCCGCGTCCGCCCCGGCGCGTCCGGATGCGGCCCTCTCGACGCCGGTCAAACGCCATCCCTCGGAGTGCCAGCGGTGCCGCCGCCGGGTGTCGAGAGTGGTGGAAGCGGCTTCGATCGCCTGCGCGCCTATCGTCCCTTCGCGCCACGACGGTGAATCCACCGAAAGACTCTCCACCACCACGCGGTGACCGCCGGAGCCGATTTCGAGCGCCTCCGACTCCGCGAAGTGGGCGCTCACTTGCCCGTCGCCGCCGACGGTGTCCACCAGCGCGAGCCCGCGCACCGTCCAGCTTGCATCCGCCGTTCCGACATCGACGGTGTCGATCCGAACGGACTGCGCTCCCCAGGCATCATCGGACACGGTGCCGCCGGCCAGATCGAACCCCCGGCCGACCATCGTCCACGTTCCGGTTCGGATGTGGTCCACGATGCGGGCTCGTGCGGATTCGACGCTCACGGTGCCGACGGCGTCCCGCGTCACGCCGTCCAGACCGAGCCCCTCCAGGATCAGCGTGCTCGCGGCATCGGCAAGCCGTGCATCCGCAATCCGGGTGGCGCCGACGGAGATCGCGCCGGTCGGCGAGACCGCGGCCGATTCGAGCCCGACATCGTGCAATCGCAGGTCGGAGTCGTCATTCCTGCCCCCGACCGCTTCCGCCGAAACGAGAGAGGCCCGCAGGGCGCCGCTCCCCCGGCGTTCGAACTGTTCCACCGCCAGGCGAGTCGCGGTTCCGGTGCCCCGCGGACCGGCGAACCCGCGCCAGTCGATGCGCGCCGCTGTCCCTGCCGCCGCGGACACGACATCCGTGTCCCCCGCGAACACCCCACGTTCGAGTGTGATCTGCTGCGCATCGATCGAGCGGTCGGCGGGGAGCTGCACGTCGAGCGCGCTGATGGTCAGCGTCTCGACCTCCGCCTCGACGACCTCGTCGAACGTCAGCACGATTCGCGAGGCCAGATTCGCGGCTTCGACGCCAACCGCCTCGAATGCGTCTCCCGTGCCATTGGCGCGCAGGGTGGGGATGCGGCCGTCCACCGTCACTCGGGTCTCCGGGGTGCGCGATGCGTCGATGTGCACCATCAGCTCCGTCGCCTCCAGGTCGAACCTCTCCTCGATCTCGACGCGAGGTTCGCGCAGCCCGAGTTCCCCGTCCACGCTGAGCCCTTCCACGGCATCCCCGGAGAATGTGAGGAACGCGGTTCCGTTCCAGTCCGCCCGCGCCACCGAGAGGTCGGCCCGCGTGGGTCCCGGCTCGGACTCCAATCCTGTTTCTGGGCCGATTCCCGGGCCGATTCCTGTATCGATTCCTGGGTCGAGCCCGAGGCCGAACCCCAGGCCGTCGACTGCCCACCGCCCCCGGGTCGTGGTGCTGGACGCCCCGCTGGTCGGCGAGTAGACGACCCGTACCGGACCCGCTCCGCCGAGTCTTCCGCGCCACGATCCACGCGCGCCGAGCAGGGCCGAGAGCGCCTCGAACGGGATTTCTTGCGCACCGACCTCGCCATCGAGAATCCAGGCCGCGCCGTCGAGGCTGATCCGGCCCTGAAGTCTGGCACTCCCGGCCCCGACGGACAGACTCGCCTCGACCTCCGTCCCCTCCGGCCGCAGCGCCCGGTCCAGCGAGGCGACTCGCAGCCGGTCGATCGCGACCGGGTGCCCGGCGGCTTCGGAGATGGCCCCGAGTTCGACATCGTCGATGACGAACTCGCCGATGCTCATGTCGCCGGGCAGTGCCCCGTCCATGCCCGCGATCGACTCACCGACCGACAGCTCCGCCTCGCTCAGACGGAAATCGTCGAGCACGAGGCGGCCGGCCGCGAGCGCGGCGAGATCCACCCGCGCTGCGATGCTGGACCATCGGGTCGACGATTGGCCGGAGGTCGCGACCCCGACCCCGTACAGCCTGACCGTGGACTCGAACGGTTCGATCCGCGTCCGCTCGATCCGGAGATGCACGCCGTGCCGGGCCGCAAGCTGGGGGATGTACCACGTCAGGCCGAGGGGAAGCACCACGTAGCTGGCAAATGTGACAACGAGCGCGCCCGACACGAGCCACATCACCAGCCGGCCGTATCTGAACGCTGCGTGTCGACGACGTCGCGCTGCGCTGTTCATCTCGACCGCGGCACCTTCTGGAGCGGACTGCATCGTAGCACGCGCCCGCCGGGACGCCGGTGTCGCCCCGACCCGTCCGAGACCGTCCGAGATCGTCCCGGCCGCGAGGGACGTACGGGTGACGATTGGGAGTTGGTGAGAAGTGCGGTCAGGGCGTACGTGAAGGAGACGCGTATTCCGCGCGGCGTGTCCCCGCCCGTGTCCCCGGGACTGGACCGAGTTTTCGGAGGAACAGCGCGTAAGTGACTGTAGATGCTCGAAAAAGAGCGATTTGGGGAGCAGCGAGGGACGGTGTGGGAATCAGGTACAGTGGGTGTGACTGCATATAGCCCGACGCGCAGCCAGGAAAAACCCACACACGAGCGGGAGGAAGCATACTGCTTCGGGTGTGTTGTCAAATATCATTGAACGACAGAAATGTCTTGAATACGACATTCTTGCCGGTGAGCTTTTCAGGGATTCGGGGTCGGATTCTCTCCGGGACTGGGTGCTCTTTTGCTTGCGTTTACAACGACTTGGCGCAATACCGGGTCGGACGCTGGAGACCTGTGAGGCCGTGACTGGCCGTCGCAGCGACGCGTTCGCTCGAAATTCGGGAATCGTCCCTCTCATCCTCTGAATTCGCCTCCGGCGGAGACTCCGCTCGGGACCGCTGGGGGTCTGATTTACTACATTGGGTAACAACTGGGGACACGCGGGTAACAAACGCAGCGGTCTGATTAGAGCCGGATGAGAAGCATTCGCATCTGCATTGAGTAGCACCTAATTCCCTGTTTTAATTCGCAATTCCTCTACCACGTATGCTCCTGAGCGGGCGCCTCCATGCTCGCCGGGACCCGCGACCCCCCAATCACACCCACTGTACCTGACTCGACCCCGCCGGGGTCGGCCCCCGACAGACCGGGTGGGATCGCACTCTCGAACGGCCAGGAATCGCCCCCACCACACGCGCACAGAAGGCTTGAAGTGCTCCACTGCTTCAACGCCAGGAGACAGGCAAGTGTGCACGACAGGGCCCAACGGGTGGCGCGAACCACACTCACCACAGACCCGGGTCGGGTTCTCGGCCTGATTGACGTCGATCGCGCGGCCGGCGTGAGGGCGGCGATCTCTTCAAGACATATCGAGCAGTCAATTCTCACAGGAGCGCATGAAATGAGAGCACGAACGAGCCTATGGGCGAGCATGGCCATCGCGGCCAGCCTCGGCCTCGCCGGGTGCGGCGGGTCGAGCGATAACGACGAGGGGACGAATCCACCGGATTCCACTACCCCGACACCGGTAGATGCTACGGCGGATATCAAACTGTCGAAGGCACAAAGTGCCGCGCTGAAGGCCGACGGCATACTGCCCGACAACGGGGATTCCTTCACACTGGAAAACGTTGGTGAAGGTGACGATGGCGTGACTCGGGTAGGTGTGACGTTCACCTGCGCCAGTGCCTATCCCTGCTCAGTAAGAGTCGAGAACAGCGGTGGGACGATCGTCGCGACGGCGCATAGCCAGAGACTCCCGACTGGAACGGTAAGCGGCGCGGCCGCAGGACTCGCAAGGGATCGTGTTGATACGTTTGCGAGGCTGAATGACGGGAGCACACCCGCCATTCGTCGCGACGTAATTGGAGCGGCGGCGGACAGCGGGACGGTTCCTCCCAACCTCACCCCCACGGAATTCACAGGAATGGGCATCGGTGGTCCCGGCGTTCTCCCCGAGGATGCGGAGGCTAAGGGCGGGCTGCGAAGTGACTTCCAGGCGAACGGCGGACGTTTCACTGATGATGCAGGTGCAGATCTAGATCCCCAGCCTGCGGCAGGAGCAGATCCAGGTGTTCTGCCAACTCTTAGGGGTGGCACTACGATCAGCGTCGCTGTAGCGCCGGACGGAGATCGAATCACTCCGAGCCCTGACATGGCTCCCGCGCCCGATGGGTGGAGCATGAGGACGTTGTTCAGGGATTGGGGCGATACATCCGATGACAGCGATGGTGGCTTCGAGACGGGCGCTATCATAGTTACGAATCTGGGCGCAGGTACACCGTATCCCTTCGATCGCAAGTTGTCCGGCAAGTACGTAAACGATGACGCGAAGGTGATGTTTGCATTGAGCATCCGAGCTGATGGAAGCGAACCTAACGTTGTTTCGCTTGCAACATCGGTAGATATCAATCCCACTGACTCAACGACTCCAGCCGAGCAGTGGGCAGCGATGGTCTTCGATAGCACATCTTTGGTTGCGGCCCAAGATCAAGATCTCAATGTCGATGCAAACGAAACGTTCACGGGCACGTATTTTGGAGCTCCAGGCAAGTTTCAGTGCCTCGGGGCTAATGGCGATCATGGTTGCGGTCTAATGAGGAACGAGGACGGTGACGTAGTCGTCGTTGACCAAGATGCAGGCTCTGGTGATGATGCTACCGGGATTCAAAATGGAAGGTGGTCATTCACCCCTGACCCTGATGCCATGATCACGGTTCCGGATCAGGACTGGATCGCCTATGGCGCTTGGTTGACTACTCCTGATCAGACGCATGGCGATCACAGACTTGGCGTGCTCTTCAATGGCATGGACCTCTACGCGCCCGCCGTCGTGAGAAATGCAGACAATGACGGTGATACGAACGCCTTCGACCCGGCCGCTCCGGACGGTCTGCGTGGCAGTGCAACCTACAAAGGTGGAGCGACTGGCATCTACGTGGATGGCGGTGATTCTGGCCTGTTCACTGCCAACGCATCACTGACGGCGCACTTCGATAAGGATTCTACTGGTACGAATGTCGAAGATACCGACTATCACATCTCTGGGCGCATCGATAACTTCCGGGGCACAGATGGTGCATTCTTGGGAGACGATACGGAGGCTTCACCTAACGATCCAGAGGGTGGTGGTGAGAACGATTGGGTCGTATTGCTCACGTCAGCCGAATTTGATTCGAGCACAGGTGACGATGTTGTTCCAGGAGTTATTCCGCAACATGCTACTGAAGGTTCAGCAGACGGCGTGCCTTGGGAAGGCATGTGGGACGGCAGGCTCTTTGGCCCATCCGTCGATGCGGATGGTGACCCAACTCCCCCGAGCGGTGTCGCTGGGCAGTTCTGGGCAGAGATTGATGACACTGCTGATACCGATGCGGACAGAGGTCCAACGACGGCTGTTGTCGGCTCGTTCGGCGCGAACAAGCAGTAAGCCAGACGCAATCACCTGAAGGTCAGAGCGGCCTTCATACGGAGGCCGCTCTCTCTTTAGGGCACATCGACCCCTTCACAGTACCTATAATGCATCCCGAGGGAGACTGACTCATGAAGTATTCTCACATTGGCCTAGTAGCTCTCGCAGCAGTCTTGATCGCGGGATGCGGCGGCGGGTCAGATACCCGAGAGAAGGAACTTGAGGAAAAGGTCACAGATCTGGAAAAGCAGGTAGAGGATCTTGAGAAGCGGCCGACGGAAAGCCAAGCCGCAACAAGAGAGCGAACTGCGCGGCAACAGGGAAGACAGGAAGGCGAGGCTGATGGCAATCGGCGCGCTGAGGCAGCCGAAGAGAAACAGCAAGAAGCTGAAGAAAAGCTACAGGTAGCTGAGCAGGAAGCTAGAGGCAAGGCAAATCAGCTCCGGCAGAATAATGCGCGGCAGGTGCTAGAGGGACTGAGTGCCCATGATGCTTCGAGTGAGTCTGGCCAAGCTGGAACCAGTACTCCAGCAGTCACGCCCCGCTACCAAGCGAGCGCGTTAGTCACGACGGTTCCTCCGCTTTCAGCTCCTAAAGTGACTACTCCCGGACCACTAGGCGAATGGTTCAGAACATCGATCACGTCTCGGGACTTCGTGACTATCGACAGATTCGATGTGTACTCTGATGTCGAGGCTCCCAAGCGAGTTTCGTTTAGAGAGAGCATCTACAACGATGGAACCGATGGTGACGGAATTCCTAATACGGGTAACCTGATTGTTGTCCCACTTTATACTCCAAGTAGCTCTGCTGCCTCTACTACTGAGGTCATCGATAGTACGAACGCAGTAGTCAGGTCGCTCGGAATCTCTGATGGTACCTCTGCCCATACGAACGTATCCGGTGTTGTCGCCTCCCCATTCCCGAAGTCTGGTGAACCTGAAAAAACATTCGCGGTAGTCGATCGAGGTGCCTACACTCGGACAGAGATTGATGCAGGGAGGGCGTGGTATAGGGCGAATAGTGCCGACAGTAACCAGACTGATGTGGCTCTGCCTATCCATTGTAGTACCGCGTGTGACGCAAGCGGATTTCCAGATCGAACCGCCAATCCCGATATCACGTTACCTCGCACTATCAGAAACGATAAGCGTTATCCCCTTCGCTGGACCTATGAGACGACCGGAAGCATCGCAGGAGCTTCTGGAACGTTCACTTGCGCATCCGGCGGCGTTGCAGCACCGGGGGCGAATCCGAAGCCAGGGGCGAATGCGTGCGGCGTGACTAACCAGAATACCCACTTTGTCTTTAACGGGCCATGGGTGTTCACCCCTAACCGCGGCGCGACGATTCAAGTCGATGATGCCGAGTACATGTACTTTGGGTGGTGGGCGCGTCAGACAAATCCGAACAATAGTGCCGGGACGTGGACATTCCGCACCTTCCACGGTCCGGCAGCGAATGGCAATCGCTCGACTGTGACTGAGATCGCGCGACTGAGCGGCACGGTAACCTACAAGGGGACCGCAGCAGGGCAATACTCCTTCTTTCAGCCACTAGGCGGCGGACATTCGCACTACGGTGAGTTCACTGCTAACGCGACTCTCACGGCGAACTTCACCGAAACTGGAAATTCACTTGGTGGCGATGAAACAGTCTCAGGCACCATCGACGGGTTCAAGACTTTAGTCGGTGAGTCTCAGATTCCTGTTGAACGCTCGGATTGGGTCGTGACTCTCAGGCAAAGGAACATTGCCGCCAACGGAAGGGTTCCGTCCGGTGAAACTGATGCTAATAACGCAGTGACTTGGTTGACTGACGACAACCCGACCGCCGCTCCAGCCGCCGGGACATGGGAGGCTGCATTCTATTCCAACCTGCCTACCGCTAAACGGGGAGGGGGGACTTCCGGAGTAGACGCGGAAGACGCTACGCCTACCGGGATCGCCGGGACATTCGAGGCCGAGTACCACAACGTTGGGAAGATGGTCGGTGCCTTCGGAGCGCACTGCGAGCGGCCCTGTCAGTAGCATTCAGGAACGCACACCAATGGCTACTGAACGCTTCCTGCACATGCGGCTCTCCCGCGAAGACTGCGCGGCTCTCGATGCGCTGGTCGAGCGGGTGAACCGCGGCGAGGCTCTGGGAACTACGAGAGACCCGCATGTCGGGAAGCCTCGGTACCGCCGCAGCCAGAGCGATGTCGTGCGGCTGGCGATTGCAGAAGCTCTACTCAGGCGGTTCGAGGAGCACGTGTAAGCCGCCTGGCGGTCATGCACTACAGGGGCGCACAGGAAACGCAGAGCGGGTCAGTTTACGGAGAGGGTGGCGGCGTCGCCTCATAAGGATTCGTCGCCTCATCAGGATTCAGAGTCTTTCGAGGGCGCTCCCGGCGTCGTCATCCTCTCCACCTTCACCGCGTAGTCGGCAGCTCAGGGAGCGGTGTCGGTGTCCCGCGGGGATGTGTCAGGTGGTCCCCCGGGACGACTCCGACCGACATCGCTCCCCCTTCTCTCGCCGTTCCGGTGGCCTCGAACCCCATGGGAGATCAGAAGAAATCCGTCATGACTGACATCTGGTGGTGATTGCACCGGCCTCGGCGTGTCTCCCATCACGCCGGGGCCACCTCGCTCCTTCGGAGGGAATAATGGAGCAAAGTCCGCAATCCCGCCTGACCGACCCCGCCGGCCTCTGTCGTGACACTGCCCGATCAGGGCGTTGCACTCTGATTTCATTCATGACAGCCCGGAAGGGTGTCTCCGCGATGCAGTCGTCGAAGGAAATTGGTTGTCAGTACCGGACGGCGTGGCATATGCTCCGCTGCGTTCGGGAAGCGTGCGCGGCGCGGCGATTTCGTCCTGAAGGACGTGGTGGAGATCGATGAGGCCTACATCGGTGGCAAGCGCGCCAGCATTTCGAACAGCGGGCGCAAGGCACTCACGGGCACGGGGAGGTGGCCGTGGGAAAGATAGCGATAACGGGGATGCGTGAGTGGGGCGGGAAGATCATGGCCACTGTATGGGCCGTCCTCAACGATGGTGTAGACATGATCGCCCAGCGTAACGTCACGATAAAGAGGATAAATCCATGGCAGCACTGAGCGACGAAATATCCGCCTATGAGCGGATGAAAAACGACTTGGAAACTGATTACTTCGGGCAATGGGTGCTTGTGCATCATGAAAAACTGATCGGTACATATGAGTCGTTCGAATCTGCGGCTGATAATGCTGTGCAGAGATTTGGGGAAGGTCCATATCTGATTCGGCAGATCGGAATTCCTGCCCCTTCGCTCCCGGCGTCTGTGCTATATCGTTCTGTTCATGCGTGAAATCGAGTGCGGGTTTGCGTCTTTAACGCAAGGAAGCGGAGTCGATCTGCTTATTCGCTACGGCCCGACCGTGGCGGTTCAGGTTGGATTTGATCGGGAATACCGAAGTGGTAGTGGAGATATTCCGAATCTGCATGAGGCACAGCACCTGGCGCTTGTTGATACGGGCGCGACGTTGAGTTGTATCGACTCAACTTTAGCAGCAACTCTTCGTCTTCCGATCGTGGATCGGGAATCTGTATCCGGAGTACATGGTTCTCAAGAGGTCAATGTGCACCTCGCGCAGATTTACGTCCCCTCTTTGGATTGGGTCATTTTCGGTCGATTTCACGGAGTGCATCTTGTTCGTGGCAATCAGCCGCATCTCGCTCTACTAGGCAGGATATTTCTGCGCGACTTCACAATGACTTATGACGGTCGGACTGGATCGGTTAGGATTAGCAAGATTGAATAACAGCGTGAAGAATATCGCACTTGCACTCTGGCTCGTCTGCGCCGCATAGGCGGGAGCGGGCGCGCCAGTACGCCGGATTCACCCGTTCAGATGCGACCAGCCCCGCCAGGCCGCGGTGTGCAGCGGCACGTTGTGGATCCTGATGATGTCCACCCCTTGGGCGCACAGATGGAGCGAGGCGCCGAGGGTCGTCAGATCTTTGGCAGCCTCGTCCTTGCCCGCGAAGCTCTTGATGAAAGACTTGCGCGAATGGCCCACCAGCACGCGCAGTCCGTGCCGGCGCAGCTCCCCCGCGCGTCGCAGCAGCCGCAACGACTGAAGCGAGTTCTTGCCGAAGCCGATCCCCGGGTCGAAGATGATCCGCTCCAGGTCGATTCCCTGCGCATTCCACGCTTCCATCCGCTGCCGCAGCCACTGCTCGACGCCGTCGTACGGGTCGCGATCGACGGGCAGCACCACCCGCGGGTCGGCCGGCAAGGTGAGGTGGTGCATCGCGACCCAGTCCGTGCCGCTGTCTCTCGCCAGCGCGACCATGGCGGGGGAGGTCAGTCCGCCGACATCGTTGATGATGTCCACTCCGAGCGCCAGGCCCTTCTCCGCCACCTCGGGATGGCGGGTGTCGAGACTCAGCCGGGGACGCAGCCTGTGACCCGCCGATCGCTCGATCAGTTGCTCCAGCACCGGTCCGACCCGGGACCATTCGGTGTCGGGGTCCACCGGGGTGGCGCCGGGCCGCGTCGATTCTCCTCCGACATCGAGGATGTGGGCGCCGGCTTCGACCATGGCCGCGACATGGGGCTCGATCCGCGTCCGGTCGACGAACCGGCCGCCGTCGGAGAACGAGTCCGGCGTGATGTTCACGATGCCCATCCACAGCGGAATGCGGTTCTCGAGCGCCATCGACCATTCGAGCACCGTGCGTTCGCCGCGGCCCGGGATGGTGAGCCGAGGCGCGAGCGCCGCCAGTGGCGTCAGCACGAAGCTGCGGCACGTGAGATCGCGGTGGGGAATGGTCAGCCGCTGCGTTTCGATCCGTTCGCGACCCCACAGCAGGATGTCGATGTCGATGGGCCGGGGCGACCAGCGTGAAGTTCGGCGCCGCCCAAAGGTCCGCTCGATCTCGTCGATCCGGTCGCGGAGCGGCTCGGGTCCGCCGCGCACCGTGCATTCGAGCACGAGGTTGAGGTACGGCCGGTTCCACTCCGGGGGTGCCGAATCGGGGAGCAGGGCGGGCGATTCGACCACCGGCGAGACCCGCACGACGGTGGTCCCGTCCGCATCGAGCGCATCAATGGCCCGCGACAGGTGCTCGCGCCGATCCCCGAGGTTCGAGCCCAGCCCCAGATAGACTCGCATGGCCCCGATTCCGAACCTCGCAGCTCTCCGATTCGTTGCGCGAGCCGGATACGCCGACGTATCCGGCTTGCCGGACGTTGGTCTGTCCGGCGGGCCGGAAGCTGCGCTTCCGACGTACTGAACGCTATCGCGTCCGATCAATGCGTCGATCGTGCGTCGCTCATTCCCGCGCCGTGGGCGTTGCCGCCATCCCGGCCAAGCCGGAGGCAGAGGGAGTGTACACGACACTCCAGCCCTTATTCGGAGTCCGAACCAAGGGTAATTTCACGCTGCGGATCAAGGTGGGCCTTTCAGAGACCGGCCGCGGGTAGACTCCTGATCATCACCGCGGCCCGAGTCCCGGAGAGCCCGGCGGCTGCGGCTGCTCGGGGGCCCGAACGTTGCTCCACTTCTCCGCTCACGGTGGTGGCGCGGGGTGGCGGCATCGCCACCAGTCCGCTCGCCGCTCCACCGGCGCCGGTTCGGCCGAAGTGCGTTCAGCCCCGGAGCAGGCCGTGATGCGCCAGCCCTGCGAGCACCGTCTCGATGCGGTGCTCCTCGACGGGTCCCACGTGCGGGTTCCGGCTCAACGCTTCCCGAAGTGCCGCGACATCGCGGGCTCCGTCGAGGAGCCCGAGCGCCGCGGCGGCGATGGGGTCGTCGATCTCCACCTGGCGGTGGCGCAGGCTGGTGACCCGGGTTCCGCGCGTGATTTCGATGCGCGCCAATGCGCTTGCGAGAGGGCGAGGGCCGGGTGAAGTCGCCATCGGGGGCTCCCAGGTGTGGAGGTCGACAAAACCCATGGCGTGATTCGTGGCGAGAAATTCGGTGAACTCGCGTCTTTCGAACGGGGTAGGGTGGCCGGTGCGACCGGTGCGCCGGCGTGCATCCCGCAGCAGTGGTTCGACTCCGACGCTGGCGGGCCAACGTTCGGCCAGGAGCATGAGTGCCGCCTTGGCGGCCGAGTCGTCGAGGCGCGGGTCGGCGCCGTCGAGGGTGAGGAAGGTTGCGGTGACGCCGTCGGTGAGGTCCACGGGCGCGATGGCGGGACGGACCGAAGATGCGACGCGCAGATCGCGCATCGCGTCGAAGTCCCGAATCGGGGTGAGGGTGGCGGCTTCGCGGCAAAAGAGCGGGCAGCGGTACATCTGGCCGACGAGGAAGTCGAAGCACTGCTCGCGCGCGATGCGGCCGCCGCCGAATCGGCGCAATGCGGCCCGGATCGGTTCCGGGTACCGGTCCGGGTGGACATCCGCCGGCCGCGCCTCGCACAGGTACCGCAGACCGTGCCGGGCCGCATGCTCGACCACCGCGCGGAAGTGAAACGCCTGGTGGGCCGGTACGAGGTCGTCATGGAAGAGCACGCCGGGCGGGTTGCGCTCGATGCGACTCAGCTCGTCTTCCAGAATCCGCCGGTAGGGCGTCCCCTCGGGCTGCGCCCCGGTGACCTGCCGCACGAACCGCACTGCGTCCTCGCCATGGGCTTCGGGGTCGTCGAACACCGCGAGCCGGAAACGCATCATGTCGCGGACGAGATTCCTGAAATGGCCGCCGGGGAGGGCGTTGAAGTTCAGGTAGGCGATCCCGCCCGGCGCGAGATGGCGCGCGAAGGCCGACATCAGCGCGTCACGCACCGGGGCCGGGACCCACGAGTACACGCCGTGCGCGATGATGTAGTCGAACTCGCCGAGATCGGCGGGGAGATCGAGGATGTCGCCCCGCCGCAGCTCGATGTTGGCAAGCCCGAGCCCGGTGGCGAGCCTCCGCCCGGCCTCGATGGGTCGGGCCGCGATGTCGATCCCGAGAAATCGGGCGTCGGGAAGCCCGTAGGCCATGGGCACGATGTTGCCGCCGGCGCCGCACCCGAGTTCCAGCACCCGGCCGCGTTCGACCGGGGCGGGGCTCAGCCCGAGCATCCGGGCGTTGGCTGCCATGCGGTCCGGATGCGAGTGCTCCCACGCGCCGCCGGGATAGTGGATGCGGTCGTGCAGTGGCGAAGTCGGATCGGTCATTGCGGCCCGCGCCCGCTCCGTTGCGCGTCGCTTGCGGTCGTCGCGGTCATTGTGGCCCACGCCCGCTCCGTTGTGCGTCGCTCGCAGTCGTGGTCGGTCGGATCGTGATTCCGGCGTCCGCGAGCGCGCGTTCGAATACTGTGGCCCATCCCCGGTTGGCAAGCGGGCTCGCGGGACTCGGATGCGGGGCACTGCTCACGGTCACGTCCGTCTCTGCAAGCGCGATGCGGGCGCGATCCGCAGCGAACCGTCCGATTCCGACCACATGCCGCGCCCCGAGCGCCCGCACGACCTGCGTCAACGCCGCATCGCACGCCTCGTAGAGCGGTGCCCGCTCGGCCGCCGGCAGCTTGTCCGGGGTGCGGTTCCTCCCCGAATCCTCCATGAAGCAGAGCGGGCAGTAGTTCCAGACGAAGAAACGCTCGAAGAAGTGCTCGGGGACGCCGAATCGGCTTTGCGCCCACCCCCAGAGCCGGCGTCCGCTCACCTCCGCGCGCGCGCAGCCGAAGCCGGTGATCGGCCGCTTCGGATGTTCGACCTGCGGCCGTGCGACCCGGTCGCGAATTCCGAGCCAGTCGCGGGTGATCTCGACATCGCCGAACGGCACTCCGGTCTGCGCCATTCCGAACGGCCCCGGATTCATTCCCAGCATCAGGATCGCGGGCGATCCCGCGCCGTAGCGCACGAGGTACGCTCGGTGCGGCGCCCAGGCGTACTGCAGGGGGTTGTAGACATGGGTGACCGGAGCCGCGAACGCGAGGGCATCCGTTCGGCGGGCGAGGGTCCTTGCGATGGAGACGATGCGGGGTCGGGAGGGCATGGTTCGATGGCTGGCGCTCCGCTCCGGCGCGGTACCATACGCCGCGACCCACGTCATCGCCACCGGGGCAGGGAGCAGCAGACCATGAGCACGCGCATCGAGCGGGACAGCATGGGCGAGATCGAGGTGCCGGCGGACCGGTACTGGGGCGCGCAGACCCAGCGCTCACTCCAGAATTTCAGGATCGGCGCGGAGCGGCTGCCGCGACCCCTGATCCGGGCCCTGGGCCTCGTCAAGCAGGGGGCGGCCGTGGTGAACCGGGAATTCGGAGATCTCCCCCCCGACGTGTCGGAAGCGATTCAGGCGGCGGCGCAGGACGTCATCGACGGAAGCCTGGACGATCATTTCCCGCTCGTGGTCTGGCAGACCGGCAGCGGTACCCAGAGCAACATGAACACCAACGAGGTGATCGCCAACCGAGCCGCGGAGCGAATGGGCGATGCGCTCGGTGCGAACCGAAGCGTGCATCCGAACGACCACGTCAACCGCTCGCAGTCGACCAACGATGTGTTCCCGACCGCGATTCACGTTGCCGTCGCGGTCGAGACCGAGCAGCGGCTGCTACCCGCGCTCGCGCGACTGCGTGCCACCCTGGAGGCGAAGGCGCAAGCGTTCGACGACATCGTCAAGATCGGGCGCACCCACCTTCAGGATGCGACACCCCTCACCCTCGGCCAGGAGTTTTCCGGCTATGCGGACCAGATCCGCATCAGCGAGGATGCGATCCGCGCTGTTCTGCCGCTCGTTCTGGAACTGCCGATCGGGGGCACCGCGGTCGGCACCGGATTGAATACCCGGACCGGCTACGCCGCGAAGATGGTCGCGGCGCTCGCCGAGCGCACCGGCCTCGCGTTCACCGAAGCGCCCAACCGCTTCGCCTCGATGGCCGGCAAGGAGGCGCTGGTGGCGGTATCGGGCGCACTCAAGACCGCGGCCGGCGCGCTCAACAAGATCGCCAACGATGTGCGCTGGCTCGCGAGCGGCCCCCGCTGCGGCATCGGCGAGATCCTCATTCCCGCCAACGAGCCCGGCTCCTCCATCATGCCCGGCAAGGTCAACCCCACCCAGTCGGAGGCGCTCACCATGGTGGTGACCCGGGTCGTCGGCAACGACGTGACGGTGACGATGGCGGGGAGTTCGGGCAATTTCGAGCTCAACGTCTACCTCCCGGTTATCGGCTACGCGGTGCTGCAATCGATCGATCTGCTCACCGGCGCCACCAATTCGTTCACCGACCACTGCGCCGCCGGCATCGAGGCGAACCGGGAGCGGATCGAGGAGAACCTGCACCGGTCACTGATGCTCGTCACCGCCCTCAATCCGCACATCGGCTACGACCGGGCGGCCGAAGTCGCGAAGACCGCGTACGCGGAAGGCAGGACCCTGCGCGAGGTGGTGGTCGAGAAGGGATGGATGAGCGGGGAGCGGTTCGACGAAGTGGTGGTGCCGGCCCACATGATTCGGCCCCGCGACTGACTGACGCGATCGGTCACTGCCTTCGGTTGGTAAGCACTCGCACTTCGACTCCCACTTCGACCATGGACTTGAAATGTGTCGGGCGGGACAAGCGGGATCGGGCCAGACCCGGCTCGGGCCCGAGCCGTTCTCCGACCCGATTTTGTCCGCCTACGCCGCGAATTCCAGCCCCTCGCGATCGAGCTCCGCCATGGTGTCCTCGATGGCGTCGCGCAGTATCGAGACGATCCGATCGATTTCGTCCCTGGACAGGGTGAGCGCGGGCGAGAGGACGTTCAGGTTGCCGATGGGTCGCACGATCAGGCCCCGTAACTGCGCATTGCGTGCAATGCGCGTCCCGATCCCGACATCTTCGCCGAAGGGTTCCTTCGTCGTCCGGTCCCGGACCGACTCCACGCAGAGCATGAAGTGGCTGCCGCGCACGTCCCCGACGATGGGAAGATCGGCGAGCGTCCGCAAGCGTTCCTCGAACCAGGGACCGGTCGAGCGCACCTGCCCGCAGAGATCTTCGCGCTCCATGACGTCGATGTTCGCGAGCGCCACCGCGCAGGCGACGGCGTGGCCGGAGTACGTGAATCCGTGCGTCAGCATCGCACCGTCGGGACGCCGGGCCATCGCCTCGTACATGCGGTCGGAGACCAGCGTCGCGGCGAGCGGCAGGTAACCGGAGGTAATGCCCTTGGCGGTCACGATCATGTCCGGCATCACGTCGAACCGGTCCTTGCTCGCAAAGAAGTGGCCCAGCCGGCCGAACGCGGTCACGACCTCGTCCGATACGTAGAGGATCTCGTTCGCCTCGCAGACCTCCTTCATCCGCCGGTGATAACCCTCGGGCGCGACCAGCACACCGCCCGCTCCCATGATGGGTTCGGCGAAGAAGCAGGCCACGTTCTCCGCCCCCAGCGCGGCGATCTTTCGTTCGAACTCGTCGACCAGGAAGTCGCAGTAGGAAGGCTCGTCGTCGACGCCGTCCGGCATGCGGTAGCAGTTGGCTTCGGAAATGTGATGTACGAGACCCTCGGGGAACTGGAACCCCTGCTTTTCGCTCGCCTTGCCCGAGAGTGCGGCGGAAAGATACGTGCTGCCGTGGTAGGCGTACCGGCGCGAGATGACCAGACGCTTCGACGGCTTGCCCAGCGCGCTCCAGTAGAAGTGCGCGAGCCGTACCGCGGTGTCGTTGGCGACCGAGCCGCCGTTGCTGTAGAAGACTCGGTTCAGATCGCCCGGCGCGAGTTCCGCGAGCTTCACCGCCAGCTCGGTCGCGGGGGGGTTGCCGATATCGGTGAAGTAGGAAAACTGCGGGAGAGTCGCAAGCTGCCGGGTGGCCGCATCGATCAGCTCCTGCCGGCCGAACCCGACGTTGGCGAACCACAGCCCGCCGATGCCGTCGATGAACTTCTCACCCTCCGCGTTCCATACATGGGCCCCTTCTCCACGCACCATGATGGTGGAGCCGCTTCGGGGCCAGTCGGAGAAATCCGTCCACGGGTGGATGCAGTGGTCGAGGTCGGCCTGCCAGAGAGCCTTTGCGTCGTAGTTCCTGAGCGTTTGCATCTTCTCCTCCGGGTGGGCTCGAACAGATGTCGCATTGGACCACACCTGCGCCGGGGGTTGATCGCTGCGAGTTGATCGCCGTGGGCCGGTTTCGGCGCGGAAGATTGCCGTGCCGAGGCGGGGAGAGCGGATGGGCCCGGAAGTGTCTATATTCGCTCGCGGACATTCAGTGCCGCCGGTGCCGCCGGTGCCGCCGGAGCGCATCTGGCCAGGAAGCACGACGGGGGATTCATGCGCATCGTGAGCTGGAACGTCAACGGGCTTCGGGCCTGTACGAAGAAGGGGTTTCTCGACGTGCTCGAACGTTCGAAGGCGGACGTCGTGGGGGTGCAGGAGGTGCGGGCGTTCGAGCCCCAGCTTCCCGAAGGGGTGCGTGCGCCTGCGGGCTGGTGCACGCACTTTGTCGCGGCCGAACGGGCGGGCTACAGCGGCGTGGGACTCTACGCGAGGACGGCACCCGACCGGGTCGAGGGCTCGCTCGGTGATCCGCGCTTCGACGTCGAAGGCCGCTACCAGCTCGCGCGCTTCGGCAACGTCGTGGTGGTGAACGCCTACTTTCCCAAGGGGAGCGGCAAGGACCGCGACAACAGCCGTGTTCCCTACAAGCTCGATTTCTATCGGGCGGTGTTCGACCGGGTGGAGCGGCTGCGGCGCCGGTACCGCGTGTTCGTCATCGGGGACTGGAACACCGCCCACACCGAGATCGATCTCGCCCGTCCCCGGGGGAACGTCAAGAGCAGCGGATTCCTCCCCGAGGAGCGGGCGGAGCTGGACCGCTGGATGGCGGCCGGGTGGATCGACACCTTCCGGGCACTCCACCCCGATGCACCGGGGCACTACACGTGGTGGCGCCAGTGGGGCGGGGCGCGCGAGAAGAACGTCGGATGGCGCATCGACTACGTGCTCGCCTCGCCCGGCGCGATGCGCCGGGTGCGCGATGCGTTCATCTGGCCCCACGAGACGGGATCGGACCACTGCCCGGTGGGCGTGGATACGGAGGACTGAGAGTTCGGCTGGCGCGCATGCGACTCGACAAGATGGTTCCGGAGCGAAATTCGCCCGAGTCCGGATGAATCCGCATCTTCGTGCCGCGTGCTACGGGCCCGACACGGTGCCTGAGGAGTGGAACCTTGGGTACTCTGGTGCGCTCGCCGTCATCGCAGCCAGATCAGGCACGCGATACTCGCGATCACCAGGCCTCCGCACCATACCGTCAGCCATATCTGCCGACCGCGCCAGCCGAGCCAGGTCAGGACTGCCCCGGCGACCAGGCCGATGACGGCGCTCAGGAGGATGAAGTCGTCCGTTGCCCCCCAGGCGGAGAGGGTCGGATCCTCGCCGATTCGGTATCGCATGCGGGCGTGGCTCGTTCTGGAGAGATTGGGTGGGGGCGATCGTGACCGGTTCGCGGCGCTCGCGAAAGAGGCGTGCGATGGGTACCGCAATCGGAGGCCGAACTCGAACTCGAAGCCGCCCGAGTGGCATTGCACGATGCGCGGGCGGAGGCGCGGCTCGACGGGAGCGCGCTCGATTGCCACAGAGAGATGAGGACCGTGGCGTGAACGCGATCCGAGGAAACGGTGTGTTCGCCCTGCAAGCGGCGCCTCAAGCCTCGGCCAGCCAGTCCAGGATGCCTCTCAGGTCCGGAATGGTACCGGTGCGGTTCGTCGTCGTGCCGCGGTCGACGAGGAGCGCTTCGAGCCCGGCCGCGCGGGCGCCGTCGTAGTCGTGCACGCGGCTGTCGCCGACGTGCAGCGCCTCGTGCGCATCGACTCCGAGCGTGGTGAGCGCATGGGCGAAGATCGCTCCGTCCGGTTTCGCCGCCCCCACCGCCCCCGAGCACACCACCGCATCGAAGAAGGGCGCGAGTCCGAGCGCGTCGAGCAGCGGCGGCAGCCGTGAATCGAAGTTGGATACCACCGCGAGCCCGACGCCGCGCCCGCGCAGCGCGGCGAGCACGCCCGGAGCCTCGTCGAAGGCGCGCCACGCCCGCGCGCTCGCGTAGTGCGCATACAGGCGATCGAAGTACGAGTCGAACTCCGGGACCCCTCCGGCCTCGCGCGTGACGCGCTCGACCACCGTGCGCCACCAGCCGCGTTCGGCGCGATCGAGGTCTGCACCGTGCCGGCCGGGAAACGCCATCGGCGGGGCGTCGGCGAACGCACTCCGGAATCCTGCGGTCAGGGTGTCGGGGTCGAGGTTTCCGCCGAACTCGTCGGCGAGGCCCGAATAGGTATCCCCGAGCGGCCTCGCGAGATCGAAGAGCGTTCCCGCCGCGTCGAGCAGCACCGCGCGCGTCGCCGGTCTGTTCATGGCCGGTGCCGTCGGGCCGGACGCTTCCGGTTCGAAAGGGATGGCCGGTTCTCCGGAGAGTGCGGGCAGTCCATTTTCCGATCCTACCTCGCACTGCCTGGACATTGCGGCGCGCCGCGTGCGATCGTCGCCCCATGTCCGGCACTGTGGAACCACGACGCGACGGGCGCGATGCCCTGCACCGCTTCCTGCTCGAAGGTCTGGGGATTCGCGGCGAGCTCGTGCATCTGGACGCCACCTGGAGGAGCGTGCTGGCGCGCAGGAGTTACCCCGAGCCGCTGCGCAGCGTGCTCGGCGAATGCCTCGGCGCGACGGCCCTGCTCGCCGCGACCATCAAGTTCGACGGCACCCTCACCTTGCAGGCGCGCGGGGGGAAAGGTCCGGTCAGCCTGCTCGTGGTCGAAGCCACCGGCGCCCGCACCCTGCGGGGCCTCGCACGTTTCGGAGATCTCGGCGAGGCGTCGGTCCTGCCGGAGCTCATCGGCGATGCGTGTCTCGCGATCACTGTCGACTCGGGGGCGGATGCGAACCGCTATCAGGGTATCGTGGAGGTGGGGGAGACGACGCTCTCCGGGGTCATCGAGCAGTACTTCGCGCGCTCGGAGCAGCTCCCCACGAAACTCTGGCTGGCCTGCGATGGTGCCGCGGTCGCGGGCCTTCTGCTCCAGAAGCTGCCCGGGGACGGCGCGGTCGTGGTCGACGACGCCGAGCGCGCCGAAGCCTGGGAGCGCAGCATCATGCTCGCGGACACGGTGACCGAGCGCGAGCTGCTCGATCTCGATGCCCACACGCTGCTGCGGCGCCTGTTCGTGACCGAGGGGTGCCGGGTGTTTCAGCCCGAACGCTGGGGCTTTGCGTGCACCTGCTCGCGCGAGCGGGTTCGCACCATGCTCCGGTCCCTCGGTCGGGGCGAGTGCGAATCGATCCTCGAAGATGAGGGCGCCGTCGATGTCACCTGCGAGTTCTGCGGGGCGCGCCATGCCTTCGATACCGTCGACGTGGCGGGACTGTTCATGGCCGGCGCGGTGGCGGGGCCCACGTGCACGATGTAGCGTGGCGCCACTCCCGCCGCACCTGTGCGGTGCGAGTTTTCCGAAACACTTGCTCGCATCTCGCCGATTCCGATGCATGGCACCGGCAAGGACACGGCCGCAGGATGACGATCGCGATCATCGCTTGCCCCGACGCCGGCAGCCCCTCCACCTTCGTCGCGAAGACGGAGGTGCGAGGACCTCCGCTGCACCGGCGGCCCCGCCGGTCGAGAGGCTCCGCTTTCGGGCTCAGGCCGCTTTCGCCTCTCGCCGCCGGCGGTGCAGGATCCACTCTGTGTACCCGTTCGGCTGTGCGCGACCGGTGAGTACGAGGTCCAGCGCGGCCTGGAACTCGATGCTCGCCTCCGGGTCGGGCGCCATGGGCCGATAGTTCGGATCACCCGCGTTCTGCCGGTCCACCACCGCCGCCATCCGCTCGAAAGTGGCGCGCACCTGCGCTTCCCCGACCACACCGTGCCGGAGCCAGTTCGCGATATGCTGGCTCGAGATGCGCAGTGTCGCCCGATCCTCCATCAGGGCGATGTCGTCGATGTCGGGCACCTTCGAGCACCCCACGCCCTGGCCGACCCATCGCACCACGTAGCCGAGAATCCCCTGCGCGTTGTTGTCGAGTTCGTTCTGAACCTCCTCCGGCGCAAGATTCCGGCCGGCGAGAAGCGGGATGGAAAGAATGTCGTCGAGCGATGCGCACGCGCGCCGGGCGATTTCCTGCTGGCGCTCCGCCACGCTCACGCGATGGTAGTGCACCGCGTGCAAGGTGGCGGCGGTGGGGGAGGGGACCCAGGCGGTGTTCGCGCCGGCCTGCGGATGGCCAATCTTCTGTTCCATCATGTCCGCCATCGCATCGGGCGCCGCCCACATCCCCTTGCCGATCTGGGCGCGACCGGCGAGCCCCGCCGCGAGCCCGATGTCCACATTCCGGCCCTCGTACGCGGCGATCCAGCGTTCGGCCTTCATCTGCGTCTTCGGGACGACGGGTCCCGCCTCCATCGAGGTGTGGATCTCGTCGCCGGTGCGGTCGAGGAAGCCGGTGTTGATGAAGATGACGCGGGACTTCGCGGCGCGGATGCATTCGCCGAGGTTGACAGTGGTGCGCCGTTCTTCATCCATGACGCCGATCTTCAGGGTGTCGCGCGCGATTCCCAGCGCGTCCTCGACCCGCTCGAACAGTTCCACGGTGGCGGCGACCTCCTCCGGGCCGTGGAGCTTGGGCTTGACGATGTAGACGCTGCCGGCGCGGCTGTTCGCGAACGCGCTGCGGCCGTCGAGGTCGTGCTTCGCGGCCAGCACCGTGACCATCGCGTCGAGGAAGCCCTCCGGGATCTCGTCGCCGTTCGCGTCGAGGACCGCGTCGGTGTACATGTGGATACTGACGTTGCGCACCAGCATGAGGCTGCGTCCGGGGAGCGTCACGGAGCCGCCGTGCGGGGCGCGGTAGGTGCGGTCGGGCGCGAGACGCCGGGTGATCGTCCGATCTCCCTTGGCGAATGACGTTTCGAGGTCGCCCTTCATCATCCCCAGCCAGTTGCGGTAGACCCGGGTCTTGTCCTCGGCGTCGACGGCGGATACCGAGTCCTCGCAGTCCTCGATGGTGGTGATCGCCGATTCGAGCACGATGTCCCGGACTCCGGCGCGGCTCAGGGCGCCAGTCGGGTGTTCGCGGTCGATGTGCAGCTCGACGTGGAGCCGGTGGTTCCTCAGCAGCACGCAGGAGAGTTGCTCGTCGCGCCCGCCGGAGTGTTCCCGGTATCCGGCGAATTGTTCGGGGTCCGCGAGCCCGGTCCGGCCGCCGCCGAGGGCGGCTTCGAGCTCGACCCCCTCACCGCCGTCACGCTCGCGCAGGGTGTAGCTGGTCACCTCGGCGTGCGAGCCGTGCGCGAGTGGAGTCGTCTCGTCGAGGAAGGCGTTCGTCCACGCAATGACCCGCCCCGCCCGCTCGGAGTCGAACCCTCCGGACCCTGTATCGCCCCCGTCGCGGGCGATGACATCGGTGCCGTACAGCGCGTCGTAGAGGCTGCCCCAGCGGGCATTGGCGGCGTTGAGCGCGTAGCGGGCGTTGTCGATCGGAACCACGAGCTGGGGGCCGGCGATGAGCGCGATCTCGTCGTCGACGTTGTCCGTCTCGATCCGGAAGTCGTCGCCGGCCGGGAGCAGGTAGCCGATGGATTCCAGGAACGCTCGATACTCGTCGGGATCGAGGGGCTGCGCCGCGCGTTCCGCATGCCAGGCGTCGATCTGTGCCTGCAACTCGTTGCGCCGTTCGAGCAGCGCGCGGTTCTTCGGCCCGAGGTCCTGCACGATCTCCGCGAGCGAGCACCAGAACGCTTCGGGGTCCGTCCCGGTCCCCGGGGCAATCTCGTTCTCGATCAGGTCATGCAGGCATCTCGCGACGCCGAGACCGCCAATTTCCACTCTGTCTGTCATCGGTTCCTCGCTTGCCTTGATGTACTCTCGATTGCTCCGCCCGACGGCGGAGCCCGATGATAATCGATAGACGCGTCAATCGAGGCTGAAAGCGTTTCGGATGCGCTTTGTGATTCGATGCGCGATACCATCCCGCCCGATCCCCGACGAACGAACGCGACGGAGGGAAGATGGACGCGACACGCATCGGCGTCGGCGGTGCCGGGACGATGGGGCGGGGCATCGCGCAAGGGATGTCTGCGATGTGCGACCCCGCGGCTGAAATCGGCCTGCCGCTCACCGACGTCGACACCCCGGCCCTGGTCATCGATCTCGACGCCTTCGAGCGCAACCTCGCCGAGATGGCGAAACGCGTCTCCGCCGCCGGCGTACGGATTCGCCCGCACGCCAAGACCCACAAGTGCGCGGTGATCGCGCGTCAACAGATGGCCCTCGGCGCGGTGGGAGTGTGCTGCCAGAAGGTGAGCGAGGCGGAAGCGCTCGTCCGAGCCGGGGTGCCCGACGTGCTGGTGAGCAATCAGGTCGTGGGCCGGCGCAAGATTGACCGTCTGGTGGCTCTCGCCCGCGAGGCGAGGATGGGCGTGTGTGTGGATGACGCCGGCAATGCGGTCGCGCTCGGCGAAGCCGCATCTGCGGCGGGCATCACCCTGGACGTGCTGGTGGAGATCGATGTCGGGGCCGGCCGTTGCGGCGTCGCCCCCGGCGACGAGGCGCTCGCGCTCGCCCGTGGCGTGGCGTCGATCGACGGATTGCGGTTCGCCGGCCTTCAGGCGTACCACGGCCGCGCGCAGCACATCCGTGACTACGCCGAGCGGGAACGGGCGATCGAGTCCGCGGCATCCATGACGCGCGCCACCGTCGCCGCGCTCGCGCGGACCGGCATCGAGTGCGAGACGGTGGCCGGGGCGGGCACCGGCACCTGGCAGTTCGAGGCGGCGAGTGGCATATACAACGAGCTGCAGGCCGGTTCGTACGTCTTCATGGACGTGGACTATGCGAAGAACCTCGACGCGGCGGGCGGCCCCTTCGCCGACTTCGAGCACTCCCTGTTCGTCTACTCGACGGTGATGAGCCGGCCGGCGCGCGAGCGTGCGGTGCTCGATGCCGGATTGAAGGCGTTCGCCACGGATTGCGGCATGCCGAGAATGGCCGACCTCGAATCGGTCGTCGTGCTCAATGCATCCGACGAGCACGCGGTGGTGGATCTGACCGCCTCGAATGCGAATCTCGGGGTCGGCGACAAGGTGCGACTCATCCCCGGCCACTGCGATCCGACTGTGAATCTCCACGACTGGTACGTTTGCGTGCGCGACAACCGGGTGGAGGCGCTGTGGCCGATCGTGGCGCGCGGTTGCGTGTGGTAATCCCCCTGTATTCACCATCCCCAAATCAGGAGTTTGTGTGCCATGCCACTTCTACCTCTCATCGAATACGAAGACGCCCCTCCCGAAGTCCGCGCCGTCTACGACGACATCATGCGCACCCGCGGCACCGACTGGATCAACAATTTCTGGAAGGTGCTGGCCAATCATCCGGAAACACTCGCGCGGGTGTGGGAGGATGTGAAGAGCGTGATGCGGCCGGGTGCGCTCGATCCGCTGGTCAAGGAGATGATCTACGTGGCGGTGAGCGCGACCAACAACTGCGAATACTGTATCCACAGCCATACCGCCGGCGCGAGGGCCAGGGGCATGACCGACGAGATGTTCGCTGAACTGATGGCGGTCACCGCGCTCGCGAACGAGACCAATCGGCTCGCCAACGGGTATCGCGTCCCGGTCGACGATGCGTTCCGGGGCTTCCCCGACTGAGGCGCTGCCCCGGTCGCGGTCGGTTCACGGGGGGTATGCAGGGCCCGCAGGCATCAGGCGGGCGCGCTGCCGGTCGCGAAGCGCAGCAGTTCCTCGACGGCGGGGACCCGAAACTTCTGCTTCTGGTGCACGAACGAGAACGGCCGCTCGACCGGGGGATCGAGGTCCACGACCCGCAGCGTACCGAGCTCGATCTCCTTGCGCAGGGTTGCGACGGAGATGACGGTGACGCCAAGGCCGGCCCCGACCGCGCCCTTGATCGCTTCGGGGCTCCCGAGCTCCATCACCACGTCGAAGTCTTCGAGGGACAGGCCGGCGGCGTGCGCATGTTCGAGAAATACCTCGCGGGTGCCGGAGCCCTCTTCCCGCAGGATGAGCGGGACGCCACACAATGCCCTGAACGAGATACGGGATTCATCCGCGAGCGCATGGCCGGGAGGCAGCGCGACCACGAGCCGATCGATGTCGTAACGCCGCACCGCGAGGTTGCGGTTGTGCACCGGACCTTCCACGAGCCCGAGATCGATCCGGTTCTCCACCACCATCTGCACGATGCCGTCGGTGTTGGCCATCAGCAGGTTGATGTCGACCTCCGGGAACCGTTGCTTGAACCGCACCAGCAACCGCGGCAGATCGTACTCCGCGATGGTCATGCTCGCGCCGAGCATCAGCGTACCGGCCATGTCGTCGGTCAGCTCCCGGAGCGCGCCCTCCATCTCGGCGTACAGCGCCAGGATGCGGCGGGCATATTTCTCCACCCGCCGTCCCGCCGCGGTCAGCTCGATCTGGTTGTGTTCCCGGTCGAACAGTCTGGTGTTGAAATGCTCCTCGAGCTGGCGGATCTGAAAGGTCACGGCCGGCTGGGTCATGTGCAGCCGCTTGCCGGCGCGAGTGAAGCTCTTGAGCTCCGCGACCGCGTGAAACACCTGAAGGCGACGGTCGATCACGGCGCGCGCTCCGGAAAGGAACTTGCGGCGCCGCGCCGCGGCGAGATGACTCCGGTAACGGCGACTGAAAGTCTCATGGGCCGAACGCCCTCCCGGCTCCTGCCCGACGATAAGCCTAGTTTATGCCGACTTAAGAGAAAACTGCTTGCCCTCGCCGAACATCGATCTAAGGTGGCGATGGTCGATGGCAGAGTCGGCCCGAAGGGTCCTACCCGCCGGACGCTCGCACCGGTCGGCGAATTCCGATACGGCTTGCGGCAAGCGTGCTCCGCCCGCCAGACGAGGTGGGCTCGTTCGATGGTCCGCGCGATCGCGGTCAGGAGGTTGTTTCGATGGCGAATCTTGTCCGTCCGCACGGCGCGGCGTCCCTGCGGCCCCTGATGCCCGAAGGCGAGGCGCTGGCCGCCGCCCGCGAACGGGCAGATCGGCTGCCCGCAGTGCAGGTCACTTCCCGCGAGGCGGGGGATATCGTGATGCTCGGCATCGGCGGCTTTACGCCGCTCGCGGGCTTCATGGGCGAGGCGGACTGGCACGGCGTGTGCGACGAGATGCGCACCGCGGACGGCCTGTTCTGGCCCATCCCGATCACCGCGTCGGTCGATGCCGGTACCGCCGGCGGGATCGGAATCGGTGACGAGGTCGCGCTCACCGGCCCCGGTGATGCGGCACCGATGGCGATCCTGGAAGTCTCGGAGAAGTACACCATCAACAAGGCCCACGAATGCCGCTCGGTGTTCCGCACCACGGACGCCGAGCACCCGGGGGTGAGGATGGTGATGGAGCAGGGCGAGGTGAACCTCGCGGGTCGGCTCACGGTGCTCTCCGCCGGAGGTTTCCCGGAAGAGTTCGGCGCACTGTTCCTGACTCCGGCCGAGACCCGGGCCCGGTTCGAAGCGAACGGCTGGAGCACCGTCGCCGCGTTCCAGACCCGCAACCCGATGCACCGCTCGCACGAGTACCTGGCCAAGATCGCAGTCGAGACCTGCGACGGGGTGCTCATCCACTCGCTGCTCGGCAACCTGAAACCCGGCGACATCACGGCCTCGGTGCGCGCCCACGCCATCGACACCCTCATCGAACGCTACTTCGTCGCCAACACCGTCATGCACGCCGGCTATCCCCTCGACATGCGCTACGCAGGACCGAGGGAGGCGCTGCTGCACGCGCTGTTTCGCCAGAACTACGGCTGCTCGCACCTGCTCGTCGGGCGCGATCACGCGGGGGTCGGGGACTACTACGGACCGTTCGACGCCCACCGCATCTTCGACGAGATCGATGCCGGGGCGTTGGAGACGAAGCCGATCCGGATCGACTGGACCTTCTGGTGCGCCCGCTGCGGGCAGATGGCGTCGATGCGCACTTGTCCGCACACCCCGGAGGATCGGCTCCTGCTCTCGGGGACGAAGCTGCGCAAGATGCTCTCCGAGGGCGAAGAGGTGCCGGACACCTTCAGTCGCCCCGAGGTGCTCGCCATCCTGCGCGAGTACTACGAGGGCCTGTCGGCGGAGGAGAACGTGAAAGTGGAGCTCAAGGGCCACTCGGGCGCATGAGGGTGCTCCGGTGCGTCCGCCGCCATCCCGCGCGGGCCCCGTCTACCCGTCTATCCGGCCCCCGGAGGCCGGCAGAAAGTCGAATGGACGGACGACCCGACCCCGGCAGGAGTCCGGTCTCCGGAGTGTGCGGGCGGAGCGATTTCGGGCGCATGTTCCATGCCCGGCCGGAATGGCTGGACATGGCCCGGGGGACTGGTCGTTCTCTTACAAACAGGACTTCATTTGTTCGATATGCGCGAGTGCCGCCTCCCTCGTGGCGAAGAAATCCCGGGAGAACTCCCCGGAGCCCCCGGCATCCCCGTCGGTGGACTCGTCGTACCGCGCGGTGCCGAGTGAAAACGTCACGTTGAGCTGTTTGCCGCGATGCGCGAACGCGATCCAGGCTTCCGGCCAGATGCTGTACCCGCCGTAGTTCACCAGGAAGTACCAGCGGCGGCCCGTGTCCTCCACCCGCCGCTCGACCGCGTCGAAGAAGTCGTTGACGCCCGTCGAGCTCTTGAACACGAGCCCCGCGAAGTCGATCTCCACGATGCCCGAGTCGTCGAAGAAGCGGACGTGGCCGGCGAATCCGTCGCCGCCGCCGGCGATCGGGGCGTCTTCGCCGGGCGCCGGTGATCGGGCCTGCTGACCGGCTTCGTAGACCGTACGCCCCAGCTCGTCCACCCCCTTTTGCAGCCGGGCGCACCCGCGCAGCGCCGTCTCGACGAAGCGCAGCCTTTCGTCCGCGTCGAGGTCGGAGAAGTCGCGCAGGATTTCGAGCGCCCCGCGCACCGAGGCCAGCGGCGCGACAAAGTCCTCTTCCACCTTCGTGTTCAGCGCGAGGGTCGGGGACGAGGGCGTGTCTTCCCGGGACACCGCGGTGGTCTCTTCGGCCACTGTCATTTCGCGTCCAGTCTCGCGTTTCAAGTTCGAGTCAGGCGCCAGCCCGGATGCCCCACCAGCTTGCGGTTGCCCGCCCTGTCTCGCGTTCGCCTTGCCAAGCCGGGGAAAAGCGAGAAATGCGCGCTAGATCGCCAGGTACTGCTGGCGCAGGTCCGCGTCATCAAGCACGTCCTGCGACTTGCCGTCGAACACGATCCGGCCCATGTCGAGGATGATGGCGCGATCGGCGAGATGCAGGGCTGCGATGGCGTTCTGCTCGACGATGATGGTGGTCATGCCGAGATCCTTGATCTGCGCGAGAGTCCGCTCGATCTCCTGCACGATGACCGGGGCGAGGCCCTCGTAGGGTTCGTCGAGGAGCAGCAGCTTCACGTCGCGCGCGAGCGTGCGGCCGATCGAGAGCATCTGCTGCTCGCCGCCGGAGAGCGTCGTGCCCTCCTGCTGCCGGCGCTCGCCGAGTCGCGGGAAGAGGTTGTAGATGCGTTCGACCGTCCAGCCGTGCGGCGGGGCGATCTGCGCCAGCTCGATATTCTCCTGCACGGTGAGTCCCGAGATGATCCGCCGATCCTCCGGCACCAGCCCGACCCCGGTGCGCGATGCCTGATACGCCTTCATCTCGTGCAACGGCTGGTGATCGAGCCACAGCTCGCCCTGCCTGAGCTCGGGATTGTCCAGCCGGGCGATGGCGCGCAGGGTCGAGGTCTTGCCGGCGCCGTTGCGTCCGAGCAGCGCGACGATCTCGCCTTCGCGCACATCGAAGCTGACCCCCTGAACGATGTAGCTCTCGCCGTAGTAGGCGTGGATGTCCCAGCAGGAGAAGAAGGCAGGCTGGCCGCCGGTGGTCAGCGCGGGCTTCTTGCCGGGCACCTTGCCCTCGAAGCCGTCGTCATCAAGCAGCGTGTGGGGCCGCGTCTCGCGATCCGGGGCGGCAGCTTGCGGGGGTCTCGGCTCGGTCATAGCTGGGCGCCTCCGAGGTACGCCTCCTGAACGCGGTGGTTGCCCTTGATCTTCTCCGGCTTGTCCTCGGCGATGACCGCCCCCTGGGCCAGGACGGTGATCTTCTCGGCGAGCGAGAACACGACGTGCATGTCGTGCTCGATCACCACCATGGTGACCCCACGCCCGGCGATCCGCTTCATCAGCTCGATCGCGTTGTTGGTGTCGGCGCGGGCCATGCCGGCGGTGGGTTCGTCGAGCAGGAGGAGCTTGGGGTTCTGCACCAGGCAAATGGCGAGTTCCAGGCGCCGCTTGTCGCCCCGCGAGAGCTGGCCGGCGGGGCGCTCCGCCTGGTCTGCGAGACCGACATCGGTCAGCATCGCCAGCGCTCGCGCGCGGATCTCGCCGTGCGTGGTCACCAGCCCCCAGGCGTTCAGCGTGAAGGCCCCGTCGCGGGCGGCGAAGGCCGGAATCATCACGTTCTCGATCAACGTGAGGTCGCCGAAGATCTCGGGGGTCTGAAAGACCCGGCTGACCCCCGCCTGGTTGATCTCGTGCGGCTTGATCCCGAGCAGCGACATGCCGTCGAAGGTGACGCTGCCGCTGTCGGGCTCCAGCCTTCCGACGAAGCAGTTGAGCAGGGTCGATTTTCCCGCTCCGTTCGGCCCGATGATGGCATGAACGGTGCCGGCCTCGACCTCCAGATTGACGTCGTCCAGCGCCTTCAGGCCGCCGAACCGCTTGTTGACGTTCCTGACCGAGAGAATGCCCATTGTGTCCTCGCTCCTCCTCGAGCCTCCTCGAGCTTGGGGCTGTCACGCGCCGCGGGCGGAAGCGCCGTCCCTGCGGCCGCGGACGATGCCGGCGACGAGGGCGCTCAGCCGGTTGAAACCTTCCATCAACCCGCCCGGCAGGAAGATGACGATCACCATGAACAGCGCCCCGAGGGTCAGGTGCCACCCCTCGCCGACGAACAGCGACGTGACGTTCACCATGAGGTGCTGGATCGGTTCCGGAAGGAAGTCGAAGGCCGCCATCAGGATGCCCTCGTTGAAGGCCGAGAAGATGTTCTCGAAGTACTTGATGACGCCGGCCCCGATGACCGGCCCGAGCAGGGTCCCGGCGCCGCCGAGGATGGTCATCAGCACCACCTCGCCCGACGCCGTCCACTGCATGCGCTCGGCGCCGGCCAGCGGGTCCACGACCGCCAGCAGGCCGCCCGCGAGCCCGGCGTACATGCCGGAGACGACGAACGCCGCCAGGGCGTAGGGCTGCGTGTTCAGTCCGGTGTAGTTCAGACGGTTCTGGTTCGACTTGATCGCACGCAGCATCAGGCCGAACGGAGAGCGGAAGATCCGGATGGCGAGGTAGAAGCACACGATCGACACCACCCCGCAGAAGTAGAAGCCCGGATAGCCGTTCATGGGGATGCCGAACAGGTCGGAGGACGGGAGGACCGCCCCGTAGTCGCGTCCCGCCGCCGCGTCCAGAATGCGCGGGTCCGACTGCACGAGTTGCAGCCCGGTTTCGCCGTTGGTGATCGGGGTGAGCACCGAGTAGGCCAGGTTGTAGCTCATCTGCGCGAAGGCGAGGGTCAGAATCGAGAAGTAGATGCCGGTCCGGCGCAGGCAGATGTACCCGATCACGGCGGCGAACAGGCCGCCGAGCAGGGTGGCCAGCACGATCGCGGGCAGGGGGTTCATGGTGAGCAGCTTGAAGCTCCAGACCGCGGTGTAGGAGCCGATGCCGAGAAACGCGGCATGTCCGAACGAGAGGTAGCCCGTCAGCCCGAACAGGATGTTGAAGCCGACGGCAAAGATTCCGAAGATCACGAACTTCTGCAGCAGGTCGGGATAGCCGGCGCCCAGAGGCGCCATGATGATCGGTCCGCCGAGCACCACGAGCGTGTAGCCGGCGAGCAGGATCAGATCGTTGCGGCTCAGGGTGAGAGTCCTCATGGCTCAGTGCTCCATCACGCCCTTGCGGCCCATCAGGCCCCGCGGGCGAACCAGCAGGATGATCACGGCGATCAGGTAGATGATGATCTGATCGATGCCGGGGAGGATGCTCTTCACCTCGTTCATCGAGGCGAAGCTCTGCAGGATCCCGAGCAGGAATCCGGCCGCAACCGCGCCGGGGAGCGAGCCCATGCCGCCGACGACGACCACCACGAAGCTCAGGACCAGGAAGTCCATGCCCATGTGGTAGTCCGGGCTGAGAATGGGCGTGTACATCAGCCCCGCAAGACCGGCCACCATGGCGGCGATGCCGAACACGATGGTGAAGCGGCGGTCGACATCGATTCCGAGCAGTCCCACCGTCTCGCGGTCGGCCATGCCCGCGCGGACCACCATCCCGAACGTCGTGAACTGGAGGAAGGCGAACACCCCGGCGATCACCGCCACCGAGAACAGGAAGTAGACCAGGCGCCACATGGGGTAGACGACGTTGCCCGCGTCCATGCCCACGGCGACTCCGAAGTCGATCATGCCCTTGGCCACGTCCGGGGCGGGCTGCGGAATCGGGTTCGCCCCGAAGGCGCCCTTGACGATCTCCTGCAGGACGATCGCCAGGCCGAAGGTGACGAGAATCTGGTCCGCGTGCGGGCGCTTGTAGAAGAAACGGATCAGACCGCGCTCCATGACCACGCCGATAAGCAACATTACAGGGATTGCAACCAGGATGGAGACCGGCACCGAGTAGTCGAGAAGCACGGTGCCGAAGTCGCCGAACCACGATTCGACGTACGGCACCCGCACCTCCAGGGGCGTGCCCCACGCCGTCAACTGGGTGGCGTCCTCGGTGACCTGTTCCAGGCTGAGCAGTGCCTTGACGGACACCGCGCAGAACGCCCCGAGCATGAACAGCGCCCCGTGGGCGAAGTTCACCACGCCCAGCGTGCCGAAGGTGATGGTGAGCCCGAGGGCGATCAGCGCGTACGCGCCGCCCTTGTCGAGCCCGTTCAGTATCTGGAGAAGAATGGCGTCCATCGTTCTCGCCCGCGTGTACGACCGGCCGCCCCGGGGAGCTCAGCCCCGGGGTGACCGGCGGTGGGTGGTCCGACGACGATCAGGCGGTGCCGTCGTTGTAGGGACCGAGCTCCCCGCCGAGCATCTCGGCCGGATACTCGACCTGGGCACGCGGCGTGACCTCGACCACTTCGAGGACGTCGAACTTCGAGGTCGGCGCCTCCTTGCCCTTCACCACCAGCACATCCTTGAAGCACTGGTGATCCGAGGCACGGTACTCGGTCGGGCCGTTGCCGAGCCCGTCGAACTTGAAGCCCTCGAGGGCCGGGCCGACCACGGACGGCCGGAAGGTGCCCGCCCGCTCGCAGGCGTCCGCATAGAGGATCGCTTGGCAGTAGCAGGTGTGCGCGGCCTGGCTCGGCGGGAAGCCGTACTTCTGGCCGAACGAACGCACGAACGCCTTGGAGCCTTCGTCCTGCAGCGACCAGTGCCAGTTCGTGGAGCCGAAGATCCCCTTGACGTTCTCGCCCGCACCCTGGGCCATCAGGCGGCTGTAGAGCGGCACCACGATCGCGAAGTCCTTGCCGTTGACCTGCTTGTCCCGCAGCCCGAACTGCACCGCCTGGGTCAGCGAGTTGACCATGTCGCGGCCGTAGTGGTTGAGCACCAGGACGTCGGCGCCGGAGGTGAGCACCGGGGTGATGTACTGCGAGAAGTCGCCGGCGCCGAGGGGGGTGCGGACCGTTTCGTAGGTCTGCCAGCCGAGCTGCTCGGTGTACTTCTTGATCGAGCCTTCCTGGCTCCAGCCCCAGGTGTAGTCGGCGGTCAGGTGGTAGGCGACGCGGTCGGAGCCGAAGGCGTTCTTCAGCACCGGACCGAGGGCCGCGCCGGACATCTCGGTGTTGAAGAAGTGGCGGAAGCCGTTGGCCCGCTTGTCCTTGCCGGTGGTGTCGTTCGAGTGGGTGAGTCCGGCCATGAAGATGACGCCGGCCTCCTGGCACAGGCCCTGAACCGCGATCGCGGTGCTCGACGAGGACCCGCCGGTGATCATGACCGCGCCATCCTTCTCGATCATTCGCTTGGCGCTCGCGCGGGCCGCGTCCGCCTTGGTCTGGGTGTCGCCGGTCACGTAGATGACCTGCTTGCCGTTGATGCCATTGCCCTTCAACGCCTTCGAGGAGAAGGTGTTCAGCATGCCGCCGTCGCCCTCGCCGTTGATGTGCTCGGCGGCAAGCTCGTAGGCCCGCAGCTCGTCGGCGCCTTCGTCGGCGTAGGCGCCGGTCTGCGGAACATTGAAGCCGAGAGTCACCGTCGCGCCCTTGGGCTCGTTGGTGTAGGCGTAGGCGCGCGGGACGAACACCATCGGGGCGGCGAAGCCGGCTCCGACGACAGCCGTGGTCTTCAGCATGTCGCGCCGGCCAATCTTGCGTTTGCTCATCGTTCTGTTCTCCACTGTTGTGCTGTTTCACTTGTCGCTGAGTGCGGAACATGCGCAGGCGGCGAATTCCGCCCTGACGATCCCCAAACAGTCCGGAGGAATGATAGGGCAAACCGGCCGGCCATTTCGAACCGCTGTTGATGCTGCCGACAGCTTCTGCGCCAGGTCCGGGCCCATCGGATCGAAGATCCGGCGGCGCAAGTGGCGGCGGTGACTCACACGCTCGCCGGGGGGACGCAGGCCCGGCAACTTGCGGGGATGCGCAAAATCGAGGTAAATGCGAAGCGAACGGCACGCCGACAATGACGCAAGGAACCTCGGGAATGGCGAAGCGGGTGCTCCTGGCCGAGGATGAGACCAATATCGCGGTGTCCATCGCGTTCCTTCTCGAACGGGCCGGTTTCGAGGTGACGGTCGAGAACGATGGCCGCAAGGCGCTCGACTCGGTGATGGCGAACGCTCCCGATGTCGTCGTGCTCGATGTGATGCTGCCCGGGCTCGACGGATACGAGATCCTGCACAGGCTGCGGGCGGACCGGCGCGGCGCATCGCTTCCGGTGCTGATGCTCACGGCCAAGGGTCAGCGCGAGGACCGCGAGATGGCGCTGAAGTGCGGCGCCGACCTGTTCATGACCAAGCCGTTCTCCAACGCGGAAATTGTTTCCGCCGTGCGCAGGCTCGCGGACGGAGCCCCGGATTGACCCCCGCGGGCGCAGCCACTTGACCGCTCCCGCCGAGATCGGGCCGGCCTCCGGCAAGGCCCGCGATCGGTCGATTGCCCTGGTCGTGGTCGGAGTCGTGCTTCTCATGCCGCCGCTCGTCGGCGTATCGCTGGTCGACGGCAGCATCGCCGGCATGCCGATTCCACTGGTATACGTCCTTGTCGTCTGGGTGGGGCTCATCGCGGCGGCCGCGGCGCTTGCCCGGCCGCTGCGCAGCGGCGAGACCATCGACTCGTCCGAGAGCGCGAACGACGCCACCGGCTGATGCTGTCGGTCAACACGGTCCTCGCCGTCTGTCTCGGGTACGTGGTGCTGCTGTTCGCGGTCGCCTTCATCGTGGACCGGCGCACCCGGACCCGCCGGCTCGGGTGGCTCAACTCTCCGGTCGTCTACACCCTTTCCATCTCCATCTACTGCACGTCGTGGACGTTCTACGGCGCGGTGGGGTCGGCGGCGCGCAACGGTCTCGAATTCGTCGCGATCTACCTCGGCCCCACGCTCGTGTTCGTCGGCTGGTGGTGGTGTCTGCGCAAGCTGGTGCGCATCGGGCGCGCCCACCGGATCACCTCGATCGCGGATCTGATCTCGTCGCGTTACGGCAAGAGTTCGAGCCTCGCGGTCCTGGTCACCGTGATTGCGCTGATCGCGACCACTCCGTACATCGCCTTGCAGCTCCAGTCGCTGACCCGCAGCTATCAGGTCATCGCCGGGGAAAGCGACGGTGTGGCGACGGCGTTCTGGATCGCGGCCGGCATGGCGCTGTTCACGATCCTGTTCGGCACCCGGAACCTGGACGCGAACGAGCGTCACCAGGGCGTCGTCGCCGCCATCGCTGTGGAGGCGGTGGTCAAGCTCTTCGCGCTGCTCGCGGTGGGGGTGTTCGCCGCCTGGTCTCTGGCGGACGGCTTCACCGATATCTTCGCGGACGTTCCCGCCGAGGTCGTCGTCGGCGCCGGCGAGGTCTTCGGCGCGCGCTGGGTGGTGCTCACGTTTCTGTCCGCGACCGCCATCATCTGCCTCCCGCGGCAGTTCCAGGTGACGGTGGTGGAGAACATCGACGAACGTCACCTCTCCACCGCTTCGTGGCTGTTTCCCCTGTACCTGTTCGGCATGACGCTGTTCATCATGCCGATCGCGATCGTCGGGCTGAAGGTCATGCCGGCGGGGGCCAATCCTGACCTCTTCGTGCTCACGCTGCCGCTCTCCGCCGAACGCCACGAGCTGGCGCTGCTTGCCTTCCTCGGCGGCTTCTCGTCCGCCACCTCGATGGTGATCGTGGCGACGATCGCGGTATCGACGATGCTCTCGAACCACATCGTGATGCCGATCGCGTTGCGGGTGCTGGCGGCCGGACGGGCGGTGAGCGGGGACGTCCGCGCCCTTCTGCTGGTGTCCCGGCGCGTGTGCATCGGCGTCATCCTCGGCCTGGGATTCCTCTACTTCCGGTTGAGCGGCGGCTCGGATGCGCTTGCCGCGATCGGTTTGATCGCCTTCGTGGGCGTCGCGCAGTTCCTGCCGAGCCTCCTTGGCGGCATCTTCTGGCGCGGAGGGACGCGCACCGGCGCGGCCTGCGGCCTGCTGGCGGGCTTCGCGCTATGGGCCTATACATTGTTCCTGCCGAGCTTCGGGGGGGACGTGATTCTGAGCCCCGAGGTACTGCGCGACGGTCCGGCGGGGATCGCTGCGCTGCGCCCGCAGGCGCTGCTGGGCCTCGACGGACTCGATCCGCTGGTGCACGCGGTGGTGTGGAGCGTCGGGGTCAACGCGCTCGCGTTCGTCGTTGTTTCAAGCCTGACCCGGCCCGGCGCTCTGGAGCGACTCCAGGCGACCGTTTTCGTGGACGTGTACCGCGCCGCCGGCGGCGCCCCGTCGAGCGTCCTCGTCGGTACCGCCGCCTCCGAGGATCTCTTTCTCCTCGCCCGCCGCATTCTCGGCGACGGCTTCGCGCGTTCCCTGTTCGACGAGATGGCGGCGGCCCAAGGGCGCTCCGGGGGGCTGCCGGATCCGACCGACGCGGTCATCGGCCGACTCGAGCGCGAGCTCTCCGGCTCGATCGGGGCGGCCTCCGCGCACGCGCTGGTCAACCGGATCGCGGACCGGCAGTCACTCGGCATGACCGAGCTGATCGACATCGCCGACGAGTCCCAGCAGATGATCGAGGCCGCGCACGAGTTCGCCGAGAAGTCGGCGGAGCTCGAGCGCACCGCGGTGCAGCTTCGCGCCGCCAATGAGCGGCTTCGGGCGCTCGATGCGCAGAAGGACGAGTTTCTGGGCCAGCTCAGCCACGAGCTGCGCACTCCGATGACCTCCATCCGGTCGTTCTCGGAAATCCTGATGGATGAAGAGGGAGTGCCCGATCAGGAGCGCCGGCGCTTCGTGTCCATCATCAACGAGGAGAGCCAGCGCCTGACCCGGTTGCTCGACGAGCTGCTCGACATCAGCCGGCTCGAGGGTGGCTCGATCGACCTTCGCCTCGAAACGATCGGGGTGCCCGAGGCAATCGGCAAGGCGCTCGATGCGATCGCCGGCACGACGCGGGACGCGGGGGTGACGGTCACGGCGGACCCCGGGCGCGCCGGCCTGCGGGTGGAGTCCAACCCCGATCGCCTTCGGCAGGTGTTGATCAATCTGCTGTCGAACGCGGTGAAGTACAACCCGGCGCCACAGCCCGAGATTCGAGTGAGCGTGAACGAGAACGGATCGATGGTCGATATCGACGTCGCGGACAACGGCGGCGGCGTGACGCACGCCGAGGCGGCCATGATCTTCGAGAAGTTCGCGCGCGGAGACCGTTCCGACCGCAGCTACGGGGTCGGACTCGGGCTGCCCATCAGCCGGGCCATCATGCGGGCGATGAACGGCGACCTGACGGTGGAGTTCGCCCCCGACGGCACGAGCTTCTTCCGTATTCGCATGCCGCGGGCCGACCCATGAGGCCAGGGCCGAGGGATCGGCCGAGAAATCGACCAAGAAATCGGCCCTGGCAATTCGGCGCTCCGCGCAAGGCGCCGGAACTTCGGATCAGTCTACGATGTGATAGACGGGAGCCTTCTCCATCTCCCACTCGCCCGAGTTCCGGTCGTAGCGGGACACCGTGAAGCAGTGCCAGTCGGTGTCGTCCAGCCTGGGATGATCGGCCCGGTAGTAGTAGCCCGGCCACCGTGTTTCAGTGCGGAACATCGTGTGCTGGGCCACCGACTCCGAGGCCAGGACGCGGTGGTGGAGCTCCCAGGCGCGCTGGAGCTGATGGAGGTCTTCGGCCGCGAGATGCTCCAGATCTTCCTTCAGCATGCCCAGCAGCTCGAGCCCCCGGGTGAGCAACGGCTCGTTGGTGGTGTAGTGGGCACTGATGCCGCCGACGTACTCGTCCATCAGCTTCTCGAGCCGCTGGAGTCCGTTGATGGGCAGGATGTAGCTCGGTGAGACGGTTCCCGCCACGATCTCGTTGCGTCCCACCCGGTAGTTCTCCAGAGGCTGGTAGATCACCTTGCGCAGTTCGTCGTACTGCCGCTCGCTGACCCGGGGCTGCTCGTTGCGCAGATCCATCACGTAGTTGACGGCCGCCTTGGCCGCGATCCGCCCTTCGGTGAATGACCCGGACGAGAACTTGTGGGCGGTCCCGCCGATGGTGTCGCCGGCGCCGAACAGCCCGTCCACGGTCATCATCCGGTTGTATCCCCACTGGTACTCGTCGGGCGCGTAGTCCGACGGGCCGCTCGCCCAGGCACCGGAGCACGTGGCGTGCGAACCCATGACATATGGCTCCGAGGTGGTCAGCTCGGGATTGATGTGCTTGGGATCGATGTTCTGGGATGCCCAGACCACCGCCTGTCCGATGGTCATGCCGAGGAAGTTCTCCCAGCCCACGGTTTCCTTGTGCGGGTCCTGGAAGGCTTCCTTCGTCACCATGCGAATCGGACCGTTCCCCGCCTTCACTTCCTCGAGGAATGCATGGTTGCGCAGACAGGTCGGTACCGGGTGCCGGTCGATGTAGTCACCGACCAGCGCCTTGGTGTGGTCGTACCACCGGGATTCGTACTCCTGGCCGTACGCGTTCTCGGTGTAGGTCTTCAGATGCAGGAAGTAGGCGCCGACCGGGCCGTAGCCGTCCTTGAATCGGGTGAGGACGATCCGGTTTTCCATCTGCGTCATCTTGGCGCCGGCGAGTATGGGCAGTGCGTAGGCGGAGGCGCTGCTCCACGGGGCGTACCAGGTTCGGCCCATGCCCTCGCCCACCGCGCGAGGTTTGTAGATGTGCGAGGCGCCGCCGGCGCAGACGATGACCGCTTTCGCCCGGAAGACATGAAAGTCGCCGGTGCGCACGTTGAAGCCGACGGCTCCGGCGACCCGGTTGGAATTGCCCTCGTCCATCAGCAGGTGGGTCACCATGATCCGGTTGTAGATCTCGGTGGCGGCCTTGCGGGCGGCCTCGGCCACGATCGGCTTGTAGCTCTCGCCGTGGATCATGATCTGCCACTTGCCTTCGCGCTGATAACGCCCGGTCTCGGGATCCCGCATGATGGGCAAGCCCCACTCCTCGAACTTGTGCACGGTGGAGTCGACGTGGCGCGCGATGTCGTAACCGAGGTCTTCGCGCACGAGTCCCATGAGGTCGTTGCGCGCATAGCGGACGTGATCCTCGGGCTGGTTCTCGTCCCACTGCATGCCCATGTAGCAGTTGATGGCGTACAGGCCCTGCGCGACCGCGCCGCTGCGCTCGATGTTCGCCTTCTCCACGCACACGACCTTCAGATCGCGCCCCCAGTACCGGGATTCGTAGGTGGCGCCGCAGCCGGCCATGCCGCCGCCGACCACGAGAATGTCGGAGTCCACGAATACCGTCTTTCGCCGGTTGAAGAGTCCCATCAGACCACCCCCTGCTTGAGCTGGTCCGGCGCCAACGCCGGCAGGCCGCTCGCGATGTTGAGGGCGTCCGGCTCGTGCGCGAGTTCCTGGGACTGCATGGCATCGCCACTCGGCGGGGGCAGATCGGCCGGTGACGGGATCGAGCCCCAGGGCGTGGTCCGGATCGGAGAGACGAAGTTCTTTACCCGTCCGTCCCGGAATTCGATACGCCAGGAAATCGTGCCCTTTGCTTCCTCGCGCAGCGCTCGCACGCTGTGGCCGAGCGGAGCGAAGTCCGCGTAGCCGCGCGCGTCAATGGCGTTCTGGGGGCAGGCCTTGACGCAGGAGTAGCACTCCCAGCACATGTTGGGCTCGATGTTGTAAGCGCGGCGGTAGGTCTTGTCGATGTGCATGATGTCCGAAGGACAGACATCCACGCAGTGACCACAACCGTCGCAGCGCGTCATGTAGACGAATGTCGGCATGGGATTCGACCAGTTGTCGGGTTGATAGGGAGGTGGCCCGGGTGTGGCTCGGGTTGGTTCGGGGTGGCTCGGTCAGTAGTTCTGGGGCGCTCTGCGCGCACTGCCGAACTCCTCCGGCCGGTCGGCCGGCGGGGGCAGCTTGCTTCGCGACCCGTCCGCTTCCGATACACGCTTCTGCAACGCCGCGGCGGGCTTGAAGAACATGTGCGCGAACTTCGACCAGGGCACCGATGCGAACAGCAAGGTGGTGGTGAGGACATAGAGGGCGAAGAACACCCCGGCCCCCCATGACGCTCCCGCCCCTTGCAGGAACGACCACACGAGACCCAGGGTCACGCTTGCGAGAAGCGACAGGATGAAGAGGTCCGCGTGCATGACCCGGAATGGCGAGTTGCCCTCGGCCGAGACGTCGGCGCGGATGAAGAACCAGAACCAGTACCCGCCGACGCAGACCATCAGCGCCCCGACATGCCACAGGATCGGCAGAACATCGGGGGCCGGGGTGTCGGGGGTCGGGTATCCGAAGACCATGATCGCGGTGGTGACGATGTAGGCCAGAAAGCCGTACATCGTCAGGAGATGAGCGATTCGCCGCCGCGCATTGCAGAATTCTCCGGAGGTCAGCACCTCCACGCAGAGCGTCCGGAGCGCAAGCGATACAAGCTCTCCGCTGCCGACCTGTCTCGCCCCTCTGCTTGCCGCGCTGCGCCAGTTGTCGAAGAAGTATCTGGCGCTTCCCTTGTGAATGACGTCGTACAGGGTGCCGGCCACCACCAGGACCACCATCACGATGACATATGCCTGCACGATGGCCGGTCCGATGGATGCCGAAAGCTCGACGAAGGGGTTGTGGGTAAACATGGCTCTCGTTCTCCGGGTCGCTGCCGTTCGCCGCGAAGACTTCCGTATGACGACCGATTATGTTCAATCCGAGGCCGAAATGCCCCCAAGGATTCCTTATGCCGCAATAACGTCCACTGCCGGGCGTTCCGTTTTGCGGGGTAAGCGGGCAACATTCATTCGACACTCCCCAGCCCTGCGAGGACTCTCTACCATGGAAATGATCCGTCTCGAGGCGCCGCCCGAGCTCGACATGCCGATCGGCGAAGCAATGTTCACCCAGCGCGCGATCCGTCGGCTCGATCCAATGCGGCCAATTTCCGACGTGCACCTGAAAATCCTTCTCGACGCCGCTTCCAAGGCACCGAGTGGTGGCAACCGCCAGCCGGCCCGGTTCCTCGTCGTGCGGAACCGGGACCGCATCCGGGAATTCGGGAAGCTCTACCACGAGGCGTGGTGGGCGAAGCGCCGGGACGACTACGGATGGACGGGCAAGGAAGATATCCCGCCTGGCTCCGTCTACGAAATGCCGTCACGGCTTGCCGACGAGATGGCGGATGCTCCGGTGATCGTGCTCGCGCTATCGACGGGTGTTCAGCAGTTCGCGCACTCGGTTTTCCCGCCGGTGCAGAACCTTCTGCTCGCGGCGCGGGCGCTTGGAATCGGATCGGTGCTGACGACGCTGCACCCGCAGGTGATGGAGCGGGTGTACGCGATGTTCGGGATTCCGGCGGAGGCCGAGTTTCACTGCTGCATTCCCCTCGGGTATCCGAGAGGCAGGTTCGGATCGACGAGGAGGCTGCCATCGTCGGAGACGACGAGTTGGGAGCGCTGGAATGAAAGACCTCCGTGGGCGTGACGCCCACGGAGGTCTCGTGCGGTTGCCAAAGCGAGGGCGCTGAAGTCGATTATTGCGTCCGGCCCTGTACCGGCGGCCGTACGACTTCGGTGCTCAGCTCTCCTTATCCGTCCTTTTTTTCGGACTGCGCCTTGGCCTTCTTGGTCGGGCGATTCGCCTGCACCTTCGCCTTCGCCTTCACCTTCTTCTTGGCCGTCGGTGTCGCCTTGGTCTTGGCTGTTGTCTTGGCCTTGGCTTTCGGCGTTGCAGGTTCGCCGAGTCGGCTGGCGGCTTCGCGTTTGCCGAGTCCCCTGATCGACGCCAATGCCGCGATGCTGCTCTCCCGGGGACGCGCCTTTTCCTGTTCCCAGTTGTAGATCGACAGCCCCGATACTCCGACGAGCTTGCCGTAGCTGTCGGCCGAGAGCCCGAGTTGTTCACGGTGCGTCTTCAGGCCCTTTGCGGAAAAGCGCGAGCGCTTGGAACCGGAATCGGATTCGGCCCCAGTCCTGGCAGTGGCCGCGGGTTCCGTCGCCTTCGCAGCAACCTTCTTTTTGCCCGTCTTCTTGCGGGCAGTCGGTTCGGGCGCACTCGGTTTGCGTTGCGGGGACAGCATGCGTTGAAGTCCGCCGATCTGGCGTTTCAATGCGGCAATTTCGCGCTCGCACTGCGCTACCGTCCTGATCGTTCCCGCCGTTTGCTGGCGGATTTCCTTGCGTGCGACTCGGCTGATTTCTTCCTTTAAAGCACTTGCAAGATTTGCCATTGGATGAGTCAACTCCCTGGGTGTTCTCTAGTCACAATGCGTATCTGCACGGGGGGAACCACGCCGGCAAGGCACCTGTCCTGTCGACATCTCCAGGGTGCCGCGCACGCGGCGGATCCAATCGGTTTCTTTCGTTTTCCCGCGCCGTGCTTGCGCAGTACGCAAGACTACTACATTTCCGGCCGCAATCAATGCTCGACCAATGCGTACGTGAAGAAGATCAGCATCCGGCCGCGTTTCTCACAAGTCCCTGAGCTGGAGTCACTGCCCCGTGACTGCATCTCGATCCTTGCCGAGAGCTGGCGAGAAATGCGATCCGGGGAGCCGTCTGTCGATGACCCGGCGCATGCCGCGCATCGAATACTTGCGAGAGCGCGACGGGCGTCTTCCAGGCGGGGTTATTGCCGTCGCATGGCGGCGAAGAATTCGGCATTCGTCTTCGTCGCCTTGAGTCGGTCGATCAGGAACTCGATCGCCGCCACTTCCTCCATGGGTGCGAGGAGCTTTCGCAGAATCCAGGCTTTCTGAAGGTCCGCCGCCTTGACCAGCAAGTCTTCGCGCCGGGTGCCCGACCGGTCGATATTGATCGACGGGAAGATGCGACGTTCGGCGATCTTGCGTTCCATTTGGATTTCGCTGTTGCCGGTGCCCTTGAACTCTTCGTAGATGACGTCGTCCATCCGCGACCCGGTATCGACGAGAGCGGTGGCGACGATGGTGAGACTGCCGCCTTCCTCGATGTTGCGCGCCGCACCGAAGAACCGTTTCGGCCGCTGCAGTGCGTTGGCGTCGACCCCGCCGGTGAGAACCTTGCCCGAGGAGGGCATCACGGTGTTGTACGCGCGCGCGAGGCGGGTGATGGAATCCAGCAGGATCACGACGTCACGCTTGTGTTCGGCAAGACGCTTGGCCTTCTCGATCACCATCTCCGCCACCTGCACATGACGGCTGGCCGGTTCGTCGAAAGTGCTGGATACGACTTCGCCGCGTACCGAGCGCGCCATCTCCGTGACTTCTTCGGGCCGCTCGTCGATGAGGAGCACGATGAGATAGCACTCTTCGTGGTTCGACATGATCGAATGGGCGACGCTTTGCAGCATCATCGTCTTGCCGGCTTTCGGAGGAGAGACCACGAGCGCGCGCTGGCCCTTGCCGATCGGCGCGATCAGGTCGATCACCCTCGGCGTGAGATCTTCGGTGCTGCCGTTGCCCCGTTCGAGATGAAGGCGCTCGTTCGGAAAGAGCGGGGTCAGATTCTCGAACAGCATCTTGTTCTTCGACGCATCGGGGCTGTCGTAGTTGATGCGGTCGACCTTGAGCAGCGCGAAGTAGCGTTCTCCTTCCTTCGGGGGTCGGATCTTGCCCGCTATGGTGTCGCCGGTGCGCAGACTGAATCGCCGGATCTGGCTCGGGCTGACGTAGATGTCGTCGGGGCCGGCGAGGTAGGAGCTGTCGGCCGAGCGCAGGAATCCGAATCCGTCCTGCAGGATCTCCAGCACCCCGTCTCCGTAGATGTCTTCACCTCGCCTCGCGTGGCCTTTGAGGATGGTGAAAATGATGTCCTGCTTGCGTTGCCGAGCCACGCCGTCGATGCCCATCTGCTGCGAGAGCTTGAGAAGCTCCGGCGCGGGCATCTGCTTCAGTTCGGTAAGGTTCATGTTTCGCGTTGCTTGCGTCGCGCTGATGCAGCGCCTGGGGAATGGATCGATGCGCACGAACTCCACCGCGCGGGATGCGCGGAGAACGGCGCCGGACTATGGACTTTGAGGCTTGTTCGGAGTGTGTGAAGCGATGGGCGGTCTTGCTTGAGCCGCCTTTGAACACCAACGCTATCACGGTGTTTCGGCAGCGTCCACCCGGATCGTGCAGTTTCCCCCGGCGATTGCAGCAAAAGGGAGCAGGGCCGAGGGCAGGCCCTCTGCGTTGGACGCCGATGACGCACCCGGGGAGTGCGTCATCGGCTTCCCCGATTCAAATGTTGCTGTCGAGAAACGCCGCAAGCTGGGACTTCGAGAGGGCACCGACCTTCGTCGCCTCGACGTTGCCATCCTTGAAGAGCATCAGGGTCGGGATTCCCCGGATACCGTACTTCGGCGGAGTCGAGGGATTCTCGTCGATGTTCAGCTTTGCGATCTTGAGCCGTCCTGCGTATTCTTCCGCGATCTCGCCCAGGACCGGTGCGATCGCCTTGCACGGGCCGCACCACTCGGCCCAGTAGTCGACGAGCACGGGGTCCTCGGCTTTGAGGACATCTTCCTCAAAGCTCCCGTCGGTGACATGAACGATCTTGTCGCTCACTGCAGTTGCCTCCAAGTGTCGAGGGTGAGCGATTGTGAGCGGATCCGAATCTGCAATTCAAGCGTCTCCGTCTCACTCGTCCGTGGCGTGCCCCCCCGCTGGAGCGGCCCCGCCGGACAAAACCTGCCTGGAGCTCAACGAGTTACTCATGGAACATCAAATGCGAATCGCCACGCTTCCCCGAATGAATTCTTCTCCCCCGGACTTGCAGCCCGACGACAATGCGGGCGCTATCCCTCCTGAACCCGAACCACCACCGCCGCTCCCCGGTGACGGCTCGGCTCCCGAACGGTTGCGCACCGGCGTGAAGTTCGCGAGTTTCGACCTCGAACCGACCATCCTGCGCGGCCTCGACGACGCCGGTTTCGAATACTGCACGCCCATTCAGGCCCAGTCGCTGCCGGCAATGCTGGCCGGCCGGGACGTCGAAGGACAGGCCCAGACCGGCACCGGAAAGACCGCCGCGTTCCTGGTCGGGATCATGAACCGGCTGCTGCGCGAGCCGCCGCCGGCGGAGGCCGAGGGCAGCCAGCCCCGGGCCGTGGTCATTGCGCCTACCCGCGAGCTGGCGGTGCAGATCCACGCCGACGCCGAGCAGCTTGGCCGGCATACCGGCCTGCGGTTCGGCGTGGTCTTCGGCGGGACTGGCTACGAGTCCCAGCGCCGCATGCTCGCCGACGGTCTCGATGTGCTGATCGGCACTCCGGGGCGGCTCATCGACTACTTCAAGCAGAAGGTCTATCACCTGAAGGCGGTGCGGGTGGCGGTGCTCGACGAGGCGGACCGGATGTTCGACCTGGGGTTCATCCGCGACATCCGCTACCTGCTGAGGCGCATGCCGCCCCCGCAGCAGCGGCTGAGCCTCCTGTTCTCGGCCACGCTCTCGATGCGGGTCCGCGAGCTCGCGTACGAACACATGCATTCCCCGACGATGGTCGACGCGACCCCGGAGAACAACGTCACCGTCGCCTCCGTCACCCAGCGGCTCTTTCACGTTGGCGAGCACGAGAAGATTCCGCTGCTCATCGGGCTGCTCCGGCGCATGGATGTCACGCGCACGATCATCTTCTTCAACACCAAGCGTGAAGCGGAGAAGGTTGATGCGTGGCTGGCCGGCAACGGTTTCATCGCCGGCATGCTGACCGGTGACGTGCCGCAGAAGAAGCGCCTTGCCCTGCTCGACCAGTTCAAGCGCGGCGAGCTGCCGATTCTCCTCGCCACGGACGTGGCCGCACGGGGGCTGCACATTCCGGACGTGAGTCATGTCTTCAACTACGACCTGCCGCAGGACGCCGAGGACTACGTGCACCGTGTCGGGCGAACCGCCCGCGCCGGCGCGAAGGGCGACGCGGTGAGTTTCTCGTGCGAACGGTTCTGCTATTCGCTGACCGAGATCGAAGCCTTCATCGGACAGTCGATCCCGGCCGAGGTGGCGAGCGCGGAGCTGCTGGCGGACCTGGACCCCCCGGACCGGCGTCGGCATCCGCGGCTGCCGGGCCAGCGCCGGGGCCATGGCCAGGGTCGTAGCTCTTCCGGCGGCCCGCGCCGCGGCCCGCGGCGCCGGCCCCGGGAGACCCGATCGTGAATGCGGCGATGCCCGAGGAACTTGACCCTCCCGTCGTTGCCGAGCCGCCGGAGCCCGCGACCGCGGCCGTGGTATGGCTCCATGGTCTCGGCGCCGACGGACACGACTTCGAACCCGTCGCGGCGGAGCTCGGCCGGGCCGGGCTGCATGGCGTGCGCTACGTGTTCCCCCATGCGCCGGTACGCCCGGTCACCATCAACGGCGGGATGGCGATGCGCGCCTGGTACGACATCACGGAATCCGAGCTCGACCGCCGTGCCGACGAGGCGGGGGTGCGGGCGTCGGCCGGCATTGCTCGGGCGCTGGTGGACGAGCAGATCGCGCACGGCATCGCCGCGGAACGCATCGTGCTCGCGGGGTTCTCCCAGGGCGGCGCTATCGCGCTCTTCGCGGGTCTGCGCCTTCCGTTCCGGATCGCGGGCATCCTCGCCCTTTCGACCTACCTGCCGGTGGCGGAGACGCTGGCGACGGAAGCGCATCAGGTGAGCCGCGACGTGCCGATCTTCCTCGCCCACGGCAGCCAGGACCCGGTGATCGCGCTCTCGCTATCGGAGCGTTCCGGGTCCACGATGGCGGGCCTCGGATACAGCGTCGAGGTCCACACCTATCCCATGCCTCATTCGGTCTGTGCGGAGGAGATCAGAGACATCGGACACTGGCTGCAACGGGTACTCGCATAAGCCCCCGGTCCTGCCCGCTGTTCCACCCGGCGAGCGGTGACGAAGGGCGGTTCGGGGTCGATGCCTGTCTGCCTTGCGTGCGCGCTGCCTGAGCGGCAGCGCCGGTTTTCCGGCGAAGGATCCGGCCAGTCACAGGCCGGTCGTCAGCGGGACTTCAGCCAGCCCGCCGCCTCGAGTGCGTGGTAGGTGATGATCAGATCGGCGCCGGCCCGTTTGATGGCGGTGAGGTTTTCGAGGGTGATCGAGCGTTCGTCGAGCCACCCGCGCTCGCCGGCCGCCTTGACCATCGAGTACTCCCCGCTCACGTTGTACGCAACCATCGGCACTTCGGGGTGCGCATCGTGCACCCGGCGGATGACATCGAGGTAGGCGAGGGCGGGCTTGACCATGAGGAAGTCCGCCCCTTCCTCGATGTCGAGCGCTGCCTCCCGGAGTGCCTCCCGCACGTTCGCGGGGTCCATCTGGTGGGTGCGGCGGTCGCCGAACTTCGGCGTGCCCTGCGCGGCGTCCCGGAACGGCCCGTAGAACGCCGAGGCATACTTGACGGCGTACGACATGACGGGCACGTGATCGTATCCGTCTTCGTCGAGCCCCTCGCGGATGGCGGCGACCATGCCGTCGAGCATGCCGCTCGGCGCGACGATGTCGACGCCGGCCCGCGCGTGGCTCGTCGCGACGCGGGCAAGGATGTCGAGAGTCTCGTCGTTCAGCACATAGCCGGTCGGGAGCGCCGGATTCTCGTGGTTCAACAGCCCGCAGTGGCCGTGGTCGGTGTACTCGCACAGGCACACATCGGTGACGACCAGAAGTTCGGGCAGGGCTTCCTTCAACCCGCGGATGGCGCGCTGGATGATGCCGTCGTCGTCGAAGTTCTCTTCGCCGACCGGATCCTTGGCGGCGGGGATGCCGAAGAGCAGCACCGCGCGGATACCGGCCGTCGCCGCCCTCTGCGCTTCTTCGATCGCCCGGTCGATGGAGAGCTGATGGATCCCCGGCATCGACGGGATCGGATCGCGCACATTCTCGCCGTGGACGATGAACAGCGGATAGATGAAGTCGGCCGGCGAAAGCTCCGTCTCCCGCACGATGGTGCGGAGGGCGCTGGTATGGCGCAGGCGGCGGGGTCGGGTGCGAAGAGGGCGGGCCGCGAGTCTCGTTCCGGCGTCCATGGTGTCTCCGGATCGCTCTCCGGGTCGAAGAACCGACATGATAACCCCCGTGGCGAGCGCCACGGCGGGTCGTGCGTTACGACGTGATGATCAACTGGCGCTTGCGGGACGACATGCAAGCGTGTTTGCGGAGAGCCTCAAGGCCACGGGGCGACTGCGGTCGCCCCGTGGCCCGTCTCAGGCCCGATCGACAATTCAGTTCGGGAAGATGAAGCCTAAGGCCTCGAAACCCCACAGCGGATCCATCTCCACCCCCTCATTCACCTGGCCGTCCCCTCCCGAACCATCAAGAGAGATCCGGACCACGAACACTTCAAGCCCTTCCGTCACATCCGCGTCGGCAATCGTCTGCACGGTGATGGTTTTCTCGGTGTCATCCGCCGCGAAGAACAGCGTTCCGCTTGATGCCACATAGTCTTCGCCCGCACTCGCCGCGTCGATGTTGGGATCGTCGGAGGTCGTCCAGCGGATCCGGGCTTCGGCGGGGCCCTTCTTCGCGACCCTGAACTCGATGGTCTGGCCTTCGAGCCCGAAAAATGCCGACTGGCTGAACTCGATCAGTGTCAGGTTATCGTCCTGCGCCGTCGTCAGGCTGTCGTGCTGCGCCGTCGCGATGGCGGGGAGCAAGGGGACGGCGCCGACCAGGGTCAACGCTGCGATCTTGAGCATCTTCATGACAGTTTTCTCCTTTGTATGGCGGTTTGCCTGACAACCCGGGGGGGCTGATGGGACGGAATGCTTGCAGAGGCTTCCCGTCCGGTCCAGAACTGTTTTCCTATCGGGTCGATAGGACAATACTATGCGAGCATCACGGTCACCCGTTGTGCACCGGGCAACGCCCGAACCGAGTGTCTGAACCGCTTGATATCGACCCGAGGACTGCACCCCCATGACCGCCGACCCCCCCCAGCGCGCCATCTTCGACGAGTCCGCGCGCTACCACCGATTCCTGGAGTATCGTGCCGGCGACGCAATCGACCCCCGCCGGGCGGCCCGCGCCGTCGCGGCGGCACTGGCGGCGGCGCGGGACGGCGTCCACCGTCCGGCCCGCATCGTCGTCGCGTTCGGCCGCCGGCTGTGGTCGGCGCTCGCGCCGGACGCGGTACCGTCCGATCTGCACGACTTCGAGACCATCCGCGGGGTCGATGGCCACGTCGCCCCCGCCACTCAGTGCGACCTGTGGTTCTGGCTCCAGAGCGACGGCGAGGATGAGAACGTCGCCCGCACCCTCGCGCTTCATGCGGCGTTGCGCGACGACTTCGCACTCTCGCTGGAGCAGCCGGGGTTCACCTACTTCGCCTCGCGCGACCTCATCGACTTCGAGGACGGTACCGCCAACCCCAAGGACGACGAGGCGCGTACCGAAGCCGCCGTGGTGCCCGATGGCTCGGGCGCCGGCGGCAGCATCGTGCTCGTCCAGCGCTGGGTGCACGATCTCGACAAGTTCGCGGCGCTCGATGTCGCTGCCCAGGAAGCGGTCATCGGCCGGACCAAGGCCGACAGCATCGAGCTTGAAGGCGACGACATGCCCCCCGACTCCCACGTCTCGCGCACCGACGTGAAGAAGGATGGCGTGGCGCTGAAGGTTTACCGGCGCAGCGCTCCCTACGCGACGCTCGCCCGGCACGGGCTCTACTTCCTCGCGTTCGCGCGAGCACGGGAGCGACACCAGATCCAGCTTGAGCGGATGTTCGGAGTCTCCGGCGACGGGCTCCACGACCGGCTCATCGAATTCTCCCGCGCCGACACCGGAAGCTATCTGTTCGCCCCGGGCGAACGTGCGCTGGCGGAGGTGATCGAGGGAGGTCGAGCTTCCGGGGCCTGATCAGCCCCCTGGATCCTGCCCGCCACGAAACGCAAGCTCATGAAAGATCCCGCCCTGTTCGCGATCAGCGTGGTCACCCTCGGCGTCGCCGACATCGCACGTTCGGAGCGCTTCTATATGGACGGGCTCGGGCTCGAGCATGCCCGGCCGCCCGGCGGGGTCATCTACTTCAAGCTCGCGGGGACACGCCTCGCGCTCTTCCCGCGCGATGCGCTGGCCCGCTACGCGGGGGTGGCGCCGATGGCGCCCGGAGGCTTCGGCGGCATGACGCTTTCGTGCAATGTCGCGGCGCGCGCGGAGGTCGACGCCCTCGTCCGCCGCGCCGAAGCGGCGGGGGCGACGGTGATCAGGCCGCCGGAGACCGTGGAGTGGGGCGGCTACTGCGCCTGGATCACCGACCCCGACGGCCATCCGTGGGAGATCGTGTGGAATCCGAAGTGGGACGGATGAGGCCGGCGCGTCGCACGCGACCCCGGCGACAGGAAATCCCATCGGCAACATCGGGGGCTCACGGAGGCTGGGACCGGAGTCGTGCCTGGCAGACATTGTCGGCACGGGTAAACAGCGATTTCCGCCAGTACCCTGGGAGGCCGTCAAGGGCTTCGACTCCGGCCTGACGGGAATCACCGGGCCCACGCGGCACTCGATGGCCTCGTCGTCGCCGATGGGGTAACAATGCGACCCATGCGCAAGGTCTATGCCTCCGACAACTACGCCATCGTCGGGCTCGTGCGTCAGGTGATCGAGGACGACGCCATCCCCTGCGTCGTCCGCAATGACTTCCTCGGCGGCGGCGCGGGCGATCTGCCCGTCAACGAGACCTGGCCGGAGATCTGGGTGCTCGAAGACCGGGACTTCAATCGCGCGCGCGCCCTTGTCGATGCGGTTCTCGCGGCCGACCACACGGACGAGTCCGCATGGCGCTGCGCCTCGTGCGATGAACCGATGGAAGGCCAGTTCACCCACTGCTGGCGCTGCGGCGCGGCCCGACCGCGGCCGGATTGCTGAGCGCGCACATCCGATTCAACCCGCACCGTGCCCGAGGCGAAGCCACGACTGCGGGGGGGCATGGCGGCGACGGGTGTGTCGGGGTGCGCCACTCGATACCAGCAACGCCGCGGGCGCTGTCGTAACACCCCGGCGTACGCGCATCGGCGTGATGGTGCGGTGGCATAATGCACCGCGGCATCGGACACGCATGGCGGAGGACTCACTCATGGCCTACACCCTCGAACAGTTCGCCGACGACTGCCGCGCTGCGCTCCGCGAGCGGGAGGCAAAGGACGCGCGCGAGACCATTCGGGCGTGCTGCAGCCGGGCCTGCAACGACGACGCATTCGTCGCGGCCCACTTCGGTCCGGACAACACCTCGCCCCGGCGGATCCTCTACGAAGACCCCGACCTCGGTTTCTGCATCCTGTCCCACGTGAACACGGGCGCCAGCGAGAGCCGCCCGCACGATCACGGGCCGAGCTGGGCGGTCTATTCGCAGGTCGAAGGTCGCACGGAGATGACGGACTGGCGGGTGGTCAAGGCATATGATGGCGACACGCCCGGAGTGGTGGAGGCGGCCCGCACCTACACTCTGGACCGGGGCGATGCGCACATCTACCACGAAGGCGACATCCACTCCCCGCGCCGCGAGGGCACGACGAAACTCCTCCGAATCGAGGGCATGAAGCTCGATGGCGTGCCGCGCGGCTACTTCGATCCGGCCTGACCGCCCGGCGTCGCGGCGGGCGACAGCCACCGCGCGCCCCGGTAAAGGCGGAGCGCCTGCGGGCCGGTTCTCCTGATCGGGTCCCCCGTGGCGGTGTGCGCCGCCCTCCCTCCGCGCAACCCCGGCAACTCCCCGGCAACTCCAATTCCCCGGACAACTCCCCGGACAACTCCCCGGACAACTCCTCAGACAGCCCCTCAGACGACGAGACACGACCATGCCTCAGCCCGCCGAGTATCTCCGGACCGCCCCGCTACCGCGCTTCGACTGGACCGATCCGCTTCTGCTGGAGAGCGCCCTCACCGAGGAGGAGCGCCTGGTCCGGGACACCGCCCGCGACTACGCGCAGAGCGCGCTGATGTCGCGCATCCTGGACGCGCACCGCACCGAGCACTTCGACCCCGCGATCATGCGGGAGATGGGGGAACTCGGGCTGCTCGGTGCCACCATCGACGGATACGGCTGCGCCGGCGCCGGATACGTGAGCTACGGGCTCGTCGCCCGGGAGATCGAGCGGGTCGATTCCGGCTACCGCTCGGCGATCAGCGTGCAGTCGAGCCTGGTCATGCACCCCATTCATGCCTACGGAGACGAGACGCAGCGCGAGAAGTACCTGCCGCGCCTCGCGACCGGGGAGCTGATCGGCTGCTTCGGGCTCACCGAGCCCGACGCCGGCTCGGACCCCGGCGCGATGACCACCCGGGCCCGTGCGGTTGATGGCGGCTACCTGCTGACGGGAACGAAGACCTGGATCAGCAACGCTCCGGTTGCCGACCTCTTCGTGGTCTGGGCGAAGAACGACGCGGGCGTCATCCGCGGATTCATCCTGGAGCGGGGCATGCGGGGCCTGTCCACCCCGAAGATCGACGGCAAGTTCTCGCTACGGGCGTCGGTCACCGGTCAGGTCGTGATGGACGGCGTCTTCGTCCCCGCCGGGAACGAGCTGCCCGACGCCTCCGGGCTCAAGGGGCCGTTCGGGTGTCTCACCCGCGCCCGCTACGGTATCGCCTGGGGGGCGCTGGGGGCGGCGGAGTTCTGCTGGCACGCGGCGCGCGACTACGTGCTGGAACGCCGGCAGTTCGGCCGGCCCCTCGCCGCCAATCAGCTCGTGCAGAAGAAGCTCGCCGACATGCAGACCGAGATCGCGATCGGTCTGGCCGCGAGCCTGCGGCTCGGGCGGCTGTTCGACGAAGGCGCCGCGCCGCACGAGGCGGTGTCGATGCTCAAGCGCAACTCCGCCGGCAAGGCGCTCGATATCGCGCGCGCCGCCCGCGACATGCACGGCGCGAACGGCATCTCCGACGAGTACCACGTCATCCGCCACCTGATGAACCTGGAGACGGTCAACACCTACGAGGGAACCCACGACGTGCACGCCCTGATCCTCGGCCGCGCACAGACCGGAATCGCGGCGTTCGGGGGGTAGGGATGGCAGTTCGGCTACCGGATCCTCTCCAGGATCCCGTCGAGGGCGTCGAGCGAGCTGTAGTGGATGGTGAGTGAGCCCCGGCCCTTCGCCTTGTGATCGATGCGCACCTTGGCGCCGAGACGTTCGGACAGCTCGGTCTCCAGCCTGACCACATCCGGGTCCCGCGCTCCGGGGCCGGTGGCGGTCGCGTCGCCCTTCACCTTCGAACGCACCAGCCTCTCGGTCTCGCGCGCCGAGAGCCCCCGTCGGACCACTTCCGTCGCGGCCCGGCTCTGCTCGGTGCCGGAGAGCGCGAGCAGGGCTCGTGCGTGTCCCATGTCGAGCTCGCCCTGCTCGACCAGGGTGCGGACGTCGAAGTCGAGCTCCAGCAGGCGCAGCGTGTTGGACACCGAGGAACGCGAACGCCCCACGGTATCGGCGAGCTCCTGGTGGGTCAGCCCGAACTCGTCCGCGAGGGTGCGGTAGCCCTCCGCCTCCTCGATGGGGTTGAGGTCCTCGCGCTGGATGTTCTCGATGAGGGCGACGGCCGCCGCCTCCGAATCGGAGTACTCGCGCACCACCACCGGTACCTCGCGCAGTCCCGCCATCTGCGCCGCCCGCCAGCGCCGCTCGCCCGCCACGATCTCGTGCCCGCCGCTCGCCAGGGGACGCACCACGATCGGCTGGACGATGCCGCGCGAGCGCACGGAGTGCGCAAGCTCCTCCAGAGTCGACTCCTCCACGATGCGGCGCGGCTGGTGCCGGCCGCGGTGGATGAGATCGATGGGCAGGCTCCGAACGCCGTCGTCTCCCGCGCCGCTGGTCGCGTTCGGCCCCGTCTCCCGCGTCGTCAGGGCGTCCGGCATGTTCCCGAGGAGGGCATCGAGCCCGCGGCCGAGCCCGCGCTTCCTAGACATTTCGGGCCATGTTGATCTCTACGGTCGAGCCGGGTTTGCCGGAAGGGATGTCCCGCGGGAAAGGTCGAGGCGAGGACGGGTGCGGGTAGAGGGCGCTCGGCGGGCTCGCGCCGGGAACGAGCGCCGGGCATGCCTCGTCGGTCCGGGGCGCGGCTTCGCCAGCCATGCGCGAGCGCTCACTGGTTCGCGGCCCGGAGGTGGGCTCCGTCGCGCCGGAGCATCTCGCCCGCCAGCGCCAGATAGGCGAGGGCGCCGCTCGAGTTCTTGTCGTAGAGCAGGGCCGGAAGGCCGTGGCTCGGCGCTTCGGCGAGGCGGACGTTGCGCGGGATGACGGTACTGTAGACCTTGTCTCCGAAGTGCTTGATGAGTTGCTGCGACACCTGGCCGGAGAGGTTGTTGCGCGCGTCGTACATGGTCCTGAGCAACCCGTCGACCTCCAGGTTCCGGTTGAGGATCCGGCGGATCTTCTCGACGGTGTCGAGCAGCGCGGACAGGCCTTCCAGCGCATAGTACTCGCACTGGACCGGGACCATCACCGAATCGGCGGCGGCCAGCGCGTTCACCGTGAGCATGTTCAGCGCCGGCGGACAGTCGATGACGACGTAGTCGTAGCGATCGCGGACCGCTTCGAGCGCTTGACGCATGCGGAGTTCACGTCCGATCTCGTCGAGCAGCCCCACTTCCGCGCCGGTGAGGTCCGCATTGCTGGGGGCGAGGGTGTAATTGCTGTGCTCGACGCTGATCGAGATCTCGTCGAGCGTCGCTTCCTCCATCAGCACGTCGTAGTTCGACAGGGCGAGCGCGCTCTTGTCGATGCCGCTCCCCATCGTCGCGTTGCCCTGCGGATCGAGATCGACCAGCAGCACCCGGCGCCTTGCCGCCGCCAGCGACACCGCGAGGTTGATGCTGGTCGTCGTCTTGCCGACGCCGCCCTTCTGGTTGGCTACCGCGATGACCCTGGCCATGGCTCGTCCCGTGCCGGCGTCGGTTCGTCCGCGTGATCCCGGGGTCCACGCCCTCGCTCGCAACCTGGCGAGAAATGCGAACCAGCCGAATCAGGGCCCGCAAGAGCGGGCGAGACGCCGGCCGGTGCGCACGAAAGCTACCGAGTCGAATGCGGTCGGATTGTGACATTCTCCCGCATCGGAACGCCATCGACGCCATCCGGGCGGTCGAGGACGACGAGCGTGGTGGGCGGCCCGACGCCGGCTTTGATTCCGGCCCCGGCCGGTTCGACGCGGATCTCCAGTCCTTCGCGATCACCCGGTTCGAGCGCATCGATCTCGGCCTCCGGCCGCGGCCCCTTCATCGCGATGATGCGTCCCGGCGCATCGAGCAGCGGCCGTGCGCCCGCCACCAGCGCCGCCACGGAGAGCGTGGCGCGGCTGATCACCGTCGAGTAACGATGCGGCGGCCGGTGCCTATCGAGCCGCTCCGAGGCCACCTCGACGTTGCCGAGCCCCAGAGTCATCGCGGCATGGGCGCAGAACCGGGTCTTCTTCCGCACCGGATCGAGCAGCGTGCAGCACACGTCCGGGCGCACGATGGCGAGCACCAGACCGGGCAGCCCCGCCCCGGTGCCGACATCCAGCAGCCGCGAGCCGGCGAGAAAGTCGAGGGCGGTGAGGGAGTCGAGCACGTGCCGGTCGATCATCGCGAACGGGTCCCGGACCGCGGTCAGGTTGTACGCCCGGTTCCACTGTGCAAGCAACGCGACATACTCGGCGAGCGCGCGGCGATGAGTCGCGGCGATGGGAAGGTTCGAGCGATCGAATGCCGAGTCGAGGCGGGATTCGATCGCCGGGATGTCCGCGGGGGCGGCGAGTTCCTTCGCGGATTGGGCATCGGTCGTCCGCCGGAGGTCCAACTTCGAGGTCCTGATCATGATTCGGGCGATGATGGCTCTGCCTCGTCAGGGGACACGGCCGATCATGCGGTGCGCCTTGCTCCCCCGGACGGCGCCAATCCGACGCCCCCCGACAGCGTCCGCTTCTTCAGATGCACGAGCAGCAAGGAGACCGCGGCCGGGGTCATCCCGTCGAGCCGGGCGGCCTGGCCCACCGAAGCGGGCCGGTGCCGTGCGAGCTTCTCGCGGACCTCGGCCGAGAGACCGCGCACCGCCGCGTAGTCGAGGTCGTCGGGAATCGCCCGGTCTTCGTGCTGGAGCGCCCGTTCGATCTCGTCGCGCTGGCGCCGGATGTAGCCGTCGTAGCGGGCCTGGATCTCCATCTGCTGTGCGACCGCCTCGTCGCCGACCCCGGGACCGAGCCCGTCCACCGCGACGAGCGCCCGATACGACGCCTCCGGCCGCTTGAGCAGATCGAAGACGCTGCCGTCACGCGTCAGTGGCGCGCCCAGCACGCCGGCGAGCGCCTCCGCGCACCGCGATGACGGGCCGACCCGCAACGACTCCAGGCGTTCGCGCTCACTTTCGATGCGTTCCCGCTTGGTGGAGAACGCCCGCCAGCGGGTGTCGTCCACCAGCCCGAGGCCGCGCCCGACCTCGGTGAGCCGCAGGTCCGCGTTGTCCTCGCGCAGCATCAGGCGATACTCGGCGCGGCTCGTGAACATGCGGTACGGCTCGCTCGTGCCGCGGGTGACGAGATCGTCGACGAGCACCCCGATGTAGGCTTCGTGGCGGCGCGGATACCAGGGCTCTCGGTCCTGCGTGCGGAGCGCGGCGTTCACTCCGGCCACGAGCCCCTGCGCGGCCGCCTCCTCGTAGCCGGTGGTGCCGTTGATCTGACCGGCGAAGAACAGGTTCCCGACCCGGCGCGTCTCCAGCCACGGCCGCAGCTCGCGCGGGTCGAAGTAGTCGTATTCGATGGCGTATCCCGGCCGCGTGATGTGTGCGTGCTCGAAGCCCGGGATGGTGCGCACGAACGCGATCTGCACGTCGAACGGCAAGCTCGTCGAGATGCCGTTCGGGTACACCTCGTCGGTATCGAGTCCTTCGGGTTCGACGAAGATCTGGTGCGTATCGCGCTCGGCGAACCGCACCACCTTGTCCTCCACCGACGGGCAGTACCGCGGCCCCGTTCCATCGATCACGCCCGTGTACATGGGCGAGCGGTCGAGAGCGGCGCGGATGATCGCGTGGGTCCGCTCGCCGGTGTGGGTGATGTGGCACGGCACCTGTGCGGGATGCTGGTCGCGGCGCCCGAGGTACGAGAACACCGGGCGCGGCTCGTCGCCGGGCTGGGGGGCGAGCCGGGAGAAGTCGATGGTGCGCCCGTCGATGCGCGGCGGAGTGCCGGTCTTGAGCCGCCCGACTGCGAACCCGCGCTCGCGGAGCTTGCGCGCCAGCGCATTCGAGGGCGGGTCTCCGGCGCGACCGCCCTCGTGGTGTTCGAGCCCCACGTGGATGCGGCCGCCGAGAAAGGTGCCGACGGTCATCACCACGCAGGCGGCTTCGATGCGCACCCCGATGCCGGTTACCACCCCGCGCACGGTGTCGCCCTCGACCACGAGATCGGAGACCGTCTGCTGGAGGAGCGCGAGCCGGGGGGTCCGCTCCAGCTCCCCGCGGATGTGACGGCGGTAAAGCGCGCGGTCGATCTGGGCGCGGGTCGCCCGCACCGCCGGGCCCTTGCGGGCGTTGAGGGTGCGGAAGTGGATCCCGCAGTGGTCCGCGCCCACCGCCATCGCCCCCCCGAGGGCGTCGATCTCCCTGACGAGGTGCCCCTTGCCGATCCCCCCGATGGCCGGGTTGCAGCTCATTTGCCCGAGCGTCTCGATGCTCTGCGTGAGCAGCAGCGTCTCCGCTCCCGTCCGCGCCGCGGCGAGCGCCGCCTCGGTGCCGGCATGGCCGCCGCCGACGACGATGACGTCGAATGGTCGGTCGTAGCGCATCATCGTATTCGCCTCCCCGGTAACGTGAGCGCAAGCCCCAGCGCACCGGCGCTCATTGCGGCAAGTGCGCCGAACGCGAAGTCGTAGCTGCCGGTGATGTCGAAGACCCTCCCCGCCATGACCGGACCGACCGCGGCGCCGAGGGTCCCGAAGAACACGATCCCCCCGAAGATCGCGCCGTGGGCGCGGATGCCGAAAAACTCGGCCACGGTGGGGGAGACGACCGTGAACAACCCGCCGTGGGCGAAACCGTACACCGTGACCACCGCGAACAGCGCCCAGGGCGTCCTGACCGTCAGCAAAAGGAGCAGAGCCGCCACCAGCAGCACAAGGCTGAGGATGTAGGCGTTCCTGCCGCCGATCCGGTCGGTGAAGGTACCGACCGACATCCGGCCCACCGCGCTTGCTCCGCCGATCAACGTCAGCAGCGTCGCTGCCGCGGTGCGGGTCATGCCGAGATCGATGCCGTGCACCGCGATATGCAGGGGCACCGTCATCAGGGACGGAAAGAACAGGAACTGAATCAGGCACAGGGTCCAGAATGGGCGGCCGCGCCGCACGGCGGCGAACGTCGGCCCCCGGCGTTCGGAGGCCCGGGCAGTGGACTGAGCAGTGGCCCGAGCAGTTGCTTGGGCACTGGATTGGGCGGATATCCAGTTCTTCGGCGGCGCCGACACCGAGAAGGCGGCGATCAGCAGCAGTGCCGCTCCTCCGTAGCCGAGCGCCAGCGCCCCGTGGCGCCAGCCCACGGCCGCCATCAGCACCGCCGCCAGCAGTGGCAGCACCATTTGGCCGACCGCCGTACCGACCTTCACCACCCCGGTCATCAGTCCGCGCCTCGGCCCGAACCAGCGCGCGATGGTCGAGAGCGTCACCACGTCATGGGTGGCAAGGCCCATCCCCAGGAAGATCCCGAACAGCGCGACGAGCTGCCAGGGCTCGCCGACGATCGAGATGAGCGCGAAGCCCACCCCGTACAGCAGGCCCGTGGTGGCAAGGACCACCGTCGGCCCGTACCGATCGCTCAGGCGCCCGCCGAAGTACGCGAGCACCCCCATGGACAGGAAGGCGAGCGAGGTACTCCCCGACAGGATGGTCCGCGACCAGCCGAACTCTTCCTCGAACACATCGAAGAACAGGCCGACCGTGAACAGCAGGCCGACGATCGTGAACTGCGTCAGACAGGCGCCGAAGACGACGGGATAGCGTGGGTCCATTTCGCTCTCGATCACGAAGTCGACTTCACAGGACGGATCCCGGAAGCACCGGACCATCGATTCACATACATCGACTCGTCCGATCCGCTCGGGCCGACCAGGGTCAGCTCACCGGCACCGTCCGTGCCTCCGGCAATCATCCCGGCTTCACACATGCTCGCGCATTCGCAGACCGTTGACCGCGAGCATGTCTTTTCCCACGGGAAAACTCTGGCCGGTCCGGCACAGCACCATCGCCGGCAACCGTGCAGCCCGCAGGAGGGGTTGAACCGCCAGCAGCACCCGGAAATCCCTCCGCGACGGAAGCTCCTTCCACTTCGCTTCGGCCAGAGTCGTTCGGGCATCCTTCTCGATCACGAAGTCGACTTCGCGGGACTGATCCCGGTAGAACCGGACCGTGGCCTCGGGGGCGGCCACCGACAGGTACTTGCGCAGCTCGGAGAGCAGGAAAGTCTCCCAGATGGAGTCGACGAGGTAGCTGTCGTTCACCGAGCGCTCGTTCAGCCCCAGCAGGAAGCACAGCAGTCCGACGTCATTGAAGTAGAGCTTGGGCGTCTTGACGAGACGCTTGCCCACGTTGGTGAAGTGCGGCTCGAGCAACGTGATCTGGTTGGACGCCTGGAGCACGCTCAACCACTCGGTGACGGTCCGGTTGCTGATCCCCACCTCTTTCGACAGCTCGGTCTTGTTCAGAAGATGTCCGCTGCGTACTGCGGCTGCACGCATGAACCGGTCGAAGTCCCGGAGTGACGACACGTTCAGAAGCTGCCGGACGTCGCGCTCCAGATAGGTGGCCTGATAGCTGCCGAAGTAGTCCACCGGCCGCAGACCGGGATCCTTCCACAACTGCGGCATGAAACCTCGAACCAGGACGCTGGCAATGCCTTCGCGCCGTTCGTAGTCGTGAAATGTGTCGCCGAGCTCTTCGATCGAGAGGCCCTCCAGCTCCAGTACCCCGCACCGCCCCGCCAGCGAGTCGGACACCTCCTTCATGAGACTGAACTTCTGCGAGCCGGTGAGAATGAATTGTCCGTTCGCGCTCCGATGGGCGTCGATCTCGATCTTCAGGTACCGGAAGAGCCCGGGGGTATACTGCACTTCGTCGACCACGAGCGGCGGCGGATGCCGCAGGAGGAACGTCTGCGGGTCTTCCTCGGCAAGCTGCGCCTCGGCGGGATGGTCCAGGCTGACATAGTGATGCGCCGGAAACAGACGGGTGAGCAGGGTGGTCTTTCCGGTCTGGCGCGCCCCGGTGACCACGACCGCAGGAAAGTGCGCCGCAAAGCGCCGCACCGCGGCCGAGGTTTCCCTGGGGAATTCTGCTTGACTGGTATTTTTCGACAATTCAGGAAGTCAGGGTATCAATTTTCTGAATGTAAATTGTCTGAATTTCTGAATTGTAATGCAGGCACATGCCGACTCGTCCACCCATTCCCGCCAGCGTTCCGGGAGATGAACGAGCAATCACCGAAGGACAAGGATTTCGCCCGCCCACAACCGCTTCAGATCGTAGGTGGCCGTGTCGGGAAAGCGATCACGAATCCAGGTGGATTTGCCGGTGCCGCGCGGGCCGAACAGGAAGATCGAGCGGTTCGGCGTAGGCAGTAATCTTGTGTACATGAATACCTATATTACCGAGAAAAATACACATGATATGTACATTTTTCCGGAATCTTGGTCAGCGCCGGATCGAGATCAGGAAGGTACACGGGACGTTCGGGATTGAGCGATGGAGACCTTCTCCCAGGGATGGTTCGCGAGGATGGCTCGCGCCACATCCGGCGCAATCGCAGGCACAATCGCGCCATCGGAATTCCCGGGGAGCCTCAGACGATGGAGTACCGCACGATTACCGATGGCCTGCTCTTTCCCGAAGGACCGATCGCGATGCCGGACGGCACGGTGCTCGTGGTCGAAATCGGCCGCGGCACCCTGACGCGCGTGTATCCCGACGGCCGCAAGGAGGTGGTGGCCGAGACCGGCGGCGGCCCCAACGGCGCGGCCATCGGCCCCGACGGCAAGTGCTATGTCTGTAACAACGGCGGCTTCAAGTGGCGGGTGGAGCCGAACGGCAACCGGCGCTCCATCGGACAGTCCGACGACTATGTGAGTGGGCGCATCGAGCGGGTGGATCTCGACACCGGAGTGGTCGAGGTGCTCTATGACGCTTGCGACGGCCGTCCGCTCAAGGGTCCGAACGACATCGTCTTTGATCGCAGCGGCGGCTTCTGGTTCACCGATCTCGGCAAGGTACGCGAGCGCGAGATCGATCGGGGCGGCGTCTACTACGCTCGTCCCGACGGCAGCCTCATCCGGGAAGCGGTGTATCCGTTCCTGACCGCCAACGGCATCGGGCTCTCGCCGGACGAGAAGACCCTCTACGTGGCGGAGACCGAGGGCGGTCGGCTGTGGTCGTATCCCATCGTCGGGGAAGGCGCACTGGCGAAGGCGCCGTTCCCGCCTTCGCTCAACGGCGGCCGGCTGGTCACCTGCGATGGCGGCTGGCGGCTGGCGGCGCTTCGACTCCCTTGCCCTCGAAGCCGGCGGCAACATCTGCGTGGCGACCCTGATGACCGGCGGGATCACGGTGGCGAGCCCGGACGGCGGCACGGTGGAGTTCGTCGAGTGTGACGACCCCTACACCACCAACATCTGTTTCGGAGGGCCCGATCTGCGGACCGCGTTCGTGACCCTGTCGTGGGAGGGACGACTCGTCGCGATGGACTGGCCCCGGCCCGGTCTGCCGCTCAACTTCCTCAACCCCTGAGCGCGTTGCAACCGGGGCGCCGGCTCCCGTTACCCCCCCGGCCCGCGCTCCCGCCGGAGCGTGAATCGCTATACTCCCGCGCTCGTTCGCGACGGGGAACGCGAGAGTGGCGGGACGCGCATTCGACCTCCGCACCTTCCAGGGCCTGATCCTTGCTCTGGAGGACTACTGGGCCCGGCAGGGCTGCGTGCTGCTGCAACCGTTCGACATGGAGGTTGGGGCGGGCACCTTCCACCCCGCGACGTTCCTGCGCGCCATCGGCCCGGAGCCGTGGAGTGCCGCCTACGTGCAGCCTTCGCGCCGCCCCACCGACGGGCGCTACGGCGAGAACCCGAACCGGCTCCAGCACTACTACCAGTACCAGGTGGTCATCAAGCCGTCGCCGGCCGATGTGCAGGACCTGTACCTGGGGTCGCTCGCGATGCTCGGGTTCGATCCGCTGGAGCACGACATCCGGTTCGTGGAGGACAACTGGGAGTCGCCCACCCTCGGGGCGTGGGGCCTCGGGTGGGAAGTCTGGCTGAACGGGATGGAGATCACCCAGTTCACCTACTTCCAGCAGGTCGGTGGTCTGGAGTGCCGGCCGGTGACCGCGGAGATGGCCTACGGCATCGAGCGCATCGCCATGTATCTCCAGGGCGTGGACAGCCTGTTCGACCTCGTCTGGACCGATGGTCCGCTCGGCCGGGTGACCTATCGCGACGTGTTCCACCAGAGCGAGCGCGAGCTGTGCGCGTACAACTTCGAGCATGCGGACGTGGATGCACTCTTCGCCCAGTTCGACGTCTGCGAACGCGAGTGCGGCGCCTTGGCGGAGAAGGGGCTCAGCTATCCGGCCTACGAGCAGGTGCTCAAGGCCTCGCATGTCTTCAACCTGCTCGACGCGCGCCATGCGATCTCGGTGACCGAGCGGCAGCGCTTCATCTTGCGGGTGCGCGCGCTCGCCCGCGCGGTGGCCGAGTGCTATTACGCCTCGCGCGAGGCAATGGGGTTTCCGCTGGCAGTCGATGCGGCCGCGGTCGCATAGGTGCGATGCGCCCGCGAGCAGCGGAGCCTCGGCAAGTCGTACGAGCATCCGGGGGCAGGATTCGAATCATGACGGACGTGAACGACCTGCTGGTGGAGATCGGCACCGAGGAACTGCCACCGAAGGCGCTGCGCGCGCTTTCGGATGCGTTCGTGGCTGAACTCGTCACTGAACTCGATGGCGCCGGACTGGCCCATGGCGCGGCCACGCCCTACGCCACCCCGCGGCGGCTCGCGGTGCTCGTCCCCAATGTGCCGGGCACCCAGCCGGACCGGAACGTGGAGCGGCGCGGTCCGCCGCTCGCCCGCGCGTTCGACGAGCACGGCGCCCCGACGAAGGCGGCGCTGGGCTTTGCGCGATCGGTGGGGGTCGAGCTTGATACGCGGCGTTGGCAACTCGAAGGATCCACGTCGGACGCCGGGGGCGACGAGGTGGACGGGCTGCTGCAGATCGAGACGGAGCACGGCAAGTGGCTCGGGTATCGATCCACGCAGCCGGGCGCGGCCCTCGCCTCTCTGTTGCCCGGAATGGTCGAGCGGGTGCTGGCCAGGCTGCCGGTGCCGCGGCGGATGCGGTGGTCGGACCGCGACACCGAGTTCGTCCGCCCCGTGCACCGGGTGGTGCTGATGCACGGCCCGGCGGTCATCGAGGCGGAGATTCTCGGAGTGTCCTCCGGGCGCGCGACCCGTGGACACCGGTTCCACCATCCGGGCGACATCGGGCTGGAGGATGCGGCCGGATACGAAGCGGCGCTGCGGGACCGGGGCCACGTCGTGGCGAGGCTGGACGAACGCATGGAGACGATCCGCGCGCAGGTCGAACGGGCGGCCCGGAACGTCGGAGGCCGGGCGCTTATCGACCCCGCCCTGCTGGAGGAGAACGCCGCCCTCGTCGAGTGGCCGGTGGCCATCACCGGGCACTTCGACCCCGGGTTTCTCGATCTCCCGGATGCGGTGCTCGTCGCCACCATGCAGGGGCACCAGCGCTACTTTCCGGTCGCCGGCCCCGACGGCGCGTTGATGCCGCACTTCATCGGGGTGAGCAACATCGAGAGCCGCAACCCCGCCACCGTGCGCGAAGGCAACGAGCGGGTCATCCGGCCCCGGCTGAGCGATGCCGCCTACTTCTTCCGCACCGACCGCGCGCGCCGCCTGCATTCGAGGCTCGAAGCGCTCGAGGCCGTTGTCTTCCAGCGCAAGCTCGGTTCGCTGCGCGCGAAGTCCGGGCGGGTGGCGGCGCTCGCCGGCCGGGTGGCGCGGGCGATGGGCGGGTCCGGCGAGGCCGTCGCGCACGCGGCGCGCTCCGGCCGGCTCTCGAAGTGCGACCTCCTCACCGAGATGGTCGGGGAGTTTCCCGAACTACAAGGCGAAATGGGTCGCGAGTACGCGAGGCTCGACGGGGAACCGGACGAGGTGGCCGACGCGCTGGGAGAAGTCTACCTGCCGCGTTTTGCCGATGATGGCATTCCGGACACCGCCGCCGGGCGTGCGGTCGCGATGGCGGACAAGCTCGACACCATCGTCGGATGCCTGAGCCTGGGCCAGGCCCCGACCGGGGACAAGGACCCCTTCGCGCTTCGCCGCGCCGCGCTGGGGACGCTGCGCATCATGATCGAGGGTGAGCTCGATCTCGACCTCGACGCGATGATCGAAGCCGCATTCGAGGGCTACGCGGAGTCCGGCGGTGACGATCTTGGCGGCGGCGCCCCTGGCGGCGACGACTCCAGCGGTGACGACCCTGGCGGGACGGGACGCGCGTTACGGATCGGTGAAACGGTGCAAGCGTTCGTCGAAGCTTCGTCCGACGCCTCCTCCCGGGAAGCCCGGGACGGCCCGGCCGGCGCAACAGCGGACGCAGCCGCCGAGACTTCACCCGACGCCGCGGCCGTCGAGATTTCACCCGCCGCCGTGGCCGCCGAGGCTTCGTCCGGCGCCGTGGCGGACGTGCGCCGGTTCATGCTCGATCGGCTGCGCGCCTACTTCGCGGATCGGTCGATCCCCACCGACGTGTTCAATGCCGTGCTGGCGACGGCGCCGACGCGGCCGCTCGACTTCGCGATGCGGGTGCGGGCGGTGGAGGCGTTCCGCGCCCTGCCGGAGGCGGAGAGCCTCGCCGCCGCCAACAAGCGCATTCGCAACATCTTGCGTCAGGCGGAGCAGGGGGCGATCGGTGTTCCCGGCGCGGTCGACGATGCGCTCCTGCACGCGGACGCGGAGCGCAGCCTCTCCGGCACGCTCGACGGAATCGAGCCGCGGGTCCGTGCGATGCTCGACGCCGGCGAATACACCGGTGCCCTCGCGCACCTCGCGGGGCTGCGCGACGATGTCGACCGCTTCTTCGACACCGTCAAGGTGATGGACGACGACGAGAATCTGCGCGGCAACCGCCTCGCCCTGCTCGCGCGGATCGGGGCGCTGTTCATGGAAACGGCGGACATCTCGCTGCTGTCGTGAGCCGGCCGACATCCCGCCGTCGCGACCTCGTCGCGCAGCTCGTCTCCAGGCGGCGGATGCTCACGGCGCTTGCTGCCTCGGCGGCGGTCGTCCCCACGAGTGCGAGCGCACTGCGGTTCTTCAACCCCTGCCTCGATGCCACTCTCCCCGAATCGCTTGCCGCGCACGAGCTCGTCGCCCGCGCGTTCGACGGCATCGATCCGGCGAAGGTCGTCGACGCTCACGTCCACCTGCTCGGCCTGGGGGGAGGGCCGAACGGCGCTTGGGTCGGCAAGCAGATGCTGCGCCCGACCAACCCGCTCCAGTACGCACGCTACCGCTTCTTCCTCAACGCGAGCTGCGTGCCTTCGGACGCGGAGCCGAACCGCGCCTACCTCGACCGCCTGCTCGCCTGCCACCGAGCCACCATGCCGGGCGCACGCCTGATGCTCCTCGCCTTCGACCAGGTCCACGACGAGGATGGTCGCCCCCGGCCGGAAACCTCCGCCTTTCACGTGTCGAACGCCTATGCCCGGGCGGTGGCGGAGCGTCACCCCGGCGAGCTGGAGTGGGCCGCATCGGTGCATCCGTATCGTCAGGACGCGGTGGAGGCGCTGGACGCGGCGGTCGGCGGTGGGGCGCGGGCGGTGAAGTGGCTCCCCAACGCGATGGGGATCGACCCCGGATCGCCGCGCTGCGATCCCTTCTACGAGGCCCTCGCCCGCCACCGCATCCCGCTGCTCACGCACGGCGGCCGCGAGCGCGCGGTCAGGGGCGCCGGCATCGACGCGTTCGGCAATCCGCTCAGGCTGCGGCGCGCCCTCGACCACGGGGTGCGCGTGATCATCGCCCACTGCGCGTCGTTCGGCGCCGGCGTCGACCTCGACATCGGCCCCCGCGGCCCGGTGGTGCCGAACGTCGATCTCTTTGCCCGGCTGATGGACGAACCCCGCTACGAGCCCATCCTCATGGGCGACATCTCCGCTCTCATGCAGTCGAACCGCACCGCCGCCGCGCTCGGGAAGGTGCTGGAACGTACGGAGTGGCACGCCCGGTTGCTGAACGGCTCCGACTATCCCCTGCCTGGGGTGCCGGCGCTGTTCGACCTCGACGACCTGGCCGGGCACGGCTTCCTGCCCGCGCCCGCGGTGCCGGTGCTGGAGCGCATTCAGGATCACAATCCGCTCATGTTCGACTTCGTGCTCAAGCGCACCGTGGGCAGGAACGGCGCCCGATTCGCCCCGCGCGTGTTCGAAACCGCACGGCACCTGGAACGACCGGTCGCGACCGATGGCTGACACGGCGCAGCGGCCTCCCGCGGAACCCAGCGGATCGGAGCGTGGAGCATCCAGGGAGGCTATCCATTGACGACCGGAAGTGCGCCGGAGCCTGCCGCCGCCCCGAAGGTGACCTTCGGGGTGTTCATCGGCTCCACGCTGTTCGCGCTCGGCCTGGTGTGCTCCACCCTCGTGTTCACGCCGATCGCCCTGGCCTCGACGCTGTTGCCCTACCGCCTGCGATGGCGGGTGGTCACCCGGTGGAGCCGCTTCAACCTGTTCTGGCTCTCGGTGACCTGCGGCGTGAAATCCGAGGTGGCCGGACTCGAGCACATTCCCGCCGAGCCCACCGTCATCCTCTCCCGGCACGAGTCGGCGTGGGAAACGCTCGCGCTCCAGCGCTGGTTCGCCCCCCAGGTCTGGGTGCTCAAGCGCGAGTTGCTCCGCATCCCCTTCTTCGGATGGGGGCTCGCCACCCTGCGCCCCATCGCGATCGATCGAAGCGCCGGCCGCAACGCCTTCGCGCAGATGTTGCAGCAGGGCGAAGAGCGGCTCGCGCACGGATGCTGGGTGGTGGTCTTCCCCGAAGGCACCCGCGTGCCTCCCGGCGTCAGAGCCCGGTTCAAGCAAGGGGGGGCCCGGCTCGCGGTCCACACTGGCCGCCCGGTCGTTCCGGTCGCGCACAACGCCGGAGACTGCTGGCCGAGGAACAGCTTCTACAAGTACCCCGGTACGATTCGCACGGTCATCGGCGCCCCGATCGAGACGGCCGGGCGCAGCGTGGCGGAGGTCAACCGAACCGCCGAGCAGTGGATCCACGACACCCTGGACCGCATGCGGGCCGGAGACTGATGGGCGAAGGGGCGAAGGGGCGAAGGGGCGACCCGACCATGGAACCAGGGCCGCCGCCGCGCATGTACCATCGCGGCGTGGTATCCGGAATCGTCCGGGAGTCATCCTTCAGTTGTCGGGTGACGGAGGGGGTGAAGGGCGCGGAGCGAAGATGGGGATGATTGCGAAGAGCGTGGAATTGCTGCCCGCTCCGACATGCCTGTTTCCCGAGAACGGAAGAGTTACGTTCGGGAAGTCGCCCCTCGCGCGAAGGCGCGACCGAATCCGACAACGGGTTGTGAGCCACCACCGCGGAGCGGTCCTGCACGCGAGGATGCAACATTGACGGCTCCCCACCGACGCGAAACTTGCTCGAGATGTCTGCGCAAGGCCGCTTTCGCGGTGGCGCTGTGCATGTTGGCCGCCGGTCCGGCGCTCGGCATGGAAATGCGGGAGGAGGCGCTCTTTCAGGCGCTCGACCGGTTCGCGGCCGGAGATCGCGCTGACGCGCTGGAAGCGCTGGCCCATGTCGCCGGGAACTACCCCGACTTTCGCGCCGCCCGCCTCATCAAGGAATCCCTCCACGAGACCGGGAGCCTCCGCGCAAGTCTGGCCGATCTGGTTCCGCCCGACGTGTTCACCCTGCTGGAAGATCCGACGGACGAGGCGCACTCCCGGCTCACCTACTGGTTCGAGCGACCGCTGCGCGGCCATCTGCCCGATGTTCTGATCGAGCCCGCCCCGGACCGCCGGAAGGTCGTGGTCGCCGATACCGCGCACTCGCGCCTCTATCTCTTCGAATGGTCCGACGGTATGTGGGCGATGCGAGGTGACTGGTACGCCTCCATCGGCCGGGGCGGGTCGGCGAAGCGGCGCGAGGGAGACATGAAGACTCCGCTCGGAGTCTACTTCGTGACCATGTGGGTGGCGGGCCGCTTTCTGTCCGATCTCTACGGAGCCGGTGCCCTTGGGCTGAACTACCCGAACGACTGGGATCAGCGCCGACAGCGGGGCGGATTCGGCATCTGGATCCATGGCGAACCCCGCGGAACCAAGAGCCGCCCGCCCCGGTGGAGCCAGGGCTGCCTCATCGTCTCGAACCCGGTGATCGAGACCCTCGTGAACGCGCTCGGGGAGCGGAGCATCCCGGTCATCATCGGCGAGCGCCTGCGCTGGCTTCCACCGGGCGAGCATGAGCGTCACCGCAAGGCATGGCGGACCCGGATCGCATCGCTGAACGGCGGGAGCGCTGCGCGGCCCGACCTCGGAATCTACGGCTATCCCGCCGGCGCCGCATCCAGCATGGTCCTCGCGGAGTTTCGCACCAAGTCGGGGCACGGCGCCCGCTGGTGGCAGTACTGGCGCGAGCACCACGACGGCGTGTGGCGCATCGCCCATGAGGGTCCCGCCCGGTTCGCCGACATCCACCTCAAAGGACTGCCGAAGCGGATGCCGGCCGGCGGCCTCAACCGCTATGCGCCCTGACGCCGCTCCCCGCGCGGGGCGTTCGGGGTGCGCCGGGCGGCGTGGATACGCCGGGCGGGGATACGCATGGACATCAGCGTGCACATGCCTCGCGATCGAACATCCTGGCCTGAGCTCGCCCTGATCGGGCTATCATGAGGGCCGGCGAACATGCCGGCCGACATTCGACGACGCCATGCAACGACTTCGCGGAATGCACCTTCTCGTAGTAAGTCTGGCCCTGTGGGCGCTTGCGGTGTGGGTGTTCGACGACGCTGCTTCACCTGCCACCGAGGCGGCGATGGCGGATACGACCATGGTGGTGTCCATGGAGGCCGCCCCGGAAGCCGGAACCACCGTAAGCGAATCGGCGCCGGCCAACCCATCGCCCGCTCCGGCGGCTTCGGGAGTTCCGGCGGTTCCGACCACTCCGGTGGCAACGGTGGCTCCGGCTGCACCGGCAATCTCCGCCGCATCGCCCACCCCAGCGCTCCCGGCCGCCCCGACCGCTTCGGCGGTTCCACCCGCTCCGGCAATCTCGGCCGCGCCGGCGGCCTCGGCAGTCCCAGCCCTCCCGCCTGACCCGGCGGCTCCAACCGCATCTCCCGCTCCGGCGGTCCCTCCCGCGCCCGCAAACCGGGAAACGATTGCGGCGGCACCTCCGGTTCCAGTCACCGAGACCGACGAATTTCGCCCGCAGACAGCGCCCGGAACCCCCGCCTTCGACACGGACCAGTCAATATTGGTCAGCGGGCCCCCGACAACGCCCAAGGCCAGGGCGCCCGCGACCGGTGCCGAATCGATGGCAGGCCGCCCGATCGCCCCCGGGGTTCCGGCGGCAGGAAACGCCGGTGTCGGCGGGTGGAGCACGCCGCCCGCGCCAGCCGCGGCTTCGGTGTACCCGAGGTACGAACCCGGATTGCCACAATTTACGCCCCGCCCCCCACCTCCAGTCTCATCCCCACCCCCACCCCGCTATCCGGCGGTAGACGACGATGCGATCGCCGGGCAGCTCAACGCGGCACGACGTGCGGCGTGGGAAAGACGATATATGGACGCGATCGCCCACTACCGCGCCGCGGCGCGCCTGCGGCCGGACGATCATGTCGTGTGGGGAGAGATGGGTAACGTGCTGTGGACGATGCAGCGCTGGCCGGAGGCCGCGTACGCGCTCGAAGGCGCGGCCACCCTGCTCATCCGCGCCGGGGAGCTGCGGGCAGCAAACGAACTGGTACCGGCGGTGGGGCGCATCGACCGGCAGGCAGCATATCGGATCGAACGGCTCCTGTGGGACGCATCGCAACGCCAGCCCGGTTAGTCCGGTGTCATGATTGTCAACAGGCCATACACCAACGGTGGAAATCAGATGAAAAATAAAACTCTCGCGACATCTGTCGTAGCGGTCGGGCTGTTCTCTTTGCAGGTTCAGGCCGATCAACCAAGTGTGCCGGACGGTAACTGGTTTGGAGACATTACCTCCCAATGCACGATGGGCGATACTTTTATCGATGATCTGAATCTTCGAAATCCGAATCTTGAAGTCACGTGCTCATCAGGCCGCTGCTTTGCACAGCTCAGCTACGAGGTCAATAATGAAGATGTTATTGATCAGCTTGAGAATTCAATTCCGGGCTGGGGGGAAACGGGGCATCGCATGACAGTTGTAGGCTGGGGTCCGATTCGCAGCAGACATATTGAGGATGGAAATGTTGTAAGCAGTGACGACCAGATCTCTCCCGATGATTCCCGGGAACAGGAAAATGTCGAAGCCTATCTGGATGGCTTGACCCTGGTATTTTTGCCGAATGACGACTTGAGTATCAGTATTGACCACTCCCACTACAACATCAGATGTACCGGGATTTTTCTGCCAAAACTGTAGATCTACTGGAACGGGATCGACCGCTGCAAGGTTGAAGTCGGATGAAAAGGTACTCGGCGGATAGTTGAATTGTCGTCTGTGCAACCATGCAATCAATCAGGAGATATCAATGAATACTCGAAAGAAACTCACTATGAGGATTGCCGTTCTGATCTTGCCCCTTAGCCTTCGGATAACCGGTTTTGGCGTTCGTGCTTGGATCGAGCGCTTGCAGGTCATGGGATGAAGGCGTAACCATTGTGGAATCCAACTATAAAAACTGCGAAAAGTGTTATGTCATCACCAAGATTTATGGCCCCAGCACTGTGAGTATCCGGGTAATGATGAAAAATTAGGGATGCTCCGATTCATGTCTGTGTTATCGCGCATATAATCCCCCTTTGATTGGGCTTTCTCGTCAAATCCGATCTTCCGCTGGAACGGGATCGATCGTTGTCACGTCAACGAGTTCGTGAATACGATCAGGGTGCGTCGGCCGCCAGCGCCCAGGGCGAGGTGACGCAGGCCGCTCCCACTGTCACCCCTCCGGCCTCGCGGCCGGCCAGGTTCGGGTTGGCGTAGAACCCTGGGTAGACCCCGTGCTGGGCTACCTGCACCTCGTGGTGCTCGGTCAGCGCGTCGATCACTCCGGCGGGCAGCATCGGATCCGCGGTGATGAGTGGCCCGCCGCTCACGTCGATCCGGGGCGTGTGCATCGCGTCGTTCATGGACATCTCGTAGTCCACGAGGAACGACACGAGCTGGAAGACGGCCGGCAGGATGCGCCGCCCGCCCGACGCACCGGCCGCAATCCGCAAGCCGTCGGCGCGCTCCACCACGGTCGGACACATGTTCGACAGCGGCCGCTTGCCGGGCGCGATCGAGTTCGGATGGCCGGGGCGCGGGTCGAACCACATCATGCCGTTGTTCATCAGGATCCCGGTGCCCGGCAGCACGACTCTGGAGCCGAAGATGGAAAGCAGGGTCTGGGTCAGCGCGACCACGTTGCCGTCGCGGTCCGCGACGCTCAGATGCGTGGTGCAGCCCGGTGCGGCCGAGTCGTCGGTGTCGCCTATCGTCGCCAGCCGATGCTGCCAAGCCTCGAGCAGGCACGACGCGTAGGCGAGGTAGGCGCTGGTATCGGGAGTCCCTTCGGTCGGGGCGAATCGTTCGGTGAGCAGAGCCAGCGCGTGGCGGAGCGTCGGGCCGGATGAAAGTCCGGGCGCAGTATGAACAAGCGCGTCGCGGTACTGGTGCCGGTCCGCATCCCCGATGCGCGCGGCATACCCGGCGAGATCGGCTTCCGAGAGCGGAGAGCCGGCGTCGTTGCAGTCGCGGACAAGCCGCCGTGCGATCTCCCCCTCGTAGAAGTCGCGCGGGCCGGCGTCGCGAAGCCGTGCAAGAGTCTCGGCAAGAGCGCCGAGCTGCATCACCGGCGCCGGGCCGCCCCAGCCCGGGGTCGGGACGTGGCCCCCGGGGAGGTACACCCGGGCGGTCTCGGGGAACCGGGCGAGGGACGCCGCCTCGCTCGCGATCTTCAGCGTCGCGTACCAGTCGACGGTCATTCCCCGCTCCGCGAGCTCGACCGCCGGGGTGATCGCGTCGCGCCAGGACCGCGTGCCGAAACGTTCGAGCGCCGCCGCGTGACCGGCGACCAGGCCGGGGGTCGCGATCGAGAGCGGACCGAGGACGTTCCGGTTCCCGACCACGGTCGGCCACCCGAAGAGATCCGCATCCACGCCGTCCGCGAGCGGATACGCGGCGGGGTCGATCCCGTGCGAGGCGCGCATGCCGAAATCCACCGTGTACGCCCGGCGCTCCGCCGCGAGGTGGACGACCATCATCCCCCCGCCGCCCAGTCCGCTCATCCACGGCTCCACCGCGCCGATGGCGAGGCCCGCCGTCACCGCCGCGTCGATCGCGTTGCCGCCCGCCTCCAGTACCCCGGCGCCGATCCGGGACGCAAGATGGTGCTGGCTGGCAACGACTCCCCCGGCGGCGCGAACCGTCGGCTTGCGAATGGTCCAGCTCTCGAACGCAGGGTGGACGTCGGGTGGGGTCATGATGGTGCTCGCTGAAGTCGGATCGGGGGGGGGGGGGCACTTTGATGCTCGACAGAGCGCAAACCATGATGCCTGCACGCGCACCACACTGACAATCGACGACGATGTCGCAGTCGCCCTCAAGGCCCTCGCATGTAATGACGGCAAGACATTCGGGGCCGTTGTCGACGCGATGCTGCGCAAGGGCCTGATGACCCCGTCTCCGCCCGCCTCGGCGGCGTTCCGGCCTTCGGAGGTGGGGACTGATGCGGAATCTCGGTCGGCTCCGATAGCCTCGCTCCGAGGGTGGAGACTCTCCGAGGCCGTGAGAAAGTAGAATGAGCGCACTACCGACCGGCGAGAAACCGGCCACGGTTCAAGAGGCGTTCAAGGTGGCGTCGGCTTCTCGCGGCCTTCTGCCGGGAATCGATCCCCATTCCCGCATTCAGGCAGCGCGCACAGGAGACCTGGAGGCATCGTGACCCGAACAGACGTCGAGCAGATCAGCCGGGAGGTCGTTTACGACGGATTCTTCCGCCTCGACCGCTACCGCCTGCGGCACCGGCAGTTCGCGGGCGGCTTGGGGCCGGTGCTCACGCGCGAGATCCTGGAGCGCGGCCGGGTTGCCGCAGTGCTTCCGGTGGACCCCGAGCGCGACCGGGTGGTGCTCATCGAGCAGTTCCGTCCCGGCGCGTGGGCCGCGGATTGGGAACCGTGGCTTCTGGAGTGCGTCGCGGGGGTGATCGAGCCGGGAGAGACTCCGGAGGCGATGGCGCGGCGCGAAGCACGGGAGGAAATGGGCTGCACGGTGACTGATCTGGTCCCCATCGCGACGTTCCTCACGAGCCCCGGCGCGACCACCGAGACGGTGCGCATGTTCTGCGGGCGGGTGGACAGCGACGGAGTCGGCGGTTTGCACGGCCTGGCCGAAGAGGGCGAGGACATCCGGGTCTCCGTGGTGTCGATCGAAGACGCGGTGGCGTTGCTCGACGCCGGCCGGATCGTCAACGCCAAGGCCATCATCGCGCTCCAGTGGATTGCGCGTCACTACGACGCCCTGAAGGCACGGTGGATGACGGCCCGCCGCGATGAGTGAGATCGGCCCGAACGCAGCGGTGTCCACCGCACTTCGGCCGGGCGCGGGTCGCCACCGCCATTAGCGCCAAATCCGAACATGTGCTCGACACGGCCCCGAATGGATGCTCCAGAGGTTGAAATCATGTCGGAATCCGCGCCGCCTGGCGGTCTGTTGAAACATCATTTGTGGCCGCTGTGCGGCCAGCCGCAGGTATCACCTTGCTTCATGAGTCCGAGTTTTCTGACCACGGGACACGCCGGGTGCGGGACATCGCGTCCAGTGTCGCCGTAGCCGTCGTTCAGGCCGTCCACTCACAGGCTTGATCACAGCGGTCCATCGCGCCGGTGCTTTCCACAACAGTCGTGTCCCAACCTTCCTTGCGAAGCGCCGCCACCGCGCCTCGCACCCGCTTGGCGAGCGCATGTGTGCGTTGGGCCGCCTCGTCCGGATCGAGTCCGCACCGCTCGGCCTGATTTCGAATCGCTCCCTCGTTGACGCCCCGTATGTGGTAGGTGTGTCCGATTCGCATCGCCATCCCCCGATCGAGATCCGGGTATGCGAGCGTACACACTGCGTCGTAGATCGGCGCGAGTCGGGGGGGATGTCCCTTTGCGTACATGATCGAGCAGTTCTTCGCGTGTTTGTCTTCGTCGCCGATGATCCACGCGAAAATGACCTGGTTCCACAGCGCCCAGCCGTCGACGTCGGTCTTTTCAAAGCAGTCCTTCAGACTCGGGCCGCCGTGCTGTTGGTACTTGCCCGGGGTGCCGAGCGCCTGAGCGAAGTCTTCCTGGTGGATGCGCGTACCGTGTGACGTGCGGTCATAGCGTTCGACGACGAGCGTGGGGTAGTCCCCGAACCGTTCGATTTCGACCCTTGCTGCGGGGAGCCCCGCCCGCATCGCGATGGTCATGCACAGGTGCTCGTTCTCCACCAGTCCCGGGAATCGTTTCATTTCCGGTTTGAGAATGTGCGTTGACGCCGCCCCGTTGATCGGCCACGCCCAATAGCCGTTCGACCGTCGTGCGAGCACGAGCTTTTCCTGCGCACCGGCGATGCTGAGCCGTGCCCCGCGATCGAAAGCGCCGATCGGCCGGCTGGCGATTTCGTCGAAGGCGCGAGCGATTTCCTCGGTGCTCGTCTCTTCGTATCTCGGGGTTCCGATCCTGCTCCCTGCGGGGACGATTTGGACCGCACCCGCGCAGTCGAGACCGATTTCCCGGATCAGGCTCATGGTCGACATTCGGTGTTGGCCGACTTGTTCGGCCAAGTGTGCCCGACGCTCGCCTTCAGGCAGGAGCCCGTCGATCCAGCGCAGGATCGTGGAGCTTTCGGATGCGGCTTCCTGCAGCGGCAGTCGCCTGCCGAGTGCTAGGGCCCCCGGGCGCGTTCGGTACGCTTCGGTATACCGGAACGATGGGCCCTGGGCCGGTGTCTGCTGCACCACCGTGCCGATCCGTTCACCGTGCAGGTACACGTCGAGCGAGCGTATCTCGTTCTCCTCGACTCTTCGTTTTGCCACGGTCTCTGCTCCTTGCGAGTCATGGCCGAGCAGCGGGACGAAAAACCGATCAGAGTCCTTACCGCCTCGGTACACATGCAGGCTCCAGCCGCTCAAGCACGTTCCACCTCGAACGTTGTCACGTTGCGGGTCTCCCGGCTGAACTCCACCGCCACGAGGTGAATCGGCGCGTCCGCGCCGCGATACTTGTCCGCATAGCGCCGGGTCTTGAGCTGTGCCATCGCCGCCCCTTCCCCCGCAAGCTCCACCACCTTGAATTCGAACAGATACACCTGCCCGTCGAACCGCACCGCCATGTCGAGCCGCCCGTGATTCGTGCTGTCCTCGACCGTGATATCGAGCCCGAGTGCCGCGAAATAGGAATAGAACACGCTTGCGTAGAAGCCCTCGAAGCGTGCGATGTCGTTGTTGGTGTACCACTCGTATGGAATGCTCGCGTAGAACGCATGAAACAGCGTTTTCAGTCCGTCGAAGTCGTTGGCCTGAAGCAGCCGGTAGAGTCGGATGCTGTTCGCGGCCTGGCGGGACCGATCGCGCACCAGGTAGCGCAGCAGACGATCGTTCAGGCTCTGCCTCACCTCTCGGTTGGGATAGCCCAGGCGATAGAGGATGTTTCCCCCGAGATTCTCTTCGCCGGTAATCGTCAGATATCCGGTCTGGAACAGCAGCGCCTCGGTCGCTATGTCGTCCACGTCGAAGGTGGAGAGCAGGTCATCGCCGCCAACCAAGCCGTCAAGGTCCAGAGGACCCACCCCGCGCTTGAACAGCGTCTCGACCAGGAACGTCGGCGTGCCGGTCTCGAACCACCAGGCGCCGAACTTGTGCTTGTCGAACAGCAGCAGGATATCGAAGGGATTGTAGACCCGCTCCTCGCCCAGCCAGCCGTAGCCGTTGTACCACTCGCGCACTTCGTCGCGGTCCAGACCGCCCAGTTCCGGCGCGAACACCGTGTCCAGATCCGCCTCGGTGTAGCCGCAGATGGCCGAGTAGCGCGGGTCCAGCGTGATGTCGACGAGGTTGTTGAGCCCGGAGAACAGGCTCACCTTCGAGAACTTGCTCACTCCGGTGAGGAAGCTGAAACGGATATGGGCGTCGCTGTCCTTGATGACCGCGTACAGCCCGCGCAGGAAGTCGCGGCTCGCGCGGGCCACTTCCGGCACGTCCAGCGCATCGAGGATGGGCTTGTCGTACTCGTCGACAAGGACCACGACGGTCTGTCCGGCCTGTTCGTGCAGCGCTTCCACCACCGACGCAAGGCGACCCGAGGCCGTGGAATAGTGGGACACGACCCGGGCACGGCGCTCGATGGCTGCGAGTTGCTCCATGAGGCTTGCCTCCACATGGCCGGGCTCCTTGAAGTTGCCACGGCCGAAGCTCAGCCGCACGACAGGGTGGCACACTTCTTCCGATGAGGGCGATGTCCCAGTCGCTTCCGGGGCCTGCGGTCCCGCGTGCACGCGAGCCGAACAGCACTACCGCCTTGACCGCCGGCGCTCGTCGAATCACCTCCTGCGCGCGTTCGCGAAGGTGTTCGAGGGTCGTCTCCATGGGCGTCGCTCCGCATGCCGCGCAGACGGGCCGGATGTCCGGTCGGTGGCAGGGCGGCCGATTTTGCCGGATTCATCATGGGGCGGCGCCACTGGTGTTGCAAGCCGGCAACGGCAGCCGGTGGCGCGAGATCATGCCGGCCGGAGTGAAGGCAGAGTCGTGTGATATGACTCGCGCGAAACGACTCCGAGGATCCGGGTTGCATCGGTGATGCCTTCCCGCGATGCGCGCGAATCACCGGCGCCGATTTCCTGCCGATGCGATCCGGAGGGACCCTGACCGCAGGGATCATGAACGGCTCGCTGGAGCTGCGAATCACCGAACGCGAGCCGGAGGATCCGGGCCGTTCCGGTGATACCCTCCCGCGAAGCGCACGAATTACCGCCGCCATTTTCTGGGATGGTGGCTGGAACTGAAGCGGGGCGCATCGACCCCCGCGAAGCGCACGAGTCACCACCGCTATTTCTGTCGATGCGATCCGGAGGAACCATGACCGCGGGGATCATGAACGGCTCGCTGGAGCTGCGGATCACCGAACGCGGGCCGTTCGCGGATGGCCACTCGTTCGAAGGCGGGGGGCCGTACGAGCGATTGGTCGGGCGGGTTCGCTTCGCCGTCGACCCCGAAGGCTCCGCGTACATGGATGTTGTGGACCTCGACCGGGTGCCGCGCAACGACCTCGCTCTCGTCGAGTATGCCTCCGATCTGTGCATCCTCAGGCCGGTCGGGCCGGGGAACCGCAGGCTCTTCTTCGGGTACGGCAACCGCGGGAACAAGCGCGAGTTGCAATTCTTCAACGATGCGCCGGCTTCGAACGATCCGCGCACCCTGTGCGACGCCGGCAACGGCTTCCTCATGCGGCGGGGGTACACGGTGGTGTGGGCGGCCTGGCAAGGAGATCTGTTGCCGGGCGATGGGCGCATGCTTCTGGATGTACCGGTGGCGCGCGACGGCGCCGAGCCCCTCACCGGTCTCGTGCGATCGGAGTTCATTGCCGACAGCCCCGGGGTCTCGACCTGCCCCCTGAGCGGGTGGGCGTCCACGCGCAGCTACCCGACCGTTTCCCTGGACCCGGCCCGCGCGCGCCTGACGCGGCGACGCTATCCCGGTGATGCGCGCGAACCGATCACGAGCGATGCTTGGGCGTTCGCGCGCACCGAGGGCGGGGTCGGGCTCGATGCGCAAGGGGCGGAGACCGCGCTCGTCGAGTCCGATACGCACATCCACGTCTTCGACGGTTTCGAGCCGGGCTGGATCTACGAGCTGGTCTACACCGCGCGCGACCCGCGCCCCTACGGGATCGGCCACGCGGTGGTGCGCGATCTCGTGAGCTTTCTTCGATACGAAGCGACTGACGGGTGCGGCGCCACGAACCCCCTCGCCGGGACCATCGACAAGGCGTATGCGTGGGGACGCTCCCAGACCGGGCGCTGTATCCGGGACTTCGTCTACCGCGGATACAACGCGGACGCGCAGGGACGGCGTGTGTTCGACGGAGTGATGCCGCACGTCTCGGGCGGGGGCCTGATGTGGATGAACCATCGCTTCGCCCGTGTCGTCAGTCCCGCGGGACAGCAGTACGAGGACCACGACAACTGCGCGGATCGCTTCCCGTTCGCATACGGACCGTCGGTCGATCACCTCACCGGCCGGGAGGATGCGATCCTGAAGCGTCCCGAGACCGACCCGCTGGTTCTGCACACCCAGAGCGCGACGGAGTACTGGCAAAGGCGCGGGTCGCTCGTCCATACCGACACCGAGGGCCGCGACCTCGAACCCCCGGACAGCGTCCGTATCTATCTGTGGGCGAGTTCGCAGCACTTCGCCGACCCGAATGCGGTCCGGCCGACCCGCGGCATCTGTCGGCACTACGCGAACATCGTTCAGACCTCGATGCTGTTTCGCGCGATGCTCGACGCCCTCGACGCCTGGGCCACGCACGGCACCGCGCCGCCGTCGAGCCGGATACCGCGCCGCGCGGACGGAACGCTGGTGGAGTACGAGGAGTGGAAATCCCGGTTTCCGAGTATCCCCGGGGTCATGATCCCGAGCGGTGCGAACACCCTGCCGCTCTACGACTTCGGTCCGGACATGGAGCGGGGGCTGCTCACCAGAGAGCCCCCGGAGGTCGCGGACGCCCGTGGCTACGCAATCCTGGTCCCCGCGGTGGACGCCGACGGCAACGATGTCGCGGGGGTGCGGGCGCCGATGGTTCAGGCGCCGCTCGGCACCTGCACCGGCTGGAACCTGCGCGCCCGGGAATACGGTCACGGTGCCATGCACGAGTTCACTGGCAGCTATCTCCCGTTTCCGGACACCGACTCCGAAGCGGCGATGACCGGCGATCCCCGTGCCTCCGTGTTCGCGCGCTACCACAGTGCGGGCGGCTACGCGGAGGCCATCGAGGCGGCGGCGCGAAGGCTCGTGGACGAGCGGCTGATGCTCGAGGAGGACGTGGAGCAGGTGGTCGCGCGGGCGCGGGACTGGGGCCGACCGCGGCACGATGTGCGGCTGTGAGTATCGTGGGGTGCTGCGGTTGATCTGACAGCAAGAATCGACGAACAATGACCGACCGTGTTGTGAATGCGGACAAGGAGAGAGATCGATGAAGCAGACCAAAAAGCAGACCAGTCAGGGCATGAAGCGGCGGGGCTTTCTGAAAAAGGCCGCCGTGGGCACCGCCGGGGTCGCCGCCGCAACCGTCGCGGCGCCCGCGATCTCGCAGGGCCGCCAGGAAATCGTGATGGTGAGTACGTGGCCGCGGGATTTCCCGGGTCTCGGCACCGGGGCGCAACGCTTCGCCCAGATGCTGACCGACATGACCGACGGCCGGTTGAACGTCCAGTACTTTGCCGGGGGCGAACGGGTCAAGCCGTTCGACTCGTTCGACGAAGTGGCCTCGGGCAACGCCCACATCTACCACGGGGCGGAGTACTACTGGAAAGGCAAGCATCCCGGCTTCTCCTACTTCGCCTCGGTGCCGTTCGGAATGACCGCGCTGGAGTCGTCATCCTGGATCCGCTGGATGGGCGGTCAGGAATTGTGGGACGAGCTTGGAGCCGAATTCGGGGTGAAGTGCTTCGCGGCCGGCAACACCGGGGTGCAGATGGGCGGATGGTTCAGGAAGGAGATCAATTCCGCCGACGACCTGAAGGGCCTCAAGTTCCGCATGCCTGGGCTTGGCGGCGACGTGCTGGCCAAACTCGGCGCCTCTCCGGTGTCGCTGCCGGGCTCTCAGATCTACGAGAACCTGGTCTCCGGGGCCATCGACGGCACGGAGTGGGTGGGCCCCTGGAACGACAGCTTCCTCAAGTTCTACGAGGCCGCGAAGTACTACTACTACCCCGGCATGCACGAGTCCGGCACCATCACCGGTCTCGGCATCAACAAGGCCTGGTGGGACGGCCTCTCCAAGGGCGATCAGCTCCTGATCGACGCGGCGGCCACGTACGTGCACGAGAGCATGTACTCCGAGTACAACGCCAAGAACGGCGAATTCCTGGCCAAGCTCATCAACGAGCAGGGGGTCGAGCTCCGGAAATTCAGCGAGGACGTGGCGGATGCGTTCGGCGAAGCCTCCGAGGAGGTGTTCGAGGAGACCCGCCAGCACAGCGATCTCGCCAAGCGGATCGACGACAGTTACCAGAAGTCACTGCGTACCGTTGCCGCCTGGATGAACATCGCTGACGGCGAGTACGCGACTCAGCGCAACCGCGTTCTCGGCATCTGAACGGCTTGCTGAACCGACGTCCCGGCGCGGCGGCAGACGACACCGTGAGCCGCCGCGCCAACTTCCCCGGCCGGATGTGGGCGACGCCCCGCCCCGGCGCCCCCGCTGTCTGTACCCGAGGTACCCACTCGGTGCGCCCCCCGATGCGCCCCCCGATGCGCCCCCAGATGCGCATGGGCCGCCGCCAGTCATGATCGCTCCCGGTGGCGCTCCGAAGACCCGGCGCGCAACGAGGCGCCGCCGCGGATCGCCGTGACCGGGACGATGCCTTCCCCCGCGCCCCTGCCCGTCACCGCCTCGCCGGGGCCTGTCGAGCAACTTTCCAGAATTCTCGCCGGCGTCACGGTGTGCATGACGGCGGCCTTCCTCGTGAATTTCGGGCTGACGTTCGTGGGCGGCTGGCCAGGGGTGCCGGCGCTGGCTGCGCATCTGGGGGTGGCTTGGGGCTGGTTCGATCCGCCGCCCGTCGCGAGCCCGCTTGATGCGGGGTCACTCGCCCGAGCGTGGGTGCAGTTCCTTCTCTACGCAGGGTCGGTTGCGGGTGTCGTGGGGTGGGTTGCGGCGACCCGCGGGCGAGCGCTCGAAGCCGATGCGCGAATCTACTCCGCGCTGGCCGCGTACATCGTGCAGGCGGGTTTCTGGTCGGTGTTCCTCGTGGGGCTGGCCGATGCGTTCATCTCATTCCTCCGGGTGGAGGGATTCCTGTCGGCGCTCGTGGGCAAGGCGCTCACGACGAAGCTCGGCCTGTCGCAATTCCGCGGGCAGTACGTTCACCTCCCGTTGATGGGAGTCGCCTGCATCCTGTCGCTTTTCACCCGATCCGTGTCGGTCGTCTGGCTCGCCCTGCTCATCGTGCTCGCCGAATTCCTCATCGTGATCACGCGGTTCATCTTCTCCTACGAGCAGGCGTTCATGGGCGATCTGGTGCGGTTCTGGTACGCGGCGCTCTTTCTCCTGGCGAGCGCCTACAGCCTCGTCGAGGGGGGGCACGTCCGGGTCGATGTCTTCTACGCCCGCTTCGATCCGCGCGGAAAGGCGTGGACCAACGCGGTCGGATCGCTGCTGCTCGGAATCCCGCTGTGCTGGATCATCCTCTCGATGGGACTGTGGACCAAGGGGTCGAGCCTCGCGAGCCCCCTGCTGCACTTCGAGATCTCCCAGAGCGGGTTCGGCATGTACGTGAAGTACCTGATGGCGGGCTGCCTCGTGGTCTTCGCGGCCTCGATGACCGCCCAGTTCACAAGCTACTTCCTCGAGAGCGTGGCCACCCTGCGCCGGCCCGAGGCGCCCGAGCCGGCGACCTCGGCGAGCGGCGCCGGAACGGCCTGAGCGGAGCCGCCGCACGCCATGGAACTGGTCTTTCTCGCCCTGCTGATCGTTCTGATGATCGGCGCCCTCATGTCCGGCTTCCCGGTCGGTTTCGCCCTGCCCGGTTCAGCCATCGCCGCCATCGCGATTGCGGCACTGTGCGGGTGGCTCTTTGCGGGCGACGCGGACGCCTACTTCGCGCACGGCGGTCCGGTCGAGTGGCTGAGCGCCGGGGTCACCAACTTCCGCAGCCTCTACTGGGACGTGGAACGCGACACCCTCATCGCGATCCCCCTGTTCGTGTTCATGGGGATCATGCTGCAACGGTCGCGGATCGCGGAGGACCTGCTGGTGGCAATGGCCCAACTCTTCGGGCCGATCCCGGGGGGCCTCGGTATCTCGGTCGTGTTCGTCGGCGCCCTGCTCGCCGCCACCACCGGGATCGTCGGGGCGACGGTGATCGCCATGGGGCTCATCTCCCTCCCCGCGATGCTGCGCAACAACTACTCGAAGCCGCTCGCGACGGGGACCATCTGCGCCGCCGGCACGCTGGGCCAGATCATCCCACCGTCCGTGGTGCTCATCATTCTCGCCGATCAGCTCGCGAGCGCGGCCGACATCGCCAGCACCGCGCGCAAGGCGGAGTACCGCGAAGCCACCGGCGAGATCACCATGCCGGCGGAGTTCGATGTGGTCTCCGCGAGCGCGGGCGACATGTTCATGGGCGCCTTCATTCCGGGGCTCATCCTGGTCGCGATCTACATGATCTACATCCTCGGACAAGCGCTCCTGCGCCCGAGCACCGCGCCTCCGGTGCCGTACGAGGGCACTTACGACCTGCGATTCGCGGTGCGGGTGCTCCTCGCCCTCGTGCCGCCGCTCACCCTCATCTTCGCGGTGCTGGGGTCCATCCTTGCCGGCATCGCAACCGTGAACCAGGCCGGGGCGATCGGGGCGATCGGCGCCCTCATCATGGGTGGATACCGCCTCACCGCCGGTCAGCGCAATGCGTTCGCACCTGCGATCGTGGCCGTGCTCTCCCTGCTCGTCCTGTTCGCGACGCTGACCGCCTACGACATCAACATCAAGAACATCACCGGACCCGAGGATGTGCGGGGGATCGTGCTCGCATCGATCGGAACCGCCGGTCTCCTCGTGGCGATCGCCTGGAGCCTGTGGCGGACGTACCGGATCGACGACACCCTCAGGTCGGTGATGATCGAGACCACCAAGACCACGTCGATGGTGTTCATCATTCTGCTCGGCGCCGCCATGCTGACCTCGGCGTTTCGCGCTTTCGGCGGTGAGGAGCTCGTTCGGGAGCAGCTCACGAGCCTGCCCGGAGGCTTCTGGACGCAGTTCGCAGTGGTGATGCTGGTCATCTTCCTGCTCGGGTTCTTCCTCGACTTCATCGAGATCGCGGTGGTGGTGGTGCCCATCGTCGCTCCCATCCTGCTCGCGGATCCGTCCGCGAACATCACCGCGGTGTGGCTGGGGGTGATGATCGGCATCAACATCCAGACCTCGTTCCTGACCCCGCCATTCGGCTTTGCCCTGTTCTATCTGCGCGGCGTCGCTCCGGCGATCGTGAAGACTTTGCAGATCTATCGCGGAGCAGTGGTATTCATCGCCCTGCAGCTCCTCGGACTCGGCATCGCCGGCGCGTTCCCGAGCCTGGTCAACTACCTGCCGAACCGCGTGTACCTCGGCTCGGAAACCGCGCCGCCGCCGATGAACCCCAAGCTGCAGTACTGCCTGGAGGATTACGTCTTCGCCCGTTACGACGAGAACGGCGACGAGCTTCGCGCCCAGATCGATCGGGCCGCGGCGCTCGATGTCGGCTACCTGCCCGACCCCCTCCGTGAGAAGTACGAACGCAGCGTCGAGCTCGCCCGCGATGGTCTGGGTCTGGTGCAGGCGGTGCGCGAGGCGGATGCGCAAACGCAGGCATACCTGCCGGAGTACCAGCCCCTGCATGTCGAGGTGCGGCGCAAACAGTCCGACCTGCGCAAGCTCCGGACTCGACTCGAGGTGCTCGATCGGGAACGTTCGCGACTCGCCCACGACGAAACCGCGGACAGCGCGGCCATCGACGCGGTCGAGAGGGAGAAGGCGGACATCGAAGCAGAGATGATCGCGATCGAGGACAGCATCCCCGCCTCCTGGGAGGCGGCAAGATCGCGTTACGTGGAGCTGTCGGATCGGCAGAGGAAAGCCCGCCGGGAATATCGGCAAAGCGTCGACGAGGCATACCAGACGGTCGCCGACCTGCGAGCGCTGATCGCGGCCGCGGGCGCCCTGCGCGCGTTCGAGCCAACCCTTTCGAGCCTCGATGCGGCGGTCGCAAACGAGCCACCGGAACAAGCGATGGAGATCATCAAGGCGGCGGAGCGCGAACTCGGCGAGGTGGCGGGCAGCAGCGGGATCAGGGGAAGACTGTCAAAGGCCCGTCGGGCGCTGCGCGGCAACTCGCCCGATCCCGAGAAGGCGGCGGCATTCCTCTCCGAGGCCGGCGAACGGTACTCGGTGGAAGTTGCGTGGCGGACCCGCGCGGCGGATGAGTTGCTGCCGGGACTCTCGGCCTACGACGCCGCGATCAAGCACAGCATCGGCCTGCGCGTTCAGGAACGACTCACGAAAGATCAGGCACGCGTGATTGCCGAATGCAAGTCGGTGCACCGCGACGTGTCGCTGCATTTCTGAGCCGGGGGCTGGCTTCCGAGCTGCGCGCTGCTGACTGGTTACTGCGAGTCAGTGACCTCCACGCCGTCGTTCTCATTGACACTGCATCGTAGTGCGGCACTGCGTCCCTGAATAGGTTGGCCCCGGAAGTGGGCGAAAGTCGGCGCAGGGGATGTGCCGGTTGCGATTGATCGAGGCACGAGGGTCGGGCATCGGATATCGGAAGGGGGCGAATGAACACGACGACCGCACACGAGCTGAGGCGATGGATCCTCGGCGACGACGAACTTGCGCTCCTTGACGTCCGCGAGGTCGGGGCGTTCCACGACGCGCACATTTTCTACGCGAGCGGCTGCGCGCTCTCGCGGCTGGAGCGCCTGGCGCCGCAGCTCGTTCCTCGCCGAACGGCCCCCGTCGTGGTGTGCGACGCAGGAGGTGGCGAGGCGGAGAGCGCCGCGCCCCGGCTCGAACGCTTCGGCTACTCCGATGTTTCCGTGCTCGAAGGCGGCATCGACGCGTGGGCGGCGGCGGGCTACACGTTGATCAGCGGAGTCAACGTTCCGAGCAAGGCGTTCGGGGAGGTGGTCGAGCACCAGTTCGGTACGCCCTCGATCTCGGCCGCGGAGCTGCATGCGAAGCGCGCGGCTGGCGACGACATCGTCATTCTGGACAGCCGGCCGACGCCCGAGTTCACCAACTTCAGCATCCCGGGCGGGATATGCTGCCCCGGCGCCGAACTCGCGTACCGCATCCACGACGCCGTGCCGTCCCCGGATACCACCATCGTCGTGAACTGCGCGGGCCGTACCCGGAGCATCATCGGCGCGCAGTCGATCATCAACGCCGGAGTGCCGAACCGCGTGCTCAGCCTGCGAGACGGCACCATGGCGTGGCATCTTGCGGGTCTCGAACTTGCCAGGGGAGCGACCGAGCACGTCGGCCGGCCGTCCGCGGTGGGGATCGAGAAGGCCCGCGCTGCGGCCGCGCGGATCGCGGAGCGGTTCAACGTGCGCACCATCGACGGCGCCACGCTCGGCCGCTGGCGGGCCGAAGCCGATACCCGTTCACTATTCGTTTTCGATGTCCGTACCCGCGAGGAGTACGAGGCGGGCCACCTGCCGGACGCGCGGTGGATCGCGGGCGGGCAGCTCGTTCAGGGCACCGACGAGCATGTCGGCACCTTGCGCTCGCGGATGGTGGTGGTCGACGATGACGGTGTGCGCGCGACCATGACCGCCTCCTGGCTCGTGCAGATGGGATGGCGCGACGCGGTGGTGCTGGAGGGCGGCATCGAAGGTCACGCGCTGGAGACGGGGATGCCCGACCCGCCGGTGCTCGGGCTGAACGAAGCGCGGGCCGAAGGGATCGCGCCCGATGCCCTCGTGGCGGCGCTCGGCCGCGGCGAGGCGGAGGTGGTGGACGTGTCGCTGAGCCGCGCCTATCGCAAGGGGCACATTCCCGGCGCTCGGCACGGCGTTCGCGCACGTCTCGGGCGCAATCTTGCGGGCCGGTCCCGCGCCCGGCTTCTGGTCGTCACCGCCGCCGCCGAAGCCCTCGCCCGACTCGCCGCGTCTGATCTCGCCGGGGAGTCGGTGGGGCCGGTGCGGTATCTGGAGGGCGGCAACGAGGGATGGACCGCGGCGGGATACCCGATGACCGCGGCCGATCCGTCGTTCCTCGACGCGCCGGACGACATCCGCGTGCACGTCAATGAGGCCGAGGGCGGCATGGAGAAGGCGATGAACGACTACCTGACCTGGGAGATCGGGCTGGTTGACGACATCACCCGCGACGGCACCGCAGCGTGGCTGCGCACGGAATGAACGGCAGCAGGCCGTACGGCTTGCAGCTCGGAGCTTGCGGCCGGAAAGGGAGGGGCCGCTGTGCGGGTTTCCGATGACCATCCGCCGGGATCGGTGGGGCCTGCACTGGAGCCGGGATTGGCACTGGCCCCGGAACGGGAACGGGAAGGGTGCCCATGGAAACGCGGGCGGGCCGTTCGCCGTCCCGCGCCGCCCGGATCGCTCGGGCACTGAACCGAGCAGCGGTGAACCGGACAGCAGCCATCGGACGCAACGGAGTGACCCACCATGAGGAATTGGCCATGAGTCATTGGTCATGAAGGACTGGCCCGAAATCCGCGAGGCGGTGGCAAAGCTCTGCGAGCGGTTTCCCGGGGAATACTGGCGGGGGCTCGATCGGGAGCGGACCTATCCGACCGAGTTCGTCCGGGCGCTCACCGATGCGGGGTACCTGTCCATCCTCGTGCCCGAGGAGTATGGCGGCAGCGGGCTCCCCGTTTCCGCTGCCGCTGCGGTGCTGGAAGAGATCCATCGCGCCGGTTGCAACGGCGCCGCCTGCCACGCCCAGATGTACACGATGGGGACGGTGCTGCGCCACGGCAGCGCCGAGCAGAAGCAGCGCTGGTTGCCGGGCATCGCGTCCGGCGCCCTGCGCCTTCAGGCATTCGGGGTCACCGAGCCCACGAGCGGCAGCAATACCCTGGCGCTTCGCACCACCGCGGTGAAGAAGGGGAATTCACACTACGTCGTCAACGGGCAGAAGGTGTGGACCTCGCGGGCCGAACACTCCGACCTCATGCTCCTCCTCGCGCGGACCATTCCCGCCGACGAGGTGAAGAAGCGGACGGAAGGGCTCTCGGTGTTTCTCGTCGACATGCGGGAGGCGAAGGGACGGGGCCTGGAGATCCGGCCAATCCGGACCATGATCAACCACTCCACCACCGAGATCTTCTTCGACGATCTGGAGATCCCCGCCGACAGCCTGATCGGGGAGGAAGGCCGGGGGTTCCGCTACATCCTCGACGGGATGAACGCCGAGCGGGTGCTGATCGCGTCGGAGTGCATCGGCGACGCCCGGTGGTTCATCGAAAGGACGAGCCGCTACGCATCGGAGCGGCATGTCTTCGGCCGTCCCATCGGGCAGAACCAGGGGATCCAGTTTCCGATCGCGCAGGCGTATGCCGCGACTGAGGCGGCGGCGCTGATGTGCCGGCGCGCGGCGGAGCTGTTCGAGTCGGGCGAACCCTGCGGGGCGGAGGCCAACATGGCGAAGCTGCTCGCGTCGGAGGCATCGTGGAAGGCGGCCGACATGTGCATGCAGACCCACGGCGGGTTCGCGTTCGCCGAGGAGTACGACATCGAGCGCAAGTTCCGCGAGACAAGGCTCTACCGCATCGCCCCCATCTCGAACAATCTGGTGCTGAGCTACCTCGCCGAGCACGTCCTGGGGCTGCCGCGCTCGTACTGAGCGACGGCGCGGGGGCCCGCCGGTGTCGGCTCAGGCGTCGGTGCTCCGCTGGAAATTGAATGTCGCGCCTTCGCGGATGCCGGACGGCCACCGTGAAGTCACCGTCTTCATCCGGGTGAAGAACCGCACGCCCTCCGGTCCGTGCATGTGGTGGTCGCCGAACAGGGAACGCTTCCAGCCGCCGAAGCTGTGGTAGGCGGTCGGCACCGGGATCGGTACGTTGACCCCGACCATCCCGATCTGCACCCGGTGGGTGAAGTCGCGCGCGGCGTCTCCGTCGCGGGTGAAGATCGCGGCCCCGTTGCCCAGCTCGTGCTCGTTGACCAGCTCCACCGCCTCCTCGTAGTCCTTCGCGCGCACCACGCTCAGCACCGGCCCGAAGATCTCCTCGCGGTAGATCCGCATGTCGGGCTTCACGTGGTCGAAGATGCAGCCCCCGATGAAGAATCCTTCCGCGTGGCCCTCCACCGTGGTGTCGCGCCCGTCCACGACGAGCGTCGCCCCTTCCTCCACCCCCGAGTCGACGTAGCCCCGGACCTTGTCGCGATGCTCGCGGGTCACCAGCGGCCCCATCTCGGCGCCGGCGGCGTCGTATGCGCCCATCTTCAACGACTCGACCCGCGGCTTCAGTCGGGCGATCAGGTCGTCGGCCGTCTCGTCGCCGACGGTGACCGCCACCGCCACCGCCATGCAACGCTCCCCGGCCGAGCCGTAGGCCGAGCCCACCAGAGCGTCGGTCACCTGGTCCATGTCGGCGTCGGGCATCACCACCAGATGGTTCTTCGCGCCCCCGAGCGCCTGCACCCGCTTGCCGGCCGCCGTCGCGGTGCGGTGCACGTACTCCGCGATCGGCGTCGAGCCGACGAAGCTCACTGCGGCGACATCCTCGTGGACGAGCAGCGCATCGACCGCTTCCTTGTCCCCGTTGACCACGTTCAGCACGCCGGGCGGCACCCCGGCCTCCACCGCAAGCTCGGCCAGCCGCAGTCCGCACGACGGATCCTTCTCCGACGGCTTCAGCACGAACGTGTTGCCGCACGCGAGCGCAATCGGATACATCCACATCGGCACCATGGCTGGGAAGTTGAACGGGGTGATCCCCACGCACACTCCGAGCGGCTGGCGCAGGTTGAAGCTGTCCACGCGGCCCGCGACGTTCTCGTTGAACTCGCCCTTCAGAAGCTGCGGGATTCCGCATGCGAACTCGACGATCTCGATGCCCCGGGTGACCGATCCGCGGGCGTCGTCGAGGGTCTTGCCGTGCTCGGACGCGCACAGCACGGCCAGCTCGTCGCGGTGCGCTTCGACCAGGTCGCGGTAGCGGAACAGGATGCGCGCGCGCTGCGAGGCCGGAGTCGCGGCCCAGGCCGGAAACGCGGCTTTCGCGGCCTGCACCGCGGTGTCGACCTCGCCTGCGGTGGCGAACGGCACCCGCGCCTGGACCCGTCCGGTCGCGGGGTTGTAGATGTCGCCGAAACGGTTGCTCTCTCCGCCGACGCGCGCGCCATCGATGAAGTGCTGCAAAGTGTTCAGGCTCGTCTCGCCGCTGGCCATGATGCTCTCCGAATGCGTGTTCGCTCGATGATGGGAATTCCAGGATTTCCCGGGCCGGTCAGGATACCATCGCGCAGGATGCGGAAATTCGCGCGGCCTGACCGAACCCCGCCCCACGAGTGGGTGGTGCCGAAGATCGGGTGACATGAGGTGAGATGAAAGGGGAGGTTCGATGTCCACCATCTTCTCGAAAATCATCGCGGGTGAGTTGCCCGCGGACATCGTCCACCGGGACGAGCGGGTCACTGCGTTCCGGGACATCAATCCGGCGGCGCCGACACACATCCTCATCATCCCGAACCGAGAGATCCCGACCGCGAACGATCTCGCCGACGAGGACGAGGCGCTTGCGGGCCACATGCTGCTCGTGGCCCGCGACCTCGCGAAGCGCGAGGGCATCGACGAGAGCGGCTATCGGCTCATCATCAACTGCAACCGGGATGGCAATCAGGAGGTGTTCCATCTGCATCTGCACCTCATCGGGGGACGGCCGCTCGGCGGGATGGTGAAGCGCGCCTGAGCGCCGGCGGACGGCCAGGAACGGCCAGAACCAGCGATTCCCGCTGACCCTCCGGGAGGTCGGCCCGTCGTGCGATTCCGGCAAGACCTCGCCCCCCGGAGCGCCCGGTCGGGGCCATTTCGAGCGCGGGTTCCGAGCCGATGGGAATTTCCGGATCGGGACCGGCGGGTGGTCCGGACGGCCGACGCATCGGTCGTCGGACGCGGGAATGCCGGGACCATGTAACGCCCCGGAACGACGAGACGCCGCCTCAATGGAACATCGGACGCTCGGGATCGCCTGCGTCGTCGGTGCGGTCACCCTGTTCGTTCTTCAGGACGCACTCATCAAGTGGCTGAGCGGGGGCTATCCCCTGCACGAGATCGTGCTCGTGCGCGCGGTCACCGCGATCTGCGTCACCCTCTTCGTGATGCGCCTCGAAGGCGGCATCCACTTGCTGCGCACCCGACGCCTCGCCCTTCACCTGGCCCGGGCCGCAATGCTGATCATCGCCAATTCCACCTTCTTCCTTGCCCTGGCGGCGATGACGATCGCAGAGGCGACCTCCATCTTCTTCGTGGCGCCGCTGGTGATCACGGCGCTCTCCGCTCTCATGCTGCACGAGACGGTCGGCCCGCGCCGGTGGGCTGCGGTCGGCATCGGGCTCGCGGGCGTCGTGGTGATGCTGCGCCCCGGCGAGGGGGCGCTGAAACTCATCGCCCTGCTTCCGCTCGTCGCGGCGGTCGCGTATGCGCTCATGCAGATCCTCACCCGCCGTCTCGGCACTACTGAGCGGGCGTCCACCATCGCCTTCTACGCGCAGGCGGGCTTCATCGTGGCCAGCGTCGTGGTCGGGCTCGTGGCCGGACACGGGCGCTTCGCACCGGAGGACAACCCGAGCCTCGCCTTTCTGCTGCGCGCCTGGACGGTGCCTTCGGTGCCGGACGCCGCGCTGTTTCTCGGCATCGGCGTGATCAACGGGATCGGCGGCTACCTGATGTCGCAGGCGTATCGCATCTCCAGGCCGTCGGTGCTCGCACCCTTCGAATACGTGGCGCTGCCGATGGCGGTGATGTGGGGCGTGGTGTTCTTCGGCGACTGGCCGGGCGTGGGCACCTGGGCCGGCATGGCGCTGATCTGCGGCAGCGGCCTCTACGTGCTGCACCGCGAGGCGGTGGTCGGCCGCCGGCGCCGCAGGGCGGCCCGAGCCACAACCCGGGCCACGACCCGGGCTACGGACTGACGCGGAACGCGCGGAGCGGCAAAATCCGCCCCGACGCGCTGCGCTCCATCACCTAAGCCACGAGCGCCGCAACCTCCTCCGCGATGGCGAGCGATGACGTGAGGCCCGGTGACTCGATGCCGAAGAGATTCACCAGCCCGTCGATGCCGTGCGTCTCCCGTCCCTGGATGACGAAGTCGGGTGCAGTCTCGCCGGGGCCGTAGATCTTGGGGCGGATGCCGGTGTAGTCGGGTTGCAGCGCGCCGTCGCGGAGCGCCGGGTAGTAGCGCCGGATCGAGGCGTAGAAACTTTCGGCGCGGCTCGTGTCCACGTCGTAGTCGAGGGTGTCCACCCAGTGCAGGTCGGGACCGAAACGGCAGCGATGGCCGAGGTCGAGCCCCACGTGCACCCCGAGCCAGGCGTCCGAGGGCATCGGATAGACGAGGCGCCGGAAGGGCGAGCGGCCGGTCAGACAGAAGTAATTGCCCTTCGCGTAGTGGAGCCGCGGCACATGGGTGGGGTCGAGCCCTTCGATGCCTCTGGCCACATCCTGAGCGCCGAGTGCGGCCGCGTTCACGACCACGTCCCCGATCAGGCTCGTCGGTTCGGCGCCCCCCACGTCGATGCGGATGCCGTCGTCGCGCACCGCGCCGCCGAGACACCGGCTCTCCAGCGCCACCATCGCACCGTGCGCCTCGGCGTCTCCCTCGAGCGCGAGCATGTACTGGTGCACATCGATGATGCCGGTCGACGGCGAGAGCAGGGCGCCCACGCAATCCACTTCGGGTTCCAGCTCGCGGGCTTCCCGAGGATCGAGCCGCACCAGATCGGGCACGCCGTTGCCGCGCGCGCGCTCGACCAGCGCCGCCATCGCGTCGAGCTGCCCGTCTTCGGTTGCGACCACGAGCTTGCCGGTGCGGGCGTGCGCGACCCCGTGGCTTTCGCAGAAGTCGTACAGCGCGTGCTTGCCGGCCACGCACACCCGTGCCTTCAGGCTGCCTTCGGGGTAATACAGGCCGGCGTGGATGACGCCGGAGTTGCGCGAGCTGACCTCCGAGCCGATGACGTCGTGGCGTTCGAGGACGATCACCTCGCGTCCGCGCAGTGCCAGCGCTCGCGCCACCGCCAGCCCGACGACACCGGCGCCGATCACGATGCATTCGACCCGATCCACCGCGCCTACTCCGTGACCGCCATTTCCGCCAGGCCCGGAACCCACGCTCGAAGTGGTCTCGAACGGCCGCCGCGAGGATCGATATCCCGTCGGAATCGCACCGCACCAAGGCCTCCCGGAGCGCTGGCGGGAGCTGTTGACTCCGCGAAGTCGCGCGCACCGGCGGGACGCCCCGGGGGTAGTCCGTGCCGGCGCCGACTCTGGCGACCAAGAGGCGCGCGAACGTACCGCGAAGCGACTGCGCGCTTGCCCGCGTCAGGGATTCCGGGCGCTTCCATGGCCGGTGGCTCGGTCATCGGCGCGACGCGCGCCATGCTCAGATCCGCCCGCAATCGACGGCGAGCGTCTGCCCGCTGATGGCGGGGTGCACGGCCAGAAAGAGCATCGCGTTCGCGATGTCCTCAGGCTTTACGATCCGCTTGATCATCGTGCCGTCGATATGCTGCTGCTTGCGATCCTCCGGCCAGGGCTGCGTCCACGGCGTGTCGACGAGCCCCGGGGCGACCGCGTTGACCCGCACCTCCGGTCCGAGCGCGATGCCGAGATTGCGGGTGAGGTTGACGAGCCCCGCCTTGCTCGCCCCGTAGGCGATGCTGGAGCCGCGGGTGCCGAGGCCGGCGATGGAGGCGGTGTTCACGATGGCCCCCCGGGTCTTCGCGAGGTGCGGCGCCGCCGCGCGGGCGCACCGGAACGGTCCGACGAGGTTGGTGGAGAGGATGACGTTCCAGAACGTCTCGGTCATCGCGTCGAGGTTTTCGAACGGGACCGGGTCCACGGTGTTCGAGGTGCCGGCGTTGTTGACGAGGATATCGAGCCGGCCGAGATCCGCTACCGCCCGCTCGACCATGCGCTCGGCAACCCCGGGCTGTGAGACGTCACCGGGCGCGCCGATGACGTCCAGGCCCGCGCCGCGCAGCCGTTCGATCTGCTCCGGCCCCCGGGCGTCGTCGGGAAGATGGTTGAGCGCGACCTTCGCGCCGCATCCGCCGAACCGCTCCACCGCCGCGAGCCCGATGCCCGACGACGCTCCCGTGACCAGCACCGCCTTGCCCTTCAGATCCGCCGTGATCATGTCGTGTCCTCATGCGATGTCGCCGGACTTCCCCCGTGCGCCCGGAAGGTGCGGCCCCCGGGTGGCCGCACCTTCCGGGCCGCGGCCGTCTCGACTGGCACAGGCCGGCACAGGCAAGCACAGGCAAGCACAGGCAAGCACAGGCCGGCATGGTAATCGATGGATCGAGGGGATGGCGTGCACGTTCGCCGATCGGCAGAGAGACGCCCCGGCGGCGCCCGACGGGTCGGGCCGCGGCGCCCGTCCACGCGCCGGCACGGTAGCATTGCATCCCGCCGCGCGGGGCGGCCGTCACGGGAGCGCACCGGTATGCGTTGCGAGATCGTCGCAGTGGGGACCGAACTGTTGCTCGGTCAGATCGTCGACACCAACTCGTCCTGGATGGGGGAGCAGCTCGCCCTCGCCGGTATCGATTCGCACTTCCAGGTAAAGGTCGGGGACAACCAGCGGCGGATCGCCGACACCCTCCGCCACGCCCTGTCGCGCAGCGATGCGGTCATCCTGTGCGGCGGGCTGGGGCCGACGCAGGACGACATCACCCGTGAGGCGATCGCGGAGGTGATGGGGGTCGCCCTGGTGCGCGACCCCGCGATGGGGGAGAGGATCCGGCGCGGCTTCGAGGCGCGCGGGCGCCGGTTCACCGAGAACAACCTCCGCCAGGCGGACTGCCCGGTCGGCGCCTCGTTCATTCCCCAGATGCCGGGCACCGCTCCAGGGCTCGTCTGCCCGGTGGGGGAGCGGGTGATCTACGCGGTGCCGGGGGTGCCGTTCGAGATGCGGGAGATGATGGAGGGGACGGTCCTCCCCGACCTTCAGCGCCGCGCCGGGGTGAGCGCGGTCATCCGCAGCCGGGTGCTCAAGAGCTGGGGCGAGAGCGAGTCGCGGCTCGCGGAGCTGCTGGCGGAGCGGATCGAGGCGCTCGACCGCGCCGGCAATCCGACCATCGCCTTCCAGGCGAGCGGCATCGAGGGGCTGAAGATCCGCATCACCGCCAAGGCGGAGAGCGAAGCCGAGGCGCAGGCACTCATCGCCGGGGAGGAGGCGAAGGTGCGCGCCATCGTCGGCGACGCCATCTTCGGCGCCGACGCGCAGACGATGGAGTCGACGGTCCTCGACCTGCTCCGTGCGCGCGGACTCTCGCTCGCGGTGGCCGAATCCGTCACCGGGGGTCTGATCGGAGCGCGGCTCACCGCGGTGCCCGGTGCGAGCGATGTCTTCCGCGGCGCGGTGGTGTCGTACGCGAGCGAGGTGAAGTTCGGCGTCCTGGGCGTGCCGGAGGGGCCGGTGGTCTCGACCGACGCCGCGAAGGCGATGGCGCTCGGAGTGCGTGAGCGGCTCGGTGCGGACATCGGCATCGCCACCACCGGCGTTGCCGGACCGGCCGAGCAGGAGGGGCATCCGCCCGGCACCGTGTTCCTCGGCCTCGCGCATGGCGACCAGGTCGAGGCGTTGCGGGTCCGCCTGCCGGGGGACCGTCGCCGGGTACGCGAGTACGCGGTCATCAGCGTGCTGAACCTGCTGCGACTGCGGATCTCGGGGTCGGCGAGGAGTCCGGAGCTGCGGTAAGGGGTTCGGGTCTCGGAGCGCAGCATCGCGAACCAGCCGTTCCCGCTGATGTCCGCAGAGGTCGCGCCACGGAGGGATTTCGGCCCGATTTCGACTGTTCGCGCGTCCAGCCGAAGGGATTTCGAGGACATGTTTCCGCTCGGCGGGAGTTGCCGATCGCAAGCCCGCGGCCCTGCCGCAAGCTGCCAGGTGCCGATCAGCGCTATACTCGCGGCCATGCGCCGGATTCATCTGTCCCGACCCGCTTCCCATCCCACACGAGCCGCGTTCCTGGCGCGCCGGACGGTCCTGCGCTTCGCGGCTCTGCTGCCGTGGGCGGTGCTCGGCGCGGGCTGCGGGCAGAAGGGGTCGCTCTACCATCCGCCCGAGTCGGACGAAGAGGACGACGGGGACGAGAAGACGAGCGCGGCGCCCGCGGCTCCGGATTCGCGCCCCGGCTGAGTCCGCCCGGCGCCCGCTCTCCTTCCCGAAGTTTCCGATGGATCCGACCGGCACCGGCCCGCGGGCGTGCGGTGGAGCCGCCATCGAAGGGGTTGCGCTCGAACGGATCGCCGCCGATCTCGGCACCCCCTGCTTTGTCTACTCCCGCGCCGCCATCGAGCGGAAATGGCGGGAGTACGACGAGGCGCTCGCCGACATCCCGCACTGGATCTGCTACGCGGTCAAGGCCAACTCGAACCTCGCGATCATCGACGTGCTCGGCCGCCTCGGCGCCGGCTTCGACATCGTGTCGGGTGGTGAGCTGGAGCGCGTGCGGGCCGCGCGGGCGCCGGCGGCCCGCGTCGTCTTCTCCGGCGTCGGCAAGCGCGACGACGAAATGGCGGCCGCGCTGGAAGCCGGGGTGGGATGCTTCAACGTGGAGTCCGTGCCGGAGCTCGATCGGCTGGCCGCGATCGCCGCGGCGGCGGGGAAGCGGGCACCGGTGTCGCTGCGCGTCAACCCCGACATCGACGCACGGACCCACCCGTACATCACCACCGGGCTGAGCGAAAACAAGTTCGGCATTCCCGCCGCCGACGTGCGAGGGCTGTACGCCCGCGCCGCCGCGCATCCGTCGCTGGAGGTGTGTGGCATCGACTGTCACATCGGTTCCCAGCTCGCGGAGATCGAGCCGTATCTCGCCGCGCTCGATCGCCTGCTCGTACTCATGGACACGCTGGCCGGCGACGGCATCCGCCTCGCGCATCTCAACCTCGGCGGCGGCCTCGGCATCCGCTATCGCAACGAATCGCCGCCGCCGCCGGCGGCGCTGGCCGGCGCCATCGCCGAACGGCTCGCGGGGCGGGAGATCATGCTGATGCTGGAGCCGGGGCGCTCCATCGTCGGCAACGCGGGGGTGCTGCTCACGCGGGTCGAATATCTCAAGCACAACGGGTCCAAGCGGTTCGCGGTGGTCGATGCGGCGATGAACGACCTGATCCGCCCGGCCCTGTACGACGCGTGGCACGACATCGTGCCGGTCAGACCGCGCGATGGCGTGCCCGAGCCATACGAGATCGTCGGGCCGGTGTGCGAGTCGGGAGATTTCCTCGCGCGCGCCCGGCCACTCGTGCTCGAACCCGGTGATCTGCTCGCAGTGCACTCGGCCGGCGCGTACGCGTTCGTGATGAGCTCGAACTACAATACGCGCCCCCGCGCCGCGGAGGTCATGGTCGACGGAGACCGCTACCACGTGGTGCGGAAGCGCGAACGGGTGTGCGAGCTTTTCGCCGGCGAGTCGGTGCTGCCCGCCGATCCCGTCTCGGGGTGAGGCGGGGTACGAATCGCACCGTGAGGCGGTCTTTCGGCGCACCCACGGAAGCCGCCGAACAATCCCCGCCCCACCTTCATGCTCTGCGGTGGATGCCGACGCGCTGACCACGATCGTTTTGAACCTCGAAACCCGCGTCCATACAATCCCGTCATGGAGCAGCCACGAAACGTCCCAAGCGCGGTGGCGCTCATCTCCGGCGGGCTCGACTCGATGCTCGCGGCGAAGGTCGTGCTGGAGCAGGGCGTGCGGGTCGAGGGGCTCAACTTCTTCACCGGCTTCTGCGTCGAGGGCCACACCCACGCCATCCGCAAGCAGGACCGCGTCAGGCCCAGGCGCAACAACGCGCTGTGGGTGGCGGAGCAACTCGGCATCAAGCTGCACTTCGTCGACGTGGTGGAGGACTACAAGCCGATCGTGCTGAACCCGAAGCACGGCTACGGCGCAAACCTCAACCCCTGCCTCGACTGCAAGAGTTTCATGGTGGGGCGTGCCGATGCGTGGCGGCGCGAGCGCGGCTTCGACTTCATCATCACCGGGGAAGTGGTCGGGCAGCGGCCCATGTCGCAGCGCGGCGACACCATGCCGGTGGTGGCGCACGAATCGGGGGCCGGGGACCGGCTGCTCAGACCTCTGTGCGCGAAGCGGCTCGATCCCACCCGGCCCGAGCGCGAGGGCTGGGTCGACCGCGAACGCCTGTACGACCTCCACGGCCGCTCACGCAAACCGCAGATGGCGCTCGCCGCGCAGTTCGGCTTCACCGACTACGCCCAGCCGGCCGGCGGCTGCTGTTTCCTCACCAACCCCCATTACGCGTCGAAGCTCGCGGATCTCTGGGGCAGCCGCGGCCGGCGCGACTATGATCTCGACGATATCATGCTGCTCAAGGTCGGTCGGCACCTCCGGCCCCGGCCGCATTTCAAGATCATCGTCGGTCGGGAGGAGGGCGAGAACCGCTACCTCAGCGGGTACCGCAAGCGGTTCACCCACCTGCGCTCCGTAAGCCACCAGGGGCCGCTTGCCCTCGTCGACGGCGCGGGAGGAGACGAAGACCTCCTCCTCGCCGCGCGCATGACGGCCCGCTTCAGCCAGGGCCGTGACGCGGAGCGGGTCGCGGTCGAGATCGTCGAGCCCGGCGGCGAGCCCCGGACCGTCGAGGTCGCGCCCTTGCCCGCGGACGCGATCCCGCCGGCCTGGTACGTCTGAGCCCCTGGCCCGGAAATCCGGGCTGATGGAACGAGGCATCCGATGGCACAACGACACACCCTCGACGCACGGAACCTCCTCTGTCCCATGCCCGTGATCCGCGTGCAGGGGGTGATGGAGTCGCTGGCTCCGGATGAGGAACTGGTGGTGCTGTGCACGGACCCGGGCGCGATGAGCGACGTGCCCGCATGGTGCCGGGTGCATGGTCACGAGGTGCTGGAAGTTCGCGAAGACCGGGACGCGGACGAGATTCGGATCACGATCCGCGCGGGACCGGGCGACGATGATGGCCGAGGCGACTGAATCCGGGCGCACCGGGCCGGCGCGCACCGCGCAGATGCGCGATGCGGCGCCCGAACGCTACGCGGTCATTCGCCGCGTCACCCTGGTCGGCACCGCGGTCGACCTGATCCTGGCCGTTGGCAAGATTGTCGGCGGATTCGCGGCGCACTCGCAGTCGCTGGTCGCCGACGGGGTGCATTCACTTTCCGATCTCGTCACCGACCTGCTGGTGCTGTTCGCGGCGAAGCACGCGCGCGCCAAGCCGGACGCCGAACACCCCTATGGTCACGAGCGCATCGAAACCGCGGCGACCGTGGCGCTGGGCGTAGTGCTGCTCGTCATCAGCGCCGGGATCGCATTCGACGCGTTCCGCCGGCTGTTCCATCCCGAGCAGCTTGCGATCCCGGCGTGGTGGGCAATGGCGGTTGCGGCGGTCTCGGTCGGATGCAAGGAGGGGGTCTACCACTACAGCATGCGCGCCGCGAAGCGCTATCGCTCGAAGCTCCTCGAAGCGAACGCATGGCACGCGCGCAGTGACGCCGCGTCGTCGATCGTCGTCATCATCGGGGTCGGCGGTACCTTGCTCGGGCTCGGCTATCTCGACGCGATCGCGGCGGTGATCGTCGCCTGGATGATCGGGAAGATGGGCTTTCGCCTCGCTCGGCAGAGCCTGGAGGAGCTGATCGACACCGGGCTCGACCCCGAGCAGGTCGAGTCGATCCGCGCCGCGCTGATGGAGGTCGACGGGGTGCGCGACCTTCACATGCTGCGCACGCGCCAGATGGGACCGAAGTCGCTCGTCGACGCGCACATCCTGATCGACGACCCGAAGCTCAGCGTGTTCGAAGGGCACCAGATCAGCGAGACCGCCCGCGCGAGACTTATTCGCAAGTTCCAGGACATCGAGGATGTGACGGTCCACATCGACCCCGAGGACGACGAGGAGGTCGCCCAGGGCCGCCACCTGGGGCTGCGCGGCGAGGTGGAGGCCAGGCTCCGGACGGCGTGGGCCGACGTCCCGGAGGCCGGGGCGATCCGCCGCATCACGCTGCACTACCTCGACGGTCGTATCGAGATCGAGATCGAGCTTCCTCTGGAACTCGCCCTCGGCTCCGACTCGCCGGAGCCGATCCGGCAGCGTTTCGAGCGGGCGGCAAGACAGAATCCCGACGTGAGCAGGGTGCGAATCCTGTTCGGTTGATCGGTCGGATCGGTAGCCCGGAAATTTCGGTCATGATCGGAGCACAGATCTTTGATCTGATGTTCAGAGCGACTGGATGCGGTGATGAAGGTTCGGCGGAACTCGAAACACGAAGGTCTTTCTTCCGATCTGTCGCCGTTCTAGAAGGTTTAGCTCCGCTAGTTGGAATAGATCTGCTCGTGCAGTCGCGTAGACAACTCGATGACTCGTTCGGTGAGATCGTATCGTGTACTCGGCGTCAGCGTGCCGGACTGCATGGGCGAGAAGCGCAAGCTGACGGTGATTGAGATTGGTGGACCGTCTGAGCATCCGTTCCACTTCCCGGGTCTGCTCGATCTTGTTCCTGATATACGACTCGATCTCCGCGAGGGCACGCAGGATTATCTCGATCTGGTGCACGATGAAGTAGGTGAGGTCGTTTTCGTCAGTCTCAGTGTACAGAAACGCACGACTGTATCTCGCGGGTGCTTTCTTAAGATACCGACTGATAGAGGTAAACTCGAACATCCAGTAGCCATTTCGCAGCATCGACCAGTAAAAGAGCGCTCGGGCAGTGCGGCCGTTTCCATCTTGGAATGGGTGGTCCCAAGCTAACCAGAAATGGAGTATGACAGCGCGGATAACTGGATGCAGAAATGGCTTATCGGAGGGACCTTCGTTGGCGAACCGGAGCATCTCCTGCATCCGGTTCGGAAGCTCTATAGCTGGGGGAGGCGTATGGACAACCCGCTGATCGCGCTCATCCCACACCCTGACGCGCTCATCATCCGGACGCTGGATGCGGCCTTCGCTCTCCGAATCGTCCAGAGTATCAGCAGTGAGGGTAGCGTGTAGCTGCAGCAGGGCATCGATGGTGAGCGGGTTCTCCTGGAGTCGACGAATGTCTTCCATCGCCCGATAGTTGTTCAGGATCATCTGCTCACTCCGGTTCCTCGGATGCCGTCCCGCGCGGATCATGTTCGTGGCGACGAGGCGGGTGGTGGACGCTCCTTCGAGCTGGCTCGAAGTGATCGCCTCCTCAATGAGGGAGTTGACGATGAACCGGTCACGGTTCTCCGGATTAACCACGGGTTCGGCGATCCCCACCCAGCCTCTCGCCTGACTGTCGATTCGGTGCAGGGCCTGCTGCAACTGATCCGGAAGCATGTAGACGAATGGCTGGCCACGAGTATCCCGGAGAGGGATCTGGAGGTACTGGCTGTGGCGGGAGAACTTGATCCCGAGCCACCACTGTTCAGACGTCAATCCTTCAGGGGGCTCTCGCCGACAAAGCCGACTCCAGTGATCATAGCAATCTCCAACAGTCGGACCGAGTGGATGTTTCAGTAAATCCATGAACTTCTCGCTATTCTCGGCGAGTAACTTGTGAAACGGCTTCGGGGTGAGTGGTTGCTTCATGATTTGACCTTCCAATTCAGAAATGTATCAATTTCTATTACATTGATAATTATCTTACAGGATCTATCATTTTTTTATCAATTCAGTCGGATATGATAAATTCTGATGAAAATTCATCAATTCTGTGTCAAGGAGCCTGACTTCCAACATAATCTACGCGCTTCGAGGCCGGGGCAGGTCAACCCCTGATGTCTACCGGCTGACGCACCAATTTGAATCAGCTCCTCGAATTGTTGCATTATTTTGGTGCAATCCCCGTCGAGATCGAGCCGTGAGGCAGATGTCACCGTCCCCGGTTCGGGTGCGCGTCGCCGGGTACACCTGCGCTTGACGCCGGATTCTCGTCCTCGCCGCACCGTGATCCCCGGTGCGGCCAGTCCCGCGCGCGACTACTGGAACCGATTCAATGGCACGCAGAGTGCATACGGGAATTGCTTTCGTACTGTTCACCGCGGCGAGATCGCAGACCCGCCCAACCTGAATCCACCCACACCCAACCCACAACTACCAAGGGAGAATTCCGGAAATGTCCGCCGAAGACGTATTGAAGATGCTTGCAGAGAAAGAGGTGAAGTTTGTCGACCTGCGCTTCACCGACACGCGTGGAAAGGAGCAGCACGTCAGCGTCCCGACCAGTTTTGCGGACGAGGAGCTGTTCGAAGACGGCAAGATGTTCGACGGCTCGTCCATCGCCGGCTGGAAGGGCATCCAGGAATCGGACATGGTGCTGATGCCCGATCCCGAGAGCGCCATCCTCGACCCTTTCACCGACGAGCCGACGCTGAACCTGCGTTGCAACGTGCTCGACCCCCTGACCATGACCGGCTACGAGCGGTGTCCGCGTTCGCTCGCCGGGCGGGCGATGGCGTACATGCAGTCGACCGGCATCGCCGACGATGTGCTGTTCGGCCCCGAGCCCGAGTTCTTCGTGTTCGATTCGGTGACCTGGACCGACGACATGTCCGGTACGTCGTACCGCATCCGCTCCGAGGAGGCCGACTGGAGCAAGGGTCTCGAATTCGAGGACGGCAACATGGGGCATCGCCCCGGGGTCAAGGGCGGCTACTTCCCGGTCCCGCCGGTCGACTCGCTGTCCGATCTCCGCGCCGCGATGTGTCTCGCGATGGAGGAGATGGGGCTCACCGTCGAAGTCCATCACCACGAGGTGGCCACCGCCGGGCAGTGCGAGATCGGCACGAAGTTCGCGAGTCTCATCCGCAAGGCCGACGAACTCCAGATCCTCAAGTACTGCGTGCACAACGTGGCCCATGCCTACGGCAAGACCGCGACGTTCATGCCGAAGCCCCTCGTCGGCGACAACGGCAGCGGCATGCACTGCCACCAGTCGCTGCAGAAGGAGGGCAAGAATCTCTTCGGCGGGAACAAGTACGCGGGGCTCTCGCAGGAAGCACTGTGGTACATCGGCGGCATCTTCAAGCATGCGCGCGCGCTGAACGCGTTCACCAACTCCGGCACCAACAGCTACAAGCGCTTGGTGAAGGGGTTCGAGGCGCCGACCCTGCTTGCGTACTCCGGGCGCAACCGCTCCGCGTCGGTGCGGATCCCGCATTCCAGCGCCGCCGCTCGCCGCGTCGAGGTGCGGTTCCCGGACTCCAGCGGCAACGCGTACCTCATGTTCTCGGCGATGCTGCTCGCGGGACTCGACGGCATCCAGAACCGGATCGATCCGGGTGAGCCGATGGACAAGGATCTCTACGATCTGCCGCCGGAAGAAGAGGCGAACATCAAGACCGTGTGCAACACCCTGGAGCAGGCCCTGGAGGCGCTCGACCGCGACCGCGACTTCCTCAAGGCGGGCGGGGTGTTCAGCGATGACTTCATCGACGCCTACATCGGGCTCAAGGAAGAGGAGTCCACCCGCTTCCTGATGACCACCCATCCGGTGGAGTTCGACATGTACTACAGCCTTTGACGGTTCCGGTGCCCGCATCTGCGGGGCGGACGCGAGACCGGCCGGCAGCGCCCCGCTGTCGGCCGGTGGGAATCGAACCCCAAAACCGCATGGCCCGGCCCCGCTTTCCGGCCATGATCCGAGCCGAATCGACAGTGCCGAATTCCGCTCCTGACCCGAGCGGTCCCGCAACCGGTGCCGCGATCGGCCCCGCGATCGTCACCGCACTCCTCGATCACCTGTCGACCGCGGTCCTGGTGCTCGATCGGCGGTCGGTGCTGGAGCGCATGAACCCGGCTGCGGAAGCGCTGCTCGATACCAGCATGCAGGCCGCCGGTGGCGCGCCGCTGTCGGCGATCGTCGACGCGGGCGAACTGCTCGACGCGCTCGACCGGGTGCTCGATACGGGGGAACCGCTGACCGAGCGAGCCCTTGCCATCACCCTCGACACGGGCCGGACCCGTGTCGTCGACTGCACCCTGACTCCCATTTCGGCGGCAGAACGCGGGGCGGCGGCCCCCGTCGAGCCGCGGGTCGTCGTGGAGCTGGTGCCGCTCGACCGTCACCACCAGATCACGCGCGAGGAGCGGCTGCTCACCCAGATCGCCCATGCCCGGAACCTGGTGCGGCGGCTCGGTCACGAGATCAAGAATCCCCTCGGCGGACTGAGAGGGGCGGCGCAGCTTCTTCAGGGCGAGCTGCCGGACGCGGCGTTGCGCGAATACACCGGGGTCATCATCCGCGAGGCGGATCGTCTCACGGCCCTTGTCGATCGGATGATCGGACCGCGCCGCCCGCCCCGCATGGAGCCGGTGAACATCCACGAAGTGACCGAACGCGTGCGGGCCCTCGTCAACGCCGAGACCCCGGCGAGCATCGTGGTCGAGCGCGACTACGACCCGAGCATTCCGGAACTGGTCGCGGATCCCGAGCTCCTCATCCAGGCGATGCTGAACATCGCGCGCAACGCGGTGCACGCGCTGGGCGAAGGCGGCCGCATCGTGCTCAGAACCCGGGTGCAACGCCGAGTCAGTATCGGCGTCCGCCAGCACCGGCTCATGTGCCGGATCGATGTGGCCGACGACGGACCGGGCATTCCCGACGACCTGGTGGAAAGCATGTTCTATCCCCTGGTGTCGGGGCGCGGAGGGGGCGCAGGACTCGGACTTTCGATTGCGCAGTCACTCGTCTACGAGCACGGAGGGATCATCGAGTGCACCAGCCGGCCCGGCGACACCACGTTCGGCATCCTGCTGCCGATGGACAACGCGCATCGAGGCCCGCGCCCATGAGCGTCGGTTCCGGAGAGTTCGGCCGGGCGCACGCAGGCAGCCCGGATGAGACTGGCCAGGTGCATGCGGGCGACCCCGGTGAGGCTGGTCGAGCACATGTGGGCGGCCCCGGCGAGGTGTGGGTCATCGACGACGACCAGTCGATCCGGTGGGTGCTGGAGCGCGCGCTCGGCCGCGCCGGGTTCACGGTCGAAGGATTCGACGGCGCGACAGGCGTGCATGCGCGCCTGCGGCAGCACGAGCCCGACGCGATCATCTCCGACATTCGCATGCCCGACGTGGACGGACTGGATCTGCTCGCGGAGATCACGGCCCGCCATCCGCATCTCCCGGTGGTGATCATGACCGGCTACTCCGACCTCGACAGCGCCGTGTCCGCTTATCGCGGCGGTGCGTTCGAGTACCTGCCGAAGCCGTTCGACACCGACGAGGCGGTCGCCCTGGTCAAGCGCGCGGTGGCCCGCCGCCGAGAAGGATCGCCCCGGGACCCGGGCGCCGCGGCGGCCGCCGCTCCGGGCATCATCGGCTCGGCTCCCGCGATGCAGGAGGTGTTTCGGGCCATCGGGCGGCTGTCGCGATCGCACCTCACGGTGCTGATCACCGGCGAGTCGGGCACCGGGAAGGAACTGGTCGCGCGGGCGCTGCATCGGCACAGTCCGCGCGCGGCGCGGGCGTTCATCGCTCTCAATACCGCCGCGATTCCGCGCGACCTGCTCGAATCCGAGCTGTTCGGTCACGAGCGCGGCGCGTTCACCGGCGCCCAGTCGCGTCGTCTCGGCCGCTTCGAGCAGGCCGACGGCGGCACCCTGTTCCTCGACGAGATCGGCGACATGCCGGCCGAGCTGCAAACGCGCCTGCTCCGGGTGCTGGCCGACGGCGAGTTCTACCGCGTCGGGGGCCACCTGCCGGTCCGGGTCGACGTGCGCATCATCGCGGCGACGCACCAGGACCTCGAAGCGCGGGTGCGGGCCGGCACGTTCCGGGAGGATCTGTTCCATCGTCTGAACGTCATCCGGGTGCACTCGCCCGCGCTGCGCGAACGTCGCGAGGATATTGCGCCGCTGCTCGCGCACTATCTGGAGCGGGCCGCGAGCGAGATCGGAGGCGAGCCCAAGGCGCTGAAGCCCGACATGGTGCGTTACCTCGAATCTCTGGACTGGCCCGGCAACGTCCGCCAGCTCGAGAATATCTGCCGCTGGCTCACGGTGATGGCGTCCGGGAACGAGATCCATCTGGAGGATCTGCCGCCGGAGCTGCGCGGCTCCGGCGACGAGGCCGGCGGGGTTGCGAGCGACTGGGAGGCGGCGCTACGCCGCTGGACGGAACGCCGGCTCGGACATGGCCACCGCGCCCTGATCGATGACGCGATGCCGAGGTTCGAGACCGTCCTTATTCGGTCCGCGCTCGATCGTACCGGCGGACGCCGCCAGGAAGCGGCCCGGCTCCTCGGCTGGGGACGCAACACCCTCACCCGCAAGATCAGGGAGCTTGCGCTGGACGTCTGAGCCCGGGCGGTTGACCGAAATCGCGCCGCGGGATGGCCTCTCGGAGCGCCGGATCTCCCCTCAGTCGGCCCTGGCGGGGATGGCTCCGAACAATGCCGAGTAGCCGCCCGCTCCGAAAGTTCGTTCCCTGACAACGGAAGGATTACGCGCAAAACAGCGGTGAGTCCCCGCGAGAATCGCACTTCGAGCGAGGCGTCGCCTCGACATCCCCGATCAATCAGCTCCGGCCGGGAGGGGGACCGGTCGGCGCCGGCCGGGCAGCAGGGCGCCCGCGGTCGCGGCCACGATGGCGGCGGTGCCGAGCCAGACGAACAGCAGGTCGAAGCCGCCGTGGGCATCGAAGACCCGGCCGGCGAGGATGACAGTCAGGCCGGCGACGCCGAGTGCGAGGACGAACTTCGCCCCGTAGGCGAGCGAGCGCCAGCGCGCCGGCGTGTATTGCGCCACCAGCATGTTCTCGGCCGCGTTGAAGGAAAGGTTGAAACTCAGCGCCAGCAGGGCGGTCACCAGCAGCGAGGCGCCGGTCATGGACACGATCACGAAGAGCAGCGGCACCTGGAGCATCCAGAAGACGAGGTAGATGCTGCGGGCCGAAAACCGGTCGGCGAGCCACCCGCCAAGGATCGCGCTGGCCGATGCGGCCCCGGAGACGATCCCCACCAGCAGCCCGATTTGGGTGTAGCTCGTGTCCGGGCCGGCGCCGAGCCCCATCTCGAACATCTTGGGCATGGTGTTGGTGATCCCCGCGTACACGAACCCCGAGCACGCCATGGTGACGGTGAGGATGAGGAACACGCGAAGCGCGTCGCCCGGCTCCCGCACCGGGGGCGGCACCCGGTCGGTCCTCGCGTCCGCGACTCGGCCGCGCCGCCAGGCGACGAGCAGCGCGAGTCCCGCCGCCACCGCGACGACCCCCGGAATCACGAAGGCGGCGCGCCAGGAGAAGTAGTCGATCATGAGTCCGACGAATACCGGCGCCACCGAGTTGCCGGCATTGCCGAAGACGCCGTTGATGCCGAGGCTCATGCCCTGCTTGCGGGCCGACGCCACGATCCAGGCGATGCCGACCGGGTGGTAGATGGCGGCGAACAGCCCGATCAGGGTCAAACCCCAGAACACCATGCCCGGACCGTTGGCGAGACCGGTGACGATGGCGCCGACGCCGACCCCGAAGAAGAAGATCACCATCATGCCGACCTGGCTCCAGCGGTCGCCCAGCCAGCCGGCGGGCAGAGCCGCGACCCCGTAGAGTACGAGCCCGAGGCTGGAAAGCGTCAGCAGTTCGCCGTAGGGCAGGTCGAACACCTGCGGCAGATAGAGGACGGCGGTGGCGTAGAGCACGGTGTACATGTGCGTGCAGGCATGCCCGACATTGGAGAACGCGATCGCGGTGCGGTCCCGGGTCCGCTGTTGTCGGGCGGCGGGGGTCATCGGCGCGGCTCCGCCGCGCCGGTGGCCGGGGTGCGGGCGCCGCCGGGCGAGATCGTCCGACCCGAATGACGGCCGTCGTCCTGCCGTTCCCGAACGCCGATGATCCGGGTTTCGGAGGTGGGACGCCCGGCGATCTCGGCCAGCGCTTTCAGCAGCAGCGAGCGGGCGACACGCATGCGGTAGCGTGCGCTCGCGCGATGGTCGTCGATGGGGGAGAAGTCCTGCGCGAGGGCGTCCGCCGCCCCTGGCCAAGAGGCGGGGTCGCGCAGGCGGAGGTCGGTGACGGCGCGTTCGGTGGCCGCCGCCCGCCTGGGAGTCGCCGCCATGCCGCCGAAGGCGATGCGCGCACCGGCGATACGGCCCCGGTGGACGCGGAACCGGAACGCACCGAGCAATGCCGAGATGTCCTGGTCGAAGCGCTTGGAAATCTTGTAGCAGCGAAAGTGCGCGTCGGTTTCGAGGCGCGGCACGGCGATGCGGGTGAGGATCTCGCCGGGGGCGCGATCCTGGCGGCCGTAGTCGAGGAAGAAGTCCTCCAGCGCGAGCATTCGGTGCGCATCGCCGTGGCGCAGCTCGATGGTCGCTCCGAGCGCGATCAGCACCGGCGGTGAATCGCCGATCGGCGAGCCGTTGGCGATGTTGCCGCCGACGGTGCCGGTGGCGCGCACCTGCTTCGAGCCGAGGCGGCGCAGCATCTCGCCCACGTCCGGATCGATGGCGCCGAGCGCGGCTTCCGCCTCCGCGTAGGTGGCGGCGGCGCCGATCTCGACCCGGTCGTCCGCCTCCCGCACCTCGTGGAGCGCGGCGACCCGCCCGGTGTGCACGATGCGCGGCAGGTCCCGGAGCTGCTTGGTGATCCACAGGCCCACATCGGTCGCCCCGCCGACGAGGGTGGCGTCGGGGTAACGCGCGCAGAGGGCGGCGAGCGCATCCTCGCTCGCGGGCGCGGCGAAGAAGGATGCGTCATCGCCAACGAAGAGGTCGGCATCGTCGGAAGGACCGGTGGGGCGAAAACGCTCGGTCTCTCCGGGGGGCTCGGTATGGCCGGGGGCTCGGGCGTCGCCGCGGCGCGCCGGACCTCCGGGGAGGTCATCGTGGCCGGATGGCTTGAAACGAGATGCCGGCGCCGGGGTGTTGGAGCGCGTCGGACCTCCGGGGCGATGTCCATCGCCCGAAGGATCGGCGCCCTCCGAGGGGCTTGCTCCGCGCGAAAGCCCTGCGAGCAATCCGGCCGTCTCCGCCGCGTGCTTCGCGAACGCATCGGTCGCCTCTCCCGTGCAGCATGCGAGCGCGGCGTCCGCGATTGGCCGGTAGCCGGTACAGCGGCAGAGGTTGCCGGCGAGCCAGTCGTTCACCACGGTCCGGTCCGGCCGCAGGCCCGAGTGATAGAGGGTGAAAAGGCTCATCACGAATCCGGGGGTGCAGAAGCCGCACTGCGATCCATGCAGATCGACCATGGCGCGCTGCACGGGATGCAGCGCACCGTCCGCGGATGCGAGATCCTCCACGGCGACGACCGCGGCCCCGTCGACCATGCCGAGAAGCAGGATGCAGCTATTGACCGGCCGCCAGGTCACGCCGCCGTGGCCGTCGGGGCGCCCGACCGCGACGGTGCAGGCTCCGCAGTCGCCCTCCGCGCAGCCTTCCTTGGTGCCGTACGCGCGCTCGTGGAGCCGGAGATGGTCGAGCAGGGTCTCGACCGGGGCGAAATCGCGTCGCTCGACGACCCGGCCGCGGCGGACGAAGCGGACCGCGTTGCGCGCCATTGCTCAGCTTCCCCGGTAGGTGGAGTACCCGTAGGCGGAGAGCAACAACGGGACGTGGTAGTGCTGATTCGGGTCGGTGATGCCGAAGCGGATGGGGATTTCGTCGAGAAAGAGCGGGTCTCCATCGATGCCGTGGCGGGCGCGGAGGTACGCACCGGCAAGGAAGCGCAGCTCGTAACGTCCGGCGACGAGCGCGCCCCCTTCGAGGAGCGGCGCGTCCACCCGGCCGTCGGCATTGGTAGTCACCGTCTTGAGCCACCGCGCGCCGTCGCCGGCGGTGTGGAGCTCGATGTCGAGACCCGCGGCCGGCGTGCCTGCCATGGTGTCCAGCACGTGGGTGGTCAGTCGGCCCATCTCCGCTCGCTCCCGTTGCCGATCCGGGCTGCCACTCGGGCCGCGAGGATCGTGTCTGGTCGATTATCCCAGCCGGGCCGGGTTCGGGAAAGCGGAGCACGCTTCGGCCGAAATCATTTCATGCTGTGGATCAGGTGGGACCTGGGGCGGTCGGATGGCGTTCCGTCATCCGACCAACCCGAATTCGTGCCCCAAGTGAGTATCGCTGTGCAGCAGAGACGTGCGTTACTGCGTCGTCATTTACGTATACATATACAGCATCATTGACTTGAATTATTACAACACATTACACTTGCATAAGTACGACACGTCAAACTTGTGAAATAGCGGAGATGGTCCGTCATGGCCACACCGAGTCAGAAACTCGCTGCGTCGCTGGCGCGGCTCCGGACGCTTCAGGGCCGGGGCCGCCGAGTGTTCCGTTCCGGCGAGCTGACGCGCGTTCACCGTGAACGACTCGTCAGGAACGGATTTTTGCGCGAGGCGATGAAGGGCTGGCTGATCTCCTGCAGCCCGGATGTGGATCCGGGTGATACGACGCCCTGGTTCGCTACTTTCTGGGAGTTCTGCGCGACCTATTGCAAGACTCGGTTCGAGTCGGACTGGCACCTGTCCGCCGAACAGTCCTTGCTGCTCTGCGCGGAACACACCGTCATTCCGCAGCAGGTTATCGTCCATACGCCAAAGGGTGCCAACAACAGCGTCGAACTGCTGTTCGGTACATCACTCTATGATCTCAGACAAAAGGGCATGCCACCAGATGCTGACCTGACGGACAGGGACGGGTTGCGGTTGTTCGTGCCGGAGGCGGCACTGGTGCGCGTGCCAGAAGCGTTCTTTGTTCGGTACCCGATCGAGGCGCAGGTGGTGCTCTCAGGGATCCGCGATACGGCTGATGTGCTCGGGCGGCTACTCAATGGCGGCCATTCGGTGATCGCTGGGCGGCTGGCTGGCGCGTTCCGCCGGATCGGCAGGGGTGGCGCGGCCGATGAGATTCTGGGCGTCATGAAACGCACCGGCTACGATGTCCGCGAAACCGATCCGTTCGAGCCGAAGCGGGTTTTGGGTGCACTTGATTGGGCACAGGCGCCGATTGTCGGGCGCCTTCAATCGCTATGGGAGATGATGCGGGAGCCCGTGATCGCGGCATTTCCCGAAGCACCCGGCCTGCCCGAGAAACCCGAAGCCTATTTATCCTTCATTGACGATATCTATCGGAACGATGCCTATCACTCGCTGTCGATAGAGGGCTACCGCGTCACATCGGAGATGGTCGACCGAGTGCGCATGGGCCACCACTGGGATCCGGACAATCGTGATGGTGACCGGCGGAGTCGCGATGCGCTGGCCGCGCGCGGCTATTGGCAGGCGTTCCGGCTAGTGCGGGCGGCGGTCAGTGAGATCATTGGAGGCGGTGTCGCCGGTGCCTTGGTCCACGAGGCCCACCGCGACTGGTATCGCGAGCTGTTCCAGCCTTGCGTCGCCGCGGGCCTGATCACGGCTTCCGCTCTGGCAGGTTATCGTAACGACGCAGTGTTTCTGCGGAGATCGCGGCATGTGCCGCCACGCTGGGAAGCGGTACGCGATGCCATGCCGGCTTTGTTCGATCTGCTGGAAACCGAAACCGAACCTTGCGTTCGCGCCGTGCTCGGGCACTGGCTGTTTGGCTATGTCCATCCTTACCCGGACGGCAACGGACGCATTGCGCGTTTTGTCATGAACGCGATGCTGGCATCTGGCGGCTATCCATGGACCGTCATCCGAGTCGAAGATCGCGATGTCTACCTGGCGGCACTTGAAAGCGCCAGCATCGATCAGGACATCGGTCCGTTCGCGCAGTTTTTGGCGAACCGGGTTGCGTGGTCAATGGAACAGGCAGTGTGAGTGTACACAAAGCTCGAATGTCCGAATGTCCGGGCTAGTTCTGCGCTGCCAATGTTCAATTGAAGCAGATAAACTTCTGGCAAGAGAGTTGAAGATCAATTATTGAGGATATCGCCTTATTCACTTGATCTGACCAATTGAACAAGATCGAAATTTCCGGGCTGAGTAGTACCAGCGCATCGGGGGCGGCGGCCGTGATCAGCCGTCGCGGTCGTGGATCTCCCGGAGCGCATCGAGCGCGGAGCCCTCGATGCGGAATGCCTGACCGAAGCCCTTGACGAAGACGCCCCGGCGGGGCATGAGCGCGAACATCCGGAAGTCCGCGAGCGGACGGATGAGGCCGATGACCTCCCCGAACTTGCGCTCGAAGAGATTCATGATCGTTTGCCAGCGTTCGCTGCCCCGTTCCACCTGCTCGGCACCGCATTCGAACACGAGGCGGCGACGGGTGAAAAGCTGAGGGGACGCGGACTCGTCCTCGACGATGAGCACGCTTGCCCGACCGTTGGCGACGAGGTGGCCGGTATGACGGGAGAGGTCGCTCACGCAGATGTAGAACGCGTTGTCGCCGGTGCGCACGAAGGGCGCATAGCTCGCCTCCGGCGCACCGGAGGCAGAAGCGGTCGCCATCTGCAGCGTCTTGAAGCAGCCGAGCAGGGCTGTCGCCTCTTCCGCGGTTTCACCGCTCAATTCCCTGAACCGTTCGGTCACGGTGCGCCCTCCGAAATCCGGGGAATCGGAACCATCAACCCGCCACCCGATGCTCGGGTGTCGTGCGCGTCCTTCCCTCAGTCCCTTTCTCGGTGAACTGGACGTGGCAGAGCACGAACGGACTCCCGAGGGCTGGCGAGGGGTCGGGAGGCTACAGGCGCGCCCTTCGCCCCTGCAACCCGCCGCGTGTCCCCGCCCATGTCATCGGGACGGGACCGCACTTCCGGAAGAAGGCACGTAACTACTTGAGTAAGCTCGAAAAAAGGTAATTCAGAGGGCAGCGAGGAAAGGTGTGGAAATCAGGTACTGTGGGTGTGATTGGGGGGTTGCGTGTCCCGGCGAGCGCGAAAGTGCCCGTTGAGGACCATGCATCGGAGAGGAATTACTAGTTAAAACAGAGAATTAGAGCCCATTCAATGCAGATGCGAATGCTTCGCATTCGATTCTAATCAGACGCCGCATTTGTTACCCGCGTGTCCCCAGGTGTTACCCAGAGGGGGAAATGTGCCCCGAATCGGTCACCATCGGGGTCCCGGCAGGAGGGCGAATGGAGGGGGTGAGAGGGGCGATTCGCGAATTTCAAGCGAACGCCTCACCAGCGCGGCGGCATCGTGCGATGCTTGTGCGCTTCATCGATCCGCCCTCCTTCCCGGTGCCGGTGGTTCCGGCTCACTCCGTACGCTTGATGTCGACCGTCAGGTCGAGCTCGCCGGCTTTCTCGAACACCACCGTCAGGTTGAAGCTCTCGCCGTCCACCAGCGATTGATTCAGTCCGAACAGCATCACATGCAGTCCGTGAGGCTTGAGCAGGACTTCGCCTGCGGCGGGCACCTCGATCGACTCGACCTGGCGCATCTTCATCATCCCGCCTTCCATGTCGTGGGTATGCAACTCCACGGTCTCGGCGATGTCGGTACGGACAGAGACGATTCGATCCGGCTCGTCGCCGCGGTTCTCGACCCGGAAGTACGCCGCGCCGTTGGGGGCGTTCGGCGGCATTGCCCGCGACCATGGATCGGCAACGGCCACGTTCCCGAGGGTGATTTCCTGCGCCGACAACGTGGTACTGCACAGGGCGACTGCCATCAGAGTCGTCGCTCGAGCGAGGGCTGCGGCTCGTTGGTAAATCATTCCGGTTCCTCCGTTTCCTTGCGCGACAGCGGGGGCGGATCCGCTGAGCGGCGGGGGTGGCTTGCACCCGGGAATTGCCTGCGGTCCGGTCACTGGCCCCGTCACCGTCGGCATCCGACAGCATCGCGAGAATATGACGATTCATCGATTGTTGCACTGTGCGCCGAATGTTTCCGATTCGATGCTTGACCCCTTCCCCGGGCTCACCGAGACTCCGCCACCGTCAGCGAGAGTCACATCGCCTCTCCGCTTCGCCCGTCACCCCGCACCAGGGAGCACTACCGTGTCCAGGCCCAAACTCCGCCGCATCACCTCCGCCATCGCCGCCCTCGCCCTCGGCGGTATCTCCGCCACCTCGGCCTCCGCGAACGCGGATCAGACCGAACGCCCGCAGGTGACCTTCGAGACCAGCCACGGTTCGTTCGTCCTGGAACTCGACCGGAGCGCCGCCCCGGAGACGGTCGAGAATTTCCTCACGTACGTGCGCGACGGGTTCTACGAAGGCACCATCTTTCACCGGGTGATCGCGGGTTTCATGATCCAGGGCGGAGGATTCGACGAGGAATTCAAACAGTTGCAGACCCGTGCTCCGATCCGCAACGAGGCGGATCGGAGCGGCGAGAACAAGCGCGGCTCCATCGCCATGGCCCGAACCTCCGATCCGCACTCCGCCACCGCGCAGTTCTTCATCAACGTCACCGACAACGACTTTCTGAACCACCGCAACCAGACCACCCAAGGCTGGGGCTATACGGCCTTCGGGCGGGTCGTCGAGGGCATGGACACGGTCGACAAAATCGCCGCAGTGTGGACCGGCTCCCGCGGAACGTTTCAGGACGTGCCCCGGGACACCGTCCTCATCCAGAAGACGCGGATCCATTAACCCGGATTTCTCGGTGCGCCCCGGAAGATACACTGAAAATCAGAGCCAGGTGCGTCGGAAACACTGCCGGTCTGCCCGGAACATGGTTGCCGCCCAGGCCCGACTCCGGCCACCGAGGAGCAATGTCTCACTCTGACATTCCGCCCGGTGTTCCCGGCTTGCATGCACGAACTCTCCCGAGAGCTCGGGAATCGAAGTGAGACACGACTCCGCATTCATGTCCGGAAACCGCCCGACGACTGCGAATGCCGCGGACTCCGCCCCGCCGAGCGATCGGAGCCCCGACTACGCGGACCGCATCGCGACCGCCCGCTCCATCGATGAACGCACCGACCTCGCCGCGCGCTGGATCCTGGCCGAGTTCGATGTTTACTACGCCGAATCGCGCAACATCCCCAACCTCGCCAGAGCCGCGTTCGAAGGGCTCGACCCTGCGTCTTCACTGCATCTGAGCCTGCGGCGGCTCTCCCTGTACAGCGTCAGCGCCCGTGCCCTCGCCCGGCGCCTGCGCGACACGCTGCCGCCGACCGCAGAGGGCGAATCGTTCTGGGAGCGGATCAGGGCCCGTTACCTCACCCTGATCGAAGGCCGTTACGAATCCGATCTCGCCTTCGCCTACATCCATACCGCCCGGCGGATGATGTACGAAGGCATGTGGAAGCCGGTGGAGTACACGTTCCTGGACCATCGCGAGCCCGCCAGCGAGCGCTCCGCCGCGGTGCGACTCGACTTTCCCGTCGGTCCTGCCGCCGATCTCGCCGCCCTCGTCGATCGCATCCTCGACGTCCCGGGGTTCGAGCGCCCCTGGCGCGATCGGGCCGGCGACGTGCGGCGGGTGGCGGAGCGATTGCGATCCATCTTCGACGCGGACAAACGCCGCCCTGTCGAGCTCCAGATGACCGATGCCGGGTTCTTCCGCAACCGCGGTGCCTACATCGTCGGGCGAATCGTGTTCGACGCCGCGAGCGCGACGCCGCTCATCCTGGCGCTGCTCAACCACGAGGCCGGCATCTACGTGCAGGCGGTCCTCGCCGGCGAGGCCGACGCGCACAACCTCTTCAGCTCCACCCTCGCGAACTTCCACGCCACCAACAGCCACTACCACGAGCTTGCCGCGTTCCTGCACTCGGTCATGCCGACGCGGCGTCTCGGGCTGCACTACTCGACCATCGGGTTCAACCACGTCGGCAAGGTAGCGGTGATGAACGAGCTGCGCGAGGAGCTCGTGGAACGCGGTGAGGTGTTCACCACCGCCATCGGGTTTCGCGGCTCGGTCGCCATGGGGTTCGCGGCCCCGTCGTCCGACTACAACCTGAAGGTGATCCGCGACACCCCCACCGACGAGTACAAGTGGGGGGCGTTCCCCGGCATCGCGGCCGTGCTCGACAAGTATCGGCGCGTGCACGAGATCGACCGCACCGGCTCCATGCTCGACAACATCATCTACCACAACCTGGAGCTCGACCGTGCGTGGTTCGAGCCGGAGCTTCTCGCCGAGCTGCTGCGCGACGCGGCCGAGAGCGTTTCTCTGCACGACGATGCGGTCATCCTGAAGCACCTCATCGTCCAGCGGCGCGTGCGACCGCTTCCGGTGTTCCTCCGGGACGCCACTCCGGAGGAGGCGCGCGAGGTCATCGTGAATCTCGGACACTGCATCAAGAACAACGCCGCCGCCAACGTCTTCAACCGGGACCTCGACGCGCGCAACTACGGGGTGAGCCGTTTCTACAAGGTCTATCTGTTCGACTACGACGCGCTGGAACCGCTCACCCGGATCAAGATCCGCTCGAATGCGGACCGGTTCGACGGCGAGGACGGCGTCCCCGACTGGTTCTACGAGGACGGCGTCATCTTCCTGCCCGAGGAGATCGAGTCCGGGTTCCGCATCCACGACCGCGCGATACGGCGGCTGTTCCGCGATGTGCACGGCGACCTGCTGACCACCGGCTACTGGGAGGGCATGCAGAGCGATCTGGAGCGAGGCCGGGTGCCGAGTATCCGTCTCTACCCCGAGGAGCGAAAGCTCGACCACCCGGGCTGGCCGAGCGCCCCGGCGGGGGAGTGAGGCACCCAAGAATCAGTATCCGAGCGTATTCTCGTGCGCCCAGTTCGGGTCCTCCGCGCTCAGGTCTCCAATGGGCGCGGCGAACGCGTCGGCCACGAGGTCGGGCACGTTGCTTCCGGTGAGGGCGTGCAGCAATGCTTCGAGATCGTGCTTCTCCTGCGCGGTCAGGTCCAGCGGACGGATCAGCGGCGACAGCAACTCGTTGGGTACGCCTCCGCGGTCGTAGAAGTCGATGACTTCGCGCAAGGTGTCGATGCTGCCGTCGTGCATGTAGGGCGCGGTCAGCGCGATGTTGCGCAGCGTCTGCGTGCGGAACTTCCAGCGATCGCCGGGGCTCTCGGTGACCCGGTACAGCCCGAGGTCGTTCGGGAGCCGCTGGCGAGTCACTGCGTCGACCGCGGCCCGGGAGATCTCCGTGAACACCCCCGGCGCGAGCTGGATCCGGGTGGTCTCCGGTGCTTTGCCGCTCACCGATGCCGCGTAGCCGAGGCCGGTATTGTGGAATCGGTGATCGACGAACAGCGCGTGGTCCGCCTCCACCCGGTGGCAGACGATGCACCGGGCCTTGCCCGAGAAGAGCGCGAACCCCCGCTTCACCCGGTCGCCGACCGCGTCTGGGTCGCCGCCGAAGTACCACTGATCGAAGGGCGAGTCGGCGGCCAGCAACATGCGCTGGTAGCTCGCCAGTGCCTGACCGATGGTCAGGATGTCCGGTCCGCGCCCGTCGAACGCCTCCTCGAACAGTGCGTCGTAGTCGCGCATGCGCCGGATCTTGCGGATCACGTAGCCGATGGAGGGCGCCGCCATCTCGTTGTGGGCGGTCAACGGCTGCCAGACCTGGTTCTCCAGGCTCAGCTCCCGTCCGTCCAGAAACAGGTGCTCCTGGTAGGCGATGTTGTACAGGGTGGGGGAGTTGCGCAGCACCGCGCGTCCCTCGACGCCGACCGGGGTGCGCAACTCGTTGTTGGTGAAGCCCTGCTCCGGGATGTGGCAGGCGGCGCAGGAAAGGGTGTCGTTGATCGAAAGGCGCCGGTCGAAGAAGAGCTTCCTTCCGAGCGCGATCTTCGTGCGGGTGAGCGGATTGTCGGCCGGTACCGGCACCGGCGGCAGACCGAGCGGTGGGGTCTCGGCGAGCCGGATGAGGTCCATCGGCACGCCGCGCCGCTCCAGCAGGCTGCGTGACCGGGTGCGGTAGTCGGCGCTTTCGTAGCCTTCCCTGACGTCCCCGGGCCCCTGGCTCTGGCGCTCGTCGAACGTCCTTCCCGATTCCAGCTCGCCGCTCGTGCGCGCCGCCGCCTGAACGACGATCAGCGCGGCAATCAGCACGCCCCTGGCGAAGAAGTGGAGGCCGGCCGGCACCGCGCGCCGCATCCGCTTCCTCAACCGGGACCGAATTCCAGCCGCGGAGTCACCAGGCTGCCCATGAGGAATCGGAACCGGGCGGGCTCCGGCGGCGGAATCACCGAGCTACCCATCGGGAACCGGGGCCGGGCTCCGGCCGCGGTGTCACTGGCCGCCCATCGGGAATCGGAACCGGACTTCGGCGGTGGAGTCACCAGGCCGTTCACGAGGAGCCGGAGTCGGACTCCAGCCGCAGAGTTTCCAGATCGTTCATCAGGATGTCGGGGTGGAGGAACCCGGCGCTGTAGATGTTGCGGACCCGCCGCTTGCGGTCGATCAGGAAGACCCGCAGGAGGTGGGCGAACTCCCCGGTGTATTCGCCGTCGTGGTCGTACTCGCGCAACGTGTGCTGGCCGTAGCCGTCGAGGATGGGCGCGAGGTCCGGCCGCTCGCGGGTGGTGAGGAGCGCCCATTCGACGTTGCCGTCGTTCTTCTGTGGTCCGTAGGCCCGCATGACCTCGGGGGTATCGTTGTCAGGATCGAACGACATGGAGACGAGTCGGGTGGCTCCAGCGAGATCCGGGCGCTCCTCGAGCCGGGATCGCACCAGGTGGAAGACGGCCTTGGCCAAGGGGCAGCCGTTGACGTCGTTGCACCGGGTGTAAACGAAGCTCAGCAGCACGAATCGGTCCCCCATCAGGTCGAACAGGCTCGCGGGGGTTCCGTCCGCGCGCAGCACCCGGCCGTCGACGGCCTCCATGATCGGCGGCAGCCGATAGGTACCGGGGGTGGGCGCCTCGTAGCTCAGGATCCCCCAGCCGGGGGCGAGGATCTCGGGCCGGGGATTGTGCGCCGCCGCGGCCTGGCTCATCAGGCCGGCCGCGAGCAGCGCGAGTGCGCGCAATGTTCCGATCGGAAGCACCTGCATCATCGTGTATCGCCTGTCGGCAGGAGTCATCGTGTGAGCCGCAAGGTCCGCGCCGCACAAGAATGATAGTGGGTCCGCATGGCGTATGTCCGCAGGCCCTCCTCCGTCATTCCCGCTCGGGTGGGAATCCAGGGCCGGAGAATCTCGATCGAAGACGGACACGTTCTCTCGGAAATCCAGCTCTCGATCCTGCTCATGTCTCGTCCTATGGAAGAGCGGCCTGCTGATCTGCGAAGAAAAAAGCCGCCCCGGAACTCGGGACGGCTTTCGGCATCCTCACGGCATCGGCATGGAGGCCGCACCCGGCCCTCGCGGTCTACTGGACCGCCGCGGCCAGTTTCGTCTCGCCGGCCGGCGGCCGCTTGCCGTAGAGCGCGTATGAACCGAACCGCATCTGGTGCGAGCGTCCCAGCCCTTCGGCGTAGAAGTCGACGGTCCACTGGTGCGTGAGCTCCTTGCCGTCCCAGTGGTAGAGCTTCACGTACTGCTCGTCGGCGTCACCGGTCTTGTCCCAGTTGCCGAGGAGGGAGCTGGAGAAGTAGACCCGCTCCCCGTCCCAGCTCTGGGAGACCATGTTGATCTGGCTGCCGATCTGCGCCTCGTAGACCTGCTTCGGCGCGTGCGGGTCCGAGATGTCGAAGTACCGGGCCTTGCCCTCCATGAAGGTATCGACCCAGAGCCCTTTGTCGTCGGCCGTGATCGAGATGTCCACCGGTAGCGGGATGGTGGAGGGATCGCCGATGTCCGCGACCTCCTTGGCCTGCCATTCGCCCCCGTCGTCCTCGTAGATCAGCCAGAGCTTCGAGGTCAGCGCGGTGCTGGTGAAGCAGTACTTGTGATCCGGGTCCCAGGCGCATCGGATCTCCAGCGGCACCCCGGGCACGTCCAGCACCTTGAGCGGCTTGCGGGAGTGCATGTCCCACACCACCATGGTGTGGCCGAAGCGCTGCATGGCCGCCTCGTCCTTCAGCATCGCGCCGAAGTCCATCATGTAGTTGGACCAGCCCGTGAACGAGGAGGTCAGCATGATGTTGAGGTCCGCCTTCACCCGTACGTCATAGCCGTACCCGTCAGCGAGCTGGCCGGACTTGACCGCGCCTCTCAGGTCGGCGTCGGTCGGTATCCAGTGGGTCGCGACGTAGTCTCCGGCGTTGTTGTACTCCGCGAGGCCGGTGCGGCCGCCGTGGTCGACGTTATTCGAGAGCGCGGTGATCATCATGCGCCCAGGCAGGGCGTAGAAGGTGTGCGGGCCGACCAGTCCGCCGGTCTGATCGACGAAGTCGGTGATGACCTTGTGCAGTACGGGCTTGCGCGGATCGGTGTGGATGTCGAACACGAAGATCTTGCTGGTGTCGAGCCCGCCCGCCCACAGGTACTTGCGGTCGTCGGAGAGCCCGGAGTGGTGGGCCTCGTTGCGCCCTCCCACCGACAGGGTATTGACCACCTTGCCGTAGGTATCGGAAGCGGGGTTGGTGTCGATGGTGACGAGCTTGTCCTGCTCGTCTCCCACCCCCTCGACACCGAGGGTCCAGACGTAGACATAGTCCTCCTGGCCCTGGATCTTGGCGATGTAGGGCGACATGCAGGTCTCGTCCGCGGGCGCGGGCACGCAGAACAGCAAGGGCGCGGCCATCGCCAGGCATTTGAACAGTGCGGTTCCTTTCATCCTCTTCTCCTTCGGGGTTGACGATCGGTGCCGATGAGTCGGGGTCGTCGCACGCTCGACGACGGATTCACCAAGCGTGGTTCCTAACCATATACCCGGAGGGCGCGCCGAAAAAGGGTGGTGCCAACAGGGCGGCGTTCAGCCCGGAAATTCCGGGTTAGTAACAGTTCACTTCCCGGAGCGGCTCGCCGGCCAGCACCCGCTCGTAGCCGAAGCGGGCGAGGTCGATGGTGCGGTATTCGCCGAACGCGATCAGCTCTGAGAGCGCCCGGCCCACGGCAGGAGACTGCTGCAGGCCGTGGCCGGAGAAGCCCACCGCCATGTGGAAGTTCTCGTACGCCGGGGTGGGTCCGATGATCAGGTTCTCGTCGAGGGTGTTGAAGTCGTAGTGGCAGCACCAGGCGCCGGTCTGCCGGATCGCCTCGAACGCGGGAACGCGCTCGGCGAGTGCCGGCCAGATCAGATCGTCGAACAGCGCGTACTCGATCTCGGTGTCCTTCGTCACCGGATCGCGCTCGGGGGGTGGAGAGATGTTGGAGATGAACCCTTTGCCCTCGGAGCGGAACGCGACGCCGGCTTCGGTGATGGTGAGCGGGGTCTGCCCGATGGGCTCCCGGCACTCGAAGACGAAGGCGAACCGCTTGCGGGACTCGATGGGGATCTCGACGCCCACCGAGGCGCAGATTTCCGGCGCGCCGGACGCACCGGCCGCGTTGACCACCACCCCGCAGGCGACGGCGCCCGCACGGGCGAGCGTCACCCCGGTGACTCGGGCGCCCTCGTGCTCGACCGAGAGCACCTCGTCGTGCACGAACTCGACGCCGAGCGCCCGCGCCTTGCGCCGATAGGCCTGGAGCAGGGAGTACGGATCGACATATCCCTCGTTGCTGTCGCTCAGGAACCCCCCGGCAATCCCGTCGGTGCGGAGCCAGGGGAAGCGGGCCCGCAGCGCGTCCGGGTCCCGGAAGTGGACGTCGGCGCCGAGTTCGCGCTGCGACGCGTTGTTCTCGCGCATCGACGGCAGCATCGTCTCGGTGGCGAGCAGCAGGTAGCCGTTCTCGCGAAAGCCCACGTCGGGGGTCTCGTCGTCGACCGACAGGTACGCGTCGAGGTGCTTGAGGAAGTGGACCCCGAACAGGCCGATGCGGATGTTCTCGGGAGTGGAGAACTGCTGTCGGAACCCGCCCGTCGCCTTTGCCGACGGCGCGTGCTCGTAGGTCGGGTCCCGTTCGACGACCAGAATCGTCCCGTCGAACGCGGGCTCACGGGCCAGAAACAGCGCGGTGGCGCAACCGGTGACGCCCCCGCCGATGATCACTGCGTCGTATCGAGTGTTCATGATCCTTGTCGGCGCTCGACGACGAGGTAGCGGTTGGCGGCGACGCGGGCCGAGAACCGACGGGTCACGAAGGTGGAAGTCTCGTCCTCCGCGACGATGGCGGGCCCTTCCAACCGTACCCCGGGCTCCAGGTCCGGGCGCCAGTAGAGCGGCACGTCATGCTCCTCGCCCGTCTCCAGGTCCGGCACCGGCAGGTGGTCGAGTGGCACCGGCGCCGGCCGGGGCGTCACGTCCTTCACCGGCACGGGGCGGTCGGCGGCAGTCGAGAGAGTAAGGGCCCACGTCAGCACCTCGACCTCGGCCTCGGGGATGGTGCGACGGTAGAGCCGCGCGTACTCCGCGTCGAACGCCTGCTGCACGACGCGCGCATCATCCGGTCCGAGCGCGCGCTCCGGGAACGTGACGAAGATCTCGTGCCCCTGCCCAACGTAGCGCATGTATGCGCCCCGGACCTCTTCGAGCCGTGCCTCCGGTGCGCCGCTTCGCACCACGGCGAGCGCCTCGGCGTGCATTTCTTCGACAATCGCGTTGGCGGTCTCCGGGTCGAAGTCGCGCAGGCGCATGTTGTGGCTGCGCACCACTTCGTAGGCGACCGGGGCGCGCAGGAAACCCACTGCGGAGCCGACTCCGGCTTCCGTCGGCACGACGATGACGTCCACTCCGAGCTTGTCGGCGAGGCGACCGGCGTGCAGCGGCGCCGCGCCGCCGAACGCGATCACCGCATGCTCGGCCGCCGCCTTGCCCTGCTCGACCGTGTGCACCCGCGCCGCGTTCGACATCGTTTCGTCGACCATTTCCGTGACGCCGAATGCGGCCATGCGGGCATCGAGCCCGAGCGGCGTCGCCACGTCGGTCGTGATGGCGCGACGGGCGGCCTCGACGTCGAGGGCGATCTTCCCGCCCGCGAACCGCCGCGGGTCGATGCGCCCGAGCGCGATGTCGGCGTCGGTGATGGTCGGGGCCGTACCCCCGCGCCCGTAAGCGGCGGGACCGGGGTCGGCGCCGGCGCTGTCGGGCCCTACCGCGATGCGTCCCATGGCGTCGACCCGGGCGATCGAGCCGCCGCCGGCGCCGATCTCCACCATCTCGATGACCGGGATGCGCAGCGGAATGCCGCTGCCCTTGGTGAAGCGCGCCTCGCGGTCGACCTCGAACTCGCGCGCGGTCTGCGGCGCGAAGTCGTTGATGAGGCAGATCTTGGCGGTGGTGCCGCCCATGTCGAAGGAGATGACCCTGTCGAGCCCCATCTCCGCTGCGACCCGGGCGGCAAGGATCGCCCCGCCGGCCGGTCCGGATTCGACGAGCCGGATGGGGAACCGGATCGCGGTATCCAGGCTCGCGAGCCCGCCGCCCGAGGTCATGAGCAGCACCGGGCCGGCGAGGCCCCGCGCTTCCAGCCGGGTGCGCAGACGCCCGAGGTAGCTCGCCATCAGCGGCTGCACGTAGGCGTTCGCGGCGGTGGTGCAGAACCGCTCGTACTCGCGGACCTCGGGGCAGACTTCGCTCGACAGGGTGATTGTGACCTCCGGCAGCGCGGCGGTGATGATCTCGCGCGCCTGTCGCTCGTGGGCGGGATTGGCGTAGCTGTGAAGGAAACCGATGCCGACGCTTTCGACCCCGAGCTGCGCCAGTACGCCGGCCGTCCGCGCCGCCGCCGCCTCGTCCAGGGGTTTCAGCACCCGTCCGTGTACGTCGACCCGCTCCGGCACCACAAGCCGACGCTCGCGCGGCACGAGCGCGTGTGGCTTCTCGATCATGATGTCGTACTGGTCGTAACGGCTCTCGTAGCCGATGTCGAGCACGTCGCGGAAGCCTTCGGTGGTGACGAGGGCGGTGAGGGCGCCCTTGCGCTCGATGATCGCGTTGGTCGCGAGCGTGGTGCCATGGATGAGCAACCCGACGGCGCCCGGCGCCACGCCCGAGCGCGCGAGCACGTCGTCGATGCCGGCCAGCACCGCATCATCCGGAGCGCTCGGGGTCGTGAGTACCTTGGCGGTGGTGAGGGCGCTATCGTGCTCCAGCACCACGTCGGTGAACGTCCCGCCCACGTCCACGCCGATTCGCGTCGCAGATTTCATCTCGGACATGACTCGCAAACACTCCTCCGCTTCGTTCGTCTTCTCTTGCTCATGTTATGCAGTAACCTCCACGTAAGCCGATTTCGTGGATGGTCGAGGTACAACAAGACCTTCTTGCTTGAGACCGTCAATGTGAAATTCGATCACCTCTTTCATTCTGGCTTTGGTTTCCGTCACCGTCCGGCCGGTGGCTACGCAACCCGGAACATCCGGGGAATATGCCGAAAAACCGCAGTCGGTCTTCTCTACAACAATCAGATACTCCATCCCTTTATCCCCGCTTGTCGAAGAATGTTGCTGAGAGGAAAATGACGCAGTACCGAGAAGTTCGCAACCACTCTGCCGTAGATATCTGAGCAGTTGCCGCCGCTTCATACGGTGACCCGCTCCACCTCATACCCGGCACCGGCTGCCGCCTTCGCCTCCTGCCGATTGAACTCCAGAGTTTATTGGAGCGTCACCCGCAAGGTCTCTAACAACTCCTGTCGTGTGGATTCCTGGCAATTTACTCCAGGGATCTCTTCAATCCATCCGATCCACCAATCCCGCTCTTTTTTCACTACTGCGGTGTACTCCATCATTCGGTCCTCCTTACGGCCATAGTGAAGACTGAGATCGCCGGATTAGTCATAACTTTGACGACGCACAGCGGCGGCAGGGGTGTCGGCTGGATTCTGTCGTTCCACTACCACAGGGTTACACTATCTACTTCGCAGTTTGCTGAATCTATCTTAACCTGTGTGACTTCGTTGAACTGGTTAAATAAGAAATTAAAGGTCAAGGATTCAGAGTCAGATTCATAAGAGTATAAGCTGTGATCTTCATCTTGGGTGGATGTATCACTGCGTCAGGAATATGTACCATGCCCTGAGTATCTAGTTTCGGCTTGGCACTCGATGTCAGCATCAAGGTATGATCCACCGCTATAATCTGTACGGTAACCTCACAGGAACGATAGTACTCGTCGCTGTAATTCTTGCGACAATCAAGATTGACGTCAGAAATCTTAACGCAAACATCCGCGTTTGTCTTGTATTCCGTATCGCAGTCGTCACCTACTGTGCCAGTATCTGCACTGCCGATACCCTTCAGGCGATTGTGAATTTCCACAACCTCGTGCGTCTCTTCAGGGGACAGGTCCTCTTGGCCTGCCGATAAAGGGTCGATCGAGCAGCAGGTCCACACACCCTTCCACTTCGTCCAGAAATCGCTCACCGAGTCCTGCCGCTTGATCTTCGTAGATTCGAGCCGCCACCGTCATTTCCTCTTCGGCCTTATCAAGGAAACGGAGATTCACCGCCGGAGTCGCGCGCGAGTTCGTGCGAATACTTCCACTGCCGAACGCGAAGGTATCTCGCCGCACCGATACGCCTCGTATCGCCGAGCCGCTTCATCAAGCCATAGCTGCTCAACGTCGTCATCCAGGTGCTTATCCAAAGAATCGATTAGTGTTCGTGCCAGTTCAGCCTTCTGCTTCGGGCTCAGCCTATCGAGTATCTCCCGGAGTTCCGAAGTATCTCGGATCATATTCGCTCCTCCCATGGACATCGGTAGGTCCTCCAGCTCATTTTCTTCGAGATCAGGTGGCCGATTAGCGACCAAGCTCGACCGCCCCGCGTCAGCGACATCTGTTGAAACGGTGCGTTTCTACAACAATCAAATATTTCATCTCTTTATCTCGCTTGTCGAAGAATGTTGTCGAGAGCACCAACGGCAAGATCATAACCTGAATGTCCAGTCACAGTTACCAACCCCCACCGCCCCCACTTCATTGGATGCTTGAATTGCCTGTGGCTGCCGCATATGCGCACGATGCTGTCTAACGGCCAAGTCAAGCTGCAGACAAGCCGCGTATCGGGTTAGCCATTGGCTAGAATACCTCCTTAGATTTGGATTGCATGTCTGGCAGCATTCCTAACTTTTTCGGCGATTTCCTGACTCGTGCGCATCATTCGGTGCAACTCATCGTGATTGTGCCAGTGAGTGGCCCAAAGATCTGGCGGAACCATCGCTTCGAAGTCAATGATATGACGAGAATAGATCTTCTCGAAGTATTCTAGATGTTTAATTCTCGCTTTCAGATCTTGGATCCCACGCGTTTTCGGAGAGAGAGCTGCCGGTCCTTCGATCCATTCTCTCCAACGTCGTCCACTCTTCGATTGGTTACACTTTCCGCACGCTGGGACAAGATTTGCGATTTCAGAGATGTAACCCGTCGGGCGCTTTCCGGAGACAACAGGTTCCAAATGATCCCACTCAGTTGATGGATCACCGCAGTATGCGCATTGGACATCTGCCGCATCTATATCGAGCACCCGTAGTACGGACAGAATCTCATCGTCGGTCGGTTCAACAACAGGAATGATTGAATTGACGAAGGCATTCGTGATCGTTGATGTTCGCCCTGTGATCTTGATTGGGCGAGGCATCCGGAAAGCATTGCGCGCTGCATTTAGCATAAGAGAAATGGTCAGAGTACCGATGGAGCCGGCCGAACTTCAGTCCGCGGCATTTTCGCGAGCGACCAAGCCTCAGTGACTCTCCCGTGGTACTTCCGCTCCGCTGCCGCCGGTGAGGATGTCGAGATCCGCGCCGGTGTCGGCCTGCATCACGTGGTCGAGGTAGAGCTTCAGGTAGCCGCGTTCGGAATGGGGCTTCGGCGACTGCCACTCGGCGCGGCGCTTCGTGAGCTCTTCGTCGGAGACGTGCAGGACGAGCCGGCGGGCGGGGACGTCGAGTTCGATCTCGTCGCCGTCGCGCACCAGGGCGAGGGGGCCGCCGGCCGCGGCCTCCGGGGCGGTGTGCAGCACCACGGTGCCGAACGCGGTGCCGGACATGCGCGCATCGGAGATCCGCACCATGTCGGAGACGCCCTGCCGGAGCAGCTTCGCGGGCAGTCCCATGTTGCCGGTCTCCGGGAAGCCCGGATATCCCTTCGGCCCGCAGCCCTTGAGCACCAGCACGCAGGTCTCGTCCACGGTGAGATCCGGGTCGTCGATGCGGGCCTTGTAGTCGTCGATGTCCTCGAACACCACCGCCTTCCCGCGGTGGCGCATCAGGGCCTCGGTAGCCGCCGACGGTTTCAGGATCGCGCCCTGCGGGGCGAGGTTGCCGCGCAGCACCGCGATGCCGCCCCGCGCCTTGAACGGCTCGGACAGGGGGAAGATCACGTCCCGGTTCCAGCACTCTGCGTCCTTGACGTTCTCCCACAGGGTATGGCCGTTCGCAGTAAGCGCATTCTTGTGGAGAAACCCGACCTCGCCGAGTTCCCGGTGTACGGTCGGTAGTCCGCCCGCGTAGTAGAAATCCTCCATCAGATACTTGCCGGACGGCATGAGGTTCACGATGCACGGCACCTCGCGCCCCAGCGTGTCCCAGTCGTCGAGGGAGAGATCGACCCCGAGCCGCCCCGCCACCGCCAGCAAGTGCACCACCGCGTTGGTGGAGCCGCCGATGGCGCCGTTGGTGCGCACCGCGTTTTCGAACGCCTCGCGGGTGAGGATCTTCGACATGACGAGATCCTCCTCCACCATCTCCACGATCCGCCGGCCCGCCATGTGGGCGAGCACATTGCGGCGCGAGTCGGCGGCGGGGATGGCGGCGTTGGTCGGCAGCGCGATGCCCAACGATTCCGACATGCTTGCCATCGTCGACGCCGTGCCCATCGTCATGCAGTGGCCGACCGAACGGGACATGCATGCCTCGGCGTCCATGAATTCGCGCATCGACATGTCGCCTGCACGCACCATGTCCTCGAACTTCCACACATGGGTCCCGGATCCGATCTGCTCCTCCCGGAACCGCCCGTTGAGCATCGGGCCGCCGGAGACCACGATGGTCGGCAGGTCGCAGCTCGCCGCGCCCATGAGCAGCGCCGGCGTGGTCTTGTCGCAGCCGACGAGCAGCACCACGCCGTCGAGCGGGTTGGCGCGAATGGACTCCTCGACGTCCATGCTCACGAGGTTGCGGTAGAGCATTGTCGATGGCCGCATCAGGGTCTCACCGAGGGACATCACCGGGAATTCGAGCGGGAAGCCGCCCATCTCGTACACGCCGCGCTTGACCCGCTCGGCCAGCACCCGGAAGTGGGCGTTGCACGGGGTGAGCTCCGACCAGGTGTTGCAGATGCCGATCACCGGGCGGCCGTCGAACAGGTGGTGGGGCAGGCCCTGGTTCTTCATCCAGCTTCGGTGGTGGAAGCCGTCCTTTCCGTCCTTGCCGAACCACTCGACGCTGCGGCGGGAGTTTTTTTTCGTGGTCATTGCTCGTCTCCGGGTGATGAACCCTCGGGCTCGGCGCGGCCGGCGTCGATACCCGTTGGTTCCCGCTCGTATGGAAGTCGCTATGCCATCATCTCGGTTTTCGTGGGTGCCCGCCTCCGCAGGAGCGATGCCGTCGCGGCTGCTTCAAGCCGCATCAGCGCGCCTCAGGGCCCTGGAGGGCTGCCGGTCGTCCGTCAACCGGGATACGCCACAACCTCCTGGCGCTGCTCGCCGAGGCCGGTGATGCCGAGTCGCATGACGTTGCCGGGCTTGAGGAACACCGGTGGTTTCTGGCCGGCGCCCACTCCGGGGGGGGTTCCGGTGGGGATGATGTCGCCCGGCATCAGGGTCATGTGACGGCTCACGTAGCTCACGATCGTCTTCGCGCCGAAGATCATGGTGCGGGTGTTGCCGTTCTGATAGCGGTGTCCGTCGACCTCGAGCCACATGTCGAGGGCACCGGAGTCGGGGATCTCGTCCCTGGTCGCGACCCAGGGTCCGATGGGCGCGAACGTGTCGGCGCTCTTGCCCTTCACCCACTGGCCGGTGCCCTCGAGTTGGAACTGGCGCTCGGAGACGTCGTTGACCAGGCAGTACCCGGCCACATGGTCGAGGGCATCGTCCTCTTCGACGTAGCTCGCGCGCGACCCGATGACGATCCCCAGCTCGACCTCCCAGTCGCTTTTGACCGAGTCCCGGGGTAGCACCACCTTGTCGTTCGGCCCGCAGATGGCGGTGGTCGCCTTCATGAACAGGACCGGCTCGTAGGGAATGGGCTGGCCGGTCTCCTCGGCGTGATCGGTGTAGTTGAGCCCGATGCACAGCAGCTTGCCGACGTTCGCCACCGGGCAGCCGAGCCGGGTCCCGGCCGCGACCACCGGCAACGACGCAAAATCGATGGCCGCGAGACCCGCCAGGCCTTCGGGCGAGAGCGTCGAGCCGTCGATGTCCCCGACGTGCCTGGACAGATCGCGCACGGCGCCGTCGGAATCGATGAGACCGGGCTTCTCGGCGCCCGACTGGCCGTATCTGACAAGCTTCATGAAGTACCCTCTCGTCGGTGTGTCGTGATGTGCCCGGGCATCCGGGAACGCGCTGCCGGCCCGCTCGCAGGTCCCGGGATGGATGCCTCCGGGCTGGATATCAAAGGGTCATGCCGCCGTCGGCGATGAACGTCTGGCCGATGGTGAATGCGGACTCGTCACTCGCGAGATGGAGAGCAAGCGCCGCCATTTCGTCTGCGGTGCCAAGGCGCGCCATCGGCTGGCGATCGATGAACGCCTGCCGGACCTCGGGGCCACCACCCCGAGCCGTGATCCGCCCGTCGAGCGAGGGCGATTGCACCGTGCCGGGACAGATGGCGTTGCAGCGCACCTTCTGCGTGATGAAGTCGGCGGCGACCGATTTGGCGAGTCCGATGACCGCTGTCTTGGAAGTGCCGTACACGCAGCGTACCGGGACCCCCTTCACACTCGACGCCACCGACGCGATGCACACGATCGATCCGCCACCACGTCCGATCATTCCCGGCAGCACCGCACGGACCACCCGGTAGGTCGCCTTCACGTTGAGCTGGAATGAGAAGTCCCACGCGTCCTCGTCGCAGTCGAGGATAGTGCCGTGGTGCACGAATCCGGCACAGCTCGCCAGCACGTCGAACGGCCCCGACGCCTCGACGCACTCAGTCACGGCAGTCGGGTCGAGCACATCGACCACGCGGGTTTCGATACCGTCCACCGAATCGAGGGCCGACAGCGTCTCCCCGTTCACATCGCTGGCGAGCACCTGCGCGCCGGCGCCGGCGAAGGCGTGGGCGATCGCCTCCCCGATGCTCTGCGCCGCTGCCGTCACCAGCGCTCGTTTGCCGGCGAGCCGTCCCTGCCCCGCCGCGCTCACTGGACGTAGCTCCCGCCCAGGTCGTCCTCGACGAAGGCTTCGACGACGGATCGGAAGTCCTCGTCCGGGGCGAAGCCGAGCGCAAGCGCGCGCTCGGGCCGGAATTTCGTCGCCCAGCCGTAGACGATCCGCTCGATGAACGGGTTGCGCTCGAACTTGAGCCGCTCGGCGACGCGGTCTCCCGCTACTTCGCGCAGTCCCGCGACCATCTCCCCGACCGTGACCGTCATCCCGGGCAACGCTAGCGCCCGGCTCATGCCGAAGGCCTCCGGTGGGAGGGTGGCGGCATGGATGAAGCTCTCGATGACGCGCCGTGGCGAGAGCAGCCACACCCCGGTTTCCTCCGTGACCGGACAGGTGTACCCGCGCCCTTCCAGCGGCTCGCGGATGATCGCGCTCGCGAAGGAAGAGGCGGCCGCGTTCGCCTTGCCGGGGCGTACCACCACCGTCGGCAGACGCAGGGCGCGACCATCGACAAACCCCTTGCGGCTGTAGTCGCCGAGCAGGAGCTCAACCGCCGCCTTCTGCGATCCGTACGAGGTCTGGGGGGTGAGGATCGTCGAATCCTCGATAACCTCCGGCATGTCGCCGCCGTATGCGGCGACGCTGCTGGTGAACACGAGCCGCGGGCAGTGGCCGCGGGCGCGGATGGCATCCAGCAATCGCACCGAAGCGTGGAAGTTGATCCGCATGCCGAGTTCGAAGTTCTGCTCGGCCTCGCCGCTGACCACCGCGGCGAGGTGGAAGATGGCGCCGGTGTCGGCGTCGACGAGGGACTCTGCGGCGCCCGGCTCGCTGAAGTCGCCGAGCCGCAGGTCGATGCGCGGATCGTCGGGCAGCGGTATCACTCCGGGTCCGATATCGCTGACGATGATGCGCTCGATCTCGTGTTCGGCGCCATCGGCCCCGCAGATCGCGCCGCGCTGGAGCAATGCCGATACGAGACGGTGGCCGAGAAAGCCGGTCCCGCCGGTGACAAGAACCTTCACTTTCGTTTCTCCCGAGAGTGGTGTGGCCGGCGGCCGCTGTTTCGGCGAGCCGGGTGGTCAGACGGTCTGGAAAATCTTCAGCATCAGCGACGATACGCCCAGCAGCACGGTCAGCATTCCGAAGCCGACGCCGGCAACGATCCATTTTAGCGTGCGGACGTCGGACTTGAGGACGGCGACATCCTCGGCCACGACATTGACACGCTGCTCCAGTCCGGCGAGGTCCTCCTTCGTGGCGCACTTGGCCACGGCTTTGTTCATGGCGAGGTTGGCCAAATTCTGCTTGGCGGTGAAGTCGGCCAAGTCCTGCTTGGTGGCGAAGCCGGCCAAATCCTGCTTGGTGGCGAAGTTGGCCAGGTCCTCTTTGGTGGCGAAGTTGGCCAGGTCCTGCTTGGTGGCGAAGTTGGCTAAATCCCGCTTGGTGGCGGAGTTGGCCAAATCCTGTTTGGTGGCGAGATTGGAGTTGAGCAGCGAGATCTGCTCCTCTGCAAGCACTTCGGCCTGACCGGTCGGCATGCCCTCGTCGGTGAGGCGTCTGACGAACCGATGCGTGTCGAAAGGTATGGGGGCCGAACGAGTCATGCGGCTATCGTATTCTCGGCGCCGGCCGAGAGGAAGCCTCCGACATACGGCTTCAATCCCCTTCGTTGTAGTCCTGAAGCTCGATCATTCGTAGGCGCACGAGAAGATTCAGTATGTCGCCCGGCCGCCGCTCAGGTCGAACACTGCGCCGGTGGTGAACGAATTCTCCTCCGAAGCCATCCACGCGACCATGGCGGCAGCCTCTTCGACGGCAAGGAATCGGCCGCGCGGAATCTTCGAAAGCATGTAGTCGATGTGGGTCTGGCTGATCTGGTCGAAGATCCGGGTTTTTGCCGCAGCCGGAGTGATGCAGTTCACCGCGATGTTCCGGTCCGCGGTCTCCTTCGCGAGCGACTTCGTGAGTGCGATGACTCCCGCCTTGGCGGCGCTGTAAGCGGCCGCGTTCGGGTTGCCCTCCTTCCCGGCGATGGATGCGACGTTCACGATGCGCCCGTAGCCGCGCACGATCATGTGCGGCAGCGCGGCGCGGCAGCAGTAGTAGACCCCGTTCAGGTCGACATCGACAACGGCGCGCCATTCGTTTAGGGGGTACTCCCACGACGGCACCGTCGGCCCCGCGATGCCCGCGTTGTTGACCATGATATCGACGCCGCCGTGCCGTTCGGCGGTGGCGGCGAAGGCGCCGGCGACGCCCTCGGCGTCCGTCACGTCTACCGTTGCGGTGCTGACCTCGCCCCGGTCCGCGAGCTGCCGGGCGGTTCCGGCCAGCAGTTCCGCGTCCCGATCCCAGAGCGCGACCGCCGCCCCGGATGCGAGCAGCCGTTCGGTGATGGCCCGTCCGATACCCTGGGCGCCGCCGGTCACGATGGCGCTCCGCCCCTTCAAGTCGATTGCGTTCATCCCTTCGCTCCCATCCGTGGTCGGGGGCGCCCACCTCCCCCGATGGCACCGATTTCAACGGGTTGATGCGGCTGCGTTCCGGGTCGACACGCAATGGAGCGGCACCCTCGGCGTTCTCGGGAAACCGTCGTGCGTCAAGCCGCCTTTGCAGGATAACTTATTGTCGCATGACATACATTATGTTTGCATATTGTCAGCCAGACAACTAAATTCATCCCCATGAAACGGGAAAATGTCGAGCGCAACTTCGGCTTCCTGGTGCACGACATCGCGAGGCTGATGCGCACCAATTACGACCGGCGGGTCAAGCGACTCGGGCTCACCCGATCCCAGTGGTGGGTCATCACCAACCTCTATCGCAACGATGGCCTGACGCAGAGCGAGCTGGCGGAGACGCTCGACATCGAGCGGGCGTCGCTCGGGCGGCTCCTCGACCGGCTGGAGGCGAACGGCTGGGTGCGTCGCGAGCCCTGCCGTCGGGACCGGCGCGCGAAACGGGTTCGACTGACCAACGAGGTCGTCCCGGTGATGCGCGAGATGCGCGCCATCGCCGCAGGCCTGCGAAGCGACGCGATGTCCGGTCTGGCGCCCGGTGAACAGGAAGCGTTCGTCGACGTGCTGCTCGCCATCAAGTCGAACCTCCTGGTGCTGAACGGCCAGGGGTCGGCCGGGGCGCCGACTCCGCCACCGACCCCACTATCGGCCCTACCATCGCCCCCCCGATCTCCGAAGCACCGGCGCAAGGCATGAGCGCCGCCTCGCGAATCGCGAGAAGGATTAGCCGTCTCGCGCTGCGCACGGTGCTGCTGGTGGTGGTGCCGCTCGCCGCGGTCGTCGTCGGCGTCTACATCTACGCCGAAAGCGGCCGGTACGTCACCACCGAGAACGCCTACATCAAGTCGAACGTCATTACGGTCAGCGCCGATGTGTCCGGACGGGTCGAGTGGGTCGGGGTCGACGATCACGCTCTGGTGCGCAAGGGGCAGGTTCTGTTCCGGCTCGACCAGGGGCCGTTCAAGATCGCGCTCGAGCGCGCTGAGGCGGAATTGGAGCTGGTACGCACGCAGGTCGAAGAGCTGCGCGCCGATTACCACGAAGCAGTGGCCGCGGTGGCGGCGGAGGAGGAACGGGTCACGTTCCTCACCCGGCAACTCGCACGGCAACAGACACTGAAGGAGCGCAGGCTGGCGAGCGAGCAGGCCTACGACGAGGCCGCGCACGACCTCCAGTTCGCCAAACGGCAGGTGCGGGTACTGCGCCAGCGGGTTCAGGGCGTACGGCAGAGTCTCGGGGGTGACCCGGACATCGAGGCCGCGGCCCATCCGAGCTTCCTGCGGGCGCGCACCGAGCGCGACGCGGCCGCGATGGCGCTCGCCGACACATGGGTCGAGGCGTCGGTCGACGGGACTGTCAGCAACATGAAGCTGCAGCCGGGGGAGTACGTGGAGGAGGGCGGCGCGGTCTTCACCATCATCGAGAACGGAAAGGTGTGGGTCGAGGCCAATCTCAAGGAGACACAGCTCACTCACGTGCTGGAAGGACAGTCAGCCTCGGTGACCGTCGACGCCTACCCCGGCGTCGAGTGGTCGGCGACCGTCAGCGCCATTGCACCCGCGACCGGGGCGGAATTCTCCGTGCTCCCACCGCAGAACGCGACGGGTAACTGGGTGAAGGTGGTACAGCGCGTCCCGGTGCTGATCGACGTGGAGCAGACGCCGAGCGGCGCTCCACTACGGGCGGGCATGACCGTGACCATCGCCATCGACACCGAGCGCGAGCGCGCGATGCCCCCGACGCTGCGAGCCTGGTTCGACGAAGACCTTTTCGACCAGGTCCGCACCGTTGGTCGGAACCTGCGCGCGTCCGTCGGCTTTGTCTCCAACGCGCAGGCGGGAGGGGAATAACCCGCGTCGGTTCAGATCCGCCCCTGCAGCCGAGCACTGGTGAGAAATGCGCCTCAAGGCGTATGTGAAGGAAGCAAGCATTCGGTCGCGTTTCTCACAAGCCCTTGAACCGGAGCCATCCGGGCTTAGAACCCGACCGCGTCGCCTCCCTTGAGCGCGAGCATCTCGCGCGCCTCGTCTGCGGTCGCGACCTCCAGGGAGAGGTTCTCGACGATGGAGCGCACGATTCGGACCTGCTCCGCGTTCGACTTCGCGAGGCGGCCCTTGCCTGCATACAGGCTGTCTTCGAGGCCGACGCGGATGTTGCCGCCCATGATCGCGCTCATGGTCACGAACCCGAGCTGGTGACGCCCGGCCGCGAGCACGCTCCAGTAGTAGTCCTCGCCGAAGAGCTTGTCCGCGATCCGCTTCATGTGCATGAGGTTTTCCTGGTCCGCGCCGATGCCGCCAAGGATGCCGAAGATGGTCTGCACGAACAGCGGCGGCCGGACCAGCCCGCGGTCGAGGAAGTGAGCGAGGTTGTAGAGGTGCCCGACGTCATAGCACTCGAACTCGAAGCGGGTGCCGTGCGCCTCCCCCAGATCGCGCAGGATGTGCTCGATGTCCTTGAAGGTGTTCCGGAAGATGAAATCGCGGCTGTTCTCCAGATGCTTGCGCTCCCATTCGTGCTTGAACTCGGGGTAGCGGTCGAGCATCGGGTAGAGCCCGAAGTTCATCGAGCCCATGTTGAGCGAACTCATCTCCGGTTTCGTCCGCATTGCGCCCGCGAGCCGTTCCTCCAGTGTCATTCCGTGCCCACCGCCGGTGGTGATGTTGATGACCGACTTGCAGCTTTGCTTGATGCGGGGCAGGAACTCCATGAACACGTCGGGACTCGGGGTCGGGCTGCCGTCCTCGGGGTTGCGGGCGTGGAGATGGATGATGGCGGCACCGGCCTCGGCCGCCTCGATCGACTGCTCCGCGATCTCCGAGGGCGTCAACGGCAGGTGCGGGGACATTGTGGGAGTGTGGATCGAGCCGGTCGCCGCACACGTGATGATCACTTTCTTCTGCTTCGCTGCCATGCGGGTCTCTCCTCAGCGTGACTCGATACGGGTGGAGGCGTGGCCGGTCAGCGCCTCGTGCACCAACCGGTGGAAGTGATGGATGGCGTACTCGTTTTCGCCGGTCGGGACGTCGCCGGCCATGATCGGACCCTGGTCGTAACCCTTCGACTTCAGGCCTCGCTGCACGCTCTCGCACAGCGCGATGTCCTCCGGTGCGAGCACGTTGGCGGTGTAGGTGGTGCGGGCCTCGTGGGTGCGGCCATCGGTGGTGAGGACATCGCCCTCGAAGCTTGTCCACTCGTGATCGATCGGGCGGATCCGGTACACGGCCAGCTCGTTCGAGCCGGGAAAGAGGTTGAACGTGGTATTCGGCCACAGGTACCAGAACATTGCGCCCGGGTAGCCCTCGTCGGGATCGAATTCGTAGGCCAAGTTGACCGGCCGGGTCTGCGGCCCCAGTTGGCGCGACCAGATCGGGCCGACGTCGACCTGGTAGTCGTCCATCGAGATGATCGATGCGAAATCGGGGTGCGCGTGGCGGCAGTGATAGCACTCGACGTAGTTGTCGACCACGACCTTCCATCCCGCGTGCTGGCGCGCATCGCCCAGAATGTGGATGGGATGAGGGTGCATCCTCAGGTCGCCGAGCCAGGGTACGCGCCGGCGGAGATCGGTCTCCATCTCCCCCGCGAGGTCCGCGAGGCTCTGCGCGTCGTCATCGAGGTTGACGAAGACGCAGTCGCAGAACAGCTCCAGCCGGATCGGGCGCAGTCCGAAATCCGCCTTGTCGAAGCCCGGCCGCTTCGACGAGAAGCGGGCCGCGCGCAATCCGCCCTCGCGTTCGAAGGTCCACGCGTGGTAGGGGCAGACGATCGCCGACGCCACGTTGCCGCGGGGCTCGCTCAGGAGTTCGTGCCCGCGGTGGCGGCACACGTTGTAGAAAGCGCGGAGCACACCATCCCCGCCCTTGATGACGAAGATGTTCTGATCGCAGATCGGGAGCGTCACGTAGTCGCCCGGCTCGGCGAAGGCGGACCGGTGCGCAACGTACTGCCACGTGCGGTAGAAGACGGCCTCCTTCTCGCGCTCGTAGACCGCCGGATCCGTGTAGTACCCCGAGGGCAGGGTGAACGAGGTCCTCGGCTCTGCGGTGATGGGCCGGTCCATGGCGGGAAGTTCGGGCATCGCGGTCATGTCGTCGAGCATGGTTGCGTTCTCCCGGGTGGGGCGACGGCTCCGGTCCGCGGCGGCATGGCACCGGTCGCGGGCCAGTCGACGGAGAATTATAGGCGCAGCGTTCGAGGTCGGAAAAAAGCGGTGATTATGCGGGCGCGCTCACCACGCAGCCTGCGTCCTCGAGCCGCCTGACCACCGCGAATTCGACCGAGGGGCGAAACAGATCGGCGAGGCCGGTGACGAAGAGTGCTGGCGGCTGCGTCGGACATGATCCGGTGGACGAGCGACGCGCGCGTCAGGTTTGGCCCAGGCTCACCGACATCGGTCAACCGCCGATACCGAAGCAGGTATTGGATGCGCCCTCCGCTGCGATCGCTTCCCACTCGTTGCCCAGCACCGCCCGGGCGGACACGGACGCGGCACCATCGCCCTCGCCGGCCCGGAACATTCGGACCGCCAGCAGCCGATGGTGTCCGAGAAGGGGGGCGTCGTCCGAGAAGAGCGTCCTCTCGCCGTCCCGGTACAGCATCGTGCGCGCAGTCGCGGGCCCGACGCTGATCGCATGGTTGCCCCCGACCGTCCCGACCACGATGTAGTCGTCGAAGCCGCGCCGGATGGTCTCCACCGCGGCGTGATGGAGCGCGATGCGCTCGGCGTGCCTTGCGTCGCAGATCGCGGGCACGTGCACGGTGATCTCGATCGTGTTTTCGTCGACCGGCGCCGTGCTCGTTCTGGCACATCCGGCCAGGACGACCGGCAGCGCGAGGAGCAGGGCGCGGAGGCCGCGACGGATGGAGGGATGCATGCGGTCGGTATCCTCCGTGCGAGATTCACGCCACGACCGCCAAGCCCCGCCGGGCCGAAGCATGCGCTCGAAATCCTTCCCCGAACCTTTCCAATGCGACGCTCCGGAGGTCGAAGCCTCGCCGGAACCGCGCCGTGGGATGGTCTCTCGGAGCATCCGCGGGCGTTGGCGCCGCCGCGATCAGTTTATACACGTTGTGGCGCTCGTTATGCTATGCGGCCTGTCCCCCTCCTACGGACCCGTTCCCTCGTGACTTCCCGCACCGCCACCATCAACCGCGATACGCGCGAGACCCGCATCGCGGTCACCGTCGGGCTCGACGGCACCGGCGCCGCGCATCTCGCCACCGGCATTCCCTTCTTCGAGCACATGCTGGAGCAGGTTGCCCGGCACGGGGTGATCGACCTCGACGTGCGCGCCGAGGGTGACCTCGCGGTTGACGATCACCACACCGTCGAGGATACGGGCATCGTGCTCGGACAGGCCGTCGCGAAAGCGCTCGGCGACAAGCGCGGCATCGCCCGCTACGGACACGCGTACGTGCCACTCGACGAGGCACTCTCCCGCGTCGTCATCGACTTCTCCGGACGGCCCGGACTGTTCTATCGGGTGACCTGTCCGCGCGCCCGGATCGGCGCCTTCGATGTGGACCTCCTCCGCGAATTCTTCCAGGGGTTCGCCAATGCGGCCGCGGCTACCGTGCACGTCGACTCGCTGCAGGGCGTCAATGCCCACCACATCGCGGAGACGATCTTCAAGGCGTTCGGCCGCGCGCTCCGCATGGCGGCGGCGCCCGATAACCGGATCGGCGCAACCGTGCCGTCAACCAAGGGCGTGCTGTGAGGGAGACTGTCGCCGTGGTCGACTACGGCATGGGCAACCTTCGCTCGGTGTCCAAGGCAGTCGAGCACGTCGCGGCGGGGCGCGTCGACGTCCGGGTGACGGACGATGCCCGGGAGATCGAGAACGCGGACCGGATCGTGTTTCCAGGCCAGGGCGCGATGCGCGACTGCATGGCCGAGCTCGGTGCCCACGGGCTTCTGGACCCGATGCGGGCGTGCCTCGGGGCGAAGCCGGTGCTCGGGATCTGCATGGGCCTGCAAGTGCTGTTCGAGACGAGCGACGAGGCCCCGGACACTCCGGGGCTCGGGTGGCTTGCGGGCGGTGCGGTCCGCTTCCCCGCGGATGCGGTCGACGCGCAAGGACGGCGTCTCAAGGTGCCGCACATGGGGTGGAACCGGGTACGCCAGCGGATGGACCACCCGCTGTGGCGAGGCATCGACGACGCCGAGCGCTTCTACTTCGTGCACAGCTACCACGTCTGTCCCGACGACTCCGGGGTCGTCGCCGGCACGAGCGAGTACGGCTCGGAGTTCACGGCCGCCGTCGCCGGTGATCGGCTCCTCGCGGTGCAGTTCCATCCGGAGAAGAGCCAGCGCGCCGGTCTCGCGTTGCTCTCCAACTTCCTCGCCTGGGACGGGTGCGCATGAACGCCCGTGGCGACTTGATCGCTTCGAGTGGCGGATCGTCCCCCTCGGACATTGCCCGAAAGACCCCCGAACCCTCCGGTCGCCTCCGAACTGCCTCGGGCTGCCTCGGGCTGCTCCGGGCCACCTCGGGTCATCTCGGATCGCCAAGTTGCTTCGGACCACCCCCTTGATACGGGAGACGCCGTAATGATCCGTGGAAGCTGTCTGTGCGGCACCGTGCGCTGGTCGTTCGACGGCGCGTTCGACCGGATGACTCACTGTCACTGCCGGATGTGTCGCAAGGCCCACGGTGCGCCGTTCGCGACCTACGCGATCGGGAGCGGCGCACGCTTCCGCTTCGACCGGGGAGAGGAGGCCATCACCCGGTACGAATCCTCGCCCGGAATCGTCCGCGCCTTCTGTTCGCGCTGCGGCTCGGTGGTCCCGCATTCGGCGTCCGAAGGCGAGATCGATATCCCGGCGGGGACCCTCGACGACGATCCGGGCCTGCGCGTGGGCGGGCACATCTACGTGAAATGGAAGGCCCCGTGGCATTCGATCACCGATGCGCTGCCGCAGTATGACGCCCTCGAGGGCGGCGGCGGACCGCAGGTCGACCGCCCGGACGCGCCCCCGTCCTCCGACGGCGTGCTGCGTGGAAGCTGCCTGTGCGGAAGCACCGCCTACGAGGTCACCGGACCGATCCGAAGGGTGCACAACTGTCACTGCTCGCGCTGTCGCAAGGCGCGCGCGGCGGCGCACACCACCAACGGATTCACCGCGGTGGAGGACGTGTCCTATACCCGCGGCGAGGACACCCTTCGGACCTACCGACCTCCGCAGGCCCGCTACTTCAGTCAGGTGTTCTGTCCCACCTGCGGCTCGGGAATGCCGCGGCGCGACCCCGAGCGCGGCATCGCGGTGATCCCCTTCGGCTCGCTGGACGACGACCCGCAGCGTGGTGCCGACAATCACATCTTCGTGGCGTCGAAGGCGCCCTGGCACGAGATCACCGGCGATCTGCCGCGCTTCGACGAGACCCCGGGGTAGCGGGAGCCATAGCTCCTCCGGCCAACGATACCGTCCGTATCCGCATCACCTCGCAGCCGGGACCGGAGAGCCGCTCAGGCTTGCATGGTTCCGATTCAAGGGCTTGTGAGAAATGCGGGCCCGGGGGCGTCTCTCGGGGAACCCGGATTGGCTGCAAGCGTGGAGACGTCTCCGGGTCAGATCACCGCCCCGAAGTTCGTCGCCGGGTCCATCTCCGGCACCCGGCGGCCGAGGGGCTGTGCGGCCTCGGGGCGTTCGCAGCGCAGGAAGGCTCCGCTCCCACGCTCGACGAGCAGCTCGCCGCCGTCCACGACCCGGCGACCGCGGGACAGCACGGTTACCGGCCATCCCTTGATGCGCCGGCCCTCGTAGGGGGTATATCCGACGTTGTCGTGCAGGGCGTCCCAGGTGACCGTGACCTCGCGGTCCGGGTCCCAGATGGCGAGGTCCGCGTCGGAGCCGATGGCGATGGTGCCCTTGCGCGGATACAGGCCGTAGAGACGCGCCGCGTTGGTGGAGGCCAGAGCCACGAAGCGGTTGAGGTCGAGCCGGCCGGCGCCGACCCCCTCGGAGAAGAGCAGCGGCAGGCGCAACTCGATGCCCGGCACGCCGTTGGCGATCCCCTTGAACGAGGCGTCGGGACCGCCCGCGAGCTTTCCGCTTGCGTCGAAGCGGTACGGCGCATGGTCGGAGGAGAACACCTGGAACGTGCCGTTCGCGATTCCGCGCCATACGTGCTCCTGGTTCGCGGCGTCGCGCGGGGGCGGGCTGCAGCAGAACTTCGCCCCCTCCATGCCGTCGCGGTCGAGGTCGGCGGCGGTCAGGAACAGGTACTGCGGGCAGGTCTCGCCGTAGATGCGCAGCCCGAGATCCTGCGCCCGGCGGATGGCGTCGATCGCCTCGGCCGCGGACACGTGGACGATGAGCATCGGGACGTCGACCAGCCGCGCAAGGTCGATGGCCCGGCTTGTCGCCTCGCTCTCCGCCACGCGCGCATGGCTGACCGCGTGGTACTTCGGCGCCCGGTGACCGCCGGCGAGGAGGCGGTCGGTGAGCCACCGGATCATGTCGTGGTTCTCGGCGTGGACCATGGTCATCGCGCCCTCGCGCCGCGCGAGCGAGAGCACGTCGAGCATCTGGTAGTCGTCGAGCTGGAGCAGGTCGTAGGTCATGTACACCTTGAACGAGGTGTAGCCGTCCTCGATGAGGGCGGGAAGCTCCTGACCGAGAACCTGCGCGGTAGGGTCGGAGATGATGAGGTGGAAGGCGTAGTCCACGACCGCCTTGGGACCCGCGCAGGCGTGGTAGTTCTCGACCACCTCGCGCAACGACTGACCGCGGTGCTGGGCGGCGAAGGGGATGATGGTGGTGGTGCCCCCGAACGCGGCGGAGACCGAGCCGGAATGGAAGTCGTCCGCGCACAGGATTCCGCTGGCCGACTGTTGCTCGATGTGGCAGTGGCTGTCGATTCCGCCCGGCAGCACGAGCTTGCCGGTGGCGTCGATCTCCTCCCGGCCTTCGCCGAGATCCAGCGCCAGCGCTGCGACTCGGCCGTCGCGGATCCCGACATCGGCGGCGAAGGTGTCGGCGGCGGTGACGACAGTGCCGCCACGGATGACAAGGTCGAACGTGGGCATGGGCAGTCTTCCGGATGTGCGTGAATGTGGGTTCGACGGTTGCTGACGTGCGCACCCGATACTACTGTGTAGCGATGATGAAGGGCACGTTGCTGCCGCTGCTGGGCATCGGGCTCGCGATTTACGTCGGGCTGTGCGCGGTGCTCTACCTGCTTCAGGAGCAGCTCATTTTTCTGACTCCACCGCTCGCGGACGGCGATCGGCACGCGGCTGGCCTCCTGCCGGACACGACCGAGATCCATATCACGGCGTACGACGGTGTCAGGCTGCACGGCTGGCTCCGGCACCCCCCGCGCGAGAAGGAGCCGCGAGGTCTGGTGATCTACTTCGGCGGCAACGCGGAGGAGGTGTCCGGACAGATGCATGATGCGTCGATGCTCGAGCCGTGGTCGTTCGCGGCCGTCAACTATCGAGGCTTCGGGCTGAGCGAGGGGCGTCCGAGCGAAGAGGCGCTCACCGCGGACGCGCTCGCCATCCACGACTGGATCGCGAAACGCAAGGGCATCGACCCGGATCGCATCGTGGTCTTCGGGCGCAGTCTCGGCAGCGGGGTCGCGGTTCAGCTCGCCGCGCGCCGGCCGGTGCGCGCTGTGGTGCTCGTCTCCCCGTTCGACAGCCTGCGCAGTATCGCTCGGAAGCAGTATCCGATCTTCCCGGTGTCACTGCTGCTGAAGCACCCCTTCGACTCCCTGACGCATGCCGCGGACATCGAAGCATCACTCCTGGTGCTCGCGGGTGCGCGTGACGGACTCATCCCCCCCGAGTACTCGCGGCGTCTGCACGATGCCTGGGCCGGCCCGAAACGGTGGGTGCTCGTTCCGGAGGCGGATCACAACGACATCCATACCCATTCCGGGTATTGGCCCGCGATTCGCGAGTTCCTGACATCCGTCGGGTCCGGGTCTCCGACGCCGGACGATTGATTCCGACCGCCCCTGCTGCGGAACTGCTGTCGGGTCGAGCCCTCATGGCGCCCCGCAGACCGGGCCGCCGAAGACACCAATCCGGCATCATGGCCAAACGGTCATGATTGGGGTGCCGCGCATCCCTCCGCGGCCGACCGTTTCGGCCTCGGGCCGGACCCGATACCATCGCTGCGCACCGGTCATGACTGCGGGAGGGATCCCATGTCCGCCACCAAGCCAAGAGTCCTGGTCTTTCAGCACATCGCGCTCGAGCACCCGGGAGTGTTCCGGGACTTCCTGCGTGAGGACGGCATCGAATGGGACGCGGTCGAACTCGACGAAGGCGAGTCGATTCCGGATCTGAGCGACTACGATGCGCTCTGGGTCATGGGCGGCCCGATGGACGTGTGGGAGGAAGACGCCTACCCGTGGCTCGAACCCGAGCGCCGGGCGATCCGCGAGGCGGTCGTCGAGAGGAAGATGCCGTTCTTCGGGTTCTGTCTGGGCCATCAGCTTCTCGCCCAGGCGCTGGGCGGCGAGGTCGGTCCGGCGAGGACCCCCGAGATCGGCATCCTGAAGGTCGACCTGACCGAGGACGGCCGCACAAGCTCGATATTCCGGGGCCTGCCCGCGGTGCACTCCTGCCTCCAGTGGCACGGCGCGGAGGTGCTGCGTCCTCCGGCCGGCGCCCGGACGCTGGCCGCGTCTCCCGCCTGCGCGGTGCAGGCGCTCGGCTTCGCCGACCATGCCTTCAGCATCCAGTACCACATCGAGATCACCCGCGACACGGTCCCGCAGTGGAGCGATGTCCCGGAGTACGAGCAGGCGCTGGAACGGGCACTGGGCGAAGGGGCGCTCGCTGCGTTCGAGGCCGACGCGGCGGCCCACATGGCTGAGATCAACCGCAATGCGCGCCGCATCTACGACAACTTCATGGGTATCGTTCATCGGGTTCGCGCCCGAGCCGCGTAACGGTCCGCGCCGGGCGTCACGGGCCGACAGTCGGACTATTCCCGGGTCACGATGTACACCACGCTGATTCCGTGCATGAGGTGCATCGGAACCATCCTGCAGTTCGGCATCGGTCGTCGACGAGGCCCGCTTCCGGCGATGATGGCGGGAGCGCGCGGGTGCCCCGCGCAATCCGCTCCCTACTTCGTTCCGTAGAGACGGTCCCCCGCATCGCCGAGCCCGGGCACGATGTAGCCGTGGTCGTTCAGGCGCACATCGATGGCGGCGGTATAGACGGGAACGTCCGGGTGCGCCTGGTGGAAGGCTTCGGTCCCCTCCGGGGAGGTGAGCAGGCAGACCATCTTGATGTCTTTCGCCCCCGCTTCCTTGATTCGGGTCACCGCCGCGATGGCGGAGTTCGCGGTCGCGAGCATCGGATCGAGCATGATGACCGGGCGGTCTTCGAGGTCGTCCGGCACCTTGAAGTAATACTCCACCGCCACGAGGGTCTCTGGATCACGGTAGAGCCCGATGTGGCCGACGCGGGCCGAGGGCACCAGATCGAGCATCCCTTCGAGCAGGCCGTTGCCGGCGCGCAGGATGGAGATCAGCGCGAGCTTCTTCCCCGAGAGGAACGGCGCCGGCATCTCCGTGAGCGGGGTGCTGATGGTGCGCGTCTCGACGGCGAGATCGCGCGTCACTTCGTATCCGAGCAGCAGCGAAATCTCGTTCAGGAGCTGCCGGAACTTCGCAGTCGGTGTGTCCTTGCGCCGCATGATGGACAACTTGTGCTGCACGAGAGGGTGGTCGATAACCGTAACGTCGGACATCTCGAGTCACTCCATTTTCGTCCGTCACGTCGGAAAGTCCGGCCTCGGATCGAACCGCATCGATTCCCCCATCTTCCGGTACAGCGACTCCGCCTCCGGGGTATCCGCGGGCGGGGTGACGATCTCCAGGGTGACGTACTGGTCACCGTCCGGCCGGCCGGGAAGCCCGCGTCCTTTCAGCCGCAGCGACCGGCCGGCCCGTGAGCCACGAGGAATCTTGAGATCGACTTTGCCACCGAGGGTCGGCACTGCAACCGTCGCCCCGAGGGCGGCCTCCCAGGGAGCGAGGGGCAGCTTGAGGTGCACGTCGCGACCCTCCGTCCTGAACAGCGGATGCGCGGCGTGAGCGACGGTGAGGTACAGATCGCCCGTCGGTCCCCCGCCCGGTCCGGCGCCGCCCTGACCGCCCAGGCGAATACGCTGCCCTTCCGCGACCCCCCTTGGAATTCTGATACTCAGTGTCCGGCCATTGACGCTGATGTTGCGGGTCGCTCCGTGATAGGCGTCCTCGAGCGGGATCTCGATCCTGGCGCTCTGATCCCCACCCCGGGCCTGTCCCGGGCCGCGCGCACCGGCGAAGCCGCCGCGCCCGAACAGGGATTCGAAGAAGTCGCTGAAGCCCGAGTCGCCGGAGAACCCTCCGCCGAAGTCGAACTGTCGCTCCCACCCGGGAGGTGGCCGGAACTCCTGTCCGTGCTCCCAGTCCTTGCCGAACCGGTCGTAAGCCGCCCGCTTCTCGGGGTCCTTCAATACCTCGTACGCTTCTCCGACTTCCTTGAACCGTGCCTCGGCGTCGGACTCCTTGGAGACATCCGGGTGGTACTTGCGCGCGAGACGTCGGTACGCGCGCTTGATGTCGTCGTGCGACGCGCCACGTGCGACTCCTAGCGTCTCGTAGTAGTCCCTGAACCGCATCGCTTGCCGATGCTCCTACTGCGTCCCGATCCGTCCTGCTCTCTCAGCGCCGTATATCAAGCATCATCTGGCCGACGCCTCCAGCGCCGCGATGCGCTCGTCCAGCGGCGGATGGCTGCGGAGCAGTTGGGCAAAGCCGCTGCCCACGCGCCCGGAGATCCCGAACGCGTTCATCTCGCTCGGCAGACGGGGCTCTTCGCCGTAGCCCGCGCGCAGGCGCCGCAGCGCCGCGATCATCTTGTCTCGCCCCGCGAGTTCGGCCCCGCCGACGTCCGCCCGGAACTCGCGCTGGCGCGAGAACCACATCACGATGACGGAGGCGAGCACCGAAAGCACCACCTGCGCGACGATCACGGTGATCAGGTAGCCGGGACCGTAGCCGCGCGCATTGCGGAACACCACGCGGTCCACCACGTGTCCGATGACCCGCGAGAGCAGGATGACGAACGTGTTCACCACGCCCTGAATCAGGGTCAGGGTGACCATGTCGCCGTTGGCGACGTGGCTGACCTCGTGCCCGAGCACCGCCTCCGCCTCGTCGGCCGACATGTTCGCCAACAGCCCCGTACTCACCGCGACGAGTGCGTTGTTGCGATTCATGCCGGTCGCGAAGGCGTTGATCTCGGGCGCGTCGTAGATGGCCACCTCCGGCATGCCGATGCCGGCCCGCCGTGCCTGGTCCGCCACCGTGTCGAGCAGCCAGCACTCGGTGCGGTTGCCCGGGCGCTCGATGACCCGGGCGCCGGTCGATCGCTTCGCCAGCCACTTGGACATCGCGAGCGAGATGAACGCGCCGCCCATGCCGATCACGGCGGAGATAACGAGCAGCGCGGTCATGTTGATGCCCCCGCCCTGGGTCTCGAGCATCCGATCGAGACCCAAGACCCGAAGCGAGATGTTCAGGACGAACAGGATGGCGAGGTTCGTCGCAACGAACAGGAATATCCGTGTCATGGCGTTCGTGTTCTCCCCGCCGGTCAAGACGGTCGGCGCATCTCGGTGATCCCGATGATTCAATGTGGGGACAAGGTCCATTGAAATCCAAGTCCATATCCCCATATTGCCTTCGCCTTTCGAGGGGAGCTCCGGTTTCCGTCGTTCAATCAGGAACACACGGCCGATGCGAATTCCGCCTCCGGCCGGCAACCCAAAGGGAGAGTTCACAGCAATGGCAAAGAAGGCGAAGCAGAAAGTCCGTCCCTTGCACGATCGATTGATTGTGAAGCGAGAGGAGGAGGAGCGTACGTCGGCGGGGGG
>JAPOSC010000067.1 GCA_026709935.1 Thiotrichales bacterium
GCGGCACCTGGCAGTTCAGGAGGATGAGATCCAGCACATCGCGCTGCAGCTTGCCCGCCTTCTGTAGTCGGATTGGCGGAATTCGCAGGCCTTCCTGATAGATATGCGCGTGACCACGGTCAACGAAGTCGGCGTGGTGCGCCAGGTTGGTAGCCCAGCCTGCCAGCGCGCCCTCATGATAAATCGGCGAGGCCAGCACGATATCCGGCAAGTGGGTGCCTCCGCCGGTATAGGCGTCGTTTCCGATGAAGACGTCGCCATCGTGAATCCGGTCAGCCGGATAGCGCTCCATGATCGCTTCCACCACGCCCATCAGCGAGCCCAGGTGGATCGGGATGTGCTCGGCCTGGTAAAGGGTACGGCCCTGGGCGTCGAAGAGCACGGTTGAACAGTCGCGCCGCTCCTTGATGTTGGTTGAATAAGAAGCGCGGATCAGGGTTTCTCCCATCTCCTCGGCGATGGAAGAGATGGCATGGCCAATCACCTCAACGGTGACCGGGTCCACTGCTCGGTTGCCGCGGTGCCGCACTTCGCTCACGAGCCGTCTCGGAATTCGAGGATCAGATTGAGATGACGGTCCACCATCGCCTCCTGGTCCGGCAGGACCAGGGTCGTCGAATCCATCTGCTCGACGATGGCCGGCCCATTGAACCGGTGACCTGTCGCCAGCTTGTTGCGTTCGAAGATCGCGCAGGGGACGAAGCTGCCTTCCTCCGGCAGATAGATCTCGCGTTCTCCCAGCAAGGCAGTGCGCACATCCGCCTCGACCTCCGGGGCAGCGCGGAGCTTCGGTTTGTCGACCAGGCCGTAGGCCTCGATGCGGAAGGTCATGGCTTCGATTGGCTCCTCCGGGGCAGTGTAGCCGTAGAGCCTCTGGTGAGCCGCTTCGAAGTCGGAACGCAACTTGTCGATCAAGGGCACCTTCCCATCGATGTTCTGCAAAGGCACATTCAGCTCGTAGTTCTGACCAACGTAGCGCATGTCCGCAGAAGCAACCATCCGCTGTCGTGCGGGCGCCACGCCTTCGCGGGCGAACCAGGCGGCTGCATCTTCCCCAAGGTCTTCGAAGGCGTCGCGAACCTCGCCCTGCGCGGCCGCATCGAGCCGCAGGCGCCGCGTCGTCGAGAGATCGTGGCGCAGGTCGGTGAGCAACAAACCGAGGGCGCAAAGGATTCCGGGGTTTCGCGGCACCAGGACTTTGCGGATCTCCAACTCGCGGGCGAGGCGGCTGGCATGCAGCGGTCCTGCACCGCCAAAGGCCACCAGGCAGTAGTCCCGCGGGTCGTAACCGCGCTGTACGGAGATCACTCGGATGGCGCGGGCCATGACGGCGGTCACCACGCGGACGATACCGGCCGCAGTCTCCATCGCCTGGAGGCCAAGTCTTTCGGCCAGCGTTGCGATTGCCGTGACCGCCCGGCTGCGATCGATGGTCATGCGTCCATCAAGCAGCTCTCTCGGGTTCAGCAGTTGCATCGCCACGTTGGCGTCGGTCACCGTCGGCTCCTGATTGCCGAGGCCGTAGCAAACCGGCCCCGGCGACGCGCCGGCACTGCGCGGCCCGACCTTCAGCAGCCCACCCGCATCCATCTCGGCGATGGAGCCGCCGCCGGCACCGACAGTATGGATGTCGAGCATCGGTACCTTCAGCGGATAACCGTGGACCTCCGCCTCGGTGGTGGTGCGTGGGCGCCCCGCCTCGACCAGCGAAACGTCGGTCGAAGTGCCGCCCATGTCAAAGGTGATGATGTTGTCCATGCCGGCGGCGCGGGCCGTCTCCAGCGCTCCGATCACGCCGGTACTGGGGCCTGACAGAACCGTGCGCACCGGCAGCTCGGAGGCGGTTTCGAAAGAGATCGTGCCGCCGTTCGACTGGGTGATGTGAGGCTCTACCCGGATACCCGTCTCGACCAGACGTGGGGCCAGCCGTGAGAGATAACTCTTTATTACCGGACCGAGAAAGGCGTTCACCACCGTGGTGCTCAGGCGCTCGAATTCCCGGAATTCGGGACAGACAGTGCAGGAACAGGTGACGAAGGCGTCGTTCAATTGCTGGCTCGTGATGGCCGCCGCCAAGCGTTCATGGGTCGGATCACGGAAGCTGTAGAGGAAGCAGATCGCCACGGCGTCGACCTGCATGGTGACGAGCTGTCGAGCCGCCGCTCGAATTGCCTCCGGGTCCGGCCGTGACAGCACCGAGCCGTCGTGCAGGATGCGCTCGGGCACCTCCAGACGCCGGTCTCGCGGCACCAGTATCTCCGGCTTGTCGGCCTGCAAATCGTAGAGGTCGGGGCGTCGCTGGCGGCCGATTTCCAGGAGGTCGCGGAACCCCTGGCTGGTGATCAGGCCGATGCGTGCGCCGCGGCGCTGGATCAGAGCGTTGGTCGCCACGGTGGTGCCATGGCCGAAGAAGACGACACGGGCAGATTTGCCGGCGAATCGTTCCAGGGCTTCGCGGGCACCGCCGGAGATGGCGATCGAGGGGTCTTTCGAGGTGCTCGGCACCTTCCAGACGTCGATGCGGCCGCTTTCCTCTTCCAGCAGACAGATGTCGGTGAAGGTACCACCCGAGTCGACTCCGACGCGCCAAGAGCCTATCTCTCTGCTCGTCGTCATGGTCTGCCGATCGCGACGGCCTTGCTGGCACCGTCACGCAGCAGGCCGACGTCATTGGCATTCGTGGCGAAGTGATAACCGCGCTCGAATTGTGCCGCCGGAGTGTCGCCGGGCAGGGTGACGGCGCCCAGCCACTTGCCGCCTTCCAGAATGCGACGTTCTCCCTCCGCCATCAGCTCCTTGAACTCCGGTGCTTCGAACTCGCGCGTTCTGCCGATACTGCCGCTCAGGTCTGTGGGGCCGATGAACAACATGTCGACTTCCGTCAGTTCGCACATCTCCGGGATGGCGGCGATACCCTTCTCGGACTCGATCAGCAGCACGAGAAGGAAGTTCTCTTCCCAAGTCCGATAGTATTCGGCCGGAGGCAGGAAGCCCCAGTCGGAAGCGCGGGAGGCGCCGGTCTGATGACCGCGAATGCCTTTCGGTGGATAGCGGCAGGCGGCCACCGCAGCCGCGGCCGCATCACCACTCTCGACGTTGGCGACCAGAAGACCCTCGGCTCCGGCATCGAGGTTCTGTTTGAAGTACATGGGCTGGTTGTCGGCGATCCGCACCAACGCCGTGGTCGGCGTTGTCTGAATGGC
>JAPOSC010000071.1 GCA_026709935.1 Thiotrichales bacterium
ATTGGGTATCGAGACGCTCCAGGACTCGCCCCAGCGATTGGCCGACATGGAAGGTTTCCTCCAAGGTGAGGCCGTCGAGGTAGCTTCGGGCTTCCTCCGGCGACACATCCCGGTCCTTCGTCGGGGGAGGCTGGGAATGGTCGTCAGCCATTGGAACGTCTTCTTACGGCGAGCCATTCCCACATGTTCGGATCGCCGCGCCCCCAATACGAAGTGACCGGAACAACGATTCCCGAGGTGACCTCCCGGCCTTCAAGCTCGTCCCCAAGCCCGATTTTGGTCGCCACCTCGCGCGTTGTCTCATCTTTCGTCGCAGGCAGGTACGCGCCATCCTCCACGGCCCGATATTGATTCTCATAGTGCTCATCGAGCCCTTTCTGGACCCGAGTTCGATCTTTTACGGCGAAGACTGCGAACACCTGCATTGGGATTACCTGCTCCAGATCGTGTTTCCATCCTAGCCTTGGAATCGGAGTGCGGCAATCAGCGCGAAAGGAACACCCTGGCGGCGCAAGGTCGCGAGCCTTGATGAGTCGAAGCAATCCAACTCAGGACGCTCACCCCCAAGGGGAACTCCCTACGAGGCCGGACGCCGCCGCTGGCGCTTTCACGTCACCGTCTCCGGGTTCGTGCCGCCTGTGCGCAGGGCGGACCTTTCGAACCGTCCTCTGACCACATGAACGTGGCAGCGTGAGTTTCACTTGTGCCTTGGTGATCAAGCTCCCCCTTGTCCCGACAGCGCCTCCCCCAGCGCTTCCCGTAACGGGGCGAGGTGCCGCTCGTAGCGGTGAGCCCGTCCGGCGGAACGTCGGTAGACGGGCTGGCGGACCTGCCACGCGCTTGCGGTATGCACCGGACGGGCGACTTCGTGAGGGCGCAGGCACGCGTCATTCCACTCCAGACCGATGTGTCGGACCATCCTGTGCGCCTCGGGCTCCGGGTCCGCGACGAGGGTTTCGTAGTCCACCGTGAGCATGCGCTCGCCGAGCACCGCCTCCCAGTGGGTCATCAGGGCACGCATGCCGCGGATGAGGCGTCCGATGGCGACGAGATCGTTCGAATAGTCGTGGCCCGACTCGAAATCGTTGAAGTAGAGCGAGATCGCGGTGTCGAGGGGGTCGCGCCGGCAGTGGATGATCCTGGCGGCGGGGAGGATGGTGGCGATGAAGCCGAGGTGCAGGTAGTTGCCCGGAAGCTTGTCGGTCACGCGGGCCGCGTCGGGCGAATGGTTGCGCAGGTGGCTGACGTATCGGTGGCCGAGGGTACGGACGGCGTCGGCGTCCAATGAGCGCATGCAGCCGGGATAGGGATCGGAGGCGGCGGCGCGCGACGCGATCTCCGCCACCATGTGCCCGATCTCGCTCAACTCGCCCGCCCCGTGCACGTCGGGGTGTGCCGCCAGGATCTGCTCGACCAGAGATGTGCCCGAGCGCGGCATGCCGACGATGAGTACCGGGACCGGGACCAAGTCGGTGCCCGCTCCAGCCGCTCTCCCGGCGAACCAGTCGGCATCGAAGAAGGCGCGCACCTGGTCCATCCGCCCGAGGGCTGCGCCGGCATCCGCTCGGGCGACTTCCGCGAACGGCCGGTTCGCCTCGTCGTAGTGCATGAAGGCGGCGTCCCAGTCGCCGCGATCGTCGTGGACCTTGCCGAGTGCGAGATGGAGGTCGCGCCGCGAACCCGGATCGTCCGGTGCATGCTCGGCCGCGGTCAGGACCAGGGCCGCGTCCAGGTCGTCTTCGGCAGTGAATCGCTTGATCTTCGCAAGGTTGACTGCGGCCTTGGCATAGCCGGGCTCCATCGCGAGCGCCGTGCGGTAGCATTCGCGCGCCGCGTCGAACTCCCCCGTGGTGGCATGGATGACGCCGAGATCGTTTTGAAGCACCGCCGAGCCGGGATCGAGCTCCACCGAGCGGAGCGCCTCCGTCACCGCGTCCTCCGTCCGTCCCTGCTCGACGAGCGCGCGGGCGAGGCTCGACCGCGCCTGCGCATCGTTCGGCGCGAGGTCCACGGCGCGGCGCAGACAGGTCTCCGCGCGGGTGACATCGCGCACGTGCAGCAATGCCCGCCCAAGGTTGAAATACGCGGTGACGTAACGCGGATCGTGGGACAGCGCGGCTTCGTAGCAGGCGATGGCGGGCCCCCACTCGCCCCGTTCCTGGAGCATGTTGCCAAGACTGTTGTGCGCGATGGGGATGGCCGGATGCCGGCGCAGGAGACGGCGGTACAGGTTGATGGCGAGGTCCGCGCGACTGCTCTCTCGCGCAACGGTGGCCAGCAGGTGCAGGGCGTCAGGCTGATCGGGGATGGCGCCGAGTACGCGCCGGGCGAGCTTCTCCGCCTCGCGCAGATTTCCGGCTTGATGGGCATCGAACGCGCTCCTCAGCCATCGATCGAGGCGCATGTCGGTGCGGCCCAATCCGGCGCCGCGCGGCGGGCCGCCCTTTCTTCTTCTTCCCACGCTTTCTGCCCACGCTCCTCGGGTCGAATGTCTCTCGTGCTCGCCATTCGATGGCGCAGTGCGGTCTATCCACCCGGTTCGACCTCGTCGAACCGGGGCTGCCATCCGGTTCGATAACCGCGACCGCGAGCGGATGACCGACCAAGCCGATCCGTCTACTCCTCAGTCGAGGCCGAGCACGCGGCGGCTGAACGCGGGATCGTCGAACTCCTCCGGCCAACCATTGTCGTCGCCCTCGATTCCGAGACGCCTGCGCGCCGCTTCCAGTTTTTCGAAATCGATCCCACCGCGCCGGTCGCAGCGCACCAACTCGACGGCGGGCCGGCCGTGCCTTGTGATGTTCACGCGTTCGCCGTTTCGCGCCGCGGCGACCAGTTCGGAGAGACGGGATTTCGCCTCCCGGATGGCAAGCTCCATGTCGGATCGCTCCCCGCTTCGATCTTGTCTACGCCAATGTGCCGCGACTGCTCTCTCCATTCAAGACCATTGTGTGTGACCATATTTTTGTTGCCGGGCAATGTGCCCCCGCATCGCCTCGTTCTTTCCGGGCGCTTTCGACCCCCACCGCGACCGCCGGTATGAGAGACTCGACGCCGCCGGAATTCCCGACGAAATTGAAGGCTGAGGAGTCATCTCGGAGCAGAGCGATCAAATCGTCAGATGCATCGAGAGGGACGTGCATAGCCGGTCCGCCTGCTCGTCGTCGAGGCTGAGCACGCGGCGGCTGAACGCG
>JAPOSC010000050.1 GCA_026709935.1 Thiotrichales bacterium
CATTCGCTCCGAGTCATCCTGACTCGGAGCATTGTGACTTTCCGCTATAATTCCCAAACGAATCCTGCATCGACGACGCCCACCGGTGCGGCTGGCCCTTTCCTTCAGGGCACGACGGCGGCGCGCATTACCCGGTGGTTGGCGGCCTTCTCGAATGCTTCGTCGAGCTGGTTCAGACTGAAACGCGAATCCACGATCTCCGCGAACGGAAACCGGTCGCGGTTGGCCATCACGAAGTCGAGCGCCTGGACGAGGTGGCGCGGGTGGTAGTTGTGGATGCCCTTCAGGGTGATCCACTTGCGGATCAGGTCGTGACCGTCCAGCTCGAAGGACGACCCGGGATTGATCACCCCAGCCAGCACGTAGCGTCCGCCGATGCGCAGCATGCGCACCCCGGCCGGTACCACCGAAGACACGCCGCACACTTCCAGCACCACATCCGGCCCGTCCGGAGGCGATGCGTCGCGCACCGCCGCCACCAGCGCGTCCTCGCTCATCGCGCCTGCGTCCAAGGTGAGATCGGCCCCGAACCGCTCGGCCGTTCGCCGCCGCTCGGGCACCGCATCAAGCCCGATGACCCGGGCCGCTCCCCGGGACCTGGCGATGGCGCAGCCGTAGATCCCCAGCAGCCCCAGGCCCTGCACCACCACCGTCTCGCCCACCCCGATGGCGGCGGCCTCGGTGACCGAGATCATGGTGGCGACGCCGCAGTTGAGCGGGGTCGCCTCCTCGTCGGTGAGCGCGTCGGGGAGCTTCAGGATGCCGGTGCCGGGGAGGATGTAGCAGTAGTCGGCGAAGCCGCCCAGAAAGTGGGGGTCGTCGTCCACATGGTCGTGGCCGTACTTGCGAAGCCCCGGCGCCTTTTGCGGCATGTCGTGCACGTCGCGGTAGTACGAGGGCCCATCGGCGAAGTACTCGGTCCAGGTGATGCGGTCGCCGACGGCGAGAGGGTCGCCGCGCAGATCGTCCCGGATCCCGTCGCCCAGTTGCTCGATGACCCCGATGATCTCGTGACCAAGGATGCCGGGGCATGGATTGGGGCGGCGGCCCTCGTAGGAGTGGATGTCCGACCGGCAGATGGTGGACATCGTGATCCGTACGAGTACCTCGCCCGCGCGGACGTCGCGCACGGGGTACTCGTGCACCTCGAACGGTGCGTTCGGCGCGGGGTAGACCACGGCTCGGCCGGTTCTGCTCATGAATTTCTCCTTGGTGTCGGACTTCGCCGAATCAGGGCCGGGTTCGCGGCGCCGACAGTGTCGGACACCGATGTGTGCATCCCGATTTCTCGCAAGCAGTGTGCATGAATCGTACGCAGGTGAGAATCAGGGGAACCCCCGCGCTCGGTATCGAACGCGGGGCGACTCGGCATTCACTTCATCTTCATGACTCGAGCGCGGGCGTAGGCGGAGACCACCTCGGAGATCATCACCAGCACCACGATGGAGAGGATGATCGCGGCCACCCGCTCGGTCTCGATCTGCAGCACTGCGCGTTTCAGGTACCAGCCCATGCCTCCCGCGCCCACGAACCCCACCACCGTGGCGGCGCGGAACGCCACGTCCCAGGTGTAGATACCGATGCCGGTGAAGGCCACGCGCACCTGGGGGAACACCCCGAACACCATGACCTGGAAGAGATTGGCGCCCGTCGCCCGCATGGCTTCGACCGGACCCATGTCGATGGCCTCGATCTCCTCGGCGAACAACTTGCCGGCGAAGCCCGCACAGAAGAACGTGAGCGCCAGCACCCCGGGCAGCATGCCGAAGCCAAGGATGCTCACGAACAGGATCGCCCAGATCATCTCGTGCACGGCGCGAAAGCCCATCGTGAACAGGCGGGCCACCGGATAGACGAAGCGTCGGCTCGGGGTCATGTTGAACGCCCCGAACCAGCCGAGCGGGATCGATATCCCCAGTCCGAACAGAGCGCCGAGGTAGGCCATCTGGATGGTCTCGACCACGTAGTCCAGGTAGTCGCGATCCATGATGTATTCGATGTCCGGCGGGTAGTAGCGGCTCGCGATTACCGAGACCATGCGGTGGAACATGTCGGGGATGCGGGCGAGCGGGATGTCCAGGTAGTTCACGCTGAAGGCCAGGAAGCCGAGGACGGCGATCCAGGCCGCGTAGCCGTACAGCGAATCCGGGAATCGGTAGCGGCTCCAGCGGAGCTGGTGGGCCACCGCACCCGGCGGAACCGAAGGCATGCCGGTGGACATCACGGCCCTCCGTCCGCGCCGCGCCCGGGACCCGGTGCCATCAGATCGCCGCCTTGCGGGCGAAGTGGGAGACCACCTCGCCGATCAGGATGATGCCGAGGATCGCGAGAAGTACCGTCGTCACCCCGGGGAAATTGAACGTGTTCATCTGGCGGAAGAATACGAGCCCGAGGCCCCCGGCGCCGACGAGCCCGAGCACTGCCGAGCGACGGATGTTGATCTCCCATTCGAACACGACGACCCCGAGGATCTGCGGCAGGACCTGCGGCAGGATCGCGTAAATGAGCACCTGGAATCCGTTGCCACCCACCGCGCGGATGGCCTCGACCGGGCCGGGGTCGATGTCCTCGATGGCTTCGGCCGACATTTTCGCGATGAAGCCGATCGAACGCATGGCGAGCGCGAAGATGCCGGCCATGGCGCCGAGCCCTACCACCGCGACGAAGAACAGCGCCCACACGATTTCGTGTATCGACCGGCTCAGCGTCATCATGAGCCGCGCGAGCGGATAGGTGACCGGCTTGAACGGAGTGATGTTGAGCGCGCCGAACCAGGCGACGGGAATGCACACGAGCACGCCGAGCAGCGTGCCCAGACAGGCGATCATGAAGGTTTCGAGCGCCGGCTTCGCAAGATCCGGGAACAGCCCCCAGTCCACCCCGACGAATTCCCCCGCCGCCTCCAGCACGTTGGCGAGTGAGCCCATGCGCTTCCAGTCGGTGTCCTGCACGATGGTGACGTCGACGCTCCAGACCACCGCGGCGACGAGCACCGTCGCGATGACGAGGCGGCCAACGCGGCGGCGGCGCCGATCGGCGAGGAGCCGGTCGGCGGTGGCGGCGGTGGCGGCGGAGGTCGCGCCGGCATCGGTGCCCGCGCCGTTCGATGGTGCGTTCATCTCCGCGGTTTCCGGGCCCCGCGCGCGCCGGAGATTTTCATGGTCGAGCTGAATGGCAAAGGCGGTTTCATGAACGAGGGGCATGAGGCTGCGGTCGGCATGGCATATCCGGGAAATTCGCGCGAAGAGAGGGCGTCGAGCATGTCTCGTCGATCCGAGGCGCAGTCCGGCTACAGCACCTCCATTGCATAGATCTCGCCGAGCTTCGTGCGGTCCATCAGCTCTGCGGGTCCGTCGAACATCTTCACGCCGTCCTGAAGCCCGATGATGCGGTTGCAGAACTCCATGGCCAGCGCGACGTCGTGGATGTTGCACAGGCAGGGCACGCCGTACTCCTGCGCCATGGACTTGATGAGGCCCATGATCTCGCGGGAGATCTTCGGGTCGAGCGACGAGGTCGGCTCGTCGAGCAGCAGCATCTTGGGGTCCTGCATCAGTGCCCGCGCGATCCCGACTCGCTGGCGCTGCCCACCCGAGAGCGCGTCGGCCCGCTTGTCGACATGGTCTTCCAGCCCCACCCGGTGCAGGAGCTGTAACGCCCGTTCGATGTCAACGCGCGGAAAGGCGCGGAACAGGGAGCGGAGATTGCCCGTGTACCCGAGGCGCCCGGACAGCACGTTGTCCATGACGCTCAGGCGGTCGATGAGGTTGAACTCCTGGAAGATCATGCCGATGTTGCGGCGCAGGCCGCGCAATTCGCGCCCGCGCAGCCGCGTCACCTCCTCCCCGCGGAACCGCACGTTCCCGCCGCTCGGCTCCACCAGCTTGTTGATGCAGCGGATGAGCGTCGACTTGCCGGCGCCGCTCGGGCCGATGATGGCGAAGAAGTCGTCGGCCTCCACGTCGAACGAGATGCCCTTCAGGATCTCCGGTCCCGCTGACGTGTATCGCGCCCGCAGCTCGCGAACCTCCAGGATCGGCATCGAGACGTTCCCTTTGATACTCGTGAAACCCGCCCCGGCGTGAGGCGGGCTTCGCGCGCGGTTTGTCGGATCAGCCGGCCTTCTTCCTCGCGTCCTTGGCCGCCTTGAGCTTGCGGATGATGTCGTAGTCCGCCGAAGACATCGGCACGAAGGTGTTCGACTTGACGTTGTCGAGAAATGCCTTCGCCTCGGGCTGGTCCTTCAGGCCGAGAAACGTGTTCGCGATCTTCGTGCGAAGTTCCTCGCAGAGATCGTTGCGGTACACGAACGGGTCCTGCGGGATGGGGTCGGACATCCACAGCACATTGACGTCCTCGAGCTTGATCTCGCCTTTGCTGACGACGTTGTCGAAGCGGTGCGTCGCGACGAAGGCGGCGTCGACCTTGCCCTTGCCGACCGCGACCGAGGAGAGCTCGTGGCTTCCGGTGTAGACGACTTTGCCGAAGTAGTCGTCGAGGTCCATGCCGATGACGTCGCCGAACACCACCCGCGGCATCAGGTTGCCTGACGTGCTGCCCGGGTCGACGAGCCCGAGCGTGGTGTCCTTCAGCGATTCGATACTCGTGAGCCCGCTGCCCTTCTTCGTGATCAGCGCGGCGCGGTAGCCGGGACCTTCCTCCTGCATGTGCCCGGGCTTCTTCGCGTAGGTCGCGAAGACCTCCACGGCCGGGTCCTTCTCGGCGGCGATGACGTAGGAGTAGGGACCGAGCACCGCCACCTGGACGAAGCCGCCGAGCATGCCCTCCACCACCGAGGCGTAGGAGGTGGGCATGAAGAACTGGATTTCCTTGCCGGTGAGGGCGGCCATGCGGTCGGTCACCGGCTTGTAGAGTTCGAGTTCGGCGACCGTCTCTTCGGTCGGAACCATCGCGAAGGTGAGCGCGTCGGGATCCTTGCACTCGGCGGCATGGCCGGAGCTGGCGAAGGCGAGCGCGGTGGCGGCCACGGTGATCGGGGCGAGAATGCGGGAGACTGGCCCGACTCGGCGCCGGTCGGGCATCATCTGGTGGTCTCTCGTGGGCATCGTAAATCTCCTCTCGTGGTTGTTGTTTGCAAATCTGCGTGGCAAGTCACGGCATTTCCCTCCGCTCGGAATCCGCGAAGTCTGCGCCATGACCGTTCCCCGGCTCCGAGAGCCAGGCCAGCGTGGGCTCCGGACACTCCAGCCCGCATTTCTCACTCATTCTTAGCAAGGATCGGGGAACCGCTCAAGCCTGGATGGCTCCGGTTCGAGGGCCGGTGAGAAACGCGGCCGAATGTCCGTTTTCTTCACATACGCCTTCACGCGCATTTCTCACTGGTTCTCGGCCAGGACCGAGGTTTGGTCACCGGTCGGTGGCTCCGGTTCGAGGGCCGGTGAGAAACGCGGCCGAATGCTCGTCTTCTTCACATACGCCCTGATGCGCATTTCTCACCAGGTCACGGCTGCGGGCACGGCTGTCGGGGGGCGATCTCCTGATCAGGCCCGGGCACGGCCACGTCAGAACTGGTTGAGCCGGTAGATCTCGTGGTTGGCCTGCCGCAGCCGCCGGCCAAGGACCCGGACCACGCAGCGCAGCACCGCGAGAGCCACCTCCGGATCCTCCTCGGACAGGCGTTCGAAGCTTTCTCGCTCCAGCGCGAGCAGCTCGCAGCGCTCGGTGGCGACCGCGGTGGCGGTGTGTGGCCCCGGGGTCTGAAAGCTCACCTCTCCGAACAGCATCCCCGGCCCGACGCGTGCGAGTCGGCTCCAATGGTGGGTTCCGGTCGGAAGTCGCAAATCGACACTGCCCTTGTGCACGATGTACAGCGTGCCCCCGGGCTGACCGGCCTCGTACACGACGGTGCGGCGCGCAGCCTCGCGACGGGAGATATGGGGCTCGAGTCTGGCCACGTGCTCGGCGGGCATGGTTTCGCAGAGTTCGCTCTCGGCCAGCGCGACGGGACGCCCGCGCATCAAGGCTCCGTGTGTCTTGAGCAGCCGGTCCTCGGCGTACTCCAGCGCGGCATCGGAACTGATGAAGGTCTTGATCCGCGTCTCGTCCCCGATGCCGACCCGGCGCAGGGTCTTTCTGATCTTGCGCGAAAGGCCGGTGCGCTTGTGAACGTTCGCGAACACGACCTCGCCCCCATGAATCCGCGCCTGGTCGGCGATCTGGCGCAGCGTGTCGACTCCGGTCAGATCAACGAACGCAACGCGTTTGAGCGATATCACCATCCGCGCCCCGCGCTTGAGATCGGGCAACAGCTCTTCGAACAGTCGGTCGGCAGTGGCGAACACCAGCGAACCCCGCAGGTCGTAGACCACCACGTCGTCGCCGTGCTCGTCGAGCACGGCCTGTTCTTCACGGCCCCTCATGCGCTGAGATCGCATGGTGGTCCCGCTCTCGCGCCGGAGAACGACCGGAGCCCGGGCCTGGACGATGACGAATTGCATCACGGTGATCAGCACTCCGAGGCCGACCGCCATCATCAGGTCCCAGATGACCGTGACGCCGAGCACCGTGAGGGCAATACCCGCATCCAGCCGGGTCCGCCGCCGGCGGACCCATACCCAGATGTTGCGCTCGATCAATCCCAATGCCACGAAGATGACCACCCCGGCCAGGGCACCGACCGGCAGATGCGCAGTCGTCTCGTTGGCCGCCACCAGGCAAAGAAGAACGAACCCGGCCAGGAACGCGCCGGGGTAATGACGGCCGCCGTTTCGGATCGCCACCATGGTGGCGGCGGTGGTCCCGGCCCCGGCCATGCCACCGCTCAATCCGGTCATGACATGTCCGAGACCCTGCGCGACCACCTCTCGGCGAACATCGTGTCGCCCGCCGGTCCGAGCATCCGCCACCACGGACGTGAGCAATGTGTCGAGGGATGTGAAGGCGGCGAGGGTGACGGCGGAGACCACGATGACCAGCCAGGGCATGGGGTTCGGAATGGACGGGCGCGTTACCAGCTCCGACCACGCCAGCCGCGGCAGCTCACCGACCAGCCATGCCGCGGGGGCCGCGACACCGAACCACCAGCAGAGCAGGTAGAACGCGCCGATGCCGGCGAGCAGGCCGGGAATGACCGTCGGGACCGCCGGAAAGCGCCGGCCGCCCTGCCACATGGCGAGGACAGTCGCGAGCGCCGTGGCGGCCGGTATCCATGACGGTGTCATTGTGTCCGCGGCGAACCCGGGAATCGCGATGGGATCGAACTGCGACCGGATCATCAGCACGCCGGAGCCGGTCATGAAGCCCGCGACGACCGGCACCGGAACCAGCTTGACGATTCGACCCGCTTTCGTCAGACCCAGGAACACCTGGATCATCCCGGCCATGACCACCACCACGGCCAGACCCTGCACGACGCTCGCACCGCTCAGGCCCGACGAGGCGAGCGTGCCGGAGATCGCGACCAACAGCGCCAGTACCGGCCCGGTGGGTCCGCTGATCATGCCCGTGGTACCACGCGAAAGACTGGAGAACAGGCTGAGCACCGCCGCGCCGATGAGTCCGGCCAGCGCTCCGGCGCTTGCGGAGCCGATGTAGGGTTCGTAGAGGGCGATGCCGAACGCCATCGCCTGCGTCATCAGCACCGCCGCGGCGGCGATGCCCGCTATCGCATCGCCGGAGACTGCGGAGGTGGAAGACGTCGCCGGCACCGCGTCATGCGATCCCGCGGTCGCCGATCATGCCGGTTTTGCCCCGAAGCGGGCACGTTGACCGAGGTGACAGGAGGATGTGACGGGGTTCGGACTGCAACCGGCCCTCGTCCGGCGGGATCAGCGGATTGATGTCATCTGTCTCGCTGGATTGGGACCCTTGCATGGAAAAGCCGATGACTCGTTGATTTCGCGTAGCCCGCCGGTTGTTCCTTGCGCGAGAGCGGGGGACAGGTGCCCTGACCATGGGACGGCTTTCACTCGGGCTCGCTGTCAATCGACGACGCCGTTGAACGCGTAGTCGAACGCCTGGTAGCTGTGCAGCCGCACATCCTCGGCGCGTCGCGCGTACTCGTCGCGCACCGGGCGGCTGAGGATGATGGGGACATCGGCTTCGTGCACGCTGCCGTGGGTGCGCAGCCGATGACCCTTGAGCCCGTCGAGATCGTGATCCACCTCGCGGGCGCCGATGACGGTGCGCACGTCCCCGAGCACCGCCACGTCCCCTTCGGGACCGATGGGCAGGTCGAACTCCCGCGCCACGTCCTCGCGCGAGAGCACCTGCTCCAGGCCCGGTACATCCGAAATGGCCTCGATCACCCGCTGGCCCGAGAGTCCTTCATGGCAGTACACGCGCACGAAGCCGCCGAGCGCGCCGTGGTGACCCACGAAGGCGTCGGTGATGGGGCAGATGACGGTGCTCGCGCCCGCGCCGAACTCGGCGTCGAGGATGTCCTGCAGCCATACCACGCAGGGTGTGCCGTCGTCGTTGGTCTTCTCGTTCATGCCGTGGTCGGCGGTGAGGGCCACGGTCGCGCCCAGCGCTTCGAACTCCCCGAAGCGCGCGTCCATCTCCGCGTAGAACCGGTCCGCCTCGGGGTGTCCGGGCGCATGGGCGTGCTGGATGAAATCGGTGAGGGAGAGGTAGAGGATGTCCGGTCGGCGCTCTGCGAGCAGCTTGAGCCCCGCGTCGAGCACGAACAGCGAGAGGTCGGCAGAGTACATGTCCGGCAGGGGCTGCCCGACGAACCCGAGTGCGTCTTCGATGCCGTTCTCCTCCATCGTGCAGCGGTCCGCGTGCTGCGAGGAGAAGCTGACCGAGCCGTTGGTGAGATCCATGCCCTTCTGGAGCTGACGGCGGAGCTTGTCCTTGGCGGTGATCGAGACCACCTGCACGCCGTGGCGCGAGAATTCGCTCATCACCGAGTCGACCTTCAGCAGCTCGGGTCCGGTCATCACCACCGGCGCGTTCGTTGCCCGGTCGAGGTAGAAGTTGCCGGAGATGCCGTGCACGGAGGCGGGACGCCCGGTGACGATGGACATGTTGTTGGGGCAGGTGAAGCTCGGCATGGTGCCGTGCGCCACGGTGTGGAAGCCGTCGCGTATCCAGCGCTCCATATTGGGGATGATTCCGGCCGCGACGCCGTGCTCGATGTACGCTGGATCACCGCCGTCGATGCATACCACCACCACCGGATGGTCGGGCCGGCGATAGGCGGTGCCGTTCACTGTCAGGCTGCTGGCTTTCATGTCGTCTCCTTGAGCGGGTTCGATCCTGTCGGATGCTGCATGCGCCATCCCCCGGGCGGTATCCTCCGAGTGGCCTCCTGCCCGCCCGGGCAGGAGGCCCGCAATGGACTGCCCGCCGAAGATCCGCGGTTGCTTCGAGGCGGACACGATACCCGCGCACCCGGAAGGGTGCCATGCGTCTTGTCGTTCGGTCGGTGGTGTCTCACTTTGAAGTCCTGCCCGGTGTTTTCGCCTGTATGCGCGGGATCTTCCGAGAGTTCGGGCGTCCAGGTGAGACGCCACTCGTCAGTCCGAGGCGGATTCGACGTATCACGATGGTTTCGGAGGTCCGATGTCGCCGGTAAGCTCGCCGGTGCCTTGCATGATTCGTACTGCTGTACGCTTGCGCGCGACCTGGCCTGGCTTGGCCTGGCCTGGCTTGGCAGTGAGCGGATTTCGAAGAGTGAACGCATGCCGAAAGCACCGAACAGCTTTCCCGAACCCGGGGGCTCGCCCGCGACTCCTGAAAGTCCGCCGATGAGACCCGTATCCATCCCCCCCCCCGAGTCGCTCGACGCCGAATCCGTCCTCGATCTCCAGGAGCACATGCGTTTGCCCGCGCCGCCGCGAAAGGGAAGGGCGGCGCCGGCTGCGAACCTCCTCGCTCTCGCCGACCGCTACGACGCGTTCATCCTCGATGGCTATGGTGTGATCAACGTCGGACCGGAGCCGATCCCCGGGATTGGAGATGCCATCCGCGTCCTGCGTGCCGCCGGCCGGGAGGTGATGGTGCTGACCAATGGCGCCGGTCGCCCCTCCCGGGTGACCGCGCGTCGCTATGCGCGCTGGGGTCTCGACATGCCGGAGCGGCTCGTGGTGTCGAGCCGCGATGCCCTGGAGGCGTCGCTCGCGGCGCATCCCCGTCCGGGGCGGTGGGGCGTGATGGCGCTCCCCGACTCCGAGCTCGATACCCTGCCGGTCGAGACCGCGTTGCTCGAGGACGACGAGGCGGTCTACCGACAAGCCGACGGTTTCATCTTCATTCGCTCCGAAGGCTGGAGCGAGGCGCGTCACCGGCTGATGGCTGAGGCGCTGCGTGATTCCCCCCGGCCGGTACTCGTCGCGAACCCCGATGTCAGCGCTCCCTACCCCGACCGGCGCTTCTCCGCCGAACCCGGCTACTGGGCCCTGCGCATCGAGGCGGAGACAGGAGTGCGGTGCGAGCTCTACGGCAAACCGTTCACCCCCGCGTTCGAACTCGCGCTCTCCCGGCTGGACGCAGCGCGAACGCGGCGCGAGCGGGTCGCAATGGTGGGAGACGGCCTCTACACGGATATCCTGGGCGGTCTCGCGGCGGGCCTCGGGACGGTGCTGGTCACCGACCACGGACTGCTGAAGGGACTCGATTGGGAAACGAGGGCGGCCCGGACCGGGATCTTTCCGGACCATGTGGTGCCGGAGGCGTGATGGCGGATGACACCCGCTGGCAAGGGTTCAAGTCCGGCCACGAGCGCGAAGTCATGACGATCAGGCGGCTGATCGAGATGACCGGAGATGCTCGGGACATGTGATTCATGCAGCCGACAATGGTTTGATGACGTCCAGCAGTCGTTGGTGGATGGTCGGGCCGGGGCCTGTCAAGTCGACGGTCGCGACCCGGATCGGATGGCGCTGTATCACGGCGATTTCGTCCACCTCCCGGCCGGTGGATGGATGGAGCAGCAGGCCTTCGGCCCGATCGGCGAGCGGATCTCCCCGGCCCGCCTGAGAGCGGAGATAGGCATAGATCTGATAGAGGTATCCGCTGCGGCTGCCACCATGGAACGATCGTCAGCGTCGTGGCGTCCGAAGTTTTCGGTCTGCATCTCGGCCGGAGATGGAAGGACGCCGGCGACTCCCATCCGATGAGCGCGAACGCCAGGCGTTTCGCGAGCCACGTCTTGCCGGTACCCGGCGGGCCCTGGAGGATGAGGTTCTTCCGGGTCCGCAGCCGATCGAGCAGGCGTTCGATCTCCTGGCGTTCGAGGAAGCATCCCTCGTTGACGACATCCGCGACTGAATACGTTTCGACGGAATAGGCCTCGCGTTCATCCGCCACGACAGCGTCGTCGTCGGTCGCGCTGTCGACGGGTTTGTTGTGCGGCATCTCTTGCCCCTGGTTCCAGGCCGCGAGCGGAAGCTCCGGAAAGCTGCGGATCTGACAGCTTTCATCGTCGAATCGGGTGTGCAGCTCGTCCGACCCAATGGCGGAGCGATCATGACCTGATATGCCGTGCCGGCGATGCGGTACCTCCGACGCAATGATCGATAGAATGGTCACATGCTTCTCTACGAGCCGCTGTTTCGTGCTCTCAACGTCTCCGGGACCCGCTACGTCGTCGTGGGCGGAGTGGCGACGGTCCTGCACGGCTATGCGCGTCTGACGGCCGATATCGATCTCATTGTCGACCTCAAAGAGTCAGCCGCCGCGAAGGCCATGCAGGCTCTTGCCGGGCTGGGACTGCTGCCGCGCGCGCCGGTCGATCCCGCAGATTTCGCGGATACACACATCAGGGAGAACTGGCTGCGTGAGAAGGGCATGCAGGTCTTCTCGCTCTTCCATCCCGACAACCCGATACTTTCTGTCGACGTGTTCACGCATCACCCCATAGAATTCAATCGTCTCTTCGATCAATCGGAGACCTGCGCCCTCGGCGGCATTTCGGTCCGGATTGCATCCATCCCGGATCTGATCTTCCTGAAGAGACTGGCCAACCGCCCGCAGGATCGGGACGACATCGAAAAGCTGGAGAATATCGCCCAACTGAGGGGAAATCGCGATGAGTCGCGCGAAGACACCTGACGCCGCTGTTACCCAACCGCGGCAGTGGGTGGGAACGTGGGCGGATGTGGAGCGCGCACAGCTTGAGACCATGCTGATGGCAACGCCTGCGCAGCGGCTCGCGTGGCTGGAGGAGGTGTTGCGGATCGCCCACGCCTGCGGTGCCCTCGGCGATGAGAGTGCCGCTACGCGGAGCGATTCATGAGCGGCCACGCAGTATCGCGACCCCCGTCAGAGCGCAGGGCACGGTCGGATGACGACGAATCATGCGATGCAGACGACGTGCCGGAGCCAGGCGAACCGTAGGCATTCCACGATGGAGGGCGCACCCGAGATGATGTCGGGACCATCCACCTGAGCCGACCTGCGTAGGCGTGTACCGGCCCGTACTCTCGCGGTGAAAGCACATCCGGCACCGCCTCGGGAGCCTGATGCGCCCGTGCTGGCACTCCCGTGCGGCGTCACCCGTGGCCAGAGTCCGTCACGGTAACCATCGCTTCCCCGGTACGAGCTACACGCGCCGGCTCATGTCAATCGGCTGTGCGGGCGAGCCGGGTCTCCACCACGCGGGCGAAGAAGCTGGCGCCGAGGGGAAGCGCTTCGTCGTTGAAGTCGTAGCCGGGGTTGTGCACTTCGCATCCGCCCTCGGCATCGCCGTTTCCGAGGTTGATGTAGCAGCCCGGCACGCGGTCGAGCATGAAGGAGAAGTCCTCCGACCCCATGATGAGCGGGGGGTTGCGCTCGACGTTTTCCGTGCCCACCAGCTCGGCGCAGACCGAGGCGGCGAACTCCGCTTCGGGCGGTGCGTTGATGGTCGGATTGAACACGGGGCGGAAATCGATGCGCGCCCGGGCTCCATAGCTTGCTGCGACCCCCGTCGCGATCCGCTCCAGGGCGCGCTCCACGAGCTCCATCACCTCCCGCGAGAACGCCCGCACCGTGCCCCCGAGCCGGGCGGACTGGGGGATCACGTTGTACGCATCGCCGGCGTGGAGTCGGGTCACTGAGACCACTGCGGTTTCGGTCGGCGGCACATTGCGCGACACCACCGACTGAATGGCGCCCACCATGTGCGAAGCGACGATCACGGGGTCCACGGCCGCCTGCGGGCGGGCGCCGTGCGCGCCCATCCCTTCGATGTCGATGTCGAAGAACCCGCCGCCCGCCATCATCGGCCCCGAGCGCACCGCGAACTTGCCGACCGGGAGCTTCGGTCGGTTGTGGATCCCGAAGATCGCATCGCAGGGAAACTGCTCGAAGAGCCCGTCTTCGATCATCGCCCGGGCGCCGCCCAGCCCCTCTTCGGCCGGCTGGAAGATGAAGTACACCTGCCCCTCGAAGTTACGGGTCTCGGCGAGGTAGCGGGCCGCCCCGAGCAGCATCGACGTATGTCCGTCGTGCCCGCAGGCGTGCATCTTTCCGTCGTGACGCGAGCGGTACGCGAGCCACGTCGTTTCCTGGATGGGAAGCGCGTCCATGTCCGCCCTGAGACCCACCGAACGGGTCGAGTTTCCGACCCGCAGCGCTCCCACCACCCCGGTGCGTCCGATGCCGCGGTAGACCTCCAGACCGAACGCCTCGAGTCGCGTCGCCACCAGATCCGAGGTGCGGTGCTCCTCGAATCCCAGCTCGGGGTGGGCGTGGATGTCCCGCCGCCAGGCGGTCATCTCGTCGTGGAACGCGCCGATTCGGTCGACGATGGGCATGGCTCGGGATCCTTCGGTCGTGGCGGGGCGGGCCTGTGCATCCTGCCACGGGGATGCGGCCCGGTCGACGGTCGCTCGCGCGTCGGCGTCAGCCATTCCCGCCGGGCCGAAACACTATCTCGAAATCACCCCGCTCGGACGCTCCGGAGGTCGAAATTTCCGCTGGAATAGCACTATGGGCCGGTCTCTCGGAGCGCTGGCGGGAATGGTTGCGCCGGGAAGCCGTTCCGCGAGCGAGGACAGGCCGTCACTTCTCGTTGACCACTCGCCCGCGGACCCAGACTCTGCGAATGTCATCGCGTCCCGCGTTGTAGATGATCTTCTGGAGGATGTCTTCAGGGCAGTCTGCATCCTCCCAGACCATGAGATTGCTGCCGGCCCGTCGGGTGTCGACGAGCATCGCGTCGAAGTCGCAGCCCGGTTCGAAGCGGCCCACGGGCAGGCCGAGCGCGTCGGCGCCGCCGGCGGTCGCCAGCCACAGGGCGGTGCGGAAATCGATTCGTGATGCGGGGCGTCCGCGGCGGGCGGCGTCGAGTGCCGGATCGACACCGTCCTCCAGGGCGCGGGACGCGGTGATCGCGTGACGGCAGTTGTCCAGGATAGACGGACTCGCACCGCCCGAGATGTCGGTGCCAAGCCCGATCGAGATGCCCTTGTCCAGGGCGCTGCGAAGCGGGAACACCGCGTTCGAGAAATACAGGTTCGAGAGCGGGCAATGGGCGATGCCGGCACGGGTTTGTCCGATGAGCTCCATGTCCTCGTCGGTGATGAAATTCGAGTGCGCGAGAATGGTGTTGGGACGCAGCAGGCCGAAGTCGGCGATCCCCCGGGTATCCGTCCGACCGAGCCGGTCGAGCACGAAGGCATGCTCCCAGTCGCTCTCAGAGCAGTGGGTCTGTACGTGACAGGCGGTCTCCTCCGCGAGGACCCCGAGCCCTTCCAGCAGGTGGTCGGTGCACGACGGGATGAAGCGCGGGGTGATCACCGGGCGCACGAGCGCGCCCCTATTGCCCGGCATCGCCCGCACGTACGCGATCAGATCCCGAGTGCCTTCGATGCCCGCCGCCGCGGACGCGTCGCGGTAGCCGTCGGGGCACTGCTCGGCATCATCCATCGCCACCTTGCCCACCAGCGCGCGCTGCCCCTTCGCGAGGCAGATGTCGGCAAGGCGCATGGTGCTCTCGACGTGCACGGTGGCGAAATAGACGGCGGTGGTGGTGCCGTTCGCGAGCAGGGTGTCGACCAGCGAGGTGTAGACGCGCTCGGCGAAGGCGCGCTCGGCGAACTTCGCCTCCAGCGGGAAGGTATATTGAAGCAGCCAGTCGTGGAGGGAGAGGTGCAGCGCCTTGCCGAGCTGAGGCCATTGCGGCGCGTGGATGTGCAAGTCGACCAGTCCGGGCAGCACGTACTGACCTTCGTGGAACTCGTGGAGGGCGCCGCGCTCGCGCGCATCGTTCACCGCGGTCGCGTGTCCCGCCTCCGCGGGGTGGTGCACCGCGCCGATGGACCCTTGTGCATCGACCGAGACCACGGCGTCTTCCATAATCTCGATCTCGCCCCGGCGGGTCGCATGCATGAAGGTGCCGCGAAGCGCGAATCCCGTGGTGGCGTCTCCCATCTCCGTCAATCCCCGCGTGTGCCGACCGGTCGCTGTCCGAGCCCACCCATGAGGATGAACCGTATGCTACGCCACATGCAACGGGACATGCCGCGACGCACGGGCCGATGAGCGGCTCGCCCTCCATGCGCCTGGAGCTCAGGGGGATCCGCAAGACGTTCCCTACCGTCGTTGCCAACGACGGTGTCGACCTGGCTGTGGCGCCGGGGTCGATCCATGCCCTGCTCGGTGAAAACGGTGCTGGCAAGAGCACCCTGATGAAGATCGTCTACGGAGTGGTGCGCGCGGACGCGGGGACCATCCTCTGGAACGGTGCTCCGATCGGTATCGCCTCCCCGTCGGACGCTCGCGCGCTCGGCATCGGCATGGTGTTTCAGCACTTCTCCCTCTTCCCCGCCCTCAGCGTTGCGGAGAACATCGCGCTCGCGCTCAGGGGCGGCCGTGACCCGCGGGCGCTCGGGGTACGCGCCCTGGAGGTCTCCCGTCACTACGGCATTCCCGTCGATCCCGCGCGGATGGTGCACACGCTTTCCGTCGGCGAGCGGCAACGAGTCGAGGTGGTGAGGAACCTGCTCCAGGAACCGAAGCTCTTGATCATGGACGAGCCCACCTCGGTGCTCGCGCCCGCCGCGGTGCGCGAGCTGTTCCGGATGCTGCGCCGGCTCGCCGCAGAGGGAACGAGCATTCTCTACATCTCCCACAAGCTCGACGAGGTGCGGGAGCTGTGCGACACGGCGACCATCCTGCGCGAGGGTCGAGTCACGGGAAGCGTCGACCCTCGCCGGGAAACCACCCGGTCGCTGGCGCAACGGATGATCGGCTCGGCCCCGCCGGCGCTTCGCCGGGCTGCACCGGCGCAGCGATATCGTGGGCGTCTCGACGTGGCCTGGCGCGCCGGAAGTCCCGCCGGTGTCGCCGGTTTCGCTCTTCACGACATCCGCTTCGCGGTCGACGGCGGCGAGATCTTCGGCATCGCGGGTATCGCCGGCAACGGACAGGATGCACTGCTCGCGGCGCTGAGTGGCGAGACGCGCGCTGCGGTCCCCGATGCGGTGCGCATCGACGGGAGACCGGTCGGAGCACTCGGGGTTCGGGTGCGCCGCCGTCTCGGGCTCGTTTACGTGCCGGAGGAGAGGCTGGGCCACGCCGCGGTGCCGGGCATGTCGCTTGCGAAGAACGTGCTGTTGACCGCATCCCATCTCGGGCTCGTGCGCCATGGTCTGCTGCGGCCCGGCGCCATCGCGGCGTTCGCCCAGCGGTGCATCGACACCTGGGACGTGCGCTGCGGCGGAGTGCGGGCGGATGCACGCACCCTCTCGGGCGGCAACCTGCAGAAGTTCGTCGTGGGCCGGGAGCTTTCGCAGGCACCCTCGGTGGTGCTGGTGGCGCAGCCGACGTGGGGGCTCGATGTGCGCGCCGCCGCCTTGATCCGCGCCTCATTGTTGGAGATTCGCGACGCTGGCGTCGCGATCCTCCTCGTCTCGGAAGATCTGGACGAGCTCTTCGAGCTTTCCGATCGCATCGCGGTGATGGCGGCCGGCCGGCTCTCCCCGGTCCGCCGCATCGACGAGACGGATATGGACGAAATCGGGCGTTGGATGGGCGGTGCCTTGCCCCCGAGCTCGCTCTCCGCGATGTCCGTGCAGACCGATGCCGCTTCGCATTGAACCGCGGGCCGAGCCTTCGCGGGCGATGGGTCTCGCTACGCCGCTTCTCGCGACGGCACTGTGCGTCCTGTGTGGGAGTGGGCTGTTCGTGTTCCTCGGGCTGGAGCCGATGGTTGTGTTCCGGACCTTCTTCGTGTCGCCGTTCCGCGACCTCTACAGCATCGGCGAGCTGAGCCTCAAGGTCGCGCCGCTGGCCCTGTGCGCAACGGGGCTCGCGATCGGGTTTCGCGCCAACGTCTGGAACATCGGTGCGGAGGGGCAGATCATCGTCGGGGCCATGGCAGGAGGCGGCTTGGGGCTCGCCTTTTCCGACACGGTGTCCGCCTGGTTGCTGCCGGCCATGTTCCTGGCCGGCAGCCTCGGCGGCATGGTCTGGGCCGCGATTCCCGCATTCCTCAAGGTGCGGTTCGACACCAACGAAATTCTCGTCACCCTGATGCTCACCTATGTCGCCGGCCTGCTGTTGAGCTACATGGTCTACGGACCGTGGCGCGCCCCGTCCGGCTATGGCTGGCCGGAATCCGAGCCCCTGCATGCCGCGGCCCGGCTGCCGCGCCTGCTGGAGGGCGCCCGGCTCAATTCGGGCATCGTGATCGCGCTCGTTGTCGTGGGTGCGAGCTGGCTGTTCGTCGCGCGCAGCCACGTCGCCTACCAGATGCAGGTTGCGGGTATGGCGCCCCGGGCCGCTCGGTACGGCGGATTCGAGCGCTCGCGCATGATCTGGATCGGACTGCTGGCCGGTGGGGCGTGCGCGGGGCTCGCCGGGGTCGTCGAGGTGGCCGGTACCATCGGCAAGCTGCGCGATACGGTCTCTCCCGGCTACGGTTTCGCCGCCATCATCGTCGCCTTCATTGGCCGTCTGCATCCGGGTGGAATTCTGCTCGCCAGCGTGCTCATGGGTCTGTTCTACGTCGGCGGCGAGGCCGCGAAGGTCTCGCTCGGGCTTCCCACCGCGATCATCGGCGTGTTCCAGGGCATGCTGCTCTTCTTCTTGCTGATGTCGGATCTACTGCTCACCTACCGTGTGCGCTGGCGAGTTCGGATCGGGGACGCAGCCGATGCCTGATCTCGACCTGTTCGTCCCCATCCTCATCGCGACCCTGGGCGCCGGCACGCCCCTGCTCCTCGCCGCCCTCGGCGAGCTGATCAGCGAGAAGTCCGGGGTTCTCAACCTTGGGGTCGAGGGCATGATGCTGATGGGTGCGGCGGTCGGCTTCGCGGTCGCCGCCGGCAGCGGACACTTCGCGCTGGCCACTCTGTGCGGAATGCTGGCAGGTGCTGCCCTCGCCCTCGTCTTCGGGTTTCTGGTGCTGACTTGCCGGGCGAACCAGGTCGCCGCGGGACTGGCGCTGACCATCTTCGGGGTCGGAGCGTCGGCGCTGGTGGGCGCGAGGTATACCGGCCGCGCACTGCCCGCGAACGAAGTCGCGGACATTCCGTTCCTCGGCGACCTCCCTGGAGTCGGTTCGGTGCTGCTAGCGATCGAGCCCATCACCTATCTGTCCCTGGCGTGCTTCGCCGGTGTGTCGTGGTTTCTGTACCGCAGCCGCGCAGGTCTTGTGCTGCGAGGGGTCGGCGATGCCCCGGACTCGGCGCATTCGTTGGGATATCCGGTCGTCACTATCCGCTATCTCGCGGTGCTCTTCGGCGGAGCGATGGCGGGACTCGCCGGTGTTTTCCTGTCGGTCTACTACACGCCTACCTGGGTCGAGAACATGACCGCGGGACGTGGGTGGATCGCGGTGGCGCTGGTGGTCTTCGCGGGCTGGAGGCCCGGGTATGTGCTCGTCGGCGCCTATCTTTTCGGCGGCGCCACCATCGCGCAGTTCCACTTGCAGGGCATCGCGATTGCGTCGCAGATCCTCTCCATGCTGCCCTACCTCGCGACCATCGCGGTACTCGTGATCATCTCGTGTTCGGGCGCCGCTGCACTCCGGCACATGCCTGCGTCGCTGGGAACGCCGTTTCATCCGGAACGATGATGCCCCGCGCAGTCGTCGTCGAGCCTGCTCTCGATCGAGTTTCGAGCGCCATCGGTGTTCGGCTGAAGCCGACGAACTCCTGCTATCTCGCCCCCTTGAAATTGAACGCTCTGATTTCATAAAGGAAATTCGACAGTCAGGCATGGGTCGCGCCTTGCCCGAGATATTGTGAGGGGGTAGGGTTTCGAGTGAAGAAGCGGCGTCTGCACGACGAAACGACAACGCGGCGAGGAGGGAGGAACGATGTTCGCAATCAAGTCGGCATCAGCGGTGGCGGTGGCACTTTTTTTCGCGCTCTTTGCGTCGGCAATGCCCGCCGCAGCGCTTGATCGCGTGAATGTCGGATTCGTCTACTTCAGTCCGGTGTTCGACACCGGCTGGACGTTCGAGCACGACAAGGGCCGCAAGAAGATGGAGGCGCTTCTGGGCGACAAGGTGCAGGCCAGGATCGTCGAGAACGTCGCCTACGGTCCCGACTCTCTTCAGGTCATCCGTCAGCTCGCGGCCGATGGCAGCCACCTGATCTTCACCACCTCGTTCGGTTTCATGGATCAGACTCTGGAGGCAGCCGAGCTTTTCCCCGACGTCAAGTTCATGCATCTGGACGGCTACAAGCGACGCGACAACATGGGGACCTATTCGCTGCGCTACTACGAACCCTCCTACCTCGCGGGGATCGTTGCCGGCGCGATGACCGAGAGCGACACCATCGGCTACGTCTCTTCGTTCCCGTTGCCCGCGGTGCTGCGGATCATCAATGGATTCGCTCTCGGTGCGCAGAGTGTCAGGCCGGACGTGAAGGTCAAGGTCATCGAGGTTAATTCGTGGTTCGATCCCGGGCGTGAGCGCGAAGCGACCGATGCGCTCATCGCGCAGGGCGCCGACGTGGTCGCGCATGTGACCGACTCCAGTGCGCCCACCCTCGCGGCGGAGAAGGCCGGCAAGCATGTCGTCGGGTTCCACTCCAACCGGGCGAGCTTCGGTCCCTCGTCGCAGCTCACCGCGGTGATTCCCATCTTCGGTGAGTTCTATGCGGAGATGGCGCAGTCGGTGCTGGACGGCTCTTGGATTGCGCAGGCGCACTGGCGTAGCATGGCCCAAGGCTCGCTTGGGTTGGCCCCGATCGGATCCATGGTTCCCGCGGATGTCCAGGACCTCGTGGCGCAACGTACCGAGGCGTTGCTGTCCGGCGAGCTGCATCCTTTCGCTGGTCCGATCAGAGATCAGGCGGGCGAACTTCGGGTACCGGAGGGCGAGGTGATGGCCGATGACGCGCTCTACCTCATCGACTGGTACGTGCAGGGGGTTGAAGGCAAGCTGCCCGAATAGCCTCGCTGTGGGCGCGGTGAGGTGATCGGCGACCGCACTTTGCTCGACGACTGGCACGCCGTCGCCCGGACCGGGGACGTCGTCCGCGGGCAGCCGAGTGTGGCGCGACTGCTGGAGGAGGATCTCCTGCTGTGGCGTTCCCCGCGTGGGGTGGAGGCATGGCTCGACCGCTGCCCACATCGCGGCGCGAAGCTGTCGCTCGGGCGGATTCACGGTGGTCGGGTCGTGTGTCCCTACCATGGCCTGGAGTACGAGGCGGATGGGCGCTGCGTACGGGTGCCCGCCCATCCCGATCGCCCCCCGCCCGGTCAGGCTCGGGCCACCCGCTTCAGGACAACCGAGCGTTACGGACTGCTCTGGGTATGCCTCGGAGAACCAATCCGTGACGTGCCACCCATGCCGGAGTCGGACGACAAAGGCTACTGGGTGCATGTCGCGGGTCGCTACGAGATTAGCACCAGCGGATACCGGGCCATCGAGAACTTTCTCGATCTGGCTCATTTCCCCTTCGTGCATCCGGGGCTGCTCGGCGAGGCATCGCATCCCGAGGTTGCGGACTACGACGTGGAAGTCACGAGCGATGGAATGGTGGTCGACAATGCCCGTTTCTGGCAGCCTAAGCCGACCAATACCATCGATCTAGACGGTATCGACGTGAGCTATCGCTACCATGTCCCGAGGCCCCTGACCGCTCGCCTCACCAAGGACATCGGGCTTCGCAGCGCCGGTGGCGATGTGAAGCGCGAGGCGATCATGCTCACGTTCGCACCAATCGATGAAGAGAGTGGAATCGGTTGGGTTCTGCTCGCGTCCAACTACGACGAGCAGTACGGCGAGGAGGAGATCGAGGCGTTCACCGATCTCGTCATCGGACAGGATCTGCGTATCATCGAATCCCAGCGGCCCAAGCGCTTGCCAATCCGCGGAACGGACGAATTCAGCCTACCAGCAGATCGAGCATCGGTGCATTACCGCCGCTGGCTCCGGTCGCTCGGAGTGACCTACGGCACGGTTTGATCTGCACCACTCCGCGCGGGTACCTAAGGTCCGGACCTGCTCCCCTGCTTTCTGCCTGGGGTGGTTCGGTGAAAATCACGAATCGCCGCGCGACCGGTTTCAGGCGCCGGTTCGCGATGCTCGGCCCCGACATTGGCCCGGGGTGCGCCGGTTTCGGTGCACCCCACCTTCGCGGCCTTGCCTCACGATGCCCGGACTGCTACCCGGTGCATGGTGTTGTTGAGGTACCCCTTCGGGTTCCAGTCGATGGCGTGGGGCTGCATCACCCCTTTGCTGTCGGTGGCGCGGGCCCAGATTTCGTAGTACCCGGCCGCGGGCAGTTCGACGTTGGCCCGGAAGTTCTGCCACGCACCGTCATCGACCGGGGCGTCGAGCTCCGCCGCCATCCAGGTCGCGCCGAAGTCGTGGGAGATGTCGACTGCGGCCACCGTCCGGTCGCCCGACCAGGCGTGGCCACGCACCTCGATGGAGCGTCCGGTGGCGGCGCCGTTCGCCGGGTTCGTGACCAGCGACTTCACCGGCATCCGCTCGATGATCACGAAGTCCTTCTTGTCGACCTTTTCGCCTGCTTCCACCTTGTAGCGCGGCACGCGATAGGCGGTGCCGGTCATCTTGGGGCCGTCGTGGACGACGTCCCGCAGCCAGATGCGTTTCAGCCACTTCTGCGAGCAAGACCCCGGCCAGCCCGGCACCACGAGCCGCAGCGGCGCGCCGTTCATGGGATGGAGCGGGCCGCCGTTCTGGGCGAAGGCGATCAGCACGTTGTCGGTCATCGCCTTGGCGATCGGCACCCCGCGGGAGATGGGCAGCTTGCCCGGGTCGCCCGACAGATGCGCGTCGGCGCCGACATGCGCGGTATAGACGACGCCGGACTGGACGCCGCCGGCCGCAAGTACATCCTTGAGCCGCACCCCGGTCCACTCCGAGCAGGCGACCGCCCCGAAGGTCCACTGGTTGCCCTTGGCCGGAGGATTGAAGAATGCCCGTCCGTTGCCTCCGCATTCGATGGCCAGCGCCATGGTCACCACCTCGAACTTCGACTTGAGATCGGCGATCGTGTAGGTCATCGGATTGTCGACCATGCCGTCGACGGTGAGCGTCCAGGTGGCCGGGTCCATGTCCGCCGGCGGGATGCCGTTGTTGCGGATGAAGTGGCGCGCGGTCGGGGTGATTGCGTCGTCGAGCAGGTGCGGCGGGGTCTCCGCGTTGACCGGCCGGTCGTTCAGAAGCGTCAGCCCGTCCTTGCCCACCAGGACATTCTCGTTGGCGAACGCGGCGGGAATCAGGCCGCCCGGCATGTTGCGATGCAGCGGAATCGCCGCGCCGACCATCGCAGCCATGGTGGCGAGGCCGGCGCCCCGGAGGAACCCGCGCCGGTCGGAGTAGGTCTCGCGGCCGAAGAAGGCGCGGTCGGCCGCGGCGGGGTCTTGCGCGAAGAACTCGTGGATGTCCCGAGTGTCTCGGGTCGGGTGTCTGTCGTCTCCCATGGTGAGCACTCCTCTGTTTGCTTGACGGCATGGGGAGCGTACACCGGCGGCCGGCTGCGGGCCACGGGCCGCCACCCGCGGGATATACTCCCGGGCGTTGGGCAGGCGCGAAAGTGGCGGAATTGGTAGACGCGCTGGCTTTAGGTGCCAGTGGGGCAACCCGTGGGGGTTCGAGTCCCCCCTTTCGCACCAACTCCCCGCCCTTGCTCCGGGCGCGCGCTCAAAGGGACCCGCTTTGAAGGACAGACCGCGACTCGTCGTCGGGATCTCCGGCGCCTCCGGCGTGATCTACGGAATCCGGCTCCTGGAGCTTCTGCACGCGCTGCCGGTGGAGACGCACCTCGTGATGTCGAAGGCGGCGGAGATGACCATCGCCTACGAGACCGACCGCAAGCCGGCCGAGGTCAAGCGGCTCGCGACGGTGTGCCACCCGGTCGGCGACATCGGGGCGTCGATCAGCAGCGGTTCCTTCCGGACTCTGGGGATGCTGGTTGCGCCGTGCTCGGTGCGCACGATGTCGGAGATTGCCACCGGGGTGACCGCGAGCCTGCTGACCCGGGCGGCGGACGTCGCCCTGAAGGAGCGGCGCCGGCTTGTCCTGCTGCTGCGCGAGACCCCGCTGCATACCGGGCACCTGCGCACGATGCTCGCGCTCTCCGAGGCGGGCGGAATCATCATGCCGCCGGTTCCGGCCTTTTACGCGGAGCTGCGGAGCATCGACGCGATGATCGATCAGACGCTCGGCCGAGCCCTCGACCTGTTCGGAATCGACCCCGGGATCACGAAGCGCTGGGGAGAGGATCTCGGCGCCACGCCCGCGCAGCGCAAGTGACGGCGCTTCCGCTATTCCCGTGGCGTTGATACGTTTTCTCGAAATACCCTGATCGGACGCGGCGGAGGTCGAAATTTCGCCGGAGTCGTGCCACGAGACGGTCTCTCGGAGTGCGGGCGGGAATGGCTGACGGCGCTTCGGTCGGAGCGAGCGGTCGGTGGGGTCACCCGGGCCATGCGGCGCGCACCGCGAGCAGGACCGAAAGGGCCATGAGCACGAAGAGCGCCACTCGCTTGAAGCGCTCCGGGTCCGTCTTGACGAAGCCTCGATTGCCGGCGACCACGCCGGCGATCAAGACCGGCAGGAAGATCGCGGTCCGCCACAGGACGCTCGCGTCGATCAGGCCCTGGACCGCGAACATCGCCGTTCCGACACTGTCGGTCCCGATGAAGTAGGCGATGATCGAGGCGCGACCCGCCACCACGCCGATCGGCGAGGAGAAATAGAACAGGATCACCGGAGGGCCGACGATCCCCATGCTTCCGTTCAGGACCCCGGCCATCAGCCCCACCCCGACCGTGGCCGGCCGGCCGGGCTCTTTCGAGAGCGCGAAGCCCCGCAGGATCAGGACCGCGGCAATCAGGACGACAGCGGCCAGCGCAATCCGGATCGGCGTCGCGGGCAGGCTGGCGAGCGCCTGAATGCCGACCGGCATTGCCGCCCAGGTCCCCAGCAACAGGAGCGCGATGGAGCGCCACCTCACGTCCCGCCAGATCTGCGGCAGGAGCGCGATGCTGGTGACGACCTCGAACATGAGGACCATGGGCACGACCTGCAGGGGCGGGAGCACCACGGAGAGGCTCGTCATCCACAGCATCGATGCCCCGAACCCGGTGTACCCCTTGAGCCAGGCGCCCGCCAGCACCGCGACCAGGCTGTACAGGAAACTCGACGCCCCGAGGCCGGTCGCGTCCAGGATGGCGTTCGCGATCTCGCCCATGTCTTCAGCGTCTTCCCGAGCTTCCCATCGGCAATGAAGCAGTGGGTGCCATCAGCGATTCCGGGTTCGGCCCGAGTGGAGCGATTCGCCTGAAAATTTCACCCATTCTCGGCAAGGACCGGAGAACCGCTCAAACCTAGACGGCTCCGATTCAAGAGCCTGTGAGAAATGCGACCGAATGCTCGTCTTCTTCACGTACGCCTTGACCCGCATTTCTCACCCATTCGCGAGGCGGTGGAAATTTTGCGGCCTTTTCACTTTCCAACGTTTTTGCCTTGCGATTCCGGCACTTACCAGCCTCCCCGGACCCAGATCGCCAGCACATGGCGTTAACGCACTGGCGGTGGAAATTTTCACCCGAGACCGGTGCGCAGCCGGTGTGGTTCAGCCGCGGATGCGGTCATGCGTCGCCGGATCGAAGAAAACCGCCTTGTCCATGCGGAACGCGAGGGGGCGGGTCTCGCCCGCGCGGACTCCGCAGTCGGGGCTTGTGCGCGCGACTACCTCCCTGCCGCCGAGATGGGTGATCACGTAGGTGTCGGCGCCGGCCGGCTCCACCACCTCGATCCGGCAATCGACCACCGTGGAGCCGTTCGCGGCCCCGTCTGCCGGCACCTCGGTGATCGCCTCCGGGCGAATGCCGAGGATGGTCTCGCGCCCGACGTAGGCGTCGAGCCCCTTCACTCCGGCCGGCAGTGCCGCCGGCTCGCTGCCCGCACGTTCGACGAGGAGGCTCGGACTCGGCCCGTCCGCCCGCACCGCGGCCGGAATCAGGTTCATCGGGGGCGAGCCCATGAAGTCCGCCACGAACAGGTTGGCGGGGTCGGCGTAGATCTCGGCCGGGGTACCGAACTGCTGGAGGACGCCGTCCTTCAGCACCGCGATCCGGGTGGCCAGGGTCATCGCCTCGATCTGGTCGTGGGTGACGTAGACGATGGTGGTCCCCAGCGACTGGTGCAGGCGCTTGATCTCGGTGCGCATCTCGATGCGGAGCTTGGCGTCGAGGTTCGACAGCGGCTCGTCGAAGAGGAAGAGCCTGGGGTTGCGCACCAGTGCCCGCCCCATCGCCACCCGCTGGCGCTGGCCGCCGGAGAGCTGCGCGGGCCGGCGTTCGAGCAGGTGTTCGATCTGCAGCGTCTTCGCCACCTCGGCGACGGCCCGCCGGCGCTCGGCCTTCGGTACCCCGCGCATCTCCATGCCGAACCCCATGTTCTCCGCGACGTTCATCGAGGGGTAGAGCGCGTAGGACTGGAACACCATGGCGATGTCGCGCTTCGACGGCGGAAGGTCGTTGACGGTGCGCCCGTCGATGCGGACTTCGCCCCGCGTGACCGACTCCAGGCCGGCGATGGTGTAGAGCAGGGTGGACTTGCCGCAGCCCGAGGGTCCGACCAGGACGAGGAACCCACCCTCCTCGATCGAGAGGTCGATGTCCCGCAGGACCTCGACCGGGCCGTAGTCCTTGTGCAGGCGGGCGATTTCGAGAAAGGCCATGGGCTTATTTCCGGGCCGCGCCGGCCGTCGGGCCGTGCGAAGCAGCGTCCGCGGACGACGGGGACGACGAGACCTCGGCCGGGCTGCGGCCCTGGTGGAGAGGGTCGATTTCGAGAAAGGCCACGGGGCTCACCCCTTCACCGCGCCGGCCATCAGGCCGCGCACGAAGTAGCGCCCGGAGACGACGTAGACCACCAGGGTCGGCAGGGCGGCCAGGATCGCGCCCGCGAAGTGGACGTTGTACTCCTTCACCCCGGTCGAGGACGACACCAGGTTGTTGAGTGCGACCGTCATCGGCATGGAGTCGTAGTCGGAGAACGAGACACCGAACAGGAAGTCGTTCCACACGTTGGTGAACTGCCAGATGACGGTCACCACGATGATCGGCCCCGAGCTCGGCAGCAGGATGCGCCAGAAGATCCGGAAGAATCCGGCGCCATCGATCTGAGCCGCCTTGACGAGCTCGGTGGGGAAAGCGTCGTAGTAGTTGCGGAAGAACAGGGTGGTGAACCCGAGCCCGTAGACCACGTGCACCAGCACGAGCCCCGCCGTGGTGCCGGCGAGATTCAGGAAGCCGAGCACCGAGGCCATCGGGATCAGCACGATCTGGAACGGGATGAAGCAGGCGAAGAGCAGGCAGCCGAACAGCACCGTGTCGCCGCGGAAGCGCCACTTGGTCAGCACGTAGCCGTTGAGCGCCCCCATCAGGGTCGAGATGACCACCGCCGGCACCACCATCCGGATGGTGTTCCAGAAGTAGGGCACGAGCCCCGTGGGTTCGACGCCGATCTGCGCGGTGGACCAGGCGGAGAGCCAGGGCGCGATGGTGAAGGCCCGCGGCAGGGCCAGCATGTCGCCGGAGCGGATCTCGTCGAGCGGCTTCACCGAGTTCACCACCATCACGTAGAGCGGCAGGAGGTAGTACACGGCGAAGACGAGCAGCCCGGCGTAGATCGCGGCCCGCGCGAGCCGGCCGGTGCGCACCGCGGTGTGTACGGCAGTGTCCTGGGCCGCCGCGCTCATCGAGTTTTACCCAAGCGGAATGTCATGATCTCGAGCCCCACGAAGTCGGCGGTCCGTCCGTCCGCGAACGGCCGCGCCTGCCTCATCGCTGTCTCCCCTGCCGGATCTCGGCGTAGATGTAGGGCACGATGACCGACGCAATCGTGGCGAGCATGATCACTGCCGAGGAGGCGCCCACCGCCATCTGGTTACGGGTGAAGGTATAGGAGTACATGAACGTGGCGGGCATCTCGGTGGCGCGGCCGGGCCCGCCGGCGGTGAGCGCCACCACCAGGTCGTAGCTCTTGATGGCGAGGTGGGCGAGCACCACGAAGGCGGAGAGGAAGGCCGGGCGAAGCTGCGGGATGACGATCCGCCGGTAGAGCTGGAAGTTCGAAGCCCCGTCGATCTGGGCCGCCTTGAGGATCTCGTAGTCGATGCCCCGCAGGCCGGCCAGGAACATCGCCATCACGAAGCCGGAAGACTGCCACACCGCGGCGATCACGATGGTGTAGATCGCCAGGTTCCGGTCCTTGATCCAGGTGAACTCGAAACTCTCCCAGCCCCACAGATGCATCGTGTTCTGAAGCCCGATGCCGGGGTCGAGGAACCACTTCCAGGCGGTGCCGGTGACGATGAACGAGAGCGCCATCGGGTAGAGGTAGATCGGGCGCAGCACTCCTTCGCCGCGGATCTTCTGATCGAGCAGGATGGCGATAAAGAGCCCGATGGCGGTGCAGATGGCGATGTACAGCACGCCGAAGAGCGCGAGGTTCTTGAGCGCGATGCCCCAGTTCCGGAGCGAGAACAGCCGCACGTAGTTGTCGATGCCGACCAGCTCGAAGCTCGGCAGGATGCGGCTGCCGGTGAACGAGAGATATCCGGTGAAAGCGATGAAGCCGTAGACGAAGACGAGGACGAGGACCACCGTGGGCGACAGCACGAGCTTCGGCAGGAGCACCTGAAGGCGCTCGGTCACGCCGCCGACGGGGGCCGGCGACCTCCCGCTCGCTCGCGATGGTCGCGTCATCCCTGCTTCCCCGGCGCCCGTATTCGGCCGCGGTCGGATGGATCTTCGCCGCTCGCCTTCATGGGTACGGGCCGTGGGGGGGCGACGTTGGCAGGATCGCGTAGGGATGATTGATGTCTTGCCAAGTCCGCACTCCCGCCCACAACCCGGTCGCCTCCAGATACTCCCGAGAGACGGCCAACCGCAGGTCCCTGGCGATGTCGTCGCGGCCAACAGTGGTGCCAATATCCCCAAGCACTTTCCTGAGCCCGATCCGCAGGATCTCGACCATGTCGTGCCCTCGGGCGACGAACCAGGGATCCGCACCGGCGAATGAGATGACGCGATTCTCCCATGTCTCCCGATCCCGACCGGACCGAGCGACGACGGCATCCATCAGTGCAGTTCCGTCTACGATCCAGGTCATTTCATCGAGGAACCGCGGAACCCGCAATTCAGGCATTACCTGAGTCTCATCCCACAGCGTAGCCGCCAATCTGACACGGCCGAAGGCAAGCGCCCGATCCAGAAGCGATTGCCGGACGGCCACCCCGGTGTCGTCTTCGAACCGCTGGATTTTTGACGGGTCCCCGTGCTCGGCGAGGACCGCTTCAAGGGCCTGCGAGCGACAGAGCACACACTCCAGGTCGTGAGCATCCGTGGCCACAAGGTTCGTCGAAGGCAAGTCCTCGCCCTTGAACGTGTCGTAGTCGCTGTCGACCACTCCGAGTACGCCTCTGACGCCTCGCGAGTCCAGCCGTCGCACTCCGTTGACTACCTTGTCCTTGCCCTCACCCTCGATCAGTTCGCAGTCCGAGTGGCGCCACCTTCGCCAGAACCGCAGGTCGTCCTTGCCCTCGACGATCAGAAATGCCCCGGCGTGCACTCGTCGGTGCATCTCGATTTCGGCCGCCAGGATGCCCGGCGTCTTGTGTTGGAATGGCATGTGGAACTCGTTTGTCCGCAAGCCCGTCGCACTTTCCGGCTCGGGGCGCAGGCGTGCGTCCGGAGGCCGGATAGCTCGGTCAGGCCGGATCGCCAAGTCCTGCCATCAGATCGTCCCGCTCACCAATGATGTAGGGCGAGTGGGTCGCCACGATGGCGTCGAAGGTGGACAGCTTGGCGACTTCCAGCAGGTCGGGCAGAAAATGTTTCTGCCAGGAAACGTGCAGGGAAAGCTCCGGTTCGTCGATGAGGACGATGGTGTTGGCCGGGACTCGGAACAGGAGATCGTAGTGCATCACCAGTTCGTGCTGTTCGCCGGAGGACAGTGAATCCAGGGGCAGTCTGTCGCTGCGATCATCCTCGGCCACTAACCCCTCGTCCCGGTCGATCCGCAGTTGTTTGTGCCTGTACTTTCCGTTCACGTGGTCCAGAAGATGTCGAATCCGGCGGGCCAGGTCGGCGAGCGCATCGAGCTTGCGTTCCGTGTCCTGGACATAGAGTGTCATCACCCGGGCCTGGGTGTCGTCCAGCGCTGTCGAATGCAGTTCGAACGAGTGACCGGTTTCGTCTTCGGCTTCGTCGAGGATTCCAATCTCCTCGAATTGAGCGGTTCTGTCCTCGAGCGCCGTCATGCGTCGCTGAAGTTCGACGTTGTCGAATCTGTCGGTGGCCGCAACCAGTCGCTGGGGGAACGTCTGATCCAGAGTCTGTGCCTGTCTACCGTAATCTGCCATGGCGTTGCCCAGAATCTCGCGGAACTCCCGGCCGCGGTCGAGAACGGTGGACGTGGTCGGATAGCCTCGTTGAGACCGCAGCAGCCCACGGCCAGGGTGAGCCCAGTGAATCTGTACCAGGCGCTGCGCTTCGATGAATCGGGATCGGGTGTTCCGGAGGAACGCGTCGAACCAGCCGACATCCTCCGGACGGCTGATGGAACGATGGCCTTTGGAGCTGCCGTGCCGCGCAAGAACCTCATCCTCCGAGAGAAGCTCACCATTGCGCAAATCTTCCCAGATGCCGGGCTTGTCCGTGCGGCGTTCCAGAAATCCGACCTGTCCGGCGATGTCGTCTGCTTCGGAACCCAGGGTGACCGTCGCGGTTTCGGAGTTGCCGCCACTTTCCAGCGTGAGTTGGCCACGGTGCTGTTCACGATCTGCCGAGCTGATCGCCAGCTCGAGAACACTGCCCGCGAATGTGAGCCTGAACCGCTTGCACGGTACCTGCAAGAAGTAGCTCGTATCCTTGCGGAGAAGCGAGTCGATCATCCCCAGCGTGTGCGTCTTCCCGACGCCGTTGGGACCGTGCAGAAGCGTGACTCGATCGTCGAGGTTGAGGTCGATCCGGTGATCGTAGACGCCGAACAGCCCCTCTACTTCAATGCGTTGGAGGCGGATCTGGTCGGGTGCGTTCATGGTGGTCATGTCTGCGGGTCGTTAGACTTCAGGGATTGCTTACTGGGTCAATTGAAGCATTATACGTAGGATGCGAATTCCTCGACGATATCCGCCAAGTTAGCCTTTTGGAAGCCGTTCCCCCTCGACTGCTACTGGCCGAAACGAGCTTCACGAAGCCCATATTCTCGACGATAGCTCAGAGGATTGTCTGTAGCCGTAACCCACAAGAAGGGGTCCGATGATCGTCGTGCCGCTATTCGAAGGAGATGACGACGAGGTGGCGTGGAAACAGCACGATGTGTATGGCCATGCGCTTGCAGTCATCGTATCGACGTGCATCCGGTACGTACGCTTTGCTCGCATCGTGTTGAACGATGCAGGTCATCCTGATTGGGGAACAATCGTCGATCTCGATCACCGAACGATGCAGTCCGCGCATGACCTTTTGGCTTAAGGTGATTGGATCGACGACGGGCGAAGTCGGTGCATGAGCCTTCGGGGACTGCTCACGGTAGCAAACGCAACGCCGGACACTTTGGCCTCCAGATGCGCGAATGAAGACGGATGCCGTTCAGTTCTCCATGGCAAACGCGGTGACCACGCATGACACTTCAGCAAGCTGTTTCCGCGTTCGGGCGTGAAGCGAAGTCCAAGCTCTCGAACCCCATCGCGATCGGCGGACCGGAGGATCAGTTGCGCGCGCCGCTGGAGGCCCTCGTCGCGGATCTCGCCGAGCTTGCAGGGCTTCGCTCCGGCACCGTAGTCATGGTCGGCGAGATCTCGCTTGCCGACATCAAGACGCGGCCCGATTACGCCGTCACCCGCAGAAACGTCCTGATCGGCTTCATCGAGGTCAAGGCGCCGGGCAAGGGCGCCGACCCTCGTCGATTCCACGACCGGCATGACAAGGAGCAGTGGGTGAAGCTCCAGACCCTTCCGAACCTCATCTACACGGACGGCAACGGATTCAGCCTCTGGCGCAACGGCGAATTGGTGGGAGAAGTCGTCCAGTTGGAGGGCGACGTGGAGACCGCCGGCGTCGGGTTGACCGCCCCTAACGGGCTCGTGTCCCTGTTCGCCGACTTCTTCCAATGGGAGCCGCAGCCGCCGCGTTCGGCCAGGAAACTCGCCGACACCACCGCTCGTCTCTGCCGCCTGCTGCGCGAAGAAGTGACCGAGCAGTTGGGATGCGGCTCACCCTCGCTCACACATCTTGCGGTGGATTGGCGCAGGCTGCTGTTCCCGAGCGCGACGGACGAGGCTTTCGCGGATGGCTATGCACAGGCGGTCACCTTCGGCCTTCTGATGGCGCGGGCGCACGACATCGTCCTCGCCGACGGCCTCGACCGCGTGGCCCGCGAGTTGCGCTACACCAACACCCTCATCGGCACTGCGCTCCGCCTCCTCACCGACGACGCCGACAACGAGACGACACTCAAGACCTCGCTCGCCACCCTCACCCGGGTGCTCGACGCGGTGCACTGGCATGCCGTCGGCAAGGGTAACCCGGAAGCCTGGCTGTACTTCTACGAGGATTTCCTGAGCGTTTACGACAACGAGCTACGCAAGAGGACGGGTTCGTACTACACCCCACCCGAGGTGGTTCGGGCCATGGTGCGGCTGGTGGATGAAGCACTGCGCTCCGGGGAGCGGTTCGCCCTGCCGGAAGGGCTCGCCTCCCCGGACGTGACCGTGGCCGATCCGGCGACCGGGACCGGCACCTTCCTGCTCAGGGTTCTCCGCCGGATCGCGCAGACGACAGAGGCCGATCAGGGTCCGGGAGCGGTTCCGGCGGTGGTCGAAGCGGCCGCGTCCCGACTCATCGGGTTCGAGATGCAGTTCGGCCCCTTCGCCGTGGCGCAGCTCCGTCTTCTCGCGGAGCTGCAATCGCTCCTCGACGACCCGGACGCGGTGCCCGCGACGCGACTCTTCGTGACCGACACGCTCGGCAATCCCTACGCCGAGGAGGAATACCTGCCGCAGATTCTCATGTCCCTCGGCGAATCCCGTCGGCGCGCCAATGCGATCAAGCGGCAGGAGAAGATCACTGTCGTCATCGGCAATCCGCCCTACAAGGAAAAGGCGAAGGGCCTCGGTGGCTGGATCGAGAGCGGCTCGGCGGGCAACGAGATTGCCGCTCCATTGCGCCGGTGGATGCCGCCTTCGGACTGGAACGTCGGCGCCCATGCCAAGCACCTGCGCAACCTCTACGTCTACTTCTGGCGGTGGGCGACGTGGAAAGTCTTCGGGGACGGCGGTCGAGCGCGAACCGAAGACCATGGACCGGGCGGGGTCGGTGACGGCGGCCCGTCACGGACCGAAGGCCGGGCGCCGGATCGCCGGGGCATCGTCTCCTTCATCACCGTGGCGGGGTTCCTGAACGGCCCCGGCTTCCAGAAGATGCGCGCGGAGCTGCGCCGGGATGCGGACGAGATCCGGGTCATCGACTGCTCGCCGGAGGGGCATCAACCGGAGGTGCCGACGCGCATCTTTCAGGGGGTGCAGCAGCCCGTGTGCATCGTCATGGCGGTTCGCAGCACCGATGCGGGCTCGTCCCCGCCCCGGCGCGGGTCTGGTACCGGGCTCTGCCGGCGGGACGCCGCACCGACAAGTTCGCGGCGCTTGACCGGATTGCGCTCGACGACAATGGGTGGACCGAATGCCCGTCCGACCCCCGCACCTCGTTTTTCCCTCGATTGGCCGGGGCGTGGGGTGGATTCGCGGCGCTGGAAGACCTGTTCGTCTACCACGGCTCCGGCGTCATGCCGGGGCGGACATGGGTGATTGCGCCCGATCGCGACTCGCTGGAGCGACGGTGGGAGACGTTGCAATCCGAAGCCGATGCCGGGAAGAAGGAGGCGCTGTTTCATCCGCACCTTCGGGGCGGAAAGCCGGGAGACAAGCACCTCCGCAAGACGTTGCGGAAAGGGCTCCGTGGCCACGAGTTCCGCTCGGGGCCGATCGCTTCGGATACCGGAGCCGTCATCCAGCCCGTTCGCTACGGCCATCGCTCCTTCGATCGACAGTGGATCATCCCCGATGGACGGCTCATCAATCAGCCGAATCCGACCCTGTGGGAGACCCATTCGAGCCGGCAGGTGTACATGACGGCGCTGCACCGCACCGCGCCTTCTGCGGGACCGGCGGTCACCTTCTCTGCGGCGATACCGGATCTGGACCACTACAAGGGATCCTTTGGTGGTCGTGTGTTTCCCCTCTGGGCGGACTGCGAGCACCGGACGCCGAATCTCAAGGCGGGTCTGCTCCGCGCGATGACCGAAGCCCTTGGGGTCGCCGTCAGCGCGCCCGATCTCATGGCCTGCTTCGCAGCGGTCGCGGCGCATCCCGCATACACGGCGCGCTTCCGCCCCGATCTGGTCCAGCCGGGACTACGTTTTCCGATGACTGCCGATGCCTCGCTGTTCGCCGAAGCGGTGGAGGTCGGGCGAGAGGTCATCTGGCTTCACTGCTTCGGCGAGCGCTTCGCCGACCCCGATGCGGGACGGCCCGGCGCCTCACCGCGCTTGCCGGAGGGTGAGCGTCCCTTCATCCCGAAGGACGGTGCGCTCCCGAATCTCCCGGAACGCTTTCCCGACCGTATCGAGTACGACGCCTCCGCCCGGCGCCTGAAGATCGGCGACGGCTTCATCGAAAACGTGCCGCTGGCGGTGTGGGCCTACGAAGTCTCGGGCAAGCAGGTGCTCATTCAGTGGTTCAGCTACCGCCGCCGCGACCGTTCCCGGCCCATCATCGGCGATCGGCGCCCGCCGTCCGCGCTCGAAAAGATTCAACCCGACGGCTGGCTCGCCGAATACACCACGGAACTGATGAACGTGCTCCATGTCCTCGGCCGCCTGGTCGCGCTGGAGCCTCGCCAATCCGATCTTCTGAACCGCATTTGCGATGGTCCCCTGAACGCCGACGATCTTCGGGCCAGCGGATCCTTCGATACGTCCGGCATCGTGCCCGCGCATCACGCCCGGACGGACGAGCAGCAGGGCCTTCTGCTCGAAAATCCGAATTTATAGATATCAGGCGGTTTCACTCGCGAAACATGGCTCTGCATACAACTGGAACTCGACCTTGCGTGATCTCGTCATCTGGAGCAGGGGATCAAGGTCGAACACATTGCCGTGGTGTAGAACACTCCGCCTCGTCACCGAGGGCGCGATCACCCACAGTGACGGTTGAGAGAGATCATTTGCGTACAAGTCCCAGTACGGCTCCGGTGCTTGAACGCGCCGGAGCCGTACCGTTCCGACTTACTACATCGCACCCTCGACGGCGTTGACCAGCTCCTCGACCGCGGTCGAGGAGTCGTACGCGCCGTTGAAGTGGGCGGTCACCACGTCGTAGAGCGCGTTCTTGACACCGGCCGGGGCCGCGTGGCCGTGGGCCATGGAGCCGAAGAGCGTTCCGTTCACGTTGGCCTCCGCGAGATCCTTCATGCCCTTCTTGCCGCAATCGTCGAAGTCGGCGTCGGAGATGTCGGTGCGCGCCGGCACCGACCCCTTCACCACGTTGAACGCGGACTGGAACTTCGGCGCCATGATCGCCGACGCCATCAGGTGCTGGGCCGGGATCCGGTCGTCGCCGACCGCGAACATGGCGAACTGATCCGAGTTGAAGGTGACGGCGCCTTGGGTACCGGGGAAGCGGATGCACACGAAGTCTTCGCCCGGCGTCTTGCCGGCGTTGAGGAACTCGCCCTTGGCCCAGTCGCCCATCATCTGCATGCCGGCGGTGCCCTCGATGACCATGGCGGAGGCGAGGTTCCAGTCCCGCCCGGAGAAGTTGTCGTCCACGTAGGAGCGCAGCTTGGCCATGCGGTCGAACGCCTCCTTCATGGTCTCGGACCCGAGTGCCTCCGGGTCGAGGTCGATCATCGACATCTTGTAGAAGTCGGTGCCGAGCGAGAGCACCACCGCGTCGAAGATGGTGGCCTCCTGCCACGCCTGACCGCCGTGGCCGAGCGGGGTGATGCCGTTCTCCTGCATCCGGTCGAGGACGGCGACGAGCTCGTCCCAGCTCTCCGGGGCCTTGCCGCCGGCGGCGTCGAGCGCGGCCTTGTTGATCCATACCCAGTTGGTGGAGTGGACGTTCACCGGGGCGGAGATCCAGTTGCCGTCGTGCTTGCCGAATCCTTGCAGCGCGGTGGGGATGACGTCATCCCAGCCTTCCTCTGCCGCCACCGCGTTCAGGTTGCCGAGCGCGCCTTCCTTCGCCCAGTCGAGGATGTCGAAGCCGAGCATCTGCACTGCGGTGGGGGCGTTGCCGGCGGTGACCCGCGCGCGCAGCGCGGTCATCGCCTCCGTGCCGCCCCCGCCGGCCACCGGCATGTCCTGCCAGGTGACGCTCTTCGACTCCAGGTCGTCCTTGAGCACGTTGAGGGCGGCGGCCTCGCCACCCGAGGTCCACCAGTGCAGCACCTCCACCTCGCCCGCCGCGGCGGCGAGCCGGGGGCCGAGGGTCAGGCCCGACGCGATCATGCCGGCAATCAGTATGTTGCGAACCATCTTCAATCTCCTTGCGTTTGCTCAGGGGTTGCCTGGGGGTTGCTCGGGTTTTGCTTGCCCGAGTTCTGCTTGGGTAGAACCGACACCAGCCACTGCATGCTACTCCAGCCCCGGCCCGATACGGGGCGCGAACGGCATGCGGTCGAGGATGTCCCGTCGCAGATCCACTCCGGGCGAGACCTCCACCAGATCCAGGCCCCTCGCGCCGAGACGGAACACCGCGCGCTCGGTCACGTAGAGCACCTCCTGTCCGTTGACGCGGGCCTGGTCTCCGCTGAAGGTCACGTGCCGGACCTTCTCGACCAGCTTGGGAATGGCGCCATACCGCTCGATTTGCAGGTCACCGTTTGCGAGAAGGCTCACCCGGAGGCCCTTCGCCTCGAAGGTTCCGCAGAACACGACCTTCTTCGCGGTCTGGGTGATGTCGACGAAGCCGCCCGGGCCGATGAGGGCATCGCCGATCAGCGACACGTTCACGTTGCCGGCCGAATCGAACTCGCCCATGCCGAGGAACGCGACGTCGATCCCGCCGCCGGAGTAGAAGTCGAACTGGTCGATGGAGGGGATGATGGCGTCCGGGTCGCGGGCCGCTCCGAACATCGGCCCGTCGAGCATCCTGCCGTTGTGGATCCCCTGCTCGACGGTTCCCCAGTAGTTGTCACGGCCTTCCGCTTCGAGCAGGGCCGGAATGCCCCCCGGGATCCCGAAACCGAAGTTGACGCTGCGGGCGCCGGCAATCTCGCGGGCCGCGCGCTCGGCGATGATGCGCCGGATTCCGGTCGGAAGGTTTGCCTTCCCGCGCTCGTCCGCAGGTTCCGCCGGGACCTCCCCCGAAAGGTGCGGATCGTGCCCGGGGAGGTACGTCCGGCGGGCATTCGGGGCGAGAAACACACCGTCGACCAGCACTCCGGGAAGCCGCGCGAGACGGGAGGGCAGGATGCGATGCTCCCGGCGTTCCTCGACCTGGACGAGCACCCGTCCGCCGCAGTTCCGGGCCGCGAGCGCCACCGTATACGCGTCGAGGTCGGTGGGCTCGCGCTCGAACGAGACGTTGCCTGCCGGATCGACGGCCGTCGCGCGCAGCACCGCGACATCGACCGGGAACGGTTTGTACCGGAGGTAGCTCCGCCCGTCGAACTCGACCTGTTCCACGAGCGTCTCCGTGGCGCGCTGGTTGCAGCGCCCCCCGCCGTGGCGTGGGTCCGCGAACGTACCGAGCCCGATCCGGGTGATGACGCCCGGCCGGCCGGCGCCGATCTCGCGAAGCAGCGTGGAGATGACGCCAGCGGGAAAGGAATAGGCGGCGAGCCGCTCTTCGCGCGCGAGGCGCTGCATCGCGGGCGACCAGCTCCAGTGACCCCCGATAACCCGCGCGACCATCCCTTCGTGGGCGAAGCGGTTGAGTCCGCTCCGCGCCCCGTCGCCGATCCCGAGGGCATGCACAAGGGTGAGGTCTCGCGGATGGCCGGTGTCGAGAAACGAGCGCTCCAGCACCGCGAACAGCGCGTCTGCTTCGAGAAACACGCCGGAGCCGGTGAGCGCCACCGTCGCGCCGTCCGGAACGCTCGCGACGACATCCTCCGGCTCCAGCACGGTAACCGTGTTGCCGGCGCCCCGTAGCTCATCCCGGGCCGGAGCCGGACCCCTCATGCCGACCGCGATGCCCGCTGGCGACCCGGGAGACCGTCACGCGGTGCGATCCCAGTGGGGTTCCGGCCTCTGGTGGAGCGTCCGTTCGGAGTGATTTCGAGAGCATGTTCCGACATGGCGGGAATTGCGGTCATGCCGATCCCCTCGTCTTGATCCGAACCCGGCCCGCGAAATATATAACAAGTCGGTGACCGCGGGAGTGAGCGGATGGCAACGGTCGGATACGACTACGTGATCGTCGGCGGCGGGTCGGCCGGCTGCGTGCTGGCGGCCCGGCTGAGCGAGAACGCGGTCGCCCGGGTGCTGCTTCTGGAGGCCGGTGGCCGGGATCGGCACCCGCTGATCCACCTGCCGGTGGGCTTCGCGAAGATGACCGACGGGCCGCATACCTGGGGACTGACCACGGCGCCGCAGAGGCACGCGAACGACCGGGAGATCCCCTACGCGCAGGGGAGGGTGATCGGCGGAGGCAGCTCCATCAACGCCGAGATATTCACCCGCGGAAACCCGGTGGACTACGACCGCTGGGCCGCCGAGGAGGGTTGCGAGGGCTGGTCCTTCGCCGACGTTCGGCCATACTTCATCCGCTCCGAGGGCAACACGATCCTGTCGGGAGACTGGCACGGCACCGAGGGGCCGCTGGGGGTTTCGGACCTCCCCGATCCGCAGCCGATGACCCGCGCCTTCGTGCAGTCCTGCCAGGAGCTCGGGATCCCGTACACCTCCGACTTCAACGGCGAGCGGCAGGCCGGCTGCGGCGTCTACCAGACCACGACGCGCAACTACCGACGCTGCTCGACCGCCGTCGGTTATCTGAAACCGGCGCTCGCGCGCGAAAACCTGACGGTGAAGACCGGGTGTCTCGTCGAACGGATCATGTTCGAGGGTGCGCGCGCCGCCGGCGTGCAGTATCACGATGGCCGGGAGCGCCGGACGGCGCGGGCGGAGAGCGAAGTGATCGTCACCTCCGGCGCCATCGGCAGCCCGAAGATCCTGATGCTCTCCGGCGTGGGTCCGGCCGCGCATCTGAAGGCGCACGGAATCGACGTGGTGCAGGACACCCCTGGCGTGGGCGAGAACCTGAACGACCACTTCGGCATCGACATCGTGGCGGAGCTGACTGGCCACTACAGCCTCGACCGGTACCACCGGTGGCCCCGGGCCGCGTGGGCCGGGTTGCAGTACCTCCTGTTCCGGTCCGGTCCCGTGACTTCGAACGTGGTCGAGGGGGGCGCGTTCTGGTTCGCCGACCAATCGCGCGAGTCGCGCGAGTCAGGTGTGGTCCCCGACCTGCAGTTCCACTTCCTGGCCGGGGCCGGGGCGGAGGCCGGCGTCCCGAGCGTGCCGTCGGGGACCTCCGGCATCACTCTGAATTCCTACCCCCTGCGCCCGAAAAGTCGCGGGACGGTGCGGCTGCACTCGCGCGACCCCGCGGCGGCGCCCATCGTCGACCCGAACTACCTCGCCGAGCCGGAGGATTTGAGGACCTCGGTAGAGGGCGTGAAGCTAAGCCACGAGATCTTCAGCCAGCCGAGCCTGCGCAAGCACATCGCGGCGATCCACTACCCCGACGCTGGCGTGAGGACGCAGCAGGACTTCGAGGACTACGCGCGCCGGTACGGACGCACGTCATACCATCCGACTGGCACCTGCAAGATGGGCGTGGACGACATGGCGGTCATCGACCCGCAGCTCCGGATCCGGGGGCTGGACGGAATCCGGGTCTGCGACAGCTCGATCATGCCGAGCCTGGTCGGGTCCAACACCAACGCGGCCACGATCATGATCGCCGAGAAGGCGAGCGATCTGATCCACGGGAATCGGTAGGGCGCTTTCGTTGCGGACGACGAGCCCGGAAATTTCCGGGCCAACTCACTCGTCGGTGCGGCCCTGGTCCGGTAATGAATCGGGATCGATGGAAAGCGCGCCGGATTCCCTTCTCGATCTGCCTCCGCCCCCGGAGACCGCTGTCCGCCGCTTCAGTCCCAGTCGGGCGCCCAGCGCGAAACGTCCCTGGTGACGATCCGGTACCCGGTGTGCGTCAGCTTCTCGATGCGGGCCATGTCGACGCTCGACAGGGTGAAGTCCATGATGTCGAAGTTGGCGCGGAGGTTGGCCGGGTTGGTGGACATGGTGATCGCGCTCACCCCTTTCTGGAGGATCCAGCGCAGCACCACCTGAGCCGCGGACTTGCCGTAGCCCTCGCCGATGGCGGCGAACTCCGGGTGCCTGAACACCTCGCCCCGGGCCACCGAGCAGTACGCTGACAGCGGGATGCCGCACTCGGCTGCGCCCGCCAGCAGTCGGTCCTGATTGAGCAGCGGGTGGAACTCCACCTGGTTGGTCACCGGCGGCGCATCGAGGATCGACACCGCCTCGCGCATCATGGCGACGGTGTAGTTCGATACCCCGATATTGCGCGCAAGCCCCGCGTCGCGCACCTTCTGCAGCAGCTTCAGTGACGGCGCGATGTCACCGTCGGCGGGCGGCCAGTGGACGAGCAGCACGTCGACGCAGTCGACCCGGAGGTCCTTGAGGCTCCGCTCGACGGAGGCGATGAACCGATCCTCGCCGAAATTGTCGGGGTGGACCTTCGTGGTGATGCACAGCGCGTCGCGCGGAACGCCCGTCGCCTGCAGCGCCTCACCGGTGTCGGCCTCGTTCCGGTACATCTGGGCGGTGTCGAACGCGCGGTAGCCGGCCTCGGCGGCAGCCAGGATCCCGGCGTGCGCCGTGTCGCCCCTGAGGGGGAAGGTGCCGAAACCGCGCTGGTGGGTATTCCTGAAACAGATGTTCATCATCGGTCCTCCGATCGCCGAATCCATGTTCGCAGCCGTGGCCCGGCGAGAAATCCGGGCTCAAGGCGTGAGATTATCCAGCGCATGATCGTCGCCGGCCAGCGCATCAGGCACGGAACCGCCGCATGAGCGGGCAGGTCGCCCTCGTCACCGGGTCCAGCCGCGGGATCGGGCGGGCGGCGGCGCTGGCGCTCGCGCGCGCGGGCTTCTCGGTGGCCGTGAACGGACCGGGGCAGGACGAGGAGCTGGCCTCTGCGCTGGAGGCGGTGCGCGCCACGGGGACGGCCGCGGCCGCGGCCCCGTTCGACGTCGCCGATGCGGCCGCTCACGATGCACAGCTTCAGTATGTCGAGGAGGCCCTGGGGCCGTTGACCACACTGGTCAACAATGCCGGGGTCGGGGTGATCCGGCGCGGCGATCCGCTCGAGGCGACGCGCGAGAGCTGGGATCGCTGTCTCGCGGTCAATGCCGGGGCGATGTTCTTCCTCACCCAGGCCTTCGCCCGGCGGTTGCTCGCGCGCGAGCGCGACCCGGCTCTCTTTCACTCGATCGTCAACGTCACCTCGGCCAACGCGGTGGCGGTGGCGGTGCCCCGCGCGGAGTATTGCGCCTCGAAGGCGGCGGCCGCGATGGTGTCCAAGATCTGGGCGGTACGCCTCGGCGCGGAGAACATTGCCGTGTACGACGTGCAGCCGGGACTCGTCGCGACCGCCATGACCGCGCCGGTCATCGCGGACTACGAGCAACGGGCGCGCGACGGCCTCACCCTGTTCCCCCGCGTCGGACAGCCCGAGGAGATGGGCGACATCATCGCGGCGCTGGCCTTGGGCAAGCTGCCCTACACCACCGGACAGGCGATCTCGGCCGACGCCGGAATGCTGATCTCGAGGTTCTAGCGAGCCTGCCCCTCGAACCGGTGAGGCATGCTCGGACTCCATTTCCGACGCGAGCCTCCCGGATGCGCCCGGCCCGTCGCAGTCTCGCATCTCCACTTGAGCAATGATTTTCTGACGCTTGGCTCGACCGGCCGCGTGCTCTGCGCGTGGGGCCGATCGTATGTAAAGATTGATGCGGATCGAGACACCCAAGCCGAGATATCAAGGGAGGGTCCGATGAAGATTGCGCTGCCCGACGCCGCTGGTGCGCTCGGCGACTACACCCTGACCGGAACGCCGATCGAGGCGTTTCCTCTCGGCGCCGATGTCCCGCGGGTGGTCTTCGCCGCCGCCCATGTGGTGGCCGATCCGTTCACTGCCGCTGACCCCTCCGGTCCGGCCGCGCTCGACTGGGAGGCGACGATGCGGTTTCGCCGGCATCTGGCGGAGCTGGGTCTCGGCATCGCCGAGGCCATGGACACCGCGCAGCGCGGGATGGGGCTCGACTGGCCCGGTGCGCTGGCGCTGATCGCCCGTACCCGCGCCGAGCTTCCCGGTGCGCTGGTGTTCAACGGCTGCGGCACCGATCAACTCGACCCGGCCGACGCGCGCTCGCTGGACGATGTCATCGCGGCCTGGCTGGAACAGACGGACGCGGTCCAGAAGCTCGGCGGGCGGGTGATCGTGATGGCGAGCCGGGCGCTCGCGCGGGTGGCGAGGTCGCCGGACGACTACCTGCGGGCGTACTCGCGCGTGCTTTCGGCTTGCGACCAGCCGGTGATCCTGCACTGGCTCGGGGAGATGTTCGACCCCGCGCTCGCCGGATACTGGGGGGCGGAGACGTTCGCTCAGGCGCTGGAGACGGCACTGGCGGTGATCGGCGACAACGCCGGCAAGATCGACGGCGTCAAGATCTCCCTGCTCGACAAGGACAAGGAGGTCGTCATGCGCCGGCGGCTGCCGCCCGGTGTCAGAATGTACACGGGCGACGACTTCAGCTATCCCGAGCTGATTGCCGGCGACGACCACGGCTTCAGTCACGCCCTGCTCGGCGTCTTCGACCCGCTTGCGCCGGCCCTCGGTGGCGCCGTCGCCCGGCTCGGAAGGGGCGACGTCGCGGGCTTTCGCGCCCGGCTCGACCCCACTGTCCCGCTCGCGCGCCTGATCTTTCGGGCGCCGACCCAGTACTACAAGACCGGCGTCGTGTTCCTCGCCTGGCTCAACGGCTTCCAGGAGCACTTCGTGATGCTGGGCGGGGCGCAGTCCATGCGGCCGCTGCCCTACTTCGTGGAATGCTTCAAGCACGCGGACCGCAACGGACTGCTGCGCGATCCGGAGCTGGCGGTGAAGCGCATGAAGGCGCTGCTCGCGCTGTACGGAGTCTGATGCGCGACCTTGTCGCGGAGTCCTGCCGACTCCGGGCTGAGGGCTGAAGGAGCGTCGCGGTCAGGTCGGCCGGTCTGCTACCGCCGGCTTCGAGGTCAGACTCCCAGCCAGGTGCGCTTGATCTCCTCGTCCGCGTCCAGCGCCGCCGGAGTGCCCTCCCACCGGATGCGTCCCTTGCCGAGCACGTACACGCGATCCGCGATGCGCGATGCGAACGGATAGTTCTGCTCCACCAGCAGCATGGTCAGCCCCTCCGCCTTCAGCCGTTCGGCGATCGCCGCGATCTCCTCCACGATGACCGGGGCGAGTCCTTCGGTGGGCTCGTCGAGGATCAGAAGGCGCGGCGCGAGGGTGAGCGCCCGGGCGATGGAGAGCATCTGCTGCTCGCCGCCGGAGAGCTGCGTGCCGCGGTGATCGCGGCGATCGGCGAGGCGCGGGAACGCATCGTGGATCCGTTCGAGCGGCCAGCCGCCGCGGACGTTGGCCAGCGTGAGATGCTCGTGCACGGTCAGCGATGCAAAGACGCCGCGATCCTCGGGGACGTACGCGATACCGAGTCTCGCCACGCGATGGGTGGCGAGTCCCGTGATGTCGTCGCCGTCGAAACGCAGGCGTCCGGCCCGCACCGGCACGATGCCCATCACCGCCTTCAGGGTGGTGCTCTTGCCGGCGCCGTTGCGTCCGAGCAGTGCCACCACCGCGCCGGATTCGACCTCCATCGAGATCGACTGGAGCACGTGGCTCCGGTCGTAGAAGGCGTCGACGGTGTCGAGCACCAGGAGGCCGGGTGCGCTCACTGCATCCCCAGGTAGCGGCTTCTGACCACGTCGGAGTCGCGCACCTCGCGCGGTGTGCCCTGGAGCAGCACCTTCCCGTAGTCGAGTACGGTGATGCGATCGGCCAGATCGAACAGCACCTCCATGTCGTGCTCGATGACGAGCAGGGTGAGCGAGGCGGGGAGGGCGGCGATCATCGCCTTCATCGCCGCGGTCTCCTCGGGGCTCATTCCCGCGGTGGGCTCGTCGAGGAGCAGGATCATCGGATCGAGCGCCAGGGCCAGGGCGATTTCGAGCTGGCGCTGCGTCCCGTAGGAGAGATGCCGGACGACGGTGTCCAGAACTTCCTCAAGGCCGAGGGCGACGGCGAGGGACTCCGCGGATGCGTGGACTTCCCGGTGGCGCGCGAATGCGCGCCAGGCGACGTGGCCGACGCGGTGCGCGATCGCGCCGGCGATGGAGAGGTTCTCCCGCACCGTCAGGTCTGTGAACAGGTTGTTGTGCTGGAAGCTTCGCGCCAGGCCGAGCCGCGCGCGCCGGTCGGGTTTGAGCCGGGTCACGTCCACTCCACCCAGATGCACCGATCCGGAGTCGGGAACGATCTCCCCGGCGATGATGTTGAACAGCGTGGTCTTGCCCGCCCCGTTCGGACCGATGAGCCCGTGGCGCTCGCCGGGTGCGAGTTCGAGAGTGACGGAGTCGGTCACCAGAAGCGAGCCGAACGTGTGGGTGATCGCCTCGGCGTGGAGAATCGGGGTGTCCGTCGATCCGTGCCCCCTGGCATGAGCGGTCGTGGTGCTCATCGAGCGTCAGCTCTTCGTATCAGCGGTCGATGTGACGTTCATCGAGCGTCGTTCCCTTGTATCGGTGGTCGTGACGTTCACAAGAATGCCGACCCCTTGCGTCAGGATCGCCGCAGGCGCCGCCAGGTCGTCAAGAGCCGGCCGTAGAGCCCGTCTCCGGCCAGTAGCACGATGGCGATGAAGATCAGGCCCATCACGAACTGCCAGTAGCTCGCGAGGTCGGCGGGCAGCCCGATCGCCTCCCAGAAGGCGCGGTGGGACAGCTCGTGGCGGAGCAGCACCATCACCACCGCGCCGAGCGCGGCGCCGACGAGGCTGCCCATGCCGCCGATGATGACCATGATCAGCACCTCGCCGGACACGGTCCAGAACCCGAGGTCCGGGGAGACGAAGCCGCTGTGCTGCGCGATGAGCGAGCCCGCAAATCCGCCGATGGCGCCGGCGAGCACGAAGGCGGCGAGCTTGTAGCGCGGAACGGGGCAGCCGAGCGCGCGCACCCGGCTCTCGTTGCGGTGGATAGCGACGAGCATCGCCCCGAATGGCGAACCCACCACCGTGCGGAGCAACGCCCAGACTCCGAACGCTGCGATCAGCGTCAGGGCGGAGAACACCTGCGGGTCGGTCGCGTCGAGGCCGATCATCGAGAGGTCGGGGCGCGGAATACCCGCCATGCCATCGTCCTTGCCGAACTCGCTCGCCTTGAAGAAGTAGGCGTAGACCATCTGGCCGAGCGCGAGGGTGATCATGATGAAGAACACGCCGCTCACCCGGATCACGAACACCCCGGCGACGGCCGCGAGCGCCGCGGCGCACCCCACCGCGGCGACGGTGGCGGCGGATACCGGCCAGCCGAAGAACACCGTACACGCGGCGGTGGCGTAGGCGCCGGCGGCGAAGAACGCGGCGTGCCCGAGCGAGACGAGGCCGGCGTAGCCGACGAGCAGATCCAGGCTCATCGCGAGAATCGCGTAGATGGCGATTTCGGCCAGCACCTCGTGGCGGAAGAAGTCTCCGCCGTACCACGCGACGCCGGCCGCGATCACGAGCGCGGCGGCGACGGGCAGGTGCAGCGGGTCGCGGCCGATCATGGGATTCAGGGCGCCGAGCCCACCCCGCCGGAGCTGGAGCGATCCACGGTGTGCAAGGGCGACGTTACTGACGCGGGTTCGGAATGCATGGCGGTCCGAGGGTCGCGAGATGGCTCCGGATCCAGCCATTCCCGCCAGACCGGAACCGGTTGCCGAAATCGCTCCGAATGGAAGCTCCGGAGGCTGAAATCTCGCTGGAGTCGCATGGGGTGCAGGTCTCTCGGGCCGCCAGCAGGAATCGCTGCCCCGGATCAGTGGGCCTGGCTGACCGGGAACAGTCCTTGGGGCCGCACGAGCAGGACTGCGGCCATCAGCGCGTAGATGGTGACCCGCGCGAGTTCCGGCGCCAGCACCTGCCCGTAGGTGTCGACCATGCCGATGACGAATGAGCCGACGACCGCGCCTTTCAGACTCCCCGGGCCGCCGACCACCACCACGATCAGGGTGAGGATCAGGATGGACATGTCCATGCCGGGGAAGATCGAGAACACGGGCGCCGACACCACGCCCGCGAGCCCGGCCAGCCAGCACCCGAGGCAGAACACGAGAAAGAACGCGCGCTCCACGTCGATCCCGAGCGCCGCGACCATCCTCCGATCATCCACTCCGGCGCGCACCACGGCTCCGAGTCGGGTGCGCTCCAGCCCGAAATGGAGCGCGATCAGCACCGTGACGCCGAGCGCGATGATGAACAGCCGGTAGGTGGGATAGATCTCTCCGAATACGGTCACGCTGCCGTCGAGCGCGGCCGGGATCGGGATGGTGTGGGGCAGCGCTCCCCAGACCATGCGCACCGCGTCGAAGCCGACGAAGATGAGACCGAAGGTGACCAGCACCTGCCGCATCGGGCTCTGGCGCTGCATGTGTCTGAGCAGCACCGCGTAGAACACCGCGCCGATCAGCGCCACGCCGAGCGGGGCGAGGACGAGCGCGACCCAGTAGGAATCGAACCAGCGCACGCTGGACAGCGCGAGATACGCGCCCACCATGTAGAGCGTCCCGTGTGCGAGGTTGATGAAGTTCATCATCCCGAACACCACCGACAGCCCGATCGAGAGCAGGAACAGCAGCATCGAGAGCTGCAACCCGTTCAGGGTCTGGACGATCAGGAAGCCGGGATCGAGCAGCATGGTGCGACCGGGCCGGGTGTTCGGGCCGAGCCCCCCTCCCGTTGCGGGAGGGGGGCCGGAAACGCGGAAGCGTTCAGAGCGTGCAGCCGTTCGGCGGGTCCTGCACGGCCGGGAAGGTATGCCTGATCGCCGCCGCGACCGAGTCGCCCCGGGCCTCGACCTGCGCCACGTAGATGTTCTGGATCACGTTGTTGGTCATCGGGTCGATCCGGAGCGGGCCGCGCGGCCCGGTGAATTCCACCGCGTGCATGGCCTTGACGATTGCGGCCTTGTCGTCGGTGTTGCCGCCGGTCGCCTCCAGGGCAGAGACGATCAGGCGCGCGCTGTCATAGGCGGCGACGCCGAACTCCGAGCCGTCCCGCCCGTGCGCGGCGCGGAACTTCTCCTGCCACGCGTGGTTCTCCGGGGTGTCGATGGACGGGTAGTAGTTGAGCGCCCCGAGCGTGCCCACCGCGTCGGCGCCCTGCTTCTTCACGTAGAGGGCGGAGTTGAGCCAGCCGGCGCCCGAGAGCTGCACCTCGTCCTTCATGCCGAAGGCGGCCCACTCCTTCGCGAACTTGATGGCCGGTCCGCCCGCGAAGAAGACGAACACCGTGTCCGGGTCGGCGGCCTTCACCTGCGCGAGGTACGGACCGAAGTCCTTCGTCTCGCCGAGCGGGGGATACGCTTCGCCGACGATCCGGCCTCCGGACGCTTCGAACCCTTCCCGGAACGTGTCCATCATCTGGTGTCCGGCGGCGTAGTCGAACGCCATCAAGAACGCCGTCCCGTATCCCTCGCCGGCCATCCACGGCCCCATGTCGCGCACGATCTGAGCGTTGGAGAACGAGGTGCGGACGATCCAGGGGCTGCACCGCTCGCCGGTGATGTCGACATTGCCGGCGTTGGTGACGATCAGTGGCGTCTCCGAGCCGTGCACGTAGTCGCGCACCGCGGCCAGCACCCCCGACGAGATGATGCCGACCACGAGATCCACCTTGTCGCGCAGGATGAGCTTCTTCACCGCCGCCAGGCCGGCGTTCGGCTTCGACTCGGTATCCGCCTTCACCAGCGTGATCCCGCGGTCCGCGACCTCACGGCCGAAGTCGTCGAAGCCCATCTCGATCGCCGCATCCTGATCCTTGCCCAGTCCGCCGAAGACGCCGGAGTAGGGCAGCAGCACTCCGATCTTGATGTCCGACTGCGCGTTCGCCGCTGCGGTCGTGCCTGCGAGCAACGCCGCGGCGAGCGCCGCGGCCATGATGCGTTTCCCGTTCATGATCCCTGTCTCCCTCCGTTGCCGGCTCCGGGCCCGGCGGATGCCGGTGTGCCGATTCGGCATTTTCGCTCGCACGACCGATGACGTGTCAAATGGATCCGGCACCGGGTCGATGGCGTGCCAAACGAGCCTGGCGCCCGGCCGATGGCGTGTCGAATGCACCCGGCGCCTGGCCGTGCCTCGTTTTGAAACTCCGCCCGGTGTCTCCGGCCTGTATGCACGGGCTTTCCCGAGAGTTCAGGGATCGGAGTGAGACGCTCCCCGGCGCTTTCCGGAATCGGCGGGTCGCGCGCGGCTCGGTCGATGTAATGTCGCGGTTGCGGATCGGCCGCCGCACCCGTCATCTGTTCCCGCGGACCGCGCCTGCGGGCGTACAGGCGCGCGTTGTGAAGTGGCGCCGGCTCGCTCAGAATCGAGCCCCCCGAACGATCAGGAAGCCACGACGATGACCGACCCCACCAAGTACCTCCTCGACGAGGACGCCATTCCCTCCGCCTGGTACAACCTCCAGGCCGACCTGCCCAGCCCGCCGCCGGCGGTGCTGCATCCCGGCACCCTGCAGCCGGTCGGCCCCGACGACCTCGCGCCGCTCTTCCCGATGGCGCTTATCGGGCAGGAGGTGTCCACGGAGCGCGAGATCGCGATCCCGGCGCCGGTGCGCGAGGCGTACCGGGCGTGGCGCCCGACGCCGCTCTATCGCGCCCGCCGGCTGGAACAGACACTCGGGACGCCCGCGCGCATCTACTACAAGTACGAAGGCGTGAGTCCCACCGGCAGCCACAAGCCGAACACCGCGGTCGCGCAGGCGTTCTACAACCGGGAGGAGGGAGTCACGCGCCTCGCTACCGAGACCGGGGCCGGGCAGTGGGGGTCGTCGCTCGCCTACGCGGCGGCGCTCTTCGGGCTGGAGGTCAAGGTGTACATGGTGCGGGTGAGCTTCGATCAGAAGCCGTACCGCAAGGCGATGATGGAGACCTACGGCGCGACCTGCGTCGCGAGCCCGAGCGAGGAGACCAACGCGGGGCGCGGGGTGCTGGCGGAGCATCCGGACAGCACCGGAAGCCTCGGTATCGCCATCAGTGAGGCGGTGGAGGACGCGGCCACGCGCGAGGACACGAAGTACTCGCTCGGCAGCGTGCTCAACCACGTGCTGATGCACCAGAGCGTGATCGGGCAGGAGGCGCTGGCGCAGTTCGAGCTGGCCGACGACTACCCGGACGTGGTCGTCGGATGCACCGGCGGCGGAAGCAACTTTGCGGGCATCGCGTTCCCGTTCATCGGCGCGAAGCTGCGCGGTGGTCGTGACCTGCGGGTGGTGGCGGTGGAGCCGGCGGCGTGTCCGTCCCTCACCCGGGGGAAGTACGCCTACGACTTCGGGGACACCGCGAAGATGACGCCGCTGGTGAAGATGCACACCCTCGGCTCGGCCTTCGTGCCGTCCGGGTTCCACGCCGGGGGGCTGCGGTATCACGGGATGGCGCCGCTGGTGAGCCACTGCGTGGCGCTCGACCTCGTCGAGCCGACCGCCTACACCCAGGCTGAATGCTTCGCCGCGGGGGTGGAGTTCGCCCGCGCCGAGAGCATCATTCCCGCCCCCGAGGCCACCCACGCGGTGAAGGGCGCGATGGTCGAGGCCCTGCGGTGCAAGGAGGAGGGCACGAGCCGCGCCATCCTCTTCAACCTCTGCGGGCACGGCCACTTCGACATGCAGGCGTACACCGACTACTTCGCCGGCAAGCTCGCGACCGACCGGTACGACGAGAGCGAGGTGGCGATGGCGCTTGCGGGGCTGCCGTCGGTGGCGTGAGGAGAGCGAGCCGGGTGATCGAACCGGATCTCGATACTGTTGCACGACGGATACAGGCGAAAAAATAGTCGTTCATGTTCGAAGGAGCAGGCTCGGACGGAGGTATTGGTGTATGGAAAAAGTTTTCATCTACTGGGACAACTCCAATATTTTCATCAGTGCCCAGGAAGTTGCCATCGAGCGGGAGGGGATGACCGCTCGTCATCGGGTGCGGGTTCACTTCCGGAATTTGCTGGAGCTGGCTCACGCGGGACGGGAGATCGAGCACGCAATCGCGGTTGGCTCGATCCCCCCCGAATTGCGGCATGTATGGAATCGTCTCGAAAACGAAGGGGTTAACGTTCTGTTGCTGGAGCGCGGTGCGATGCAGGGTCGGGAGCAGGGCGTGGACCAGGCACTACAGACGGCGATGCTGCGCGATGCGTTCGATTACAACGGAAATCCGGGAATCGCGGTGCTGCTCACCGGCGACGGGAGCGGCTTTGCCGATGGAGTTGGTTTTCATGCAGATCTCGAACGCATGCACAAACGAGGATGGCGAATCGAGGTGCTGTCGTGGCGGCATAGCTGCAACCGCCGGATGCGTGAATGGGCGGACCAAAACGGCAAGTTCATTGCGCTGGACGACTTCTACGACAGCATTACGTTTCTGGAGCCGCCGGCGCCGGGACAACCGATTGCCGACCCGCGCCATCCGATTCCGGTCGATCTGGACAGCCGTCCGTAACGGTCCTGCACATCCCGACCGGACGGCCGCAGTGGCGTCGGCACCGGGAAGTTTCGCCGCAGTGCGGTATCGGGGCCGCTCCGTGCGCAGCTATGACTTCGCGTGTCAGCCGGACTCTACGAACCCATTTGTCGCCGGACAGCTATGGAACCCGATGCCGGTATACATCACCGTCCGGCACGTTTCAGCCCACCACGAGGTCGAGGCTCGATCGACTGAGGCCCTCGCATCCGTCGGTGGTGACCAGCACCGAGTGGCCGAGGGTCATGGCGCGGCCGGTGTCGGAGTTCATCACGATCATGTGCAGGAAGAACACGTTGCCGGCCCGCATCGGCAGAGGGTTCCCCTCGTGGAACATGGGCGGGTCGGCCCAGATCGGGTTGTAGACCGCGCCCATGCCGTAGCCGCAGGCGTGCAGGCGGTGTGCGCCGAGGCCCGCTGCGTCCAGCACCCGCGCGTGCGCGGCGAAGACATCCCCCATGGGCCGGGCCGGGCGGATCGCCTCCATGCAGGCATGGAGCGCATCGACGCAGGCGGCGTGCATGAAGACGTGCTCGGGATGGGCGCGTCCGGTGAGCAGGGTGCGCATCATCGCGGCGTGGTAGCGCCGATACGCGCCCGCGAACTCCAGGGTGAGCTGGTCCTCGGGGTCGAGGTGGCGACGGCCGCTGAAGTAGCGGCAGAGCAGCGCGCCCGGACCCGACCCGATGATGAACTCGTTGCCGGCATAGTCGCCGCCGCCGCGGAACACCGCCCCCTGCATGGCGGCGAGGATGTCGCCCTCGAAGGCGCCGGGGCGGGCGAGCCGGACCGCTTCGTCCCACGCATCGTCGGCGAGCGCCGCCGCGCGGCGGGCGTACTCGATCTCCCGCGGGCTCTTCACCGCGCGGAGTGCGTCGACCAGGGTCGAGGCATCGACGAGGGCGCAGCGTCCGGCGAGCTCCGCCTCCATCAGCCGCCAGTAGTGCGCCCTCAGCCCACAGGCATCGAGTTCCACCCCGAGCCTGGCGGCATCGAGCCCGAGATCGTCGAGCAGCGCCCGGAGGTCGCGGGCCGGGTTCATGCCCGCGGTGTCTTTCCAGATGCGGATGTCCTCGATGTTCGAGGTGTGGCGGGCCTGGCGGAGATCGGGGAGCCGGGTGAGCAGGGTCACCGCTCCGTCCGCGGTCACCACCAGGCACTGGAACAGGCTGAAGCCGAACGAATCGTAGCCGGTGAGCCAGTACATCGACTCCTGCTTGAAGCAGAGGAGCGCGTCGAGTCCAGCTTCGCGGATGGCGGCCGCGGCGCGCTCGCGGCGGCTGGTCATTTCCTCGGGGGTGAAGTGAACGGGCATGGTATGTCCCTCCTCGTGAGACACGACCGCCTGCCGGCCATGCCGACTGCGCATCCGTGACTGGCGCCGTTCAGGTCCGGCGCCTTCGTGTTCGCACCGGGCCAGGACGTGTCGGGGCTGCGTCGCGCGGTGCCCCCTCTCAGCCCGTACCTCCCGCGTCGGCGCGAATCGTCGGGATGTCGATGTCGTGTCCGGCGAGGTCCACGCCGTCATATGCCGCGCGGTCGTACTCCGGGGTGGGCGGAAACGGGCGGCAGGCGTCGAACCCCACCTTGGCGCCGAGGTAGTCGGGAAAGCTGGGGTTCAGCCCGTGCCCGAACACGTTGTCGATGCGCACGATACCGTGGGTCGGATCGAAGCGGGTGGCCATCGCCCACTCCACGTCCTTCGCATCGCGGATGTCGACATCGTCGTCGACCACGGTGACCATCTTGAGCGGCGGGAACGCGGCGAAGGCGGCGAGGATCGCCTGCTTGGACCAGCCGGCGCGCGTTTGCCGGATGGAGACGATGGCGTGGTAGAAGCCGCATCCTCCGTGGCTGAAGTAGACGTTGCACACCCCCGGTACCTGGCGCTGGAGCATGCCGAGGACGTTCGCTTCGCCGAGCAACCCCACCGAGTTCCAGACCTCCACCCCCGAGAGGATGGTCTGGAAGACGGGGTCCGGCCGGATGTGCATCGCCCGTACGTGGACCACGGGGCGGGGCGCGCGGCGCGCGTAGTAGCCGGTGACCTCCGCGAACGGACCCTCCTCGCCGAGCTCCCCGGGCACCATCTCGCATTCGAACGCGTACATCGCGTTGGCGACCACATGCACCGGCAGCGTCTTGCCCTCGACGAGCTCGAGCGGGGCTTCGTGAAAGACGCTGGCGATGCCGAGTTCGTCGGTGTCTGCGGGGGCGGCTTCCGCCGGCGTCGCGGCCGCGAAGTGCAGCCCGGGTCCGACCCCGCAGTTGAGCGAAAACGCGAGCGTCTCGCCGCGCTCCCGGGCCTTGTCGAGGTAGAGCTCCAGGTGCCGTCCGGCGTCGATGTTGACGTGCAGGGTCTGCGCGTCGACCACCATGAAGCGCTGGATGGAGGCGTTGCGCACTCCGGTTTCGGGGTCGCGGGCAATGACGACGGCGGCGTCGAAATACGGGCCGCCGTCCTGTAGTGCGTGCACCGGGGCCGGAATGCGCCGCAGGTCCACTTTCGCGGACTGCCCCTCGTAGATCGGCCCGTGCTCGACCATCACCGGCGGGACGGGCTGCGCCTGCCAGGCCTTGATGCACCCGGAGACGTACTGGGGGAGGGCGGGCTCGTCGCGCCGCATCAGCGCCGCGAGCAGCTCTCGCGACCAGTAGAGGCCGGTCAGTACCGGCGCGTCGTGCCCCTTGACGTTCTCGAAGAGCACCGCGCGGGGGCCGCCCTCGAAGCGGGCCGCGATCGCCGCGAGCTCCAGGTGGGGGTCCACTTCCGAACGCACCCTGATCAGGCGGCCGGTCGCGTCGAGATCCTCGACGATGGTCGCGAAATCGCTCAGCCGGTTTCCCGCCATGTCGTTGCCTCCGCCGTGGTCGGACGCAGTGTAGCAGGCAGGCTCCCCGTGCATCGGCGTGCATCGGTGCGACGCAGGCTCTGACATACTCGCCGCCATGGCCGGGATCACGGGAGAGCGGTGGATGTCCGGGGGCCGGAGGCGATGGGATTGCCGCCCGGGCCGGGATAGCGGTTATCGCCGGCTCGACCGGCCGGACCTGACCGAGTTCGAGCGCCACATGTGCGTCCGGGCGGCGCGCGTCCCGCAGCCTTGATCCAGCGGCTCCGCCATCTCTTCTCGCTCGGCGGGTCGCGCTTTCGCCGCCTGCTTGTCGCGACGTTCTTCAACGGCGCGTCGATGGTGGGCGAGATGCTGCTCTTCGGTCTCGCCGTGTACGATCTGTCGGGCTCCACCGTGTGGGTCGGACTCTCTCTTGCGCTCTACTTCGGTCCCAACTTCTTCGTGGGCGCGGTCGCCGGGACCATCGCCGACAGCTTCGACCGGGCGCGGGTGCTGCGCATCATGGAGGCCGCCCTCGGCATCAACCTGCTCCTGATCGGCGTCCTGTTCGCATTCGAAGTGGCGGGACTTGCCGTCGTCCTGTGCCTGACCCTTGTCTCCGGGGCGTTCCGGGCCGCCTACAACCCGGCGCGATCGAGCTACGCCTTCGATCTCTCCGGCGCCGGACGCATCGTGTCCGCGCTCGGTACCCTGAACATCGCGGTGCGGCTCGGTCAGCTTGTGGGCGCACTGGTGGCGGGCTGGATCGCAGCGGAGGCGGGTATCGGAGCTGCCTACATGACGCTGGCGGGAGCGCAGGCGCTCGCACTTCTTGCATTTGGGCGACAGCGGGTGGCGTCGCCGGTGCCGGCCGGCGCCGGACGTCCGTCGATGCGGGCCGGACTCGTCGAGTTCTTCCGCGAACTGGGCGCGAACCGCCCGCTTCTCATCCTGTTCGTGGTGACCGCGGCGGTGGAGGTGTTCGCGTTCTCCTTCCTGACCGTGCTGCCCGATCTCGCCGTCGATCGGCTAGGTCTCGACGCGGCCGGGCTCGGTCTGCTCCACGCCGCGCGCTCGATCGGCGGCATCATCGGCGGCATCGTGATGGCGATGGCGGGTCCGAGCCGCCGGCTGGGAGTGGTCTGGCTCGCGATGATCGCGGCGTTCGGGCTGGAGGTGATGGCGTTGGGGCTCGCGCCGAACCTGCCCATCGCGTTCGTGGTGACGGTGACCATCGCGTTCTGCGCAGTGGCGAGTGACGTGCTGACCCAGAGCATGATGCAGCTCGCGGTGCCCGACGCGCTGCGCGGCCGCGCGATGGGGGCCTGGCAGGTCGCGATCGGTTTCTCCCCGATCGGTCACCTGCAGATGGGGCTGCTCGCGGGCGCGATCGGCACCGCCGGGGCGCTGCTGCTCAACGGCGCGGCGCTGGTGCTGGTCGCGATCGGCGCGGGGGCGGCGTCGCGAAGGCTGAGGGAGATGTAAGATCCGCCGTCTCCGGAACCAGCGACGGGAGGACCGCCGTGCCCCGCTACCTCAAGACCGGGATCAGTGACGATGCAAAGGCCGACGCCGACGCAAAGGTGCGTAGGACCGTCGAGGACATTCTCGTCGCCATCGAGGCGCGTGGCGACGCCGCGGTACGCGAGTATTCCGAGCGGTTCGACGGCTGGACCCCGGACGCATTCCGCCTGAGTCGGGCCGTCATCGATGCCTGCCACGAGCGGGTAGGCGCGCGGGAACGTTCCGACATCGAATTCGCCCAAGCCCGGATCCGCGACTTCGCCCAGATCCAGAAGAAGGCGCTGCGCGACGTCGAGTGCGAGACGATGCCGGGCGTCGTCCTCGGCCACCGGAACATCCCCGTGAACAGCGTCGGCTGCTACGTGCCGGGCGGCAAGTACCCGCTGATCGCCTCTGCCCACATGAGCGTGGTCACCGCGAAGGCGGCGGGGGTGAAGCGGATCGCCACCTGCGCGCCGCCCTACCGGGGCGAGCCGCATCCGGCCATCGTGGTCGCCCAGGATCTGGGCGGGGCCGACGAGATCTACTGCCTTGGCGGGGTGCAGGCGGTCGGGGCGATGGCGCTCGGCACCGAGTCCATCGATCCGGTGGACATGCTCGTCGGCCCGGGGAACATGTTTGTCGCCGAGGCCAAGCGTCAGCTCTTCGGCCGCGTGGGCATCGATCTCTTCGCGGGACCCACCGAGACCCTGGTGATCGCGGACGAGACGGTGGATGGCGAGCTGTGCGCGGCGGATCTGCTCGGTCAGGCGGAGCACGGTCCGACCTCGCCCGCCATCCTGCTCACCGACTCCGAGAAGCTCGCTTGGGAGACGATGGCCGAGGTCGAGCGCCAGCTCGAGACCCTGGCTACCGCCGAGGTCGCGGGACAGGCGTGGCGCGACTACGGCCAGGTGATCGTGTGCGAAGATGTCGACGAGATGGTGGCGACCGCCGACGACCTCGCGGCCGAGCACGTCCAGGTCATGACCGGGGACCCGCAGTACTTCCTCGACAACATGACCAACTATGGTGCCCTTTTCCTTGGCCCGGAGACGAACGTCTCCTACGGCGACAAGGTGATCGGCACCAACCACACTCTTCCCACCCGCCGCGCCGCGCGCTACACCGGCGGCCTGTGGGTCGGGAAGTTCATCAAGACCTGTACGTACCAGCGGATCACCGAGGATGCGTCGGTCCGGCTCGGCGAGTATTGTTCGCGCCTGTGCGCGATGGAGCACTTCGCCGGGCACAAGGAGCAGGCGGACATCCGGCTGCGGCGCTACGGCGGACAAGACGTGCGCGGTCTCGATGTTCTGCCCGGTGCCGACGGATGAAGGAACTCGGGCGCGGATGTACGGAGAGCGGGCCGATGTCGATCCGAACCGGAAAATCACGGAGGAGGAACCAATGAATCCCGAAGAGCTGCAATCCGCAATCAGCATGACCACGACCATCAACCTGGAGGTCTACTACTACTGGTGCACCGCCATCATGATCCTGATCCACGCGGGGTTCATGATGTACGAAATGGGCGCCTCGCGAGTGAAGCACACGCTCGCGTCCGGGACCAAGAACGTTCTCGCGTTCGCGTTCATGATTCCGACGTTCTGGATGTTCGGGTGGTGGATCTACCTGGCGATGCCGGGAGGCTTCATACCGGACTTCGAGGCCGGTGCGGGCGGGGTGCCGTGGAGCGCGTCGATGGGACCGAATCTCGCGGACAACGCGACGGGCGTGTTCTGGGGGGCGTTCACCCTGTTCGCCTGCACCACCGCTTCCATCATGTCCGGCTCGGTCATCGAGCGCATCCGGCTGTCGGCGTTCCTCATCCTCGCCGTGGTGCTCGGCTCGGTGGTGTGGATCCTGTCCGCCGCCTGGGGCTGGCACCCGGACGGCTGGATGGTCACCAAGTGGGGCTACCACGACTTCGGTGCCTCCGGGGTGGTGCACATCATCTCCGGCTTTTTCGCCCTCGGGGTCCTGATTCACCTCGGCCCCCGGATCGGACGCTTCAACGCCGACGGCTCGGCCAACATCATCCGCGGTCACAGCCTGCCGATGACCATGGTGGGTCTGATGGTGATCGTGGTCGGGTTCTTCGGCTTTCTGGGCGGTTGCCTGTTCTACGGGGGCACGGAGCAGTGGACCAACATCTACGGCATGCCGACGACGCTGTCCACGATCTGCTTCAACACCCTGATGGGCATCGCGGGGGGCATCATCGGCTGCTACACGATCACGCGCGATCCCTTCTGGATGATGTCCGGCGCTCTGTGCGGGGTCATTTCGGTCGCCGCGGGCATGGACATGTACTACCCGGCCTTCACCTTCGTGCTGGCGTTTGCCGGCGGGCTCATCGGCCCGATGTCCGCCAAGCTTCTCGAGAAGTTCGGTATCGACGACGCGGTCGGGGCGGTCTCGGTGCACGGCACCTGCGGCATCGTGGGTCTTCTCGGTGTCGGGATCTTCGCCGGCGGCTATCCGCCCTTCTCCGACGCCATCCCTGCGCCGACCTTCGGCGGCCAGTTCATGGGCATGCTCGTGATGGTGGCGCTTGGTTTCATCCCGGGCTATCTGCTGGGCGGGCTGTTCAAGGTGCTGGGGGTGTTGCGTTCCAGTGACGCGGTGCAGGAGACGGGCCTGGATCTCGAAATCGAGAACGCGGCCTACCCGGAAAGCATCCAGACCGACCCCGAGCTGATTCAGAAGTCCTGACGAACGTACCAATCAGGCCGACAACAGGAGAGCGACACATGGACACGAGCCCCATCACCTCATGGGAAGGCGCCGAGGCGTTCTACACGTTTTTCGACGGAGGCGCCCTGTTCTGGTTCTGGCTTGCCGTGGTGTGCTGCATCATTCCGATCGTGGTGGCATACAGGGCGGAAAAGCGAGCCGAGGAAAGGCGCTGAAACCAGACGACGGTCGACACATCGAGGCCCGGCGCCCGCCGGGCCTCCGGACGATTGTCGTTACCGCATGGCGCCCCGTATGACGCAGGGGCGACCATCACGCCGAATCCGCGGCCGGATTCGGATGTCCTCGACGGTCACCCGCCGGGAGTCACGAGCGCCGTGCAGAGGTCTTCCAGATTTTCCAGGTTGTGCACCGGGCGCAGCTCGTGCACGTGGGGGAGGAGCGCCCGCATCCCGGCCGCTTTCGGCTCGAAGCGCTCGTAGCGAAGGAGCGGGTTGAGCCAGATCAGTCGGCGGCACGACTTGCGCAGCCGTTCCGCGCCGGGGCCGACGCCTTCGCCCACCTCGCGGTCGAGTCCGTCGGTGATGAGCAGCACCACCGCGCCCTGGCCGCAAACCCGCCGTGACCACTCCCGGTTGAACGTGTCGAGACACGGTCCGATGCGGGTGCCGCCGTCCCAGTCCGCCACCTCCGCGCTCGCCCGCTCGACCGCTGCGTCCACATCGCGGTCGCGCAACTGGCGGGTGATGTTGGTCAGCCGGGTGCCGAAGACGAAGGAGGATACGCGGGTCCGGTCGCGGGCCAGCGCGTGCGCGAAGTGCAGCAGGACCCGGGAGTACCGGCTCATCGACCCCGAGATGTCGCAGAGCACCACGAGCGGGGACGGCCTCTGCCGCCGCTTCCGGCGGGCGAGCTCGACCGTGCCCGACCCGGAGCGGAGGCTTCTGCGCAGCGTGGTGCGCATGTCGACGAGCGAGCCGCGCGGATGCGGGCGGTAACGCCGCGTGGGGGCCGGCGGAATGGCGAGACGCAGGCGCGCGATGGCCGCCTTCGCGGTCGCGAGCTCCACCGCGGACATCTGCTCGAAGTCGCGTGAACGCAGCACTTCCCGATCCGACCAGGTGAGCGTCGCGTCGAATTCGATCTCCTTCTCCGCCTCCCGGGTCCGCGCCTCGCGTTCGGCGCCCGCGAAGAGGGCTTCGCTCAGCCGCCGGCTGAGCGGACGTGCATCGCCCTGCGGGGGGACGTGGATGGTGGGGAGGAGGAGGCTGGTCACGCGCTCCAGGAGTTTCGGGTTGCGCCAGAAGACGTGGAACGCCTCGTCGAACAGCGGCCGCTGATCGGCCCGGCGCACGAAGACCGCGTGCAGCGTCCAGTAGAAGTCGTCGCGCCGGGTCACGCCGACCGCTTCGACCGCGCGCAGCGCGTCGAGCACCGCACCACTTCCGATCGGCAGTCCCGCCGCGCGGAGGGTGCGGGCGAAGTGCATGAGGTTGGCACCGAGGTGGCCGGGGGGGAAGGATGTGTTCACCGACGCGGGAGTCGTTCTTCGATCCGGGTCACATGGAGCTCTCCGCCCAGCCGCCGGTCTGTTTCTTCGCTCGGCGCAGCATCGAAAAACAGTGCGAGCGCCTCGACAAGGTTGCCCCTCGCCTCGGCTGCGCTCGATCCCTGGCTTGCCGCGTCGATTTCCGGGCAAAGGGCCACGTAGCCCTCGCGTTCGATGATTGCGGTCAAGCGTCTGGTCATCGTCCCCTCCCGTTCTTCCGACTGTCCGTTCTGCCTGCCAGTGGCGAGGCTCCGCCCTCCTTGTGCAGCTCGCGCCTGATCTGTTCGATGATGCCCGCGGCCTCGCTGCCCCGGATGCGGGCGATGTCGTCCTGATACTTGAGGAGCGAGCCGAGGGTGTCGTTGACCACGTCCGGCGACAGGGCCAGCACGTCGAGCTGGGTGAGGGCCTCGGCCCAGTCGATGGTCTCGGCCACTCCCGGTGCCTTGAAGAGATCCATGGCGCGCAGGCTCTGTACGAAGGCGACGACCTCGCGGCTCAGGGCCTCCGCCGCGCCGGGCGCCCGCACCCGCAGGATCTCCAGCTCCCGCGTCGCGTCCGGGTAGTCCACCCAGTGGTAGTAGCAGCGGCGCTTGATGGCGTCGTGGATTTCCCGGGTACGGTTGGAGGTGATGACCACCACCGGTGGCTCGTCGGCGGCGATCGTGCCGAGTTCCGGGATCGTGATCTGGAAGTCCGCCAGCAGCTCCAGGAGGTACGCCTCGAAGGGTTCGTCGGCGCGGTCGAGTTCGTCGATGAGCAGCACCGGAGCGCCGGCGGGGTCGGGGTTCAGGGCGTCGAGGAGGGGACGTTCGATGAGGAAGCGGCGAGAGAAGATGTCGTCTTCGAGCGCCCCGATCGCATCCGCCGGCGTGCCGCGTTCCTGTCCCGCCGCCTCCGCCAGCCGGATCCGGATCATCTGGCGCGGGTAGTTCCACTCGTAGACGGCGGATGCGACGTCGAGCCCCTCGTAGCATTGCAGCCGGATGAGCCGGCGGCCGAGCACATTCGCCAGGACCTTCGCCACCTCCGTCTTGCCCACCCCGGCCTCGCCTTCGAGGAACAGCGGGCGACGCATCCGCAGGGTGAGAAACACCGCGGTGGCGAGGCTTCGTTCGGCGACGTAGTCGCCTTCGGCAAGTCGGGAAGCCGTCTCGTCGACGGAAGTGGGAAGGGTCATGCAAGCGCCCTGAAAGTTGGTCAGCGATTCCCGCTGGCGCCTCGGCAAGCCGCCGCGCGGTGCGATTCCGTCGGGTTTCGGGCTCCCGGAGCACGCGTTCGGGGCGATTTCGAGCGCATGTTCCCGTCCGGCGGGAATTGCGGAAAGTGGATGTATCCGGATGCGGCCGGAGTCGATCGGGCGCTCCGGGATTGGTGCATGGTGGCCGGAGAGCCGAGCCGGAGAGATCCCCGGCTCGGCGGTGCGCGTCCTGCCCGCGTCGAGCCGGATCAGCCGGCCGCCGCCGCGACCGCGCGTCGCGCCATTACCCCGACCAGATGGGCGCGGTACTCGGCGCTGGCGTGGATGTCCTCGTTCAGCGCGTCCTGCGAGACCGCAACATTTCGGATCGCGTCGGCGCTGAAGTTGCCCGCGAGTGCCGTTTCCATCGCACCGACCCTGAATACCGAATCCCCGGCCCCGGTGACCGCGACCCGGATGCCGCTCGCGGTGTCCGCCACCATGACCCCGACGACCGCGTAGCGCGACGCGGGGTTGGGGAATTTCACGTAGGCCGCCCGACGCGGAACCGGGAAGCTGACCGAGACGACGATCTCTCCTTCATCGAGCGCGGTCTCGAACAGCCCGGTGAAGAAGTCGTCCCCCACGATCGTGCGCCGGTCGGTGCGCACCGTGGCGCCGAGGCCGACCACCGCGGCCGGATAGTCGGCGGCGGGATCGGCGTTCACGATCGATCCGCCGATGGTGCCGCAGTTCCGCACCTGCGGATCGCCGATGCCGTCCGCGAGGGAGGCGAGCGCGGGAATCGCAGCCCGTACTTCGGCCGATGCGGCGACCTCCGCGTGCCGCACCATCGCCCCCACCACGATCGCGTCGCCTTCCCGGCGTACGCCGCCGAGTCCCGGCACCGTGGCGAGATCGACCACGTCCGAGGGGCTTGCGAGCCGCTGCTTCAGGGTCGGAATGAGGGTTTGCCCGCCGGCCATCACCCGGCCGTCCTCGGCCGCCGCGAGCGCCGCGGCCGCCGCCTCGAGGGTGTCGGGGCGGTGGTAGTTGAATGCATACATGTTCGTGTTCCTCTTCGCCCGGACCGGATTATTGGTTGAGTGCCCGCCACACCGCCTGCGGCGTGGCCGGCATGTCGATCGCGCCGGTGCCGAGGGCGTGGGTGATCGCGTTCATGACCGCGGCCGGGGCGGCGATCGCCCCCGCCTCGCCGCATCCCTTGACGCCCAGGGGATTGTGGGGGCACGGGGTGCAGGTGGTCTCCACCGTCAGGTCCGGCAGGTCGTCCGCCCGTGGCATGGTGTAGTCCATGAACGACCCGGTCACGAGCTGTCCGTCCGCGTCGTAGGCGCAGCCTTCGAGCAGTGCCTGGCCCACCCCGTGCGCCACTCCGCCGTGAACCTGCCCTTCCACGATCATCGGATTGATGACGTTGCCGAAGTCGTCCACCGCCACCCAGTGCACGATCTCGGTGGTGCCGGTCTCCGGATCGACCTCCACCTCGCACACGTGAGTGCCGGCCGGGAAGGTGAAGTTCGCGGGATCGTAGAACCCGGTTTCCTCCAGGCCCGGTTCCAGCTCGTCGAGCGGATAGTTGTGCGGCACGTAGGCGGAGAACGCGACCTCGGCGATGTTCATGCTGCGGTCGGTGCCGGCTACCTTGAAGTCGCCGCCGCTGAACTCGATGTCCTCCTCGGACGCCTCCAGCGAGAACGCCGCAATCTTCCGGCCCTTGGCGATGATCTTGTCCATCGCCTTGACCAGGGCCGAGCCGCCCACCGCGAGGGAACGCGAGCCGTAGGTGCCCATGCCGAACGGGGTTTTCTCGGTGTCGCCGTGCACGACCTCGATGTTCTCGAACGGGACGCCGAGATAGTCGGAGACGAGCTGCGCGAACGTCGTCTCGTGCCCCTGGCCGTGGCTGTGCGAGCCGGTGTAAACGAGCACGTTTCCGGTGGGATTGAAGCGGATGCCGCCCGATTCCCACAGGCCGACACCCGCGCCGAGCGATCCGACGACCTGGGAGGGCGCGATGCCGCAGGCCTCGATGTAGGCACTGAGCCCGATGCCTCGCAGCCGGCCCTTCGCCTCCGACTCCGCGCGGCGCGCGGCGAATCCGTTGTAGTCCGCGAGCTCCAGCGCCCGGTCGAGCGCAAGCCCGTAGTTGCCGGAGTCGTACTCCAGCGCGACCTTGGTGGGGTAGGGGAAGGCATCGGCGGGGATGAAGTTGCGGCGCCTGAGCTCCGCGGGATCAATCCCCATGTCGTGCGCCGCCTGGTCGACGATGCGTTCGATCAGGTAGGTCGCTTCCGGTCGACCCGCGCCGCGCAGCGCGTCCACCGGGGTGGTATTGGTGAACACCGCCTTGACCTCGCAGTAGATGGCCTCGGTGGTGTACTGGCCCTGGAGCAGGGTGCCGTAGAGGTAGGAGGGCACGCAGCTTGCGAACGTCGAGAGATAGGCGCCCATGTTGGCCCGGGTTTCCACCCGCAGGCCGAGGAACCGGCCGCCCTCGTCGAGGGCAAGCTCCACGTGCGTCTCGTGGTCCCGTCCGTGCGCGTCGGCCACGAAGGATTCGGAGCGATCCGCGGTCCACTTGACCGGCCGGCCGATCTTCCCGGCCGCCCACAGCACCGCTGTTTCCTCCTGGTAGATGAAGATCTTGGATCCGAACCCGCCGCCCACGTCGGGAGCGATGACGTGCAGCTTGTGCTCGGGCGCGATCTGGACGAAGGCGGCCAGCACGAGGCGGTGGATGTGCGGATTCTGGCTCGTCAGGCGCAGGGTGTAGTCGCCGGTGGCGGGGTTGTAATCCCCGATCGCCGCCCGCGGCTCCATCGCGTTCGGGATGAGCCGGTTGTTGACGAGGTCGAGACGGGCCACATGGCGGGCGCGGCCGAACGCCTCGTCGGTGGCCGCGCGGTCGCCGATCTCCCAGTCGTAGCAGAGGTTGCCGGGCGCTTCGGCGTGGATCTGCGGCGCGCCTTCGGCGAGCGCATCGCGCATGGACACCACCGCCGGCAGCGGGGTGTAGTCGACCTTCACCAATTCCGCCGCGTCGCGTGCGGCCCGGGCGCTCTCCGCCACCACGATGGCCATCGCGTCCCCGACGTGGCGCACCGTATCGGCGGCGAGGGCGGGATGGGGCGGCGCCTTGTGGGGCTCTCCGTCCTTGCCGGTGACCACCCACCCGCAGATGAGCGAGCCGACCTGATCGCCGGCCAGATCCGTTCCGGTCAGCACCGCCACCACGCCGGGCGCGGCGGCCGCGGCCGAGGTGTCCAGAGCGACGGTGGCGTGCGCATGGGTCGAGCGCACGAACGCCGCATACGTCTGGTGGGGAAGGTTGGAGTCGTCGGTGTAACTGCCGGTGCCGGTGAGGAACCGGTGGTCCTCGGTGCGGGGGACTGATGCCCCGATGCCGTTCTCAGCCATGTCAGCTCCCTCCTCGCATCGCGCTCGCGCCGGCCAGGATCGACTTCACGATGTTGTGGTAGCCGGTGCATCGACAGAGATTCCCTTCCAGCCACTCGCGGACTTCGGCGCTGCTCGGGTCCGGGTTGCGCTCCACGAGATCGAGCGCGCTCATGACCATTCCGGGGGTGCAGAAGCCGCACTGCAAGCCGTGGTTCTCGCGAAACGCCTCCTGCATCGGATGGAGCTTTCCGTCCTGCGCAAGTCCCTCGATGGTGGTGACCTCGGCACCCTCGGCCTGGACCGCGAGCATGGTGCACGCCTTGACCGAGCGGCCGTCGACGTGCACGACGCAGGCCCCGCACTGGCTGGTGTCGCAGCCCACGTGAGTCCCGGTCAGCCGCAGGTTCTCGCGCAGGAATTCCACGAGGAGGGTGCGGTCCTCGACTTCCCCGCAGACCGCCCTCCCGTTCACGTTCATGGAGACATTCACCGACATACGCCTCACTCCTCTTGACCGGCCGGCCCGCGCTCGTCGGAGAGCGGAGCCGGTGTGACGACTTCCACGAAGCGGGAAAAGAATTCCGCTCCGAGCTTGCGGGCCGTGCCGCCCATGAGCCGGGAGCCCACCTGGGCGATCTTGCCTCCCGGCCGGATGCTCGCGGTGTATCGAAGCACCGTGTCCTCGTCCACCGTTTCCAGGCTCACATCCGCGCTTCCCGACGCGAAGCCGGCAGCCCCTCCCCGGCCCTCGCCAGAAAGAGTATAGCTCTCCGGGGGGTTCAGATTGGAGACCGTGATCGTGGCCTGGAAGCGCGCTTTGACCGGGCCGATCTTCGCGACCACGTCGGCGCTGTACTCGTCTTCGTCCACCTGTTCGAGCGCCTCGCACCCGGGGATGCACCGGCCGAGAACGTCCGGGTCGTTGAGCGCCGCGAAGACTGCTTCGCGGGGCAGGGGGATCCGGTACTCGCCGGTGATGTCCATGTCGCGCCTCCGGTTGGATGAGCGGAGTATAGCGCCGCGACATGCGATGCCGAATCGGGGTTCTCGCGAGGCGAATGCGTCGCGGAATGGTCACGCTCATTGAGCGCGGTGCATTCTGATTGATATCCGTCGCGACAAGGCCGCAGGCACCGCGAGCGGGACTCGCGTATGCTCACGAGCATCGCGCGGACCACCGCGGTGCGGCGGTGATGTCGCCGGTGTCGACTCCCGGGAGCCAAGGAGCCGAATTGAAGTCGTTCATGCCCCCGATCTCGCCCCGGATGCGGGATGTGCAGATGCCGATCATCCCCCGGGTCGGCGACCTCATCCGGAGCACGCCCGGCACGATTTCGCTCGGACAGGGCGTCGTGGACTACGGGCCTCCTGCCGCTGCCCACGAAGTGCTGGTCCGCTTTTGCGAGGATCCGGCGCGGCACAAGTACCAGCACGGTCTGGGCATCCCGGCGCTTCGCGACCGCATCGCGGCGCGGCTCGCGGCGGAGAACGGCATCGACGCGGATCGATTCGCGCTGATGGTGACGGCCGGCGGGAACATGGCGTTCCTCACCGCATTGCTCGCGATCTGCGGCGAAGGCGACGAGGTGGTGCTCGTCAGGCCCTATTTTTTCAACCACGAGATGGCGGTGCGCATGATCGGCTGCCAGCCGGTGGTGGTGGCGGCGGACGAGCGTTATCAGCTCGATTTGACCGCCATCGAGGCCGCCATCGGTCCGCGCACCCGCGCGGTCGTCACCGTCTCGCCCAACAATCCGAGCGGGGCGGTGTATCCGGAGCCCGATCTGCGGGCGGTGAACGCGCTGTGTGCGGACCGGGGCCTGTTCCATCTCAGTGACGAAGTCTACGAGTACTTCGTGTTCGACGGCGCGCGGCACTTCTCCCCGGGCGCCATTGCCGGCGCGGAAGGCCATACCGTGTGCATCTATTCGCTCAGCAAGTCGTACGGCTTCGCGAGCTGGCGGGTCGGGTACATGCTGTTTCCCACTGCGCTCCTCGAGACGATGGAGAAGATTCAGGACACCAATGTGATCTGCGCGCCCGCGGTCTCGCAGCACGCTGCGGTCGGAGTGCTCGACGCCGGTCGGAAGTGGGTCGAGGAGCGGCTCGAATTCATCGCGGCGGTGCGCGGGATCGCTCTCGATGCCCTGTCCGGTCTCGGCGAGCGGGTCACGGTGCCGCGGGCGGACGGGGCGTTCTACTTCTTCGTCCGCGTGCATCGGGGCGGGGATTCGGTGGCGCTTGTCGAGCGCCTGATTCGCGAGCACCGGATCGCGGTGATTCCGGGCGCGGCGTTCGGCATGGACGACGGATGCTATCTGCGCATCGGTTACGGCGCGGTGGACGCCGCCACGATGGAGGAGGGCATGGACCGGCTCGTCACCGGGATCCGCGCGCTCGATGCGGGATGACGCTGTCGGTGTTCGGGGGGATTTCCGGTTGACAGAGTGCGATGTGGAGCACCGCTCCAGACTCCGAAACCCCGACTTGCGTGATCGGCAGCGGCTCGCGATCCGGTTCTGCGGAATGCCCTTCGGCACCCCGCTCGTGCTGCTTTCGGGCTGCGTGGGATTCGGTGAGGAGTATACGCGGGTCGAAGGGTTCTCGAATCGCGACGCCGGGGCGATCTGCCTGAAGGGGACCACGCTCGATCCGAGGCTCGGCAACGCGCCCCACCGGGTGTGGGAGACGCCGGCGGGCATGCTCAACTCCATCGGATTGCAGAACCCCGGTTCCCGCGTGGTGATCGACGAGATCCTGCCGACGCTCGACTTCGGCGAGACCCGGTTCTTCGCCAATCTGTGCGGGTCCACCGTCGAGGAGTACGCCGAGCTCGCGCGCCGGTTCGACGACTCCCCCATCGATGCGATGGAGATCAACATCTCGTGTCCGAACGTGCGCGAGGGCGGCGTGCTGTTCGGCAACGACTGCGAGATGTCGCACCGCGTTGTCGCCGCATGCCGGACGGCCACGGACAAGCCGCTCGTCACCAAACTTTCGCCGAACCAGACCGATATCGCGGAGAACGCGCGCCGCTGCATCGAGGCCGGCACCGACGGGCTCGCGGTCGTGAACACGTTCGTCGGCATGGCGATCGATACGCGGAGGCGACGTCCGGTGCTCGGCCAGAACAAGGGCGGGCTGTCGGGACCGGCCGTCAAGCCGATGGCGCTGTACCAGGTGCATCAGGTGCATCGGGTGGCGCGCCGGCACGGCGTTCCGATCATCGGTCAGGGCGGGGTCGCGTCGGCCGAGGATGCGCTGGAGTTCATGATCGCGGGGGCGAGCGCGGTCGGGGTCGGCACCGCGCTGTTCCACGATCCGCTGGTCTGCGTGCGGATCAACGAAGGGCTCGCCGACTACGCCCGCGCGCACAATCTCGACTGCATCTCCCGTCTTGTCGGTACCCTGGAGCTCAACCGGAGCGCGGATTCCTGGTAGCCCGCGCGCGGTGAGGCCCATCCCGGCCGGCGCCCCTTGGGTTCCGACCTTTCACCCCGACCCCGCCCCACGTTCGAGGCGACGCAGGAACACCTCCATTTCCTTCACCGCCTGACGGTCGCCCTTCGCCTGCGCGGCGGCGATGCCTTGCCGCCAGGCGTGCGCGGCGCCGGCGGTGTCACCTCCCTCGGCGCATGCCTTGCCCAGAAGTTTCCATGCCGCCGAGTACGACGGGTCCAGCTCGATCGCCCGCTCCAGATGCCGGCGGGAAGCGATGGGGTCGGAGCGTTCGAGGCATGCCTTGCCGAGGCCGAACCGCACCGCCGGGCTGTCCCGGCCGGCCGCGATCAGTGTCTCCAGATTCGCGATGAGGATGTCGCCCTTCATGCTCATCCCCGCCAGAACGCCGGTGAGAGCAGCACCAGCAGGGTGAAGATCTCCAGACGGCCGAGCAGCATCGCGAGCGAAAGGAGCCATTTCGCGGTGTCGCTGATGCTGGCGTAGTGCAAGCCGACCCCTCCGAGCCCCGGGCCGAGATTGTTCATGCAGGCGGCGACCGCGGAGAACGCGGTCACCTGATCGAGCCCGGTCGCCATCAGTGCGAGCAGCAGCAGCGAGAACGTCGCCACATACGTCGCGAAGAAGCCCCAGACCGCGTCGATGACCCGGGGCGGCATGACCGTGCCGCCAACCTTGATGGGTACCCGGGCGTTCGGATGGACGAGCCGGACGATCTCGCGCATCCCCTGCTTGTACAGCAGCAGGACCCGGATCACCTTGAGCCCCCCGCCGGTCGAGCCGGCGCAGCCGCCGACGAAGCTCGCGAACAGGAGCAGCACCGGCAGGAAGCTCGGCCAGGTGTGGTAGTCCGCGGTGGTGAAGCCGGTGGTGGTGCTGATGGATACTGCCTGGAACACGCCGATGCGCAACGCGGTGAGGGGATTCGTGAACGTTCCGGAGACAAACAGGTAGACGGAGGTCACCAGGGCCATGCCGCCAAGGAGCAGCAGATAGCACCGGAACTCGGAGTCCGCCCGGTAGACCGCGAACCCCCGCGAGCGCCAAGCCGTGAAGTGCAACGCGAAGTTTACTCCCGCGGCGGTCATGAAGACGATGGCGACCAGTTCGACGAGAGGGCTGTCGAAGTATCCGAGGCTCGCGTCGTGGGTCGAGAAACCGCCGATGGCGACGGTGGAGAGCGCGTGGCAGATCGCATCGAACGGGTCCATCCCCGCCGCTCGGTAGGCGAGGCCGCACAGCACCGTGAGCAGCAGGTAGAGGTACCACAGCGCCTTGGCGGTCTCGGTGATGCGCGGCGTCAGCTTGGAGTCCTTCATCGGCCCCGGGGTTTCCGCGCGGTAGAGCTGCATGCCGCCGATGCCCAGCATGGGCGCGATGGCGACCGCGAGCACGATGATTCCCATGCCGCCGAGCCATTGCAGGAGATGGCGGTAGAAGAGCACCGCCCGGGGGAGGTGGTCGAGTCCGGTGATGACCGTCGCCCCGGTGGTGGTGAGGCCCGAGACGGACTCGAACACCGCGTCGGCGACCGACAGGTCCGGGGTGTCGCTCAGCAGCAGCGGCACGCTGCCGGTGACCCCGAGCGCGAGCCAGAAGGCGACGACGATGACGAATCCGTCGCGGAGTCTCAGGTCGCCGCGCGCGCGCCGCGCCGGAAACCACAGCGCGACCCCGGCGCCCGCCACCAGCAGCATCGAAGCGATGAACGGGGGCGCCGACGGTTCGGCGTAGAACCACGCGATGCCGATGGGGGGCAGCATGGTGAGACTGAACACCATGAGCAGCAGGCCCAGGATGCGCTGAATGGCACGGAACTGCATGACTCGTTTCGGAAGGCCCGTTGTCAGAAGAAGGTCACGCCGACCTGGAACAGTTTCTCGACCTCGGGCACTTTCCTCTTGTCGGTGAGGAAGAGGATCACGTGGTCGCCATTCTCGATGACCGTGTCGTGGTGGGCGATGACGACGTTCTCTCCGCGCACGACCGCATCGATGGTGGTGCCGGCCGGCAGTTTGATGTCCTCGACCGCCCGGCCCACCACCTTCGAGGTGCGCTGATCGCCGTGGGCGATCGCCTCGATCGCCTCCGCCGCGCCGCGCCGCAGCGAGTGCACCGCCGCCACGTCTCCGCGCCGCACATGGGCGAGGAGCACGCTCACCGTGGTCTGCTGCGGGGAGATCGCGATGTCGATGGTGCCGCCCTGGACCAGATCCACGTAGGCGCTGCGGTTGATCAGGGCCATGACCTTGCGGGCGCCCAGCCGTCTGGCGAGCATGGCGGAGAGGATGTTGACCTGGTCGTCGTTGGTGACCGCGCAGAACACGTCCGTCTGATCGATGCCCTCCTCGCGGAGCAGGTCCTCGTCCGCCGCTTCGCCCTGCAGGACGACGGTTGCGTCCAGGATCTCGGACAGCCGCTCGGCCCGCTTGGGCGAGTGCTCGATGAGCTTGACGTGCACCTGCCGTTCCAGGGCCGCGGCGAGTCGCTGGCCGATGTTGCCGCCGCCTGCGAGCATGATCCGGCGCACCGGCCGGTCGAGCTTGCGCAGCTCTCCCATGACCGCCCGGCTGTGTTCGGTCGCCGCCACGAAGAACACCTCGTCGTCGGCTTCGATCAGGGTGTCACCCTCGGGGATGATGCCGACTCCGCGGCGGAAGATCGCCGCCACCCGGGTCTCGATGGTCGGCATGCGGGTGGGAAGTTCGCGCAGCGCATGGCCGACGAGGGGGCCACCGTAGTACGCCTTCACCCCGACGAGTCGTACCCTCCCGTTGGCGAAGTCGAGCACCTGGAGCGCTCCGGGGGTCTCGATGAGCCGCTGGATGTACTCCGTGACGAGCTGCTCGGGGCTGATGAGGAGGTCGATGGGTAGCGCGTCCCGGGCGAAGAGTTCGCCGTGCCCGACGTAACCGGCGGAGCGCACCCGTGCGATCTTGGTCGGCGTGCGGAAGAGGGTCCAGGCGACCTGGCATGCGACCATGTTCGTCTCGTCGCTGCTGGTGACTGCGAGGATGAGGTCGGCGTCCTCCGCTCCGGCGCTCGCCAGCACGTCGGGGTGCGATGCGCGTCCGTGGACGGTCCGGATGTCGAGGTGGTCCTGGAGCGAGCGCAGCCTGCGGTTGTCGGTGTCGACGACGGTGATGTCGTTCGCCTCGCTCGCCAGTGTCTCCGCCACGGTGGAGCCGACCTGCCCCGCGCCGAGAATGATGATCTTCACGAGGGTCGCCGGTCAGTCGCCGCCACGCGGCGAGAGCACCGCCGATGACTTCGGATCGATTCCGAGTCCGCGCAGCTTTCGGTACAGATGCGTGCGCTCGATTCCCGCCGCCGTTGCGACCTTGCTCACGCTGCCGCCCGCTTTGCGCAGCCGGTATTCGAGGTAGGCGCGTTCGAACTGCTCCCGTGCCTCCCGGAACGGGACCTCGAATTCGAGGATCTCGTCGTCCCGCCGTTCGAATTCCGCGGTGGCTCCGAGAGCCGCCTCGACCGCCTCGAGCTCGATGACGGACCCGCTTCCGAGAATGAGCAGGCGCTGAAGCACGTTGATCAGCTCCCGCACGTTGCCCGGCCAACTGTGGTTTCGAAGTCGGTTCTGCGCCCCGACGGTGAGGCGGCGGTTGGGCAGGTTCTCGCGGGTGACGAGCACGTCGATGTAGTAGGACACGAGTTCCGGGATGTCCTCGCGATGATCGCGCAGCGGCGGCACCGCGAGAGGAACGACATTGAGCAGGTAGTAGAGGTCCTCGCGCAATCGCGAATCCGCGACGGCTCGGCCGATGTCCGCGCGGCTCGCGGTGACGATCCGGACGTTCAGCGGCACCGGTTCCGCGCCGCCGACGCGATGGAACGAGCGTTCCTGCAGCATGGTGACGAGTCGGGACTGGATCTCCGGATCCATGTCCCCGATGTCCTCGAGGAAGAGCGTGCCGCCGTTCGCCTTCTCCACGGCGCCATACTGAATGATCGGGCCGTCTTCGGCCCCGAAGATTTCGGTCTGGCCGGCGGCTCCGGTGAGGCCCGCGATGCGCAGGCGCACGAACGGGCCCGGCGCGCGGGGGCTGTGGGCGTGGAGGTAGCGTGCGAACAGCTCCTTGCCGCTGCCCAGCTCCCCGGTGATCAGGACCGGGGTGTCATGCTCGGCGATGCGTTTGACCTGGTCGCGGAGGCTGCGCATGAGGGTGCTGCGTCCGATGGGTTCCGACGCCTGCAGCGCTTCGCGCCTGAGTCCCATGTTCTCGCGTCTGAGCTCTGCCGCCTCCAGTGCGCGCCGCACCGCCAGCAGAAGCTTCGCGGTGGAAAGCGGTTTTTCGAGGAAGTCGTAGGCGCCGAGCCGCGTTGCCTCGACGGCGGTCTCGATCGTGCCGTGGCCGGACATCATGATGACCGGGGGGGCTCCGGTGTTCGTTTCCGACCATTCTCCCAGCAGGGAGATGCCGTCCGTATCGGGCATCCAGATATCGAGGAGGATGAGGTCCGGACGGCGGTTTCGCCGCGCGGCGCGCGCGGTTTCGGCGTCCTCGGCGACATCCACCTGGTAGCCCTCGTCTTCGAGGATCTCCCTGACAAGCGAGCGGATTCCGACCTCATCGTCGACGACGAGAATGTTCGATGGTGCGGGCATCGGCATGATTCCGGGCTCAGAAGTTCGTCCGCCGCGCGCCGGTGTCGGCTTGCGGCGCCGGGTCGGCACCAAGGTCGGCGGCTGGCAGGAGGACGGTGATGCGCGCGCCGCCTTCGGGCGCGTTGCCGCCTGAAATGGTGCCACCGTGCTCTTCGACAATCTTCTTCGCGATGGCCAGTCCCAGACCGGTTCCCCTGGGTTTCGACGTCACGTAGGGTTCGAAAATGCGCTCGGCCTGGTCATCGCGAAAGCCTGGACCCGAGTCGCACACGGAAAGCTCCACCATCGCGTCGTCACGGGCGCTGCCGCCCCGGGTCTGCGTCAGTATCCACGGGGTCGGCCCGTCGCCGCACGCCTCGACCGCATTCTTCAGAAGATTGTGCAGCAACTGCCGCAGGCGGTCCGGGTCGGCATGGACAAGGGCGAGACGCCGGTCGAGACTGGCCTCGAAGCAGACCGCCGGAGAGGCGGTGCGGTACAGCACCACGACGTCGAGGACCAGCGTGTTCAAATCGACGGACTTCGGACGCATGACCGGCGTGCGCGCATAGTCGGTGAACGCGTTCACCATCTCCTTCATGGACTCCACCTGCTGGACGATGGTGCGGGTCAGGCGATCCATGTGCGCCGTATCGACCGATTGGCCCTTGTGAAGATATTTGTCCCGCAGGCGCTCCGCCGCGAGCTGGATCGGAGTAAGGGGGTTCTTGATTTCGTGCGCGAGCCGTCGCGCCACTTCGCTCCAGGCGGCGTTTCTCTGGGCCTGGATGAATTCCGTGACGTCGTCGAACACGATGACATCGCCCTCGCCGCCGGCGAGCGCTGCTGCACTGAATACCAGCATGCGTCGACCCCGTGGCGTGGCGACGCTGATCTGCTCGCGGCTCTCGCGCAGCCCGTCGGTGGTGGTCTCTTCGATGCGCTCGAACAGTCGGCGCACGAACGGGTCGAGCCGCGGGTGCAGGTCGGCCAGGGATTTCAGTGTCCGGCCGATCATCGCATCCAGGTCGACCGCGAGGATATCCGCCGCGGCGCGATTGGCGGTCACGAGCCGGTGTTCGCCGTCAAGGGTCAGTACCCCGGTGGACAGCCGTCGCAGCACCGTCTCGAGGTAAGCGCGCTGCGCCTCGACGAGCTGCTGGCTCTGGCGCGTTTCGTCGTGGGCCCGCTTGAGCTGACGAGTCATCTCGTTGAACGACGCGACGAGGAATCCGATCTCGTCCTGGGTCGCGCCCGTGAGCTGTGTCTCGTAGTCCCCGCTCGCGACCGCCTTCGTGCCCTCCGAAAGATCCTGCAACGGTGCGACCATGCGTCTGGCCGAGCGGAACGCCGCGTACACCGCGGTGAACAGGCTCACGAGCAGCACGATGGACAGGGTGAGGGTGAAGCTGAGCTTGAGGGGCTTGCGCAGGTACGACAGCTCCCGGTACTTCGCCGACGCGGACTCCACGCTGTGGGCGAGAGCGTTCATCCGCTCGGTCACCGGGAACAGCGCCTGCAGCAGTCGCGGTTCAGCGGAGGCGTCGTGCGATGGAACCGATACCACCACCTGCACGTGCAGCCCGCTGTCGCCGATGTCGTCGAGGCCGATGTAGTCGCCGGCGCCTCGTGCCTGCGAGATGATGGAATCGCTGGGCTGGCTAGGTACTACCGCGGTGGGGTCCGCGTTGCTCGATCCCACGATGTGTCCGTTCGCGCCGATGAGCGTGAGCTCCGCCGCTCCGCTGAGGCGGCGGGAGTCGTAGAGTTCGCCGACCGCCTCCTCGTCGTCGAGCGATTCGATGTCCGCCGCGATTCTCGCGGTCTGCGCGAGGAGTTCGCGCATGCGTACCCCGAGAGCGGTGCGGCTGAGGTCCAGCGCATCGTTCAAGGCCTCTTCGATGCGCACATCGAACCAACTGTCGATCCCGCGGTGCAGGAACTGGAGCGAGAAGTAGTAGACGATGGTGACCGGCGTGACGGACAGGACCACGAAGACGACCACCATCCGCACCGTGAGTTTGGCGCCCGGGCGTCGCTCCCGGGCCTGATGGAGCAGGGTGTACAGGTTCCAGGCGATCAGGCCGCCCAGACTGATCAGCGCCACCGCGTTGACCGCGAGCAGCACCGAGTAAAGTTTGCCGAAGCTTGCCGAGTCCTGCGTGGCGTTGCTCATGAGGTAGGTCGAGCCGAGCAGGACCAGGCCCAGGAAGACGATCGGAATGGCGCTTTGTCCGAGCCGGCTCACAGTTCGACCTGCCATTCGAACCACCCGGTGTTCAGTCGCCACTGCGGGCTCACCCAGGCGATGGGGCGCAGTGGCGATGGCAGCGACTCGATGTCGAGCCGGGCTCTGATGCGAGCCGCGTAGTGCGCTTCGGCCGGCAGAAGCTCTCGCGTGATGATGGGAATGGATTCCAGGCGGCCGAGCGACTCCGTCATCTCATCCAGCGAACGGTAGTGTCGGGCGATGCCGCCGATACTGCGGACCCGGTACCGGCCGGTCAGCACCGCCGTCTCGATGCGGTAGCGGAGTTGGCGCGTGGCAAGGGTCTGATCCCACCAATGTCCGCGTTGGCGCCGCACCTCGATGTCGACGATGACGGTCAGGGCGACTCCGTTGCGCATCGCTTCGAGGTTGTCTTCGCTGAACGCAAAGTCGATGCGTGCGTCGACGACGTAGGCTCCAACCGTCGGGCGAAGGGTTGCGTGCTCGACTACGAACGCTCCGTCCGCCGGTATCGCCGGGCTGCCGTGTCCGGTGATGGGGATGAGCACGGCGACGCCGAGGACGAGCCGCAAGCGCTGCCGCACCATACGGAGCGCGAGATCAACGCTTTGCGAGCGCGGCATAGAAGAACCCGTCCATCGCGTCGTCGCCGGGCAGGATCTGGCGCCCCGGCCCGGTCGGGCGACCCCACGCGGCGTCGATCCGGACCGGGGCCGCATCGGCGCGAGTCGCGAGAAAGCTCTCGACCACCCGTTCGTTCTCGCGAGGCAGTACGGAGCAGGTAGCGTACAGCAGGCGTCCGCCGCGAACCAGGAGAGGCCACAGCGCCCGGAGCATCGCGCCCTGTCGCTCCACCATGACGTCGATGTCTCCGGGACGACGCAGGAGCTTGATGTCGGGCCGTCGCCGGATGACCCCGGTGCCCGAGCAGGGCGCGTCGAGGAGGATGCAATCGAAGGGACGCCCGTCCCACCACCCGCGCGGCTTCCCGGCGTCTCCGAGCGCAACGCGTGCCGTGAACCCGAGTCGTGACAGGGTTTTGCGGAGATCCTCGATGCGCCGGGGGGCGTTGTCGAGCGCGACGAGCTCCAGGCCGTCGGCGCCGAGTTCCAGCATGTGCCCGGTCTTGCCTCCCGGCGCCGCGCATGCGTCGAGCACCCTGCCGTCCTGTGGAGTATCGAGGAGTGTCGCCGCGAGCTGGGCTGCTTCGTCCTGGACCGATACGAGTCCGTCGTCGAATCCCGGCAGTCGTTCCACCGGGCACGGCGCTTCCAGAATGACCCCCGAAGCGGAGTGTCGTGTCGCGCGTGCCGCGATCCCGCGCTTCGACAGGGCGCCGATGTAGTCTTGCCGTGCGATCCGATCGGTACCGACCCTGAGGGTCATCGGCGGCCGTTCCAGGTTGGCGCGGGCGATGGATTCCCAAGCATCCGGCCACGCATGCTCGAATTCGGCGAGCAACCACGAGGGATGCGAGAGCCGCGCGGGTGCGGCGAGCTCCATGCGTTCGATCGCGTCGCGTTCGGTGGCGAACCGCCGCAAGGTCGCGTTGACGAACCCGGCCGCCCATGACTTGCCGATGGAACGAGCCAACTCCACCGAGGTGTTCACCGCTGCGTGTGACGGCACCCGGGTGAACGCAAGTTGGTAGAGCCCTAGGAGCGCGAGGGCGCGGAGACCTGCGTCTTCGGGCGGGCGAGGTGTGATGTGGGCGAGCCACGCCTCCAGACGCGGGAGGTGGCGCAGGGTTCCGAACACCAATTCCTGGGCGAACGCCCGCTCGCGTGGGTCGAGTCGCGCATCGAACCTCCCGCGTGCGCTCGCGCCGAGCGAGCGACCATCGCGGAGCACGCCCGTAAGCAGAGCATGAGCGACGTTCCGGGCCGAGCGGCGTGGGCGCCACGCAACCCCGGGCGGACGTTTCCGGCTCATCCCGGCTCGCAGCCGAGGCGCGTACCGGGCGCGAGCCAGCGTCCCCGGACGAACTCCGCGGCGGCCATCCTTCGGGCGCCGGCAGGCTGAATCTCGGTGATGCGCACGACTCCCTGTCCCGCTGCGACGATCAGTGCGGATTCGTCACCGGCGAGCACCGTGCCCGGCGCTTCGGATGAGTCGCCGTCTACGGGCTCCGCTCGCCAGATCCTGAATACCGGAGTGCCCGTTCCAGCGGCGCGGGTGTGCGCGACGGGCCACGGGTCGAACGCCCGCACCATGCGCCCGATCCGGGCCGCGGGCAACGTCCAGTCGATCGCGGCCTGCGTCTTGGAGAGTTTCGGGGCGGGGGTCGTGGATGCATCGTCCTGCGGTCGTGCCTCGACGGTGCCGATTTCGAGGGTATCCAGGGTGTCGACGAGCGTCGCGGCGCCAAGCTCGGCCAGGCGGCCGGTGAGCGAGCCGGAGGTGTCGTCCGCGCTGATCGCGCAGGTGCGCGTCGCGAGGATCGGCCCGGTGTCGAGCCCCGCGTCCATCTGCATGATCGACACCCCGGTGCACCGATCGCCGGCGAGGATCGCATGGTGCACGGGGGCTGCTCCACGCCAGCGTGGGAGGATCGAGGCGTGGACATTGATGCAGCCGAGCCGCGGCATGGCGAGGATCGACGCCGGAAGCAGAAATCCGTACGCCGCGACCACCATAGCATCCGGTGCCAGCGCGGCGAGCGGCTCCACCGCTTCCGCGCTGTGCATGCTTTCGGGTTGAAACACGCGGATTCCCGCCGCTGCGGCGCGTTGCTTGACCGGGCTTTTCGTGACCCGCTTTCCGCGACCTGCCCGGGCGTCGGGCGGGGTGAACACCGCCTCGACGGCATGGCGGGAGTCTATGAGGGCATCCAGCATGACGGCTGCGAACTCCGGCGTGCCGGCGAATGCGAGCTTCATCGGGACCGCCACTCAAGCGTGCCGCTGGGCTTTCTCCGCCTTCTTTCGGATGCGCTCGCGTTTCAGCCGGGAGAGATAGTCGACGAACAGTTGGCCATCGAGGTGATCCATCTCGTGCTGGATACAGACTGCAAGGAGTCCTTCGGCCTCGATCTCGCGAGAGCGTCCGTCGCGGTCGAGGGCGCGGACGCGGACTCTCTCAGGGCGCTTCACGAGCTCGAACACTCCCGGGACGGAGAGACATCCTTCCTCGGTCTCGGCCTCGCCGTCGGTGGCCAGGATTTCGGGGTTGATCAGGCACAAGGGTGCACTCCGATCCTTCGACACGTCGATGGTGACCACCCGTGCGTCAGCATTGACTTGCGGGGCGGAGAGGCCGATCCCCGGGGCCTCGTACATGGTTTCGAACATGTCGTCGATCAGGCGCTTCACCTTGTCGTCGACGGTGCCGACGGGCTTGCACCGGCGCCGCAGGCGCGAGTCGGGGAAGTGAAGAATGTCGAGCCGTGACATCGGCGGATCCTCTTGGCGTCGATTCATATGGTAAGGAAACCGAGCTCGCCCCGCCAAATCCTCATGGCCGGGCTGGCCACCTGGCTCGCGGCATGAAACGGCCCCGGATTGCGGAGCGGACTTCTCCGCGCCCGCGTGACGGAACCTCCCCCGAGCGTATTGTCCCGTCGATGGCGGGGTCCGGAGATCAGTCCGCACGTCCTGTGGGCGCTGGGCCTACACGGTAAGCGGCGTGGGTCGCATGGACGGCGCGCTTCGAGGCACGCTCGGGGAATCGACACATGCCCGCTGCCGCGCAACCATTCCCGTACGGCCGTCGAACCGTCATCACATGACTCGATCCGACCTTTCCGCCCCGCGCGAATCCGATCTCCCCGGATGGCTCGCGGTCGCTCGTACCGGACGATGCAACGGCCATGCGGTGCTGCGAGCGGTGGAAAGGTTCGGGGACGTCGGGGGGGTGTTCGAGGCGGGGGAGCGCGAGCTCGCGGGGCTGGGATTCACCCGCGCGGCGATCGCGGGGATACGGGCTATCGACTGGAACGCCGTTCACCGGGAGCGGGAGTTTCTCGCGCGCACCGCCGCCGTGATCGTGCCGATTGGCACGAGCCGCTATCCCGCGCGGCTTGCTGGTATCTCCAATCCGCCGCCGGTGCTCTACTGCCGTGGCGATCCCGAGGTCCTCGACTCCCACCAGATCGCCATGGTAGGCGCCCGGGCCGCCACCCGCGGCGGCCGGGGACGGGCCCGGGTCCTCGCCGGCGAGCTGGCGGCCTGCGGGCTTGTGGTCACAAGCGGCCTCGCCCGAGGTATCGACGCCGCCGCCCACCGGGGCGCGCTCGATGCCAATGGCCGGAGCGTGGCGGTCGTGGCCACCGGGCTGGACCGAATCTACCCCCGATCGAACACCGCTCTTGCCCAGGAGCTCGGCGAGACCGGAGCGGTGGTGACGGAGCGCGCCTGCGGAACGCCGCCGCTACCCGCAAATTTTCCGCGTCGAAACCGTCTGATCAGTGGTCTGTCGCTCGGGGTGATCGTCGTGGAGGCGTCGCTGCGCAGCGGTTCCCTGATTACCGCCCGCCTCGCGGCGGACGAGGGACGCGAGGTCTTCGCGGTTCCGGGTTCGGTGGACAACCCCCTGTCGCGCGGGTGCCATGCACTGATTCGCGACGGAGCGAAACTGGTGGAATCGGTGGCCGATGTACTCGACGAGATTGTGTATCCGAGCGGACTCGTGACGCCACGCGCCACCCCGCGGCCCGTAGGATCAGATGATTCCGGCACCGCTGCCGGACACCTCGATGCGCCGCAACAGGGTGTGCTCGATGCGGTAGGTCACGATCCGGTCACCCTCGATCAGCTTGTCGACAGCACCCGCATGCCCGCAAGCCGACTTGCCGCAGTGCTGCTGACGCTCGAGATCGACGGCTGGATCGAAGCGCTCCCCGGCAGTCGTTACGTTCGAGTCTCCGGGCGACGGTGACCGATATGCGGCGTCGGCGGCGCATGGGCTTCGCGTAGTGCCCCCCTTTCGCCGAAGTCCCCGTTTCGAATATCTTGTCGCGCGACAGCGCCGTCTTGCAGAGCCGGACATGAAACGGGAGTTCCCTCGTCGATGGCCAGAAACCTCCTGGTTGTTGAATCGCCCGCCAAGGCCCGAACGATCAAGAAGTACCTCGGGTCCGACTACGAAGTGCTCCCTTCCTACGGGCATGTGCGGGATCTGATCCCCAAAAGCGGCGCAGTCGAGCCGGAGAACGGATTCCTGATGCACTACGAGCCCATCGCGCGGAACGCGAAGCACGTCACCGCGTTGAGCCGGGCGATGAAGAAGGCGGATGCCCTGTATCTGGCGACTGACCCTGATCGGGAGGGTGAGGCGATCTCGTGGCATGTGATCGAGCTGCTCCGTGCCGCGAAGGCCCTCGACGGGAAGCCGGTACACCGCGTCGTCTTCCACGAGATCACCAGAAGCGCAATCGACGAAGCCATGGCCAGCCCCCGCGAGGTCTCCGCTTCGCTGGTCAACGCGCAGCAGGCGCGCCGGGCCCTCGACTATCTCGTCGGCTTCAACCTTTCGCCCCTGCTGTGGAAGAAAATCCGCAAGGGCTTGTCCGCGGGACGGGTACAGAGCCCGGCACTGCGCATGATCGTGGAGCGCGAGGAGGAGATCGAGCGATTCGGGAAGCGTGAGTACTGGACCATCGAGGCCGACCTGGAGAGCGACGGGACGGCGTTCGCGGCGAAGCTGGTGCGCCTGCAGGGCGAGAAGCTTGAGCAGTTCAGCATCACCGACGAAGCCTCGGCTCTGAAGGCGCGAAACCGACTGATCGAACTGAGTTCGGCGCCCGAGTCGCAGTGGCGTGTGGCGGACGGGGAAGGCGGCGATGAAGGTGTCGTGGGTGTCCTCTGCGTGCACAGCGTCGAAAAGAAGGAGAGGCGGCGCAATCCGGCGGCGCCGTTCATCACCTCGACACTGCAGCAGGAGGCGGGTAGGAAACTCGGATTCACGGCCAGCCGAACCATGCGGGTCGCTCAGCAGCTCTACGAGGGTGTCGATACCGGGGATGGCGCAGTAGGTCTCATCACCTACATGCGAACCGACTCGACCACCCTCGCCGCCGACGCGGTCGCGGAACTCAGGGCGTACATCGCGGACACGTTTGGCGCTGCCAATGTGCCTCGCGAGCCGCCGGTCTACCGCACTCGTGCGAAAAACGCGCAGGAAGCGCACGAGGCGATCCGTCCGACATCGGTTCGGCGTACCCCCGAATCGCTCTCCGGAGTACTTGCCGGTGACCAGGCAAAGCTCTACGAGCTTGTCTGGAAGCGCACTGTGGCCTGCCAGATGCGGCACGCGACGATCGATACCGTAGCGGTGGAGTTCACATGCGGGGACAGGCCTTGGGCGGCGGCATCCGAGGATTCGCAACCCTCCGATCTCCTTCGTGCCACCGGTGCTACGGTGGCGATCCCGGGCTTCCTCACGGTCTACGAAGAGGGTCTCGACGACAAGAAGACGGAGAAGGAGCGACGCTTGCCGCCGTTGGAGAAGGGCCAGGCGGTCGCGCTCAAGGCGCTGCGTCCGGAGCAGCACTTCACCGAACCGCCGCCCCGCTACTCCGAGGCGACCCTGATCCGCGCGCTTGAGGGCCGGGGCATCGGCCGTCCCTCGACCTACGCTTCGATCATCTCGACTCTCCAGCAACGGGAGTACGCGGAGCTGGAGAAACGCCGGTTCCACCCCACCGATGTCGGGCGTCTGGTCAATGCGTTCGTGACCGAGCATTTCGCCGACTACGTGGATTACGACTTTACCGCCCGTCTCGAAGACGATCTCGATGCGGTCTCGCGGGGCGAGCGGGAATGGGTGCCACTGCTCGATCGGTTCTGGCGGCCGTTTCATCGGCAGGTATCGGAGAAGGAAGCCAGCGTCACCCGGACCGAGGCGTCGCAGGCGCGGGTGCTGGGTGTCGATCCGAAGTCGGGCCGCCAGATCTCGGTCAGGGTAGGTCGCTACGGTCCGTACGCGCAGATCGGAATCGCGACCGACGCCGAGAAGCCGAAGTTCGCGAGTCTGAGAGGCGATCAGAGGGTGGGTACGATCGCGCTCGATGAAGCGCTCGCGCTGTTCGATCTTCCGCGCGATCTCGGGCAGACGGAGAATGGAGAACCCCTCCTGGTGAATATCGGCCGCTTCGGGCCATATGTGAAGTACGGTTCGAAGTTCGCATCGCTGGGGGAGGAGGACGACCCTCACACCATCGATCGCGAACGTGCACTCCATATCGTGGCCGAGAAGAAGCGCGCCGACGCCGAGCGCGAAATCAGGGAATTCGAGGGTGGAAAGATCCGCATCCTCAAGGGCCGCTACGGGCCCTACCTGACCGACGGCAAGAAGAACGTGCGGGTGCCGAAGGGACGGGACCCGGCCCTGATCGAGCTCGATGAAGCAAGGCAGTTGATCGAAGCGGCGCCGGCGCGGCGCCCACGTCGGCGCAGAAACTCCTGACTCCCACATGGTGGATTCGTGATGACTCTGACGCCCTTCGTTGCAGTGCTCATGGGATCGGACTCCGATTTCCCGGTGATGAAGTCGACGCTGGAAGTGCTGGACACGTTCGGCGTGCAGTACGAGGTGCGGGTGAGCTCCGCGCACAGGACTCCCACTGCGACACGCGACTACGTGCTCGACGCGCAAGATCGGGGTTGCGCGGTATTCGTCGCTGCCGCCGGTATGGCTGCCCACCTCGCGGGTGCGGTCGCCGCGCTGACGGTTCGGCCGGTCATCGGGGTGCCGGTCGATGCCGGGCCGCTTCGAGGCGAGGACGCGCTGCTCTCCACGGTACAGATGCCCGGAGGAATTCCCGTCGCGACAGTCGCCATCGGCAAGGCGGGGGCCAAGAATGCCGGCTATCTCGCAGTGCAAGTCCTGGCCGTCGCCGACGATCGGCTCGCATCCGCACTAGGCTCGGAGCGCGAACGCAACGCGGCTGACATTCTGCGCAGGAATGACGCGCTTCAGGAGACGTTGCGCGATCGATGACCGACGAGGTATGCGCGGCACTTCTTCCCGGCGCGCCGACCGGACGTTTCCTGTCCGTCGAAGCCACATGCCTTCATGCGGGACGCCAATTTTGGAAACTTGGCTCAATTGCAAGGATCGATGCGGCTCGTGACGTCTACGCGCTCGGCGCAAGGTAGATGACCGACTGGCGCTATCGCCGCGCCAACGGGCGCTATTGTCGCGCGGATTGGCGCTATCGTCGCGCGGTGATGACGCTGCGGGCCGGCGGAATCGTGGCTTATCCCACGGAGTCGGTCTTCGGACTCGGATGTGACCCCTGGGACCGTGCGGCGGTGGACCGCGTGTTTGCGGTGAAGCGCCGGCCGGCCCGCAAGCGCTGTATCGTCATCGCGGCCTATCCAGGCCAGCTTGAACGGCTGGTGGACGTTCGCGTCCCTCGGTTTTGCGAGTTCGCGTCCCGGTATTGGCCCGGGCCTGTAACCCTTGTGGCACCTGCCAGCGAGCGCGCGCCGGCGTGGCTCGTGAATGCGGACGGGACTGTGGCTACCCGGGTCACGGATCATCCTGTGGCGCGCGGGCTGTGCGCAAGCTTGGGAGGGCCTCTGATATCCACGAGTGCGAACCGCGGCGGCCATCCGCCCGCTTGCGACATATTGCGGGTCCGCGCTGCCTTCGGCACTGAGATCGACTGGTATGTGGCGGGACGGGTAGGGGGGTTGGCGGCTCCCACGCGAATCGTCGATGTCCGCGACGGTAGAACGCTCCGTGGCTGAGTCGACCATGGATTCGCGGGTGCTCCGCGTTCGGGAGTGGTTGCGGGCACTGCAGGATCGGGTCCTGGAGGCGTTCGTGCGCGAGGATCCGACGGCTCGACTGACCGAGGATGCGTGGGAGCGTCCCGGTGGAGGCGGGGGTCTGACGCGGGTGATCGCGGACGGTGAGGTCTTCGAGCGCGGTGCAGTCAACTTCTCTCAAGTACACGGTGACACGCTCCCTCCGGCGGCGACTCGGCAGCGTCCGGAGCTTGCGGGCCGACCCTTCCACGCGCTGGGCGTTTCCGTCGTCGTTCATCCGCTCAATCCGCGTGTCCCGACGTCACACTGCAACGTCCGCTACTTCACGGCCGGCGCACCCGGGGAGATTCCGGCGTGGTGGTTCGGCGGGGGATTCGATCTCACGCCTTGCTACGGCTTCGAGTCCGACACGCGGGACTGGCACCGGGCGGCGGCCGCACTGTGTGAAGAGTTTGGGGACGACGTGTACTCACGTTTCAAGGAGTGGTGTGATCGGTACTTCTTTCTCCCTCATCGAAACGAGGCGCGAGGAGTCGGCGGTCTCTTCTTCGACGACCTGAACGAATGGGGTTTCGACCGGTGTGAGCGGTTCGCCAGACGTGTCGGCAACGGGTACGTCGATGCCTATCTCCCCATCGTGCGCCGCCGCCGCGCCACGCCCTGGACGGAGCGTGAGCGCGACTTCCAGTTGTTGCGCCGCGGGCGGTACGTCGAGTTCAACCTCGTTCACGACCGCGGAACCCTGTTCGGGCTCCAGTCGGGAGGACGCACGGAGTCCATCCTGACGTCACTGCCGCCCCTGGTGCGATGGCGCTACGACTGGCAGCCGGCGCCGGGCAGCGCCGAGGCGACTCTCGTCGAGCAGTTTCTTCGACCTCGGGACTGGTTGGCGGCTTGACACCGTACAACGTATTCAACACAATGTCCCGCTTGCGTTGAGGAGGGGTTCCCGAGCGGCCAAAGGGACCAGACTGTAAATCTGGCGGCTCAGCCTTCGTAGGTTCGAATCCTACCCCCTCCACCAGTGCGTGGTGCAGTCCAGTCGGATTCGGCTCGGAGTCGGCGGACGAACTTCGGCACGAGGTCTCGCGGGTGTAGTTCAATGGTAGAACCTCAGCCTTCCAAGCTGATGATGTGGGTTCGATTCCCATCACCCGCTCCAGGCGAAGGAGGGTGATTCGCCGTATGCGGCCCGGGCTCACAGAACGCACTCGGCCCATATAGCTCAGGTGGTAGAGCACTCCCTTGGTAAGGGAGAGGTCACTGGTTCGAGTCCAGTTATGGGCACCACATCGCCGGTCCGATAGCGGATCGCTCCCGAACGACGCAGCATCATCCGGAGAACGTCCGATGGCCAAGGGGAAGTTTGAGCGTACGAAGCCGCACGTGAACGTTGGGACGATAG
>JAPOSC010000036.1 GCA_026709935.1 Thiotrichales bacterium
TGCGCGCCGGCCCGCTCGTCATGTGAACCGGATCACGTCGTGAACGATACACAGCACAAGCGGCCCGAACGAGAGAACGTAGCCGATTGTGGTCACTGGGTTATCGAAGACCGGGGGGTTGCCGACAACCGGCGCGCCGGCAAGGCGCCTGCGGATCGCCACTTCGGTGGCGGAGAACAGGATTGCCAGCCCATCCGCGGGCGGACCGGGAAGACAATTGATGATCCCGAATGCCATCGAGAACAGCGCCAGCAGCTTGAGATAGTCGCCGAAGTCGAGGTTCCGGTCATCAAGACCGAGCTGCGTGAGCTGAAGCCCGCCGAACAAGCTGAGAAAGCTCATGTCGCCCAACAGCATCTTGATCCCGGCCCCGGCCATGGACCAGCCGAACCTCACCGTGTCCGCGAAGGCCGTCGTTATCTCGCTGACGACGCCGGAACCGTCGTCGCTGTCGGGCGGCCTCGGGTAAAAGCCGAGATCGTCGAACGCATTGATCCACGCCCTGTCGGACTGCCAATCCCCAATGGGAATTTCATAGGCATGGGCGGCGCCGTCTCTGCGGATCGAGATACGCAGCGTGCCCGTATCGCCGGCGCGGCTCACGAACGCCGATCCCACGCCCCGCCAGTCGTGGATATCCGTGCCGTCCACCGAGACGATGCGGTCCCCGCTCTGCATTCCCGCGGTCGCGGCGGCGCCCCGCGGATCCGTGATGTCGATTACGGGCGGATACGAACTCGGATACAGGATGTAGGCGATGGCGAGGAATAAGAACGTCGCTGCGAAGTTCGTCACGGGGCCGGCCGAGGCGACAATCAGCCGGCGAAACGGCGAAACGGACCGATAGACTTCGGGGTCGAATAGAACCGCAGCGCCAGGAAGCGGGCCGTAGAGAAATCTTGCACCCCCACGCCCGACCCTCTCGCGAATGACCGGACCGACGCCGAGATGGACCTTCGCGACAGGAAGCTTGACCAGCCGCGCTGTAAACAGGTGGCCGAGTTCATGCATGTAGTTGGCTATGATTGCGCTGACGATAACAATAACGACGACTTCCATCTGGGCCTCCCTGGCTATTTAGTATGCCTTCAGATCCATGGGTCTTCGCTCACATCCTCCCGATGACGTCAGATGACAGTCCGCTTGGCTTTGACCCGGAACTTCATGCTCTTGCGCGGCGCGTTGACAGGGAAGGGGTTCATTCTTATCGGGTAACTCAAGGCCGGCAATTCGAGGTCGACGTGGCGGGCGACCATCAGCAAATTGATCACCAGCTGGCGTTCCACCAATCGCGACGCCAAGCACGTATGCGTGCCGAGGCCGAACGCCGCAAAAGCCCCGCGTTTCCTGTGCTCTTGCCGTCCCGGAAGATAGCGGTCAATGTCGAACCTGAGCGGATCAGGATAGTTCTCCTCCAGATAGTGAACGGCGGTGGAGGCCACCACGACCCGCTCGCCGAGCGGCAGTTCGTAGCCATCCACAACGCAGCCGTTCATCACGTTCCGCAGATGCACGGGCACGGTGGGGTAAAGCCGGAGGGTTTCGAGAACCACCCGGCGTGCAACGTCTACCGCATCCTCTTTGAAGTCCTCCGGGTCGGGGTCGCCGTCCGCGAACAGCGCGTCCGCTTCCTGGCGCACGCGCCGGTAGATGTCGGGATCGGAGGCCATCTCGCAAAGCGCGAACGCGAGGGCGTTCGCCATATACGAGGCCGTAATGAGCGCCATGGTTACCGCAAACTTGACATCGGCTTCCGGGAAGAACTGAAGGTCGCTGGTGTGCAGGCCGAGGAGTTCGTCGATCAAGTCGCGCGGTTTGCCCTCGCGCTGCGCCGCGGTATGCGAATCCCGGATCCTGAAAAAAACATCTTCCACAACGCGCCGGCAGGCATTCATTCCTGGCGTTCGAAGCATGAACTTCGGCAAGGATGCCTGAACATGGGTAACCAACGCACGGTTCTTGTATTTGAGGACGCTCTCCATTTGGCCGCTGACGTCCAGGCTGACAGCAAGTTGACAGGTTTGACCCGACATGAGCCTGCGGGAGGCGTCCAGGACGACCAACATATCGCCTTCGTTCCACGTATCCAGGACCCGGCGGATCTCCCAGAGAACCTCTCCAAGACGCTCATCAATGCGCTGGCGGCTGACGGCTGGCTGCATCGCCTTGCGCAGCCGGTAATGTTCGGCCCCGTCCATGCTGGACAGGCTTCTGGAGGCGCCGAACACGCCCTCCAGGTTCGCTATGTAGTCCCTGGCCCGCAAATATAGCCGACCGTGCCGGTTGACCCAAACGTTAGCGTCGTTGCCGGCAAGAATAACGGCCTTCTTTCCGGTAAGCGGGTGCCTAACCATAAAGACCGCACCGTACTTGCGATAAAGGCTGGCGAGCAGCCTGGGTATGTTTCCTTGCCAGCACGCCTCCTCTCGGAGCACCTTCAGAAGACTTACGTTGGGGATAGGCCTTGTCGCAATCCCGATAGAGCGGCGGACCGATGTCGCCGCAACAGCCGCGGCGACAGACCGACCGATGAGATCCAGCTTGCTCACCTGTGCGATACGATCGCGCTGAGCCTCGAAATCCTCGGGTTCCAGAAGAAACCTGAATGCGTCGCAGGCGTTGGCGAGCCCGACAATGATCGCGTCTCCGGGGAGAGGTATATCGGGCTTGACGATTGTCTCGATGATCCGCCGGCGCACCGCGACCCGAGCATCGCTGCTGACCGCACTTCGAGAAAGCGACCAGAAACCACCGCTCGCGCGGCGAAGGATGCCGCTTTCCACCAGCCGCTCGAAAACCCCCTCCAGAATCTCGTCCGACATGCCCGCGATCCGCTCCACCCAATATTCAGTGCGGCGCGGTTCCGGATCGTCAGCGATTTTCTTCAGTAAGGGATCAAGGATATTATCTCCCAAAGGGGTCGCATCGGACAGCGAAAGTGATTCCATATCGGTGTCGACGCGGTATTCCAGAGCAAGGTCTGCAATGGCGGCGCCGGCAAGAAGGCACGAAAGGTTCCAGCC
>JAPOSC010000026.1 GCA_026709935.1 Thiotrichales bacterium
TGCTGCGGCGGATCATTACCCCGACCGTCGCCGGCACCGTGATCATGCTGATCGCGGTCACCGTGATGCCGATCATCTTCGACATGCTCGCCGACGTGCCCGAGGGGACTTCCCCCGCCGCCGCGCCCGCCAGCGCCGTCACGACCCTGGTCGTCATCGCGGTGCTCGCGTTGCGCGCCACCGGCGGGTGGCGGCTCTGGATGCCGCTCCTCGGGCTTGCGGCGGGGTGCGTCGTTGCCTCGTTCTTCGGTCTCTACGATATCGACAGCGTGCTCGAAGCCCCCTGGGTCGGAGTTCCAGACACCGGGGGCTGGCCGGGGTTCGACCTGGAGTTCGGGGCCGCGTTCTGGGGGCTTCTGCCGGCCTTCGTCTTCGTGACCCTGATCGGCGCCACCGAGACCATCGGTGATTCCATCGCCATCCAGCGCGTCTCGTGGCGCCGGCCGCGGGCGGTGGACTTCCGGGCGGTGCAGGGCGCGGTGGCCGCGGACGGCGCCGGCAACCTCCTCTCCGGTCTCGCCGGTACGGTGCCGAACACCACCTACTCGACGAGCATCGCGATCACGGAGCTGACCGGGGTCGCGGCGCGTCGCGTCGGTGTGTGGATCGGCGTCGTGTTCGTGACGGTGGCGTTCTTTCCCAAGGTCGCCGCGCTCCTGCTTGCGATCCCGAACCCGGTGGCCGCGGCCTACATCACGGTGCTGCTCTCCCTGCTGTTCGTCCTCGGCATGCGGATTGTCGTGCAGGGCGGCGCGGACTACCGCAAGGCGACGATCGCGGGGGTCGCGTTCTGGGTCGGAGTGGGCTTCCAGAGCCAGTCGATCTTCGCGGATCGTCTCGGCGAATGGTGGGGCGCGCTGCTCGGCAACGGCATGACCGCCGGTGGGCTCACCGCAATCGTGCTGACCCTGTTCATGGAGCTGACGGAGCCGCGCCGCCGGCGCATCGCGACCGCGCTCGAGGTCGAGGCGCTGCCCGAGATCACCGGGTTCCTGCGCAAGTTCGCATCCGGGCGAGGCTGGAGTGCAGACGCAGTACAGCGCTTGTGCTCCGCCGGCGAGGAGACGCTCCTCAGCCTCGTCCGGCCCGATGACGCCGCCGATGCGGTCAAGGTGCGCCGCCTGCTCGTCATCGCCCGCGGAAGCCGCCGAGCGGCGGAGCTGGAGTTCATCGCCGCGCCCGGTGAGGAGAACCTGGAGGATCGGATGGTCCTCCTGACCGAACGCGGAGGCGGGGCACCGGCCGAGCGCGAGATTTCTCTCCGCCTGCTGCGGCACTACGCATCGTCGGTGTTTCACCAGCAGTATCACGACACGGATATCGTGACCGTGCGGGTCGAGGGCGGATGATCAGCGCGCCCCGGGCCGGTCCTCAACCGGTGCCCTGAACGGGTTTCCGACGTTCATTCGAGCGCCCGCGCCTTCGCCGTCGTAGGTGAATACTTCTCGAAATGGCTTAAGCATCAAACCTAAGATGAGCTATGTGATTGAGATTGGCGGCAGGGGAAGGTAGCGCAGGAGCATGGACTCGAATTCGTAGATAGGGCTAGTCGGAGATCACGAATCGCACTCTTCGCTCTCATTGGCTTGCTCATTATTTGACTTCCTTAGCCATCCGTAGAATTCGAATGCCTCCACTTGGGCACCGGGCGGTAAAGCTAGCATCCCCGCAATTCCATCACAATGCGCCGTCTTCTCAGATTCTAAAGTCTTAAAGCAGTGGGTATAAGATCCGTTTGGTCCGATGATGATCCGACCTTCTGCCTCTAATGTCTCTGATTTCTGGAGGCGAATAATGACAAAACGATGCCGCCCGATCCACACGCGGTCTATAATGTCACCGAAATTCGCATAGATATTGTTGATGCACTGCAACGCATGCCAACAGGCGCTCGCTGCCTCCTGCTGGTGTTCTACGGGGACTGAGAGGATCTTCATTGCTAGAACTGAGATAGCTTTGTGACTCTTAGCGATCTCGTGCAGGCTGTATGCCGATACTTCCTCAGTAGTTGATGCAAGAGGCATCGGGAAAGCGGGATCGCGGAGTATGTTTTCAAATGATTCGTATGACTGCTCAAGATTGTGGAGGGGGATTGGGAAAACGAGTTCATCTAGATCCTTCTCGTCATTCCATTCGTGTTTATCGAGTGCGAGTTCCTTTGATGTCTCACCCTCATCGTTAGGATTGCTCGTCGCTCCAGACCCTTGCTCGGTTGTCAGAGTCGAACGCTCTAGTTCGGTATCTTCGTTTTGTTGAGCGCTACGCAGATTCAGGATATCTCGCTCATCTATCTCGATCTCCTCCGTTCCGACTCTTTCATCGATGCGCTCCCGCCGCTCGACGTCCGAGGACAGTACATGTCCGTCTGAATCTCTAATCTCTAGGCGCGTTTCCTCCCTCTCTACATTACGCTCGATCACCGCCATGCGCTTATCGCGCCCCTTCGTCGTCACATTCACTGGTCGCGGTAAAAGAACGCCATCTTCCCCAACGGTCTCCGCAGGTGTTGGCGATGGTCTTACTAAACCGTGTTCCGTCTGTGCTAGTGAATCACGCATCATTCCTGAGATCTTGAGCGATAATGTTTGCTCATCCGACCCTCCGTTAAAAACCACGAACCGATACTCCCGCTGCGCCGCGTGCGAAATAGATTTCGTGAACAAGAGAGCCGCCATCCGCTTTATGTCGTCCTCTTCTTCCGACAGCGTGTCGTACAGGCAGTCGGTATAGACGACTGGTCCGTGGATAACCCATTGGTGTTTGTGACTCGTCTTTGCTCCAATTAATCCATCAATCGTCCCTTCCATC
>JAPOSC010000055.1 GCA_026709935.1 Thiotrichales bacterium
TCGCGGATGACTCGGGTCGGACCGTGGCGAGGTCGCGGGCGAGTCGGGGCGGTGGGGCGGGGCGGCTCCCGTTCGCCGCGGTCGAATGTTTCCCACCCGTGTCCGCCGAATACGTCCTCGCCGAGCTGGGCCATGACGTGCGCGAAGTCCACCGATACCCAGTTCTCCACAATCTTTCCGTCCTGCACCTTCCAGAAGTCCATGTAGCGGATCTCCACCTTCCTGCCGGTCGGCGCGATCCCCATGAACTCGCCGCTGTGCACCGCGTGCTGGGCGCCGAAGCAGGCCGCCCACTCCCCCATGTAGAGACGCGCCTCGTCGATCGCGACCTTGTCGGAGAACGCGGCCTGGAACGGCCGCTGCCAGTGGTCTTGAAATGCGGCAAGCCCGTGTTTGGTGCCGCATCCGAAATTGCCGCGCCAGACGAAGTCCGCGGCGAAGAATTCGCCGATGTCGTCGATGCGGTGGTCGTTGAGCGCGTCGACCATCGCCTCGATGACGCGCCGGGTGTCCTCGGTCTTGCCGAGGTCGGTATCTCGCGAAAGAAGGGCCTGTTCGGGCCGGTTGCCTTTCATTCCTCTCACCCCTTGACGGCTCCGGCGGTCAGGCCGCTGACGATCTGGCGCTGGAAGATCATCACCAGCAGGAACAGCGGCGCGGTGATGGACACCGCGGCCGCGATCGCCTCGACCTGATCGGTGGTGGTCGTTTCGCGGTTGAAGTAGCCGGCGATGGCCGGGACCATGGTCTGGTTCTGCGCGTCGAGCAGCAGCGAGCACACCAGGAAGTCGTTGTAGGCGAGCAGGAAGCTGAACAGCCCGGTGGTGATCACCCCCGGCCACATCACCGGCATGATGACCCAGCGAAACGCCTGGAAGTGGGTGCAGCCGTCGACCCGCGCCGCCTCGTCGAGATCTGCCGGGATGTTCTGGAAGAACGAGCGGAGCATCCAGATCGTGAACGGCTGGTTGATGGATACCAGCACCGCGATGACCGCCCAGGGCTGGCCGTAGAGCGTCGGCGCCGCCTCGCCCAGGAGGGGTTCGAGGATCTCCGCCGAACTGATGAACACCGGCAGGTAGCCCGCGACCAGCACCGAGTGCGGGAGCGCGCGGAACACGAGCGCGATGATCAGGAGCCAGAACGCGAGGTTCGAGGCCGAGCGCGCGAGCCCGTAGCCGGCGAGGGTGCCGACGGTCAGCGAGACCGTGACCACCCCGGCGGTGACGACCAGGGAGTTGACGAAGTTCCGGTGGAATCCGTTCTCCACCCAGACCGCCTGGTAGTGCTCCGTGGTGAGTCCGACGACGGGTGTGCCCAGAGGTCCGGCGAAGGCGTTTGCCGTATCGAGAACGGGCGGCAGGAGAACGAAGAAGACAATGATGAACGCCAGCCCGAAGAGGAGCGAACCGGCGATCCAGCCCAGGAGGAGCCAGCCCCCCGGAGCGTGGCGCCGCACCAGATCGGGCAGCTTCCGCACCGCGAGCCGCACCGTGTACCACAGCACTGCGAGACCCACCACGAGGTCGAGGATCGAGAGCCCCTTGCCGTTCGCGCGCGTGTCGGGACCGAACACGACCGCGAGCGGGTTGGAGGCGAAGGCGTCCACCGGCTCCTTGAAACTCATCACCGTGATCCAGAACAGCGGGAAGGAGGCGAGCAGGCACCACAACGTGAGGAATCCGGCCGCGGTCAGGCGGAGCGAGAGCGGTTGGCGGAGCGCGGTCGGGGTGTTCACCGGCGTGTTCCCCGGTGATCGCGCCAGGTGCGCCGGAGCAGGGGGACGAGCAGGACCACGATGCCGATCATCGTGAGCATCGCGCTCGCCGAGGCGCGCGAGACCGCGCGGTTTCCGGCGTCGTCCGGGGTGAGGAAGTCGTAGGTGAGCCACTGCAGGGAGATCACGTGGGCCTGGCTGGAGAAGCCGACGATCTCCTCGAACACCCGGTAGGCGTCCATCAGGTGGATGAGGGCGACGAAGACGATGAGCGGCATCAGGTGCGGGATCACCACGTAGCGCAGCCGCTCCCAGCGGCTCGCGCCGTCGATGATGGCGCTCTCCAGAGTGTCCATGTTGACCGTCTGGAGTCCGGCGTAGAACACCACGAAGGCGAACGGGGCGACGTGCCAGACCCGGTAGAACAGCATCAGGAGCTCGATGGTCCAGCCCTGCGCGAACATTGCGATGTCGCGCCCGAGCCACCATTCGAGGAACGCGGTCATGATGCCGTCGCCGATGAAGAGCCATCGGATCGACAGCGCCCCGATCACCGGGGTGATGATGAACGGCAGCAGGGAGACGAAGATGATCGGCCCCCGGATGGAGCGCACCGCGTTGTTGACCGCGAGCGCGATCCCGAGGCCGAACAGCAGAATGAGCGGCAGCGTGATCAGGGTGAAGGTGAGCGTGAACCGCAGGGCGGCCCAGAAGTCGATGTCGAGGATGTCGAGCCAGCGCCCGCTCGCGATGGCTTGCCGCAGCCGATCGGGTTCGAGGACGTTGCGGTAGCTCTGAAGGCCGACGTAGGTGGTCTCGGTGACGATCCGGCCGGCCTCGTCGAGGACCGGCCGGGTTTTCAGCTCCGTGGTGCAGATCTGCCCGGTGAAGCTCGGGGTGCAGGACTCCACCTCGACGGTCTCGAAGATCGGCTGCGTGAGGTGGAAGCTCTGCCACAGCACCCCGACGAGCGGCGCCGCGATGAACACGAGCATGAGGGCAAGCGACGGACCGACGAAGGCCGCAAATGTCCTGAACTTCATCGGTCCGTCATCTCTGGTGACCAGTGATTCCCGCTGGCGCTCCGAGGGGCCGTCGCGTGGTGCGATTCCGGCGGGATTTCGGCCTCCGCCGGCGCGTCCATGCATCCCGCCGTCGGGTGCCCCGCGCCGCTCGGTCTTCAGATCAGCCCCTGCTCCTCGGCCGCGGTGAGGTAGGCGGCCTCGATGTCGGCCAGAGTGGTGGCGGCATCCTTGGCCCCGGTCAGGAAGTCGGAGACGCCGTTGCCGAGCGCGGTGTGCATGAGGCCCATGGCGGAACTCGCCGGATAGGGCACGGCGCCGTTGTTCGCGGTTTCTATGGCGCCCCGGGAGACGGGCGTCGCCTCGAATCCGTCGATCAGCCACACCGCGGCATCGTTGTTCGCCTCGACCATCTCGCGGTCGATTCCTTCCATTGCGACCCGGAATGCCGCTTCGGCCGCGTCGTCCGACATGTTCCTGGCGAGCACCACGCCGTCCCACCACAGGGTGGACGCGGGTCGGCGGCCGGCGACGGCGGCGGGCGCAGAAGCCATCTTTACCTTGCCGACCACCTGGCTCTCGCCCTCGTCGTCCATCGCGCCCGCCCGGCTCGCCCACAGGTTCGCGATCGCGATCTTGCCCTGCTGGAACTGTTGCTGGACGTAGGTGGAATCCGAGACCAGGTACTCGGGGTCCATGTACGCGGCGAGGCGCTTCATCATCTCGAGCGCCGCGAGGCCCATCTCGTTGTTGATGGTCGGGCGGTTTTCGCTGTCGACGAACGCGCCGCCCATCCCGAGGTGCATGTTCACGAACTCCTGGGCGAGGTTCCAGCCGGTCTTGTAGGTGCCGCCGAGCGGGTACTCGACCACTCCGGCCGCCCGGATCGTCTCCGCCGCCGCCAGGACCTCTTCATAGGTCGTCGGAGCCGCGATGCCGAGGTCGTCAAGGATGTCCTTGCGGTACATGAGGTGCTGCGCGTTCACCATCATCGCGATGGCCATGGTCTGCCCGTCGATCCTGATGAGCTGGTTCGGCTTGAGGTGCTGGCCATGCTTCGCCACCAGATCGTCGAGGGGTCGGATGGTGCCCTGGTTCAGCAGGGGAACCAGAGTGCCGTTCGAGACGCCGCCGATCTGGTAGAGGGCGGGGTTCGCATCGAAGGCGGCGGGTTGCTTGTGGCGGAACTCCTGGTCCAGTTCGGCTTCGAAGTTGCCGCACTCGGCCATCGCTCCGGAAACCGCTTTCCAGGCCGCGAATCCGGCCGAGAGCATCTTGAGCGGGGTCTGATTCTCGAAGGCGCATCCGGCCCAGGCGCCCGTGGCAAACAGCGAGATGGTTCCCGCCAGCGCAATTCTCTTCAGCATCTTTCGGTCTCTCCTCAAGGGTTTCCGGGTGGGTGGGTTACGGCTCATGTTCGATGGCGAATCTTCAGTGGCGAGTCCAGTCATGGGTGAACCCGATCATGCGCGTTTCGACCGATGGTGTCGTCACGTCTCGATTCTCGTCCCCGTCTCGCGGTCGAAGAGGTGGCAGATCGTGGCGGGGACCGCGATGGAAACATGCTGCCCGATATCGACGCGATAGTCCTTGTGCGCCTTCACGGACACCAGCGCATCGCCGAGCCGGACGGTGATCATCGTCGCGTCGCCGAGCAGCTCGACGGTGTAGACGGGGGCGGTGATCTCGCCGTCGCCGTCGGTCGGCCTGTCGGTCGGCATGGCGTCCTCGGCGCGGAACCCGAGCATGACCGGGCCATCGGGGCCATCGGGGCCGGTCAGGCCCTCGATGCGCAGGTTCGGTCCGGTGAGCACCCCGTTCGCGAGCGTTCCTTCCACGAGATTCATGGCGGGCGAGCCGATGAAGCCGGCCACGAAAGTGTTGCCGGGGCGGTCGTAGATCTCCTTCGGCGTTCCCACCTGCTGGATGACGCCCTTGTTCATGACCACCACCCGGTCGGCGAGGGTCATCGCCTCGATCTGGTCGTGGGTGACGTAAATGGTCGTTACTTTCAGTGCGTGCTGGAGATTCTTGATCTGGGCGCGGGTCGAGACGCGGAGCTTGGCGTCGAGGTTCGAGAGCGGCTCGTCCATCAGGAACACGGTGGGCTCGCGGACGATGGCGCGGGCGAGGGCGACGCGCTGGCGCTGGCCGCCGGAGAGCTCCGCCGGCTTGCGGTGGAGGAAGTCCGTCAGCTCCACCATCGCCGCCGCGCGCCGCACCCGATCGTCATGGGTGGCCGGGTCGACCTTGCGCACCTTGAGCGGGAAGCGGATGTTCTCGTAGGTGTTCATGTTGGGGTAGAGGCCGTAGGACTGGAACACCATGGCGATGTCCCGGTCCTTCGGGTCGAGGTCGTTGACCACTCGGCCGCCGATCATGATGTCGCCCGAGGTCGCTTCCTCCAGCCCCGCGACCATGCGCATCGTGGTCGTCTTCCCGCACCCCGACGGGCCGAGGAGCACGAGGAACTCCCGGTCCCCGATGGTCAGGTCGAAGTTGTCGACCCCGACGAAATTCCCCCAACGCTTGGTGATATTCCGCAGTCGGATCTCGGCCATCACTCGTCCCTGCGGTGGAGTCCGCATGCAGATTTGCATGTGGATTCGGCAGGCTAGGCCGATGGTCGGAAACGTGTCAAGCGCCCCGCATCCGCCCGCATCCGCCCCGTCTCCGTTTGCGCCATGACCTTGAGAACATGACAAAATCAGCCCTGTACTCCTGTTCCCACAGAGTTCTGTACAAACTGGTGACGAACGATTGAGACGAGAGGAAGCCATGCCATGACCATCGATGAACGACTGAACGGGCTCGGGATCGAGCTCCCCCGCGTGCCGGCCCCGATGGGGAACTACGTGCACGCGGTGCGCACCGGGAACCTGCTCTTTCTTGCGGGCAAGGGGCCGGGAGGCGTGACCGGGAAAGTCGGAGCCGGGATCACGGTCGAGGAGGCGTACCACCATGCCCGGGAGGTCGGGCTCGTGCTCATCGCGGTGATGCGCCAGGAACTCGGGAGCCTCGATCGGGTGAATCGCGTCGTGAAGGTGCTGGGGATGGTGAATGCGGGGCCGGAATTCACCCAGCAGCCCGCGGTCATCAACGGCTGCTCGGACCTCTTCGTCGAGGTCTTCGGCGAGAAGGGGCGCCACGCCCGGTCCGCGGTGGGCATGGGCTCGTTGCCGGGCGGAATCCCGGTGGAGATCGAAGCCATCGTCGAGACGGACTGAGGCGTCATGATCGGATCAGGACCCAAGCCGCCCCCGTGCGAATTCTGTTGGCGCGGGTCGTCACGGGAGGCGGTTTGCCGGCGGGACTGGTCATGGACGCGGAAGCTCACGATGTTCCCCGGGGGCGAGTCGGTATTGCATGAAAGGCTGAACTGCCTTACTTTCCGTGTCCAGCCTTCGTCGTATGGAGTCGAATCCATGGCCATCACTCTCACGGTGACTTCCAAGGGGCAGATCACGCTGCGCAAGGAGGTGCTTTCGCACCTTGGCGTACGGCCCGGAGACAAGCTCGACATCGACCTGCTGGCGGACGGACGGATGCAGCTTCGGCCAAAGCGTGGCACATCGGCGGCAGCCGTCTTCGGCATGCTCGTGAAACCGCAGAGGTCGCTCTCCGTCGAGGAAATAAGCGAGATCGCCGCTTCGGGATGGGCGGGTGAGGAGTGAAGATTACTGCGGACACGAACGTGCTGCTTCGCGCGGTGGTCCGGGACGACGAGGCCCAGGCCGCAGTGGCTCAGGCGTTGCTCCTGCGGGCGGCGGTCATTGCCGTACCCGTCCCGGTCTTCTGCGAATTCGCCTGGGTGTTGCGGCGCGGATACGGCTACGGTATCGGCGACATCGCCGGCGCCATCGAGGCGATCGCCCAAATCGATGCCGTGGCCACCGACGCCCCCGCCGTCGATGCGGGACTGGCCGCTCTCCGCGCCGGCGGCGATTTCGCGGACGGGGCCATCGCCTCGCAGGGCGGACGCCTCGGCGGGGCGGTATTTGCCAGCTTCGATCGCAGCGCGGTCAATCGGCTGCGAAGCAATGGCGCGAGCGCGGCGGACCCCGCCGAGCTGACGGCCTGACATGCCGCCCGCGATGCCCGACAGCCTGTGGGCGGCCACTGCGCCTCCCGGCCCGGAGTGTCCGCCCCTCGAAGCGAACGATTCCGCCGACGTGGTGGTGGTGGGCGCCGGCTACACCGGGCTCTCGACCGCGCTTCATCTCGCCCGCGCCGGCCGGCGGGTGGTGGTGCTCGATGCGGGCGAGCCGGGGTGGGGGTGCTCCGGCCGCAACGGCGGGCAGGTGAATCCGGGCGGGGTGAAGATGTTGCCGGAGGAGATCCTCTCGGCTCTGGGGCCGACCCGGGGCGAGCGCTTCCTCGAGTTCGGGGATCGGAGCTGCGATCTCGTCTTCGATCTCATCGACCGCTATCGCATCGAGTGCGAGGCGATCCGCCCGGGCTACGTCCAGGGCGGGTTCGGGGCCAAGGGGCGCCGGTTCAACCGCGAATGGGCGCGCCAGTGGACGGAGCGGGGCGCCGAGGTGCGGTTTCTCGATGGCGACGAGGTGGCGACGATTCTCGGCACCCGGTGCTACGACTCCGGAATGCATGATGCCCGCGGTGGCAGCGTGCAGCCGCTGGCCTACGCGCGCGGGCTGGCCCGCGCCGCGCTCGAGGAGGGCGCCGTCATTCGCGGCGCGAGCGCCGCCACCGCCATCGTCCGCAGCGGCGCCGGCTGGTCGGTGCGCACCGAGCGGGCATCGGTGGGATGCGAGTGCGTGGTGCTGGCGACCAACGGTTACACCGGCGATTTGTGGCCGGGGCTGCGCCAGTCGGTGGTGCCGGTCGCGAGCTTCGTCACCACCACCGCGCCGCTCGGCCACAACGTGCTGCCCTCGGTGCTGCCGGGCCGGCACGCGGTGTCGGAGACCGCGCGGATCATCGTCTACTACCGGCTCGACGCGCAGGGGCGGTTCGTCATCGGCGGGCGCGGGCGCTGGTTCGACGTGAACGACCGCGGGGAGGCCCCGCATGTGCAGGCCGCGGCGCGCCGGCTCTTTCCGTCGCTCGAAGGGGTGGAGTGGGAGTACCACTGGGCCGGCTGGCCGGCCATCACCCGCGATCACCTGCCGCGGCTGTTCGCCCTCGACCGGGGCGTCTACGCGGGTCTCGGCTACAACGGGCGCGGCGTGGCGGGCGCGACCTTGATGGGGCGACAGCTCGCGAACGTCATTCTCGACGAGGCCGAGCCGCTGGTGGAGGTGCGCGGCCCGGAGCGGTTCGCGTTCCATCGGTATCGCCAGGTCGGCATCAGCGTTCGTCTGCTCACCGGTACGCTGCTCGACCGCTTCGATCGTCGCGGCGCCGCCGCGTGACGGAACGCACTCCCTTGGCTATTCTGGAATACTCCTCGCCGCCGCGCTTCGCGCTCCGTCGTTGCGACCCGGGTTGGCCCGTATCAACCCATATGAGCCATGGCCTGCATCATCGGCCGACATCCATGTCGTCACCACCAAACCCTCAGGAGAGGCATCCATGACCAGAAAATCCGCAGGATGGGAAACGAGTGAACCGATCACCGGAATTTCGGACCGGGAGGCCGTGGACAGGCTCGATCGGCTCCGGGCGGCCGCCGCGTCGGGGCGGATCGGCCGTCGCGACTTCATGGTCGCCAGCATCGCGCTCGGTCTGTCGGCCACCGCCGCGTCGTCCGTGTTCAACCCGGCGTGGGCGATGGCGAAGAAGGGCGGCCGGCTGCGCATCGGCACCACCGGTGGCGCGACCAGCGACGTCCTGGACCCCGGGGCTCATCCTGGATTCCTACATGATCAACGTGCTGTTCGGTCAGGTCCGGAACAACCTGACCGAGGTGGCGGCCACGGGCGACCTGGTGCCGGAGCTGGCCGAGAGCTGGGACTCCACCCCCGATGCAAAGGTGTGGACGTTCAAGATCCGGCCGGGGGTCGAGTTCCACAACGGCAAGACCCTCGACTCCCGGGACGTCGTCGACTCCATCCGGCACCACCTCGCGGAGGATTCGAAGTCCGCGGCAAAGGCCATTCTGGCCGGCGTCGAGTCGGTCGAGGCCGACGGCACGCACGGCGTCAAGGTCACCCTGACGGGCGGCGACGCCGACTTCCCGTTCCTGATGAGCGACTACCACATCCTGATCTGCCCCTCCAACGGCGACGGCACCATCGACTGGCAGTCGGGCATCGGCACCGGTGGATACACTCTGGTCGAGCACGATCCGGGGGTCCGCACCCTGACGAAGCGCAACCCGAATTACTGGAAGGAGGGCCGGGCCCACTTCGACGAAGTGGAGACGCTGCAGATCGCCGACCCGAATGCGCGGCTCAATGCCCTGCGCACCGGCTCCATCGACTGCATGAACAACGTGGATCTGAAGATCGTCGAGCGCCTGAAGCGGATCGCGGGGCTTCACTTCCGGGCCGAGACCGGCAACAAGCAGCTCACCCTGCCGATGCGCACCGACACCGCTCCGTTCGACAACAACGACGTGCGTCTCGCCATCAAGAACATCATCAATCGGGAGGAGTGGCTGGAGAAGATCATCTTCGGCTACGGGCAACTCGGGAACGACAACCCCATCGGTCCTGCCAACATCTACCGGGCCACCACCGACGAACTGCCGCAGCGGACCTACGATCCGGACAAGGCGAAGCACCATCTCAAGAAGGCCGGTCTCGATCGCCTGAGCATCCAGTTCCATGCCGCCGAGACCGCCTTCGGCGGTGCGGTCAACGCCGCACAACTGCTGCGGGAGTCGGCCGCTCCGGCGGGTATCGACATCGAGGTGGTGCGCGAGCCGGATGACGGCTACTGGTCCAACGTCTGGATGAACAAGGCGTTCAGCGCCTGTTACTGGGGCGGCCGGCCCACCGAGAACTGGATCTTCTCCCAGATCTACGCGGCGGACGCGAGCTGGAACGACACGTTCTGGAAGCACGACCGGTTCAACGAGCTTCTGTTGCAGGCCCGGGCCGAGCTGGATACCACCAAGCGCCGGGAGATGTACGTCGAGATGCAACGCATCATCCACCACGAAGGCGGGGTCGGTCTGCCGCTGTTCCAGGCCGACACCATGGCCTACAGCGACAAGCTGCACGTGCCGGAGGTCATCGGCAACAACTGGGAGCTCGACGGCCACAAGAACGCCGAGCGGTGGTGGTTCGCATAGGCGCCGTGTCTTCGCCGGCGCACGGCGCAACGTGAAGACCTCTGCGGTGGAGCGGGTGGTGGAGCGGGTGGTGGAGCGGGTCCGAGCGCGTCGTGCCCCGGCGGAGTCCAGTGGAAGTCCCGGAGGCGGGAGCAGGATGTCTTCGGGGCTGCGCCTTCGGGCTACGCCTTTGCGGCGCGCCGGCGAGGCGCCTTTTTCGTCCGGGGCGGTTTCGCTTCGTCCTGCAGTCCGTAGCCCGCGAATCCTCTCGCGGTGCGCTCGATGGCGGCGTCGCTCAGCAGCACCGGACCGCCGATCTGCAGGCTGAGGTAGTACTGGCGGGCGATGGTCTCCAGCTCGATCGCCCGCCACATCGCCTTGGCCAGGGTCTCGCCGATGGCGATCATGCCGTGATTGGCGAGCAGGCATGCGGTCCGGTCCCGGATCGCGGCGAGCGCGAGGTCGGCGAGCTTCTGCGTCCCGAATGTCGCGTAGCCGGCGCAGCGGATGTTGTTCCCGCCGAACGCGGCGATCATGTAGTGGCAGGCGGGAATCTCCTTGCGTGCGATGGCGAGGGTGGTGCAGTAGGGCGGGTGGGCGTGCACCACGGCCTGCGCATCCGCGCGCTCGCGCAGCAAATCAAGGTGGAAGCGCCATTCCGTGGAGGGCATCTTCGTGCCGTCCCACGCGCCGCCGCCGTCGAGCGGGAACGAGGCGATCATCTCGGGTTCGAGCTGATCGTAGGGAATCGCCGACGGCGAGATCAGCATGCGGTCCTCGAAGATGACCGAAATGTTGCCCGACGTCCCCTGGTTGATGCCGCTGGCGTTCATCTCGCGGCAACGCGCGACGATCTCGCGCCGCAGCGCCTTCTCCATCGGTTTCATCGGACTCTCCTGTCGCGTCGTGGCGTTGACATCGATCCGCCAAAGCGGAAATATTTGCAAGTGTTGCAAAATCTCGCACCAATCGACAAGGGGAGCGGGCGGCGGTGAATGCGGTGGACAGGGCTCGGGTGCGCGATCAGGAGGCCAGTCTCTCGGCGCGCGCCGCGTGGCTCTACTTCTCGGGCCGGATGACCCAGAGCGAGATCGCGAAGCGGCTCGGCGTGCCTTCGACCAAGGCGCACCGCCTCATCGCACGCGCGACCCGGGAGGGACTGGTCCGCGTCTTCGTCGACGCCGACGTCTCGGAGTGCGTCGCGCTCGAAGAGTCCCTGACCGCACGCTACGGACTCGACCACTGCCGCGTGGCGCCGGATCTCGCAGAGGGGCGGCTGCCGCTGCGCACGCTCGGGCTCGCCGGAGCGAGCTATCTGCGTGACTTGCTGGAGCGCCGCGTCCATGCCTGCATCGGGGTCGGGCAGGGGCGCACGCTGTCCGCGGTGGTGAAGGCGCTGCCCTCCATGCACTGCCCCGATGTCGCATTCGTCTCGCTGATCGGCGGCCTCACGCGCAAGTTCGCCGCCAACCCCTACGACGTGATCCACGGCCTGGCGGAGAAGACCGGGGCAGAGGCTTACCTGCTCCCGGTGCCACTCTTCGCGAAGTCGGCGGCGGACAAGAAGGTGCTGATGGCGCAGGCGGGGATCGGCGAGGTCTTCGCGATGAGCCGCGCCGCCTCGCTCCTGCTCGTCGGGGTCGGGGAGGTCGACGGGCACGCGCACTTGAGCGAGACGGGAATGGTCGGCGAGGACGAGATTGCCGATCTGCGCGCGAGTGGCGCCGCGGGCGAGATCCTGGGCTACTACTTCGACGGGCGCGGGCGGCGCGTGGCCTCCGGCCTGTACGGTCGTGCGATGTCCCCGGACATCGAGGCGCTGAAGGAGCGGACGATGGTCGCTGTCGCCGGCGGCGTCGAGAAGGTCGAGGCCGTGCGCGCGGTGCTGCGCAGTGGATTGCTCGACGGACTGATTACGGATGAGGCGACCGGGCGCAGCCTCATCGAGGGGGAGCCGGTGACGGCTCCCTCGAACTCCGCGCCCTCGGATTGAACCGGAAGCGAGGAACTTTCCATGTACGAGAAGGAACAGGATCGGGTCCAGGCCTACCTGGACGGAAAGATGAGCCGTCGCGAGCTGCTCAGAAGCATGTCCGCGCTCGGCGTTTCGGCGGCCGCCGCCAGCACCCTGATCGGACTCGGATCGACGCGCGCCTTCGCGGCCGGCTTCGACGCGATGCAGCACCAGGGCACCGCGCTCAAGCTGCTGCTCAACAAGCATCCCTACACCGACGCACTGCTCGCCAACCTCGAAGCCTTCAAGGCGATGTCGGGGATGGAGGTCACCTACGACATCTTTCCCGAGGATGTCTACTTCGACAAGGTGACGGCGGCACTCTCCTCGCGTTCCAGCGAGTACGACGTATTCATGACCGGCGCCTACATGACCTGGACCTACGGTCCGGCGGGCTGGATCACCGATCTGAACGAGTGGATCCAGGACGGCGACAAGACGAACCCGAACTACAACTGGGCGGACATGCTGGCGGGGCTGCGGGCGTCCACCGCCTGGAACGGCATCCCGGGCGGCGCGCTCGGCTCCGCCGACGCGAAGCAGTGGTGCATCCCGTGGGGCTACGAGCTCAACAACCTGAGCTACAACCGCAACATGTTCGATCAGGCGGGCGTCTCGGCCCCGACCAACATGGGCGAGCTGCTGGAGGTCTGCGCCAAGCTCTCCACCGATGTTGAAGGGGTCTACCCGATCGGGGTGCGCGGCTCGCGTTCGTGGGCGACGATTCATCCCGGCTTCCTCTCCGGTTACTCCAACTTCGGCGAGCGGGACCTGACCGTTGGCGATGACGGCACGCTTTCCGCCGCGATGAATACCGATGGCTCCAAGGCGTTCCATCGCGACTGGGTGAAGATGATCCAGGAGTACGGACCGAAGAACTGGTCCACCTACACCTGGTACCAGGTGGGCACGGATCTCGGCGCCGGCGCCTCGGCGATGATCTTCGACGCCGACATCCTTGGCTACTTCATGAACGGCGGCGGCAACAAGGAGACCGGTAACATCGCCTACGCGCCGTTCGCCGCCAACCCCGCGGCGGATGCGCCGACTCCCAACGTGTGGATCTGGTCGCTGTCGATGTCGAATTTCTCGCAGAAGAAGGACGCGGCCTGGCACTTCATGCAGTGGGCGACGGGCGTCGAGCACGGCCTGTTCGGGGCGCAGCAGATGGACTTCGTGAACCCGGTCCGCCAGGCGGTGTGGGACGACAGCACCTTCCGGGCGCGGATCGACGAGACCTATCCCGGCTATCTGCACCAGCATGACGTCTCGGCGCCGGGCGCGCAGATCTACTTCACCGCCCAGCCGCTGTTCTTCGACCTCACCACCGAGTGGGCGGCCACCCTGCAGAAGATGGTCGCCAACGAGGTGCCGGTGGACGAAGGGCTGGACATGCTCGCCGAGAGCGTGAACAACCAGCTCGCCGACGCCGGGCTGGGCTGAGGATGACGGGCACGCTGCGGGCCGCCGGGACTCCCGGCGGCCCGCGTGCGGGTTCCGTCGGCGGGGGCGCTGCGGACATGGCCGGTGCCTGGGTCGATGCCTGGGTCGATGCGCGGATCGGTACGCGGGTGCGCCATGCCCGTCGAGGCGGGCCGCTGGCGCAATGCGGAAGACGGGGCGGGGGTTTGCCCTTCCGGCGCGGCAACTTGCCCGCCCGGCAGGATGACTTCCCCGCTCTGGTGAGCGCTCGCGATGCGTGACGCCTTTCGTCGCCGCGCGCTGCCGTACCTGCTGAGCCTGCCGGCGCTGCTGGTATGCATCGGGATCCTGATCCCGTTCGGCACCGCGATCTACTACTCGCTCCAGCGCTACCGGCTCAACCTGCCGCACCTGCGCAAGATGAACTGGGGCGAGAACTACCTCAAGTTCCTCACCGACTCCGAATTCTGGAACACGCTTCAGGTCAGCCTCGCCTACACCGGCCTCACGGTGGGGCTGGAACTGCTGCTCGGGCTCGGCATCGCGCTCCTGCTGCAACGCTCCACCCGGTTCAACAACTTCGTTTCGATCCTGCTGCTCCTGCCGCTCATGACCGCACCGGCGCTGGCGGCGCTGATGTGGAAGCTGATGACCAACCCGAACTTCGGGATCCTCAGTTACGCGGCGAGCCTCGTCGGCTTCGAGGACATGAAGTGGGCGTCGGACCCGTCGACCGCGCTGCTGACCGTGCTGCTGGTGGACATCTGGGTCTACACCCCGTTCATGATGATCCTCCTGCTCGCCGGGCTGCGTTCGCTCCCCCGCCAGCCGTTCGAGGCGGCGGCGCTCGACGGTGTGCCGCGCACTTTCGTGTTCTTCCGCATCACCTTGCCGATGCTGACGCCGTACATCATCACCGCGTCGCTGTTCCGGCTGCTCGATTCGATCCAGCAGTTCGACATCATCTACGCCATGACCCAGGGCGGCCCCGGCGACACCCTCATGGTGTTCCAGGTCGAGGCCTACCTCCAGTTCTTCCAGGCCACCAACATCGGCAAGTCGGCGGCGCTGCTTCTGGTGCTCTGGGTGATCACGTTCATCCTGTCCAACCTCTTCGTGAAGCAGTGGCTGCGGTTGCGCGAGCAGGCGCAGGGAGCGGGCTGAGACCATGGACCATCAATCGACGCTCGAGCGGGTGGTGCGCGGGGTTCTGATCGCGCTGGTTCTGCTCTTCTTCATGTTCCCCATCGTCTGGATCCTCATGATGAGCTTCCAGACCAACGAGCAGATCCTGCGCATCCCGCCGTCGCTGGCCTTCGAGCCGACGCTGGAGAACTATCAGGCGCTGATCACCGGGCGGCTGGAGACCCAGGCGGGGACCCTCGACATCCGGTTCATGTCCAACCTCTGGAACAGCCTGGTGCTCTCGGTGTGCTCGGTGGCGCTGGCGCTGGTGCTGGGGGTGCCCGCTGCCTATGCGTTCGCCCGGTTCCGGTTCCGCCTCGGCGAGGACATCGCCTTCACCCTGCTCTCGTTCCGCTTTGCGCCGCCGCTGCTGGTGCTGCTCCCGCTCACCCTTTACTTCCAGGAACTTGGGCTGGCCGACACCTACATCGGGCTCATCTGGGTCTATCAGCTCATCTGCCTGCCGCTCATCCTGTGGATCGTCCGCGGGTACTTCGAGGACGTGAGTCCCGACATCGAGCACGCCTACCGCACCGCCGGGCACGGCTGGCTGACCACGTTCCGGCGGATCTCGATTCCGCTGACCGCCCCCGGCATCGCCGCCGCGGGGTTGCTCGCCTTCATCTTCGCCTGGAACAACTTCATCTTCGCGCTCGTGCTCGCGTCGGCCGACAAGCAGCCGGTGACGGTGGGCGCGCTCGCCTTCGTGACCGCCTCGGGGATCCAGTACGGGCAGATCGCGGCCGCGATCGTGCTCTCGATCACCCCGACGCTCGCCCTCGCGCTCTATGCCCAGCGCTACCTCGTCGAAGGGCTGTCCCTCGGCGCGGTGAAGGGATAGGGGGCCGGCGGGGTGTCGACCATCGAGCTTTCCGGCGTCTCGAAGCGCTTCGGGGCGTCCGTTGCGCTCGATGGCATCTCGCTGCGGGTCGAGAGCGGGGAGACGGTGGCGATCATCGGCGCGTCCGGCGCCGGCAAGACGGTGCTCCTTCGCCTCGTCGCCGGGGTGGAGGATCCGAGCGGGGGGATGATCGCGATCGGCGGCGCCGACATGGCGGACGTGGCCCCCGAGCGGCGCGGCATCGGGATGGCGTTTCAGAACTTCGCGCTGTTCCCGCACATGACCGCGTTCGACAACATCGCCAGCCCGCTCTCCGCGCGCGGCGCGTCGGCCGACGAGGTGCGCCGCGGGGTCGAATCCGTGGCGCGGATGCTGAAGATCGAAAGCGTGCTCGACCACCGCCCGCGCGCGCTCTCCAACGGGCAGAAGCAGCGCACCGCGCTCGCCCGGGCGCTGGCCGCGTCCCCGTCCATCCTGCTGCTCGACGATCCGCTGCGCAACGTGGACGCGAAGCTGCGCTTCGAGATGCGCCTGGAGTTCGAACGCCTGCTCGCCGATCAGGGTGCGACCACGCTCTACGTCACCCAGGACTACCGGGAAGCGATGGCGCTCGGCCACCGCATCGCGGTCATGGACGGGGGGCGTCTCGCGCAGGTCGGAACCCCGGAGGAGATCTACTTCAAGCCGACCGGCGTCGAGGTCGCCCGCCAGTTCGGTGACCCCACGATCAACCTCGTGCCCGCGCATCCCGCGTCCGACGACCGCGGCGCGTTCGCGACCGTCGGCGGGGCGCGGCTCGATCTGGCGCCGGGGGCCGATGCGGTCGCGAACGGGCGCGAGTGCATGGTCGGGATCCGGCCCGAGGCGCTGGCGTTTACCGAGGACGCGGCGGGCGTCTTCGTGGTCGAGGCGGTTACGCCGCTCAACGAGAAGGTGGTCACCCTGGTGGCGGGCGCAGAAGGGACCGAGTTGCTGGTGTCGCGTCCTTCCCACGAGCCGACGCGGCGTCCGGGCGAGCGGGTGAGCCTGCACGTCGCGGCTCGCGAGGTGCTCCTGTTCGCGCGCGAGGACGGCGCCCGGCTCAGCGGCGCCGGCGCCGGCGCCGGAGCCGGGAGCACCCCCCCATGAGCGCCGCCGCCCTCGTGCTCGACCGCATCGACAAGGTCTACAACCCCGAAGGCGCCCGCCCCGTCCATGCGGTTCGGGCGATGAGCCTGGAACTCGCGCCGGGGGAGATCGGCGCGCTGCTCGGCTCCTCGGGCTGCGGCAAGACCTCGACGCTGCGCATGATTGCGGGCTTCGAGGCGGTGACCGGCGGCGCCATTGCCCTGACCGGCCGGGCCATCCACGCCGAGCCTCCGGCGCGGCGCAACGTTGCCATGGCCTTCGAAGGGTACTCGCTCTATCCGCCGCTTTCGGTGCGCGACAACATCGCCTTCGCGCTCAAGTCCCGGCGCCTCGATCCGGCCGAGGCCGCGCGCCGGATTGCGGAGATCGCGGAACTGCTCGAGATCGACGACCTCCTCGGGCGCCGCCCGTCGTCGCTCTCCGGCGGGCAGCAGCAGCGCGCCGGCCTCGCCCGGGCCCTGGTGCGCGACGCCGATCTCTACCTGCTCGACGAGCCCATGGGGCAACTCGAGCCTCGGCTCCGGGCGGTGCTGCGCGGGCGGCTCAAGCACTACATCAAGACGCGGGGGCTGACCGTCATCCTGGTGACCCACGACCAGACCGAGGCGAACGCGCTGGCCGACCGCATCGCGGTGATGGAGGACGGCGCGCTCCAGCAGTTCGCAAGCCCGGCGACGCTGCGGGACCGGCCTGCGAACCGCTTCGTGGGCGCGTTCATCGGCGAGCCGCCCATGAACCTGCTCCCGGCCGAAGCGCGGGCTGATGGCGCCGGTATCGGCTTCGTGCTTCCGGGCGGTGCGCGGCTCGCCTATGGCCCCGGTGAGATGGCGTCGCAGGTCCGTGAAGCGGCGCTCGCGTGCGGTGCGGTAATCGTCGGAGTGCGTCCCCACGCGATCCGGCTGTCCGGGACAGGGCTCCCCGCCCGAGTCGCCGCGAATCAGTGGATCGGCGATCAGTCGCACGTCGCGGTCAGCTTCGCGGATCGGGCGGTGGTGGTGGTCGAGCATGAACGGGTCACCGCGCGTTCGGGGGACGCGGTCGGTCTGTCGATCGACGCCGGCGACCTTCATGTCTTCGATGCCGGCAACGGGGCTGCGGTGTCGCACGGGGAGGTGCTTGCATGAACCGTGACGTGCTCATCGGCCTGGATGCCGGGACGTCGATGCTGAAGGCGGTGGCCTTCACGCGCGAGGGGACGCAGATCGCGGTGGCGGCGCGCCCGAACCGGTATCGGTCCGGCGCCGGTGGCGTGGCCGAGCAGGACATGGCCTGGACGTGGGAGGAGGTGGTCGAGACCCTGCGCGACCTGCTTTCGGGTGCGCCGGAGATCCGCGAGCGTATCCGTGCCCTGGCGGTGACGGGGCAGGGCGACGGCACATGGCTCGTCGATGCCGACGGAGCCCCCGTCGGTCCCGCCTGGCTCTGGCTCGACAGCCGCGCGGCGGACGAGACCCGCGCGGTCTGCGACGGGGCGCACTACGGCGCGCTGTACGAGACCACCGGCACCGGCGCCGCGCCGTGCCAGCAGTCGAGCCAGCTCGCCTGGATGGCCCGGCACACCCCGGACGTCCTCGCGCGCGCCGCCACTGCCTTTCACTGCAAGGACTGGATCTATCTCCAGTTGACCGGGCAGCGGGCGACGGACCCGTCCGAAGCCGTCTTCACCTTCGGCGACTTCCGCACGCGCGGGTATTCCCCGGTGCCGCTGGAGCAATTCGGACTCGAAGCCCACGCCCGGCTGCTGCCGGCCATCGTGGACGGGACGCGGGAGTCGCATCCGCTCGGCGCGAAGGCCGCCGCCGCCATCGGGCTGCCGGAGGGACTGCCGGTGGTGCTCGGGTACCTGGATGTGCTCTGCACCGCGCTCGGCGGTGGGCTCTACGACCCGGAAGGCCGAGCCGGTCTCTCCGTCATCGGCTCGACCGGGGTGCACCTGCGATACACGCGCGGCGCCGACGCGGTGCGGCTCGGGGCCGAGCGCACCGGCTATACGCTCTGCTTCCCGGTTCCGGACGCGTATGTGCAGATGCATTCGAACCTGTCCGCGACCCTCAACCTCGACTGGCTGCTCGACCTGATGCGCGAGATCCTCTCCGCCGCCGGCATCGAGAAGAGCCGCGCCGACCTGCTGCCCCGCATCGATGCCCTCGCCCTCGCCGCCGAGCCCGGCCGGGCGCTCTACCATCCCTACATCTCGACCGCGGGCGAGCGCGGGCCGTTCCTCGCCCCGGAGGCGCGGGCGAGCTTCACCGGGCTCGATTCGAATGCCGGGCTCGCGGATCTCGTGCGCGCGGTGCTGGAGGGCCTCGCGTTCGCGGCGCGGGACTGCTACGCCGCCATGGGCGAGATCCCCGCCGAGGTGCGCCTCGCCGGCGGCGCGGCTCGTTCCGCGGCCCTGCGGTCCATCCTCGCCGGGGTGCTGGACCGTCCGGTGCGTGGCACCGGACGCGAGGAGGCGGGTGCCGCCGGGGCGGCGATGATCGCGGCCGTGCAGCAGAGGCTCTATCCCGACATGGCGGCCTGCGCCGCCGACTGGGTCACGCCGTATCTCGGCGCGGCCGAACCGCCCGACGCGACGCTCGCGGCGGTCTATGAGCGCCTGTTCCCGGTCTACGTCGAGACACGCGCCGCGCTGGCGCCGGTCTGGGCGTCACTGGCCACCGTCGGCCGGGGGGCGGACCGGTGAAACGGGAGGTCGTGATCATCGGTGATCGGTTCATGCGCCCGGAGATGTTCGAGGCGGCGCTCGGCGACGCCTGCGGCGACCGCGTCGAGACGCGGCGCCACGCGCTGCCGTGGCCCGACGAGCCCATGGAGCACGGCTACCGGCCCGGCGGCGACCGGATCCCCGGCATGGAGGGGCTCAGGGAGTACATGGGCGACCCCGATGACATCGTCTCCAGGATCGGCGACGCGGAGATCCTGATCACCCACCTCGCGCCGCTCTCCGCCCCGATGCTGGAGCGACTGCCCGGGCTGAAGCTCGTCGCGGTCTCCCGCGGCGGGCCGGTCAACATCGACCGAGCGGCGACGCGCGAGCGCGGCATCCTGGTGGTGAACACGCCGGGGCGCAACGCATCCGCGGTGGCGGAGTTCACCATCGGCGCGATCCTTGCCGCCACCCGCAACATCACCCGCGGCCACGAGGCGCTGCGCCGAGGCGAGTGGCGGGGCGACCTCTACCGCGCCGACGAGGTCGGCGACGAGCTTTGCGACATGACCATCGGCGTCATCGGCTACGGAGAGGTCGGGGCCCGCGTGGTGCGCCTGCTGCGGGCGTTCGGCTCTCGGGTGCTGGTGGCCGATCCCTACGTCCAGCTCGCGCCGGAGGATGCGGAGGACGGGGTGCGCCACATCGGGCTCGGGGAGCTGCTCGAAGCGTCGGACGTGGTAACCCTGCACGCGCGGGTCACCGCCGAGACCGAGGGCTTCATCGACGCCGACGCCTTCGCGCGGATGAGGCCGGGCGCGTTCTTCGTCAACACCGCGCGCGGGCCGATGGTGGACTACGAGGCGCTGGCCCGTGCGCTCGAGAGCGGCCGGCTGGGAGGCGCGATGCTGGAAACCTTCGCAGTCGAGCCGGTGCCGCCCGACTGGGCACTGCTCCAGTTGCCCAACGTGACGCTGACCCCGCACATCGCCGGCGCCTCGCTCCGCACGGTGCGCATCGCCGCCGCGCAGGCGGCCGAGGAAGTGCGGCGCTTCATCTCCGGCGAACCTCCGCGCAACCCCTGCTGACGGCGGCGGCGGGATGAATGCGGCGGGCGGGCGAAGCGCGGGTTTGGTGCGCGTGAAAGACGCGGGCGCGGAGGGCGGCCGCGGAGAGTGCGACCTCGGGGAGGTCGATGTCTGCGTCATCGGCGGCGGCGTCAATGGCGCCGGCATCGCCCGCGATGCGGCCGGGCGCGGTCTGTCGGTGCTGCTGTGCGAGAAGGGCGACCTCGGCGAAGGGACCAGCTCGCGATCAGGCAAGCTGATTCACGGCGGGCTGCGCTACCTGGAGTACCTCGAATTCCGCCTGGTGCGAGAGGCGCTGATCGAGCGCGAGGTGCTGCTGGAATCGGCGCCGCACATCGTGTGGCCGATGCGGTTCGTGATGCCGCAGGGCTCGGGCGATCGGTCGCGGTGGCTCGTCCGGATCGGGCTCCTGCTCTACGACACCCTGGGTCGACGGCGGCGCTTGCCGGGCACCCGCACCCTCGATCTCGCCCGAGCGGCGGAAGGCGCGCCGCTGAAGTCGGATTTCCGCGTCGCCTACGAGTACTCCGATTGCTGGGTCGACGACGCGCGCCTGGTGGTGTTGGCGGCGCTGGATGCGGCCGAGCGCGGGGCGCGCATCCTGACCCGCTGCCCCTGCGTGGAAGCCCGGCGCGAGTCGGGGCAATGGCTCGTGTCGATGCGGGAGGAGGCGACCGGCGCCCCCCTGCGCGTGCGCGCCCGTGCGCTCGTCAATGCGGCCGGTCCGTGGGTGGAAGAGATCGTCACCGGGGTCGCGGGGCGGAACTCCGCCCTCAGCGTGCGGCTCGTCAAGGGCAGCCACCTGATCACGCGCAAATTCTGGACCGGCGAGCAGGCGTACCTGATCCAGAACGACGACCGGCGGGTCATCTTCGTCAATCCCTTCGAGGATGATCTTGCACTGATCGGCACTACCGACATCCCGTTCAAGGGCCGGCCCGAGGACGTCGCGACGGACGCGCAGGAGGTCGACTATCTGCTGCGGGCGCTCGGGCGATACTTCATTGCGCCGCCCGGGTCGGACGACATCGTGGCGAAGTTCTCGGGCGTGCGGCCGCTCCACGACGACGCGGTGGAGAACCCGAGCGCGGTGACGCGGGACTACACCTTTGACCTTGATGTCGCCGACGGCGCGGCGCCAATGCTCAGCGTGTTCGGCGGCAAGATCACGACATTCCGCAAGCTCGCCGAGCACGCGATGGAGAAGCTGGCACCTTTCCTCCCCGGTCTCGGCTCCGCCTGGACCGCCCGCGCGCGGCTGCCGGGCGGCGAGGGGATCGACAGTACCGACTTCCCGGGCTTCCTCGCGCGGTTCCGCGCCTCGCACCCCTGGTTGCCCGCCGTGCTCGCGCATCGCCTCGCCCGCCGGTACGGAGACCGCGCCTCGCGCCTGCTCGACGGCGCGCGCTCCTTGGGCGACCTCGGGTCCGACTTCGGCGCCGGCCTGTACGAAGCGGAGGTTGCCTACCTGATGCGGAACGAGTGGGCGCGCACCGCGGAGGATGTCCTGGAACGGCGGACGAAGGCCGGCCTTCGAGTCGACGCCGCGACCTACGCGCGGCTCGACGAGTGGATGACAGCCCCGGACCGCCAGCCCGGAAATTTCACCGATTCGCGGCTGCGGGCACGGATCTGACTGCTTTCGCCGCGTTGAACGCGGCCAGGGTGTGGCAGAGCTGCGTTCGCAACCGAAGTGGTGCCCGACGCCGTCGGGCACCACTCCGTGGGGCGGCGCCCCCGATGGCCCCTATGGCGGTTACTCGCCGAATACGGTGCCCGTGTACCCGGGACCGTACTTCTCGTCCTCGTAGCTCAGTCCAGCGTCAATGATCGTCGCGCGCACCGTCTTGGTCCGAGGCTCGACCGGGCCGCCGGTGCCATTCAGCATCTGTGGATTGGAGGTCCAATAGTGCCCCCAGAAGTATGGCACCTGCACCTGAAAGTTGGAGAGCACCAGATTGAAATGCTCGTCGTTCGCATCGCCGTCCTGGTGGGTCTCGATCCTGACCTGGGCCCGCCTCTTGCCTTTGGGGAACACCACATGGCCCGACTTCGCCTCGTAGTCGACTCCGGCCTTGGCGCTGCCGTTTTCCGTGCGATAGGCAAAACGGGAAGGGGTCGTTCGCGGGATCGGCAGGGTGATGGTGAAGACCGCCGTCTCGCTTTCCTTCACCGTGATGTCCGGCGCCCTGATCTCCCACGCGGTGGCCGGCTGCGCCAGCGTCGCCAGCATCAGCGCGGCGCCAAGGCCGACCGCTCCGCTTCGCAGGCGCCGGGCAAACAATCCAGTATTTCCGATATTTCCGAGGGTCGATTGCTTCATGATGCATCCTCCCGTCTAGGGTGCGTCCTTTGTCCCGCACCATGGACGGTACGCACCGTAGCGCCAATGCCGGGCACGGGTCCAAGATCGAATCCTGATGGGTCGGATAAGAATTTCCTATTCGTCGGACAGTTACAAAGCGTCCAGAACCTGCCGAGGTGTCTTGTGTGGGCACGGTGGGCGGCGTCCGGCCCACGGTGCGGCCTCTTCGAGCTGGCGGGCGAGGCGGAGAAGGCGCGTGTCCTCACCCACTTGGCCGACGAAGTGCATGCCGATGGGCAGACCGTCCGCGCCGTGGTGCAGGGGGACCGACATCGCCGGCTGGCCCGTGACGTTGAACGTCTCGGTATAGGGTGCAAACCGCGCGGAACGCGCATTCCACGCCTCAAGGCCCGATGCCATGCAGGCACCGAGCAGGCCCGTCTCCAGCGGTGGCTCGGCCGTGACCGGGGTCAGCAGCACGTCGATGTCGGCCATCGATTCGGCCATTCGCACCTGCAGGGCCCGAATCGTCTTGCGCGCGCGCATCCACCGGTCCGGCTCCATCCGTGCTGCCGTACGGAAGGTGGTGGCCACCAGCGGACCCAGTTCGGCGGCGCGGGGCGGTCGGCCGAGCACCTCGGCGCGGTCGGCGATCGCCGCGGTGAGTTCGCAGGCCCAGAGCACGAAGGCCGACTCGTGGAAGTCGTCGGTGATCGGCCACGTCCAGGGCCGAACTCGATGTCCGAGCGCCTCCAGGGTGCGCACGGTGGCGTCAACCCTGTCGGCGATCTCCGGGGTGGGCATGTGTCCGCTGGGGGATTCGCACACCACGCCGATGCGCAGCGCGCCGGGGGGCTGGTCGAGCGCGGCGAGAAACGAGCCCGGAGGGGCGGCGTGCGGTACGGGCGCCCCGATCTCGGGTCCGACGGTGGCGTCGAGCAGGGCGGCGGAGTCGCGCACCGTCCAGGTGATCGCGTGGTCGCAGTTCAGTCCGCCCACCAGCGGGCCGTACTCCGACCCGACCGCGACCAGTCCGCTCGACGGCTTGAACCCGAACACACCGCAGCACCCGGCCGGCACCCGGATCGATCCGCCGGAGTCGGTAGCGTGCGCCATCGGCATCATGCCGGATGCCACCGCCGCCGCGGCCCCGCCGCTCGATCCGCCCGGGGTGCGCGTCAGGTCCCAGGGGTTGGCGGTGGGGCCGTAGAGCTCCGGCTCGCACACGAACTCGGTGGCGAACTCCGGGGTGTTGGTGCGGACTGGGACCACCATCCCCGCCGCGCGCCAGCGCGAGACCAGCAGGCTGTCGCGAGTCTCCGCCGCCGCGCCGGCGAAGAACCGGCAGGCCCAGGTGGTGGGAAAGCCCGCGACGTGGACGTTCACGTCCTTGGCGGGTAACGGGACGCCGGCCAGCGGCGCCGTGCGGTCGACGGCGTCTGCATCGTCCCGGGCCTTCTCGTAGTTCCGCATCACGACCGCGTTGAGCGCGGGGTCCAGCCGCTCGATCTCGGCGATGGCGGTCTCCAGCACCTCCCGCGCGGAGACCTCGCCCGAGCGCACGAGCTCCGCCAGCCCCACCGCGTCCTTCGCCCTGTACTCGTTGCGGCTGAGCATGATCGCCTCCCCTTTCACGGAACTTTCGGCCCTGAACCAGTTTCACTTTACACCGCTTGATCCGGCATCGGAGCGAGGCCACCGGAGCTGGTCCTGTCTGCGCAGTGGCAAGCATGGGCATCGCCGGACGCCGCGTGGACGGAGGGAACTTTCGCAATGATCTCGATGTTCCCGGCCTGGACAGCGGGGCAGTCCGCCGCGGTGGCCGGCTCACTGCCGTGGCGTCGGCCCGAGCCGTTCCTGCCAGGTGCGGCTGACGCCCTGGGTCATCCGGTCCGCGATCATCGCGATGAACGCCATCCCGAGTCCGGCGACGATCCCTACCCCGAAGTCCCCATCGCCGAGCCCGATGTAGACCTGCTGGCCGAGCCCGTTGGTGCCGACCAGGGCCGCGATGACCAGCATCGCGATGCCGAACATGATGGTCTGGTTGAGCCCCAGCATGATGACCGGCATCGCGAGCGGCAGCTTCACGCGCCACAGGAGCTGCCGCCGGGTGCAGCCGAAGCAGGTGGCGGCCTCCACGACTTGCGCCGGCACGTTGCGCAGGGCGTGCTCCGCGTACCGGATGGCGGGCACGACGGCGTAGGCCATGATCGCCAGCAGTGCGGTGAACTCGCCGATCTTGAAGATCATCACGAAGGGGATGAGGATGACGAACAGTGGCATGGTCTGGAGCGTGTCGTTGATCGGGCGCAGCGCCGCGGAGACGGCGTCGTACTCGGAGGCGAGGAGGCCGAGCCCGACCCCGAGCGCGAACGAGAGCAGCACCGCCAGGCCGCAGAGATAGACCGACAACATGGCCTGCGGCCACACCCCGGCGACGATCAGGAATCCGAGGGCGGCGGCGGTGCCGAGCGCGAGCCGCAGCCCGCCGAGCTGCCAGCCGAGCAGGGTCGCCATCGCCAGCAACGCCGGCCACGGCAGGCGCGTGAGCCCGAAGAACAGCAGGATCGCGAGGAACGCGATCGATGATGCCCGGCCGACGCCGCGGCGCACCGCCATGTACAGGACCAGAGCCAGGGCCAGAGCCACGTAGCCCGCTTTCAGCCCCGGTGTGAACTCGAACCCCCAGGTGAAGGGGGTGATGGTCTGCGCGAGCCCCGTCTTCACCGGAAGCATGACGAAGAAGAAGGCCCAGCTCTTGATGAGGTTGATGGTCCCGGCGTGCTCGACCACGAGCCAGGTGACGGCGTCGTTCAGGTACTGCGCCGGATAGATCTCCCACGCTTCCGGGTAGGCCTTCAGAAACGGGATCAGTTCGGCCAGCAGCCCCACCGCCAGCCCCAGACCCACGGCGATGAATGCGTTGCGGTGCCGGGCGAAGAGGCCGCGATCTCCTCCGGGATCCTTCGGCTCCGCGGTGGCCGCGGCGGCGGTCAGCCGGTCCATGACCATGGCCATCAGCGCGATAACGATGCCGGCCAGCAGGCTTTCGCCGAACTGGGCTTTGCGCATGGTCAGGAGCACTTCCCAGCCGATGTCGGCGGTTCCGCCGATGATGGAGGCGATGATCACCATCGAGAACGCCGCCATCGTGGTCTGGTTCACCCCGAGCAGGATCTGCCGGAGCGCACTCGGGGTGCGCACCCTCCAGAAGAGCTGGGAGGGCGTGGCGCCCGCCATCAGCCCGGCTTCGATCACCTCCGACGACACCCGCGCGAGCCCCAGGCGCGTATTGCGCACCATGGGCGGGAAGGCGTACAGGACGCTCGCGATGAGCCCCACCACTGGCCCGAACCCGAACAGCAGCAGGATCGGCAGCAGGTAGGCGAAGGCCGGCACCGTCTGCATCAGGTCCAGCCCCGGCGCGATGACCCGCTCGGCGCGCCCGGAGAGGAACGCGAGCGCTCCCAGCCCGAACCCGACGCCCACTGCGGTCGGCACGGAGATCGCGACCAGCGCCAGCGAGTTCATCGACTCCGTCCAGTAGCCGATGATCAGCATGTAGAGGACCGCGAAGCCGGTGAACAGCGCGAGGCGCCAGCCGGCCGCCGCCCAGGCGACGAACGTGAGCACGGCCAGGACGACCGACCAGGGCAGCCAGTTCAGCAGCTCGCGCACCGCGGTCATCGGCACGTCGACGGTGGCGGAAAAGGCCCGGAACCCGGGGCCGACGGTGTCCACGCACCAGACCATGAAGGCGTTGAGCCAGGGCGTGATCGGCAACACCCAGGCATCGGGGTACACGACGAGCCAGCCCGCGACATCCTGCAGGGCCAGCAGCGCGAGGGTCGCCAGGACCAGAACCGCCCGGATCCAGTCCCGAGGGCGACTCGCGGCGAGCCGGCTCAAGAGCGCGGGGGCTCCGGGGCGCGACGCTGTTGTCGGTGCCGATGCTGGTGTCGATCATGGGCGAGGGCGGAGATGACGCTCGCGGCGGTCACCACGCCGAGGGAGACACCGTCGCGCATCATGGCGATGCCCTCGCGATGCGTGGAGAGCACCGGCAGCAGGTCCTCGACCGTGGTGTCCGCGTCCCGCTGCGGCATTTCGGGTTGCACCGTCCGCGAGGAGTCGAGCACATCGGACGCCTTCAGCACCCGCACCATGGGGACATCCTCGGTGAACTCCGCGACGTAGTCGTCGGCGGGGCTGAGGATGAGGTCGGCGGGGGTGCCCACCTGCACCACCATGCCGTCGCGCATGATCATCATCCGGTCCGCGATGCGCAGCGCTTCGAGGAAGTCATGGGTGATGAATACGATCGACTTCTTCAGGGTGTTCTGGATATGCAGGAACTCGTCCTGCATCTGGCGCCGGATCAGCGGGTCGAGGGCGGAGAACGGTTCGTCGAGAAACCACAGCTCCGGCTCGGCCGCCAGCGACCGGGCGATCCCCACTCGCTGCTGCTGTCCGCCCGAGAGCTGGCGCGGAAACGAGGCTTCCCGTCCTTCCAGCCCCACGAGCTGGATGACCCGGCTCACCCGCTCGTTGCGCTCCGGCGCCGGCAGACCCTGCAAGCTCAGCGGAAACGCGATGTTGTCGAACACGTTCAGATGGGGGAGCAGCCCGAAGCTCTGGAACACCATGCCCATCTTGTGGCGGCGGATGTCGATCAGCTCCCGGTCGGATTTTCCGAGCAGGTCTTCCCGGTCGAGCCGGACCTCGCCGTGGCTCGGCTCCACCAGCCGGGACAGGCAGCGCACCACGGTGGATTTGCCGGAGCCGGACAGCCCCATGATGACGAAGATCTCACCGACATGGACGTCGAAGGTGACGTCCGCCACCGCGGGGATGGCACCGTCGGCGCGCATGCGGCGGGCAAGTGCGCCCGCGTCGCCGGCGGAGACCTCCCGTTCGAAGTAGGGCGCCGCCTCGCCGCGGTACACCTTCCAGAGGTGGCGGCACGCGAGCTTGGCCGGGGCGGATTCGTCGGATCGGGTCTGCATGCCCTGGTGGGTGCCGGTAGTTACGGAGTGCGTTCCCGCCTGCCCGGCGCCCGTGGTCCCCGGCCCGCAAACGTCAACTCATGAACTCATGGCGGCCTTCGCGGCCTCGACCCAAGGGCTCCAGGTCGCTTCGTTCGCCTCGACCCACTCGGCGACCACCTCTTCGAGCTTGCGGCCCTTGTTGTCGATCTCGAGCATCAGAGTGTTCTGGGTGGCGTTGTCGACGGTGACCATCTCCATCAGCCTGTAGGCACCCGGCCACTTCGTCGCGACATCCTTGTTCACGATCTTGTCGACCGACGCCTGCTGGAAGCCGCAGGCCGAGCCGCGTTTCTGGCCCGACTCCTCGACGCACTCGCCGCCGGCCGGGTCCCAGCTCACCCAGTCGAAGTCGAGAGCGGCGAACAGCCAGTGTGGTTGCCAGAACATCATGATGACGGGTTGCTCGGCCGCCAGCGCGCTCTTCAATTCCGCGATCATCGCGCCTTCGGAGCCGCCGGCCACGGGCTCGAACGGCAGATCGATCATGGCCACCACGTCCTTCGAGCGCGTGCCCCAGTCCGCCGGGTAGGTGATGAGGCGGCCCCTGGGAAAGGTGTCCGCCGCCGCGAACGCCTGGGCGCAGTCGTAGAGGGCTTCGTAGCTCGGCAGGCCCGGGCACTTGTCGTTCATGTAGGGCGGGTAGATCCAGCCTTCCTGGGGCTGGAGGCCGAGCTGGCCGAGCACCACGATGTCACCGCTCTCCACCGCCTTCGGGTAGACGTCACCGACGTTGTTGGTCCAGACCTCGGGTTGAAGGTGCAGATCGCCCTGAGCGATGGCGGCGAACTGGGGCACGGCCCCTGCGGTGACGTATTCGACGGTGTAGCCGGCCTTCTGCAACAGCGTGCCGGTGATGTGGGCCGAGACGTGCTGGCCGGTCCATTCGTTGACGGGAATCCTGATGGGATCCGAGGAATCCGCCCCCGCGCCGGTGACCGATGCAGTGGCGAGGATCGACCCCGCGACCATTCCTTTCAGAGCGTTCATGATGTCTCCCGGGTGACGACAGGTGCGTTGCGCCATGCCCGGGAAACGCTATGCGGGGGCGGTTGGGGTGTCAATAGGCAGCCCGGTCCGCAGAGACCACACCAGCGTGCGACCACACCATCGTGCAGATCATGCCCGGACCGATATCAGCGGCCTGTGGACGCCGCTCGTACTTCCAGGCGTCGCCCGGTTGCCCGTGCTCGATCCCGGGACGGACCTGCAACCGGCTGGCTGAGAGATCGAGTATTGCAAGGTGAAAGCCGGCAGGCGCGGATACCGAACAGCGCGTCTCAGGTGTAGCGATACGGGCGTCCCGCCTTCGCCATCGCCGCGTTGTACTCGCGCAGGATGCCGACGACCTTGGCGGTGCGCGGGGTCTCGGCCGCGATTTCGTCCCAGAACTTGACCGCCTCGGCCTCCACCTGCGCCCATTCCTCGTCCGGAATCGAGGTCAGCTCCAGCTTGGTGCCGTTCACCCGCAGGTCCGCCTCGCCGCCCCAGTACCAATACTGGCGGTAGTAGTGCGAACTGTCCATGCACAGCCGGAACAGCTCCTGAAGGTGGGCGGGCAGGGCGTCCCACTTCTCGGTGTTGGCGAAGTACGAGCCGCACCACGCCCCGGAGATGTTGTTGGTCAGGAAGTAGTTGGTGACGTCGGCCCAGCCGACTGTGTAATCCTCGGTGATGCCGGACCAGGCGATGCCGTCGAGCTCGCCGGTCTGCACCGCCACCTCGATGTCCTCCCACGGCAGGGTCACCGGCACCACCCCGAAGCGTGACAGGAAGCGCCCGGCGGTGGGGAAGGTGAACACCCGCAGGCCCTTCAGATCCTCCAGGCTGCGAATGGGATTGACGGTGTTGAAATGGCAGGGGTCCCAGGCGCCGGCGCTCAGCCACGTGACGCCCTCGACCTCGCCGTAGGCTTCCGTCCAGATCTCGTTCAGCCCCCACTGGTGGAAGAGGGCGGGCACGTCGAGGCTGTAGCGGGTGGCGAACGGGAAATAGCCGCCGAACACGGAGATGTCTACCGGCGCGGCGATGGAGTCGTCGTCGGACTGCACCGCGTCGATGGTGCCGCGCTGCATGGCGCGGAACAGCTCGCCGGTCGGCACGAGCTGGTCGGCGAAGTAGAGTTCGATCTCCATCTCGCCGTTCGCGACCTTGTTGAAAGAGTCGATCGACGGCTTGATCACGTGCTCGGCCAGCGCGGGACCCGCGTAGGTCTGGAGCCGCCACTTGATCTTCGTCTTCGACTGCGCATGGACGGCCGGGGCCGCGACGGTCGCCGCCCCCGCGGCGCCGACCATGCCGGCCTTCTTCAGAAAGCTGCGTCTGCTGGTCATCTTTTTCGTCTCCTGTTCCGGTCGTTGACGATGTCTGTCGGCGGTGCTGTTCAGCAGGGATCGGGGGCTCCGCGGGCAACCGCGGAATCGAGTCATGCCGCTTTTACTCTTCCGTCCCTTCCTCCGCGCTCGTGGTCGGTCCGGTGTGCTCCTTTCTTCTCGATATTTCGGAATATCGTGATATGTGCCCTCGGGTGCGGGTGCGGGTGCGGGTGCGGGTGCGGGTGCAGTGTAACGCACATGTCTCGACGATCGATGGTCCATGTGGAGCCGGTGTCATGTCGAGCCGGGCGCGCCGGTGTGGCGGATGACGGGAGTCATTCCGCCGGCACCACCCCGTTCGTGGTGCGGAGCCTCAGTTCAGCCTCGTTTCCCTCACAGTCCGTAGTGCTGCTCCGGCAGCCACAGCGCAAGTTCGGGGAAGATCATCACGAGCGCCAGCGCCACCACCATGACCAGCACGAAGGGGATGATAGAGCGGTAGATATCGCCGAGACCGATCTCGGGTGGCGCCATCGCCCGCATCAGGAACAGGTTGTAGCCGAATGGCGGGGTCATGTACGCGATCTGACAGGTGATGGTGTAGAGCACGCCGTACCAGATGAGGTCGAAGCCGAGCACCTTGACCAGCGGCACGTAGAGGGGGGCGACGATCACCAGCATCGCGGTGTCGTCGAGGAAGGTGCCCATCAGCAGGAACGAGAGCTGCATCAGGATCAGCACCTCCCAGGGACCGAGGCCGAGCTTCTCCAGAAAGAAACCCTCGATCGCCCGCACCGCCCCGAGTCCGTCGAACACCGCGCCGAAGCAGAGCGCGGCGAGGATGATCCACATGAACATGCAGCTCACCCCGAGCGTCTTGCGCACCGTCTCCTCCATCACCTTGCGGGTGAGCCGGCCGCGAATCAGGGCGGCCAGGGTCGCGGAGAGCGCGCCCACTGCGGAGCTCTCCACGAGGCTCGTGTAACCCATCAGGAACAGCCCGGTCATGAGGAAGAAGATGAGGAAGGGCAGGATCCCGGCCCGCAGCAGGGCGATCTTCTCCCCGAGCGGGATGCGGCGCTCGCCGGCCGGGAGCACCGGACCGAGGTGAGGCTGGAGCCGGCAGCGCACTGCGATGTAGACGATGAACAGGCCCGCCATCAGCAGACCCGGAAACACGCCCGCCAGCCAGAGTTGGCCTACCGGCTGGCGGGCGATCATCCCGTAGAGCACCAACACCACGCTCGGCGGGACCAGGATCCCGAGCGAGCTGCCGGCCTGGATGACCCCGGTGACCATGATCTTGTCGTAGTTGCGGCGCAGCAGCTCCGGCAGCGCGATGGTCGCGCCGATGGCCATACCCGCCACGCTCAGTCCGTTCATGGCGGAGATCACCACCATGAGACCGATGGTACCGATGGCCAGGCCTCCCCGCACCGGCCCGAACCAGACATGGAACATCCGGTAGAGGTCGTCCGCGATGCCGGACTCGGAGAGCATGAAGCCCATGTAGATGAACATCGGCAGGGTGAGAAGGGGGTACCACTTCATCAGCTTCATCGCGGCCGAGAACGCCATCTCGCCCCCGCCCTCGCCCCAGAGCAGCAGTGCCGCGATGGCTGCGACGGCGCCGATGGCCGCGAACACCCGCTGCCCGGTGATGAGCATTACCATCATCGAGGCGAACATCAGTGCCGCGATCATCTCGTGGCCCATCTACAGCTCCACCCCTCTGAGCTTCGCCATGTCCCTGAAGAACACCGCGAACGCCTGAAGCAGCATCAGGAGGATGCCGATGCAAGCCACGATCTTGATCGGCGCCATGTACGGGCGCCACGAGGAGTAGCTGCGCTCGCCGTACTCCAGCGCGTAGTGCGTGCTGGAGAACCCGCCGTAGAGCAGCAGCACGAGATAGGCGAGCAGGAACACGATGGTGAACACGTCCACCCAGGCCCGGGTGCGCGGCGACCATGTGCCGTAGGCCAGATCCATGCGCACATGGTTGTCGAGCTGCATGGAGTAGGCGCCACCCAGCAGGTAGTAGGCGACCATCGTGAACTGCGCCATCTCCAGCGTCCACAGCGGTGGCAGGAAGAAGGTCTTTGAGACCGACGACCAGAGCAGGATCGCCGCCATCGCGAAGATGAGGTACATCGCGAAGCGGCCCACCCTGCGGTTGACTGCGTCCACCCAGCGCACGTAGGTCCGAATCGCTTGCGGCATGGAGGCGGCGACCGTCTTCAGTCAGTGCTGTCCGCGCGCGCGTGTCGGTCCGGGGTCCGGATGCCGGCGCATCAGGCCAGCCGTTGCAGGGAGTCCCGGACTGTCGGCCGCATCCCGGATTCGACGTCCGCCCGGCGGCGTTCGTGGAACGTCGCGAGCGTGCGGTTGGCGTTCGAGAAGGTTTCGATCTGCTCGCAGTACCGATCGAGCCGGCGCCCCGGCAGCGCCCACAGAGCGGTGTCGTCGCCGAGCGCGTCCAAGTAGGCCCTCGCGCCGCAGCAGCCGAGGCTCATCGCCGCGAGCCCCTGGTTGAACGCCTGGGGGAGGGCGGCGCAGGCGGGGCGGCCCATTGCGGGCGGGACGCCGCCGTCGACCCGCGCCAGCGCCTCGCTCAGCACGAGCCCCCGACGGGCGTCGGCGAACAGCAGCACCACGTCGGGTTCCACCGGGAAGTCACCAAGCGGCCCGTAGACGGCGTGACTCACCGCCTGCCCCACCACCGGGATCGTCGCGACTTCATCCTCGCGCACGTAGTCGAGCCCGGTCATGGCTTCCAGCGCGGCCTGGAGCTCTTCGGGCTGCGACGCGGGCGCGCGGGAAAGGTTCATGGTGTGAATGCCGATCGAGCAGAGCGCGTGATGCCCGGCGGACGTGGTAAACGTGCGCTTGGCGGCCTCCTGCCAGAACACGCATCCGGCCGGCACCATGCCTTCGAACTCGGGAACTCCGTCCGGCACGGTCTCGGTGAAAGCCACTGCCACGGGCGGCAGGGACAGCTCCAGAGCGGCGGCGAGCTTCTCCGCCTGTTGTTGTCGTTCGGGGGTCATCGGGGCTCCTTCGGGGGCGGCATCGGTTCCATCGGAGTATCTTACGCCCTCATGTCGACCTCGACCGCACACTCGTACTCGACGCATCGACGGCTGTGGGCAGAGCGTCCCCGGCGATGATCGATCCGGACCGGCTGTTGGCTCTGGTGCGTGCGCTCAACCGCGAAGGCGTCGAGTATGTCGTGGTCGGTGCGACGGCGCTGGGTCTGCACGGTCTCGCCCGGGCCACGGAGGATGTGGATCTCTTCGTGCGTCCGACGCCGGAGAACGTCGCGCGGCTCAGGCGGGCGCTGGCGGCAGTCTGGTCGGACCCTGACATCGATACCATCGTCGCCAGCGACCTTGCCGGCGAGTATCCCACCATCCGCTACGGCCCGCCTGACGGGTCGTTCACCCTGGACCTGCTTGCACGACTCGGAGAGCGATTCGGATACGACGACATCGAAGCCGTGAGCGTGGAGTTCGAAGGCGAGCCCATACGCACGGCCACTCCGCGCACGCTGTACAGAATGAAACACGATACGGTGCGGCCGCTGGATCGGGCGGATGCGGCGGCCCTGCAGCGTACCTTCGGCCTGGAGGACGAGTAGCGTGCCGATTCAGCGGTTCCGGCGTGTGGAGGACATGCCGCAGGTGGCGCCGCTGCCGCCGGGGCCGGAGCGTGCGCAGCGCCTGCGGATGCTGTGGCGCGGCTGGATGCGCATCCTGCCGCCGCTCGATCTGAGAGGTGTGCGCCGGTATCGCGATCCGGACGAGGCCGCTCGCGATCGCGAGGCGGCGGTGATCCGTCGCGCTCGCCACCTTGCCGCCGAGCGGGCTGCCAGAGATGCGGTGAGCGATCCCCGATAGAGGCGGTGTACGCGGGCGTTACCGTATCCCGGATCCGCGGCGGCGTCGCGTCAGCGGCTGATCGAGAATTTCCTTCACCACGAACGCTTCGCGCAGCGCATCCGGGCTGCGCAGGCGCGCGCGAATACGCTGCGGGAACGGAACTCCGGCTGCGACGGGAGTGGAGGGCGGAGCGGACGGCGAGAAGCGCGGGTGTCGGGGAGGAGCCTCGGCCGGTGGCGGGCGCATCGATCCGTACCCTCGCGCGCCCGCCCCGGATGACGCCGGCGTTCCGGACGCCGGGGGGCGCCATACCGTCTCCGGCCTCCGGCCGGTCGGCGGTGGGGGGGCGGTACGAGGCTTCGATTCCCGTTCGGTGGGCTCCGGCCGACTGGTTTCGGCGGCCGGCTCCCGGAACGGATCCTCCAGCAGTCCGTCGTCGTCCTCGTCCCCGGCGCCGTACCCGAGACGGGCGCGGAGGTCGTCCGCCGGCCCCTGTTCGCTGGCCTCTTCGAGTGAACGTGCGACTCGCTGCAGCAGTTCGCCGAGTGATGCCATGTGTCAATCCTCGCCGATCTTCATGGGAGGCATGTTCCGCTTTGCGAGAACCCCGGCTCCCGGCGACATCGCCTCAGCTCTCCGTCGCCGCGGCGTCGTCCCCTTCGCCCGCGATGCTCTGGCGCATGCGGGTGTCGGAGATGACGTTCTGCATGCCGTAGTAGTCCATCACCCCGAGGTTGCCGGCGCGGAACGCGTCGGCCATCGCCTTGGGCACCTCGGCTTCGGCCAGCACCACCTTCGCGCGGTTTTCCTGCACCAGCGCCACCATCTCCTGCTCGCGGGCGACGGCCAGCGCGCGCTGGCGCTCGGCCTGCGCCTGGGCGACCTGTTTCTCGGCTTCCGCCTGGTCGATCTTCAGGCGCGCCCCGATGTTGTCTCCGACGTCGACATCGGCGATGTCGATGGAAAGGATCTCGAACGCAGTACCGGAGTCGAGACCACGCTCCAGCACCACCTTGGAGATGCGGTCGGGGTTCTCCAGCACCGCCATGTGGTTGTCCGACGAGCCGATGGTGGTGACGATGCCTTCGCCCACCCGGGCCACGATGGTCTCTTCGGTGGCGCCGCCGACGAGGCGGTCGAGGTTGGTCCGCACCGTGACCCGCGCTTTCACCTTGAGCTGGATGCCGTCGCCGGCGATGCCGTCGATGGTATTGCGCGCCATTTGCCCCGAGGGCACGTCGATGACCTTGGGGTTGACCGAGGTACCGACCGCCTCCTGCACGTCGCGCCCCGCGAGGTCGATGGCGCAGGCGCGGTCGTAGTCGAGCTTGATGTTGGCCTTGCTCGCGGAGATGAGCGCCTGCACCACGCGCGCGACATTGCCACCCGCGAGGTAGTGGGCTTCAAGCTGGTCGGCGGAGATGTCGATGCCCGCCTTCTTGGCGGTGATCCGCACCGTCACGATGATCGACGGGTTCACCTTGCGGAAACGCATGAAGATGATCTGAAGCAGGCTCACCGGGGCGTTGGAGAGAATGGACTGCCACCACAGCCAGAACGCGCTCCAGATGAAGCCGAAGATGAGGATCGCGATGATCGCGATGATGAACACGATGATGAGGTCGAAGGTCATGGACATGAGGTGATTTCTCCCCGGTCATGAGGTGGTGTTGTGTGTTTCCGCCGGCGCGACGAAAACGATGGGTCCGTCGATGTGCAGCACTGTCACCTTCTCGCCGCGCCCGAGGCTGCCGCTCTGCACCTGTACGTCGCACTCCCCGCCGTCGAACCGCGCCCGGCCCGAAGGCCGGGCCGGGGTGACCATGACCCCGGTCGCGCCCGGATGCACTCCGACGGCTTGCGCATGGTGATGATAGCCCGCTTCGGCGGTGATCTCGCTCTTCGGTACAAGCGTACGCGATCGCCGGATGCGCGCGAGCCCCCATCGTCCGAGCCCCACCGCCAGGACCGGGACCACCGCCGCCATCGCCCAGCCGGCCGCATCGTGCGCGGCGAACGCGTAGTGGATCGCCCCGAGCGCCGATGCGATGGAACCCACGAGCAGTATCCCGAACGACACCACGAAGAGCTCGAGGACGAGCAGGGCGACGGCGAGGACCAGCAGGCCGACGGCGAGCCACAGGGACGGCCAGTCGACGCCGGCGGCAGCGGACAGGACGAGGTTATCCAAGGGCGGGTTCCTGCCGCCTATTCGAACAGGGCGGCGAGGCCGGTGAGCCCCTCGTCCATTTGAAATTCTGCCGGGTATCTCCGGCCTGTATGAACGGGTTTCCCCGAGAGCTCAGGAGTCAAGGTGAGACACTGCCCAATGGTTGCTCGCAGCGGGATGCTGCTCGCCCTCGACCTACCGCGCAGTCTACCGTTCAAGTGCCGATCCGTGTTTCACCGCCCGGCGCCCGGCCCGGCTGCTACGGTGTCGGCGGCAGGGCGCACCATCACCTCGCCGAATTCCACCGACACCACTTCCACCGACGCTCCCGGCGCGATGTACGCGCCGTGCTCGGCCCGCGCGCGAATCGACTCGGCGCCGATTCTCACCATACCGCTCGGGTGCAATGCCTCGATTGCCTCGCCGCGTTGCCCCTGCAACACGGCCGTGCGGGCTTCGATGCCGCCAGCGCTCGTGGCGGTGACTTCCTCCCGTACCGCGATGCGGCGGTGGAGCGCGAGGCTGCGCGGCAGGTAGCGTGCGGCGAGTACGACGCCGGCCGCCACGATGCCCACCGAGGTGGCGCCGCTGAGCGCGGCGTCGCGCAGCGCATCGACAAAGATCGGATCGCCGAAGTCGAACTCCAACTCGTTCGGCAGGAACGCGAGCACGAGCCCCGTCAGCCCGACCGCCGCTCCGAGGGCGGCGAGCAGTCCGCCCCCCGCCATGGTGAACATCTCCGCCGCGACGAGTCCGATGCCGATCACGATTAGCAGCAGCTCGAAGTTCTCCATCAGATCCAGCGAGTACTGGGCGAGAAGAAACCCCGCCCCGAGCAGGGCGGCGAGCCCCGCCCACAGACCCACCCCCGGGGTCTTCAGCTCGAAGAGCAGGAACAGCACCGCGAGCCCCGCCAGCGCCGGCGCGAAGCGCGACAGCGCCCAGGCCGCGCGCTCCGTCCCGCGCGGAGACAGGTCGACCACCTCGTCGGCGGAGACCCCGAGACGCTCGTACATTGCGTCGAGGTCGGCCATGTTGTCGCTCGCCATGCCGAACCTCACCGCTTCCAGCCCGGTCAGGGTGAGGAGGCGGTCCGGTCCGCGGTAGACGATGACCTGCTGCGGATCGTCGCGATCGACGTCCGGGTGGCGGGTGAGGAATTCCGGCAGGTCGTCCTCGATGACGTACTCCACCGGCCCGCCGGGCAGGGTGACCCGATAGAGCGACTGCTTGTGCGCGGTCATCTTGAGCAGCATCCCGCGGTTCCACCCGCGCTGCTCCGCCGCCTGCGCAAGCAGGGTGCGCACCACCGTCTCGAACTTCTCCGGGGCGTACTCGATCTGGCCCTCCGGGGTCTGGAACACGACGCCGATGTCGCCGATCGACGCCGTCTCGCTGATGTAGACCTCCTCGTGGGCGTAGGCGATCAGCGCGCCGGCGGAGATCGCGCGGAAGTCGATGAAGGCGACGGTGCGGATGCCTTCCGCTTCGAGGTCCAGGATGCGCTTGAACATGCTGCGCGCGTGATGCACCTCGCCCCCGTCGGTGTCGATGCGCACCAGCAGGGTATCGATATTCCCGGCCTGCGCCTGTTCGATGGCGCGTGCGAGGTAGCGGTCCGAGAACCGGTCGATGATGTCGTCGATCTCCAGGTAGCCTACGGTGCCGTACTGCGTCGCGGCGGAGATCGGGCTGGCGGCCGGAAGCGCGCACGTCACGACCGGCAGAAGGCTGCACGCGAGCCGCCGCAGGAGGGCGGAATGCACTTTCGTTATCCCTCCGCGCCGTCGCCTTCGAGCATCGCGGTGGCGAGCACGTCGGGCAGGGCCTGCATGACGGGGGCGGGGACGGTGGTCGCCTGCGACCAGGTGACCGCGTAGTCACCGCCGTCGCGGCGGCGGTAGACGAGGAAGAGCCGGCCGTCGTGGGAGACCGCGAGTTCGGCCCATTCGTTGTGGTAGAAGCTGTCGAGGTCGGCCTCCGCCACCACCGTGGCGAGCCGCAGCCGTTGGGGGCGGCTGGCCGGGTCCATCACCGTCAGCACTTCCGGCGGGGCGGCGGCGGCCTTCTCGATCGCGCCGGCGAGCAATGCGTCGAGTTCGACGCGCAACGCGTCCGGGAAGGTACTCCACCGGGCCAGCACCTGGGCGCGCAGCCGGCCGAGGGCGTCTCCCGCACCACCGGGGGCACCCGCATCGGAATGGTCGATTCCCGCCATCGCTGCATTCTCGGGACTCGGATGGGCGGCGACAAGTCCGACCCATCGGACACGGGAGGGTTTCGCCCGCCATCCCGGCTTCGCGGAGACGAAAATCCGATCGCCCTTGTCCAAATCTCGAGGCCGGGTTCGCCCGCCCGGCGGTCCTTGCCGGAAGGCGGGAGCGCAGCCGGCGATTCATGGGGTGCGGCGACTGTCTCCACCATGATCCTGTGTCGGGCGGTCGGGTAAACTCCGCGCTCGCTTCCCCCAATCAACGGAACTCAAAACGATGCAGATGACTTCTCAGGAGGCGTTCGTCGAGACGCTGCGGGTGAACAACGTCAAGGTCGCGTTCGGGATCGTCGGTTCGGCCTTCATGCCGGGGCTCGACATTTTCGAGCGCGCGGGTATCCGGTTCGTCGATGTCGCGCACGAGCAGGGCGCCGCCCACATGGCGGATGGGTACACGCGTGCGAACGGCGAGGTCGCGGTGTGCATCGCGCAGAACGGGCCGGGGATCACCAACTTCGTTACCGCGGTGGCGGCCGCGTACTGGAACCACACCCCGATGATCGTGGTGACGCCCGAGACCGGAGCGAAGACCCAGGGTCTCGGCGGGTTCCAGGAGACCCGCCAGCTTCCGTACTTCGAGGAGATCACCTGTCACCAGGAGACCCTTGCGCACCCGCACCGCATGGTGGAGGCGCTGAGCCGGTGCTTCCAGCGCGCGCGCCAGCACTCGGCGCCGGTGCAGTTCAACATCCCCCGCGACTATTTCTGCCAGATCATCGACGTCGAGATCCCCGAGCCCATCCGGCCCGGACGCCAGCCCGGCGACGTGGACACCGTCAATGCCGCCGCCGCGTTGCTGAGGGCGGCGAAGAGTCCGTTCATCGTGGCCGGGGCCGGGGTGGTCCTGAGCGACGCGGTCGACGAATGCCGGCAGCTCGCCGAGCGCCTGGGCGCTCCCGTCGCGAACAGCTACCTCCACAACGACAGCTTCCCCGCGAGCCACCCCCTCGCGGTCGGGCCGCTCGGCTACCAAGGGTGGGAGTCGGCGATGGTGCTCGTGAAGGAGGCGGACGTCATCCTCGCTCTCGGCACCCGGCTCAACCCCTTCAGCACCCTGCCGCAGCACGGCATCGAGTACTGGACCGGACAGGCGAAGATCATCCAGGTCGATTCCAATCCCGATATGCTGGGCCTCGCCAAGCCGATCGACGTCGGGATCTGCGGCGACGCCCGCGCCGTCGCGCGCCAGCTTCTGGAGGCGCTGGACGGGCATACCCCGGGCGCCGAAGCGGACGATCGCAGGAACCGGATCGCCACCGCGAAGTCCGCGTGGCTCCAGAAGCTCGCGGGCTGGGACCACGAGGAGGACGATCCGGGCAGCACCTGGAACGCCCGGGCGCAGGAAGCCGCCCCGGGACGGATGGCGCCCCGCCAGGTGCTGCGGGCCATCCAGGACGGCCTGCCGCCGGACGCGATGGTCTCCACCGACATCGGCAACATCTGCGCGATGGCGAACAGCTACCTGCCCTTCGAACAGCCGCGGAGCTTCTTCGCCCCGGGGATGTTCGGCAACTGCGGCTACGCCTTCCCCTCGATCATGGGGGCGAAGCTCGCGCAGCCGGAGCGTCCCGCGGTGGCGCTGGTCGGCGACGGCGCGTTCGGCATCAGCCTGAACGAGCTGCCGACCTGCGACCGGATGAGCATCCCGGTGACGGTGGTGGTGTTCCGCAACGAGCAGTGGGGGGCGGAGAAGAAGAACGACATCCTGTGGTTCGACGAGCGCTTCGTCGGCACCGAGCTCGGCGACCCCTTCAGCTACGCGAAGGTAGCCGAGGCGTTCGGTCTGAAGGGGGTGCGGGTCGACACCATGGCGGACCTGACCGACGCCATCCGCGAGTCCTGCGCTGCGCAGACCCACGGCACCACGACCCTCGTCGAGGTGGTGGTCAACAAGGAACTCGGCGCCCCGTTCCGCCGCGACGCGATGCAGGATCAGGCGTGCCTGCTGCCACGGTACAAGGACCTCACGGTCTCGCGCTGATGCGAGGATCCGGCTTCCGATCGGCTTCCGATCGGCTGGCCGACAAGGGGTAGCGCATTCGCCTGGCTTCAGGTGAACTTGTCGTACCGGATATCCGAGGCCGGGAGGCGGGCTTCCGCGATCAACATGCGCAACGCGCCGTCCACCATCGGGGGTGGGCCGGCCACGAACGCAGTGCGATTGCCCCACGCTCCGGCCATGCGTTCGCCGGCCACGAGGTGTACGAAGCCATGGGCGGCCCGGATGCCCCCGGGGACATCCGGGTCGCGGACCGTGGACGACTCCTCGGAGTAGGCGACGGTCACCGAGAGCCCACCTCCCGCGGCGTCGACAAGCCGGGCGAGTTCGTCGGCGAAGAACACGTCTTCCCGGGTCCGGACCCCGAAGAACACGTCGCCCCGGTGTCGCTCGAAGTGTCCGCTCGACAGGGCATGAGACACGATGGACATCATTCCCGCGATGCCCGAGCCGCCGGCGATGCATACGAGATCCTTCTCCTCCTCCGGTCGCCAGGTCGCCCTGCCCAAAGGCCCGAAGACATCGAGCGTGGTGCCTGCCCGATCGACCCCGAGCCATTCCGAGAAGCCTCCGCCCGGTGTGCGCTTGACGACGAAATCCAGGCGAGAGGTTTCCGCCGCTCCGTTGACCATGGAATACGCGCGATATCCGTTGAGCCCGGGGACCGCGAGTACCACGAACTGTCCGGAATCGAACGTGACAGGACGGTCGAGATCGATGCTGAACGTATCGACATCGCGGGTCAGGGGGCGGATCTCCGACAGATCACCGGTCAAGTATTGTGGTTCCCGCGCCGTGTCGGATACCCCATCGATCCGGGATGGGACGAGAACCTCGCAGTCGCCGAGCGCGACGCCCTGACACATCAGGAACTCGCCTCGTTCGCGTTTCAGATGGGCATGTCCGGGCGCCTGCGGCCAGACGTCCTCGACGGTGCCGGGGCGAGCGCGCGCCTTGCAGGTGCCGCACGATCCGGTCGCGCATTCATGAGGGACACGGACTCCCGCGCGCAATGCTGCGTACAGAATCCGTTCGCGCGGAGCGCACTCGATCTCGTGAATCGACGTCCTGGTGCGGATCGTGACCTTCAACGTCGACCCTTGCCGCGGGGCAATGCACCGAGCGGGCTACCACTCGAAGTCGTCATCCTCGTCGTCTTCGTGTTCGTAAACGAGTTCGCCGTCGATGCGGGCGAGAAGTTCGCCGCCTTCCACCCTCGATTCGTAGCGCAGCAGCTCGCGGTCGTTCTCTTCCGGGCCAGTCGGCTCACCGGTGCGCATGTTCCACTGATGCAGATGCTTGCTGCAGGTCAGGATGAGTCCGGCACATATTCCGGACTGGTCGAGCGGCTCCTCCATGTGAGGGCAGGAGGGAGGGAATACACTGAAGCCGTCGTCGCCGAGGTTGGCCACGATGACGGTGATCCCGTCCACGACGAAAGGGGCGAGTCGACCCGGCTCGATGTCGCCCGCTGAACAGACACGCTTCCAGGTCATCGTTCGCCCCGTTTTGGTCTCGGGTCCCCTCTCAGGTTCAGGGGAGTGGCCGGCTTGCTCCTCGGTGCCGCGCCCGCGTTCGGTCGGTACGTGGACGGGGACCTGTCGCATCGGCTCTTGTGGTTCGCCGACCATGTTCCGATCGTGTCGGGTTCATATCGGCCAGTGCGATCCCTTGTCGAGGCGTCGCGTGTCGAGCTGCACGATGCGTTCCACGAACTTCGCGTCCCCGTTCTCGAGTCTGAACCGGTCGTGGTACTTGCCGACGAGGAAGAGGTTCGATGATCCCGCCTCGACATGGGAGGCCATACCGTCGAGGACGGTCCGGTAGACGGCGACCGACGAGACTGCCGACGCGGACGCGTCGGACTCGTCGACAGCGACCCGGTAGACGACCGTGTGCCGCGCGAGCGGTGAACGGTCCGTGTTGTGCTTGGGCAGCAGGTCGCACATCGAGACCATCTCTGCCCGGTTACCGTCGAGATAGGTCATGTCGTATCGGATTTCGGGGCTGAACGCCTTGATGGCGTAATAGAACCCGTCGTCGCACAGCGCGAGCCAATCCCCCCACCGGCACTCGTCGAGGGCCAGGCTCGCTTCGTAGATGGTCGAGCGGATGGTGTCGTGCGTGGCGATCATCGATGCAGGTCTCTCAGGCGGCGGCCGCGTACGGTTTCTCCGGATCGGACGGTCTGCGGTTCATCCACCGGCCCCACTCATCGTAGAAGTGACGCATGCCGATTTCGTCGTGGATGGTGTTGTTCTCGTGGCGGCCGTGCAGGATGCGTCGCGGCTCGGCGTGCTCGTTCATTGCAGCCTGCTGGGTGGTCACCGCGAGCAGATCCTCGTGCAGGTTGCGGCCGAACGGACCCCAGATGCTGTTGTGGTGCCGGACCCGGGACATCCGCTCCTCGGGCGTGTCGCTCTTCAACCCCAGCCCCCGGAATTCGATGAGCACGCGGTCCGGGGCCAGCGGAGTCATGATGTCGCAACGCAACGCCGACCCCCGAAGGTTGAAATTGACCCCGGGGAACATGTCAATCATGTACCAGTGATTCGGCGGCAGGCCGGGGAAGGAGAGCGATTCGCGCGACTCGAAGCCCTCGTATTTGTCGTACTGCACCTCGAACGAACCCACGGTGACGTGGCCATTCTCGAACCCGGTGTTCTGTCGCGCGAAGTAAGCGTCGTTGAAGCCGGTGATGCGGTTATGGTAGTGCAGATAGTCGTGGTAAAACTCCGAGTTGGTGTCGTGCCACAGCTTGTAATTGGCGTGGATGATCGCCTTGTGGTAATGGAAGACTTCGAGTGGCTCGGCATCCACGTGTTTCTGCAGGCAGTCGAAGCAGCCGGCGCCCCATTCCTCGACCGTCTTGCCGATCGCGTCGTCGAGGGTGACCCACACGAAACCGCCGAAGTGGACCTCGCACCGCAGGCGTCGCAGCCCGAGGTCGTTGCGCGAGAGCCGGTTCTGATAGCCCTCCTTCTCGCGCGAAATGTGCGTGCAGTTGCCCTTCATGTCGAACTGCCAGCCGTGGTACATGCAGGTCATGTGTCTCGGAGCACCGGATGCAGTACCGTTCCGGAAGCTGCCCGAAGGGCGGTTCTCGATGGTGTTGCCCCGGTGCGGACACACGTTGAGGAACGCACGGACCTGGTTGTCCGATCCGCGGGCCACAATGATCGGCTCCCTGGCGATGGTGGTGGTGCGGAAGTCGTAGGGCTCCGGAATCTCCGACTCGTGGCACGCCACGATCCAGCTCTTCTTCCAGATTTTTGCGAGTTCTTCCTCGAAGATTGCCCGGTCGGAGTAGATCCGGCTGTCGATGTACTCGCCTTCCCGGAGTTCGCCGGGCACCTCGTTCCAACGTTTGTGATTTCTGGCTGGCATTGAGCGAATCCTCGGTGCTTGCTCCGGTCTCATACCCGCATACCGTCCATGCGGGCTCGGAGCTATCTTCGTTGACCCGAGTTTGCGGGCGCCGGTGCCCGGCAAACCGTTCGCGATTGACGATATGAAAAACCAACGCGCGAGATTTGTAAATTGCGTCAAGCAAATAGACTGATTGCTCCCATCGATGAATGCGCCCCTGTCATGCAGTGCGTCGAGCAGACCTCCGGTTCCTTGCGTCGGTTCGACGCGGATTACTTCGATCCTTCGCGGCGCCGCCTCTCGATCTCCTCGAGTTTCGAATCCCAGTTCATCGCTCTGGCGAACGTCTCGAGTTCGGCCTCGTCCATGAACACCGAGTGCTCCCGGCCCGGATAGACGTTCCTCTTGACATCGTCGCGATAGCGGGTAAACACGTCTTCAATGATCGGGATGAAGTCGGTGTAGATCTTTGAATGACGCGGCGTGTGCTCCGGGTAGAGATGCATGAGGTCGGAGGTAATGATGTGCACGCCGTGCCCGCCCTGACCGCCGCCGAGGCTGATGACCGGGACCGGGAGGGTTTGAGCGAGATACTCGGTCACCTCCTGGGTGGTGACCTCCGTCATGATGGAGAAGCACCCCGCCTCGACGAACGCTATCGCGTCGTCCACGAGCTCCCGGGCCCGATCCGCGGTCTTGCCCTGGGCGAAGAATCCACCGAGTTGGGCGATGCGCATGGGAGTGATGCCGATGTGTCCCTGTACCGGGACTCCCGCCCTGACGATCGCCTCGATGTTCTTCGCGTGGTGCCGATTGCCCTCGCACTTCATCACTTCGGCATTCGCCTCGTGAACGAAGCGCCCCGCGTTCTCCACCGCTTGCTCGGCTGACGTGTGGAAGCTCCAGTACGGCATATCGACCATGCGCAGCCCGTACTGCGAGCCGCGATCAATGGCCTTGGCCATCATCATCACCTCGTCGAAGGTCACGGTGACGGTGCTCTGGTGTCCGAACAGGATCATGCCGCCGGTATCCGACACGCACAGGATGTCGATCCCGAGCTCGTCGGCGATGACGGCGCTGCGGTAGTCGTAGATAGCCATCTGCACGATCTGCTCGCCTTGGCGCATCTTGCGCATCAGGGTGCGTAGCGTGAGCTTGCGCCGCCTCTTCGGTGTCTCTGCCATCGACTGGAGTCTCCCTTGTCCTTTTTTCGTCGCACGGTTCGCTGGGCGCCGACTGCAATTCGTATCCGATGGTAGGGTGCACGCCGTGGCAGTGTCCAAGAGATTTCGATTATCGAGTGATAGGCACAACCCGGTACGGAACGATGCGCAAGTTTTGTGGATCGATAGCCGGAACCAATCAATCCATTGATCGGAGAGAATTTACAAATCAACGGAATTCGGCTCCGATCAAAAGCCGCGAGAATCCGTGATGATGCGGTTCCCTGCGAAGAGGAGGGTGTATCTGCAAATCAGCACCAGACGATATTTCTCGGAGTTGGTGCGCGAGAAACGGAATTTCTCGTAATGGTTGCGCGACCGATAACTACACCAAGTCACAAGGGAGAGACCCGATGTCTGATCGAACAAGCGTGAAGCAGCGCGCGGCAGCGGTAGCAGTGGGGGCCGTGCTTGCAGCGACGATGGTGACGCAGAGCGCGTCCGCCCGCGTCGACTTCGGCCAGGAAGGCGAGGCGGTGAATCTGGTCATCGGCTACCAGCCGTACTACACCGAATCCTGGTCCGGGGTCGTGAACAACGGAAAGGGTTTCTGGAAGCACTACCTGCCCGACGGTTCGACCGCCACCTTCGAAATCGGCCTGCAGGGGTCGGTGATCGTGAACGCGATGACCGGAGAAAAGCAGCACATTGGATACATGGGTGACATGCCGGCGATCGCGTCCACGTTCCGCAACATCAAGGAACGCGGTGGCACGGACATCCGGATCGTCTCGGTGCTCGGCACATCGAAGCAGCAGTGCAATATCTTCCTCGTGCGCAACGATGCGCCGGAGTTCGCCAACGGCAGAGAGGCGGTCGAGTGGATGGACGGTAAAATCACCTCCGCGCCGCATGGTGCGTGCACTGACCGCTTCGCGCGTCTCGCCTTCCAGAAGGCTGGTATCGAGCCGAAGCGTTACCTCAACCAGAATATCGAGGTCATCACCACGAACTTCCGGGCCGGCAAGCTCGACGCGGCCGCGATCTGGGAGCCGACCGCGTCGAAAATCGTCCTCGGCGGCATCGCCAGGCGCGCGGCCAGCGGCGAAGACTTCGATGCCCTCGACGGTGGATTCATGGTGATGCTGAACGATCTTATCGAGCAGCGTCCGGACGTCCATCGCGGCTGGCTGGAGGCAGAGCTCGATGCCCAGCTCTTCATGCTCGATCCGGCGAATGCGGACGAGGTCGCCTCGATGGCGGAGGCGCAGACCGAGCAGATCGACAAGGATGTGCTCAAGCATTCACTGTTCGGCGGATGGCCGGCGGAGCAGGGCGGCGGCGAGGTGAAGGTTCAGCTCGACTTCGTCGTCACCGAACGAGTGCAGGGCCTCCTCGACGACGCGACGGCGTTCCTGCACAGCCTGCCCAAGAAGCCCGCTGCCGCCGCGACGATTCGCGAGGGCGGGGTGATGGATGGCGTGGCGCGCGATGTTCTTGATGCGCGCGGCCTGTCGAGCCCGCTCGGGGTGATCAAGGCCCAGATGTAGCCGGACCGGATGTAAACCGGTTGTAAGTCGCAAGCCGGGCATCCGGCTGGTCGGAGGACGGGCCGGATGCAGCGAGTGCGGGCGAGCCGACGACCACCCGGTTCGCCCGCGCCCCGCGCGGGATCTGCGGTTCCCGGCGCGCCACCTTCGTCATTGAGGAACCTCATTTCATGACCGGCAGTCCCGTCGAGAGCGTTTCCGGCCGGAGATCCGAACCGCCGCGCGGGATGGCGCTGTTCGCATATCGCGCCGGCCGCATGGTGCGGACCACCGGCCCGTACCTGACGGTGCTGGGCATCGGGGCATGGCTGCTGCTGTGGTGGCTGTTCAGCGAGGTCTGGTACCTGCCCCGCTTCGAGAAGATGCCGGGTCCGGTGGCGGTGCTGTCGGACCTCTTCGCCCGCGACCCGTTCCAGGGAATCTCGATCTTCACCGACGAGTACTACGAGCACATCTGGGTGAGCTGCCGGCGGATTCTCTTCGCCTTCTGCATCGCAACCGGGGTCGGAGTGCCGCTCGGGCTGTGCATGGGGTGGTCGGTGCAGTTTCGCCACTACACTTTTCCTATCCTGGAGACCCTGCGTCCCATTCCGATCCTGGCCTGGGTGCCGCTGTCCATCCTGATGTTCAGGGGATTCGAGGCGCCGGTCATCTTCCTCGCGACCCTCGCGTCACTGTTCGTGACCACGCTGAACACGATGCTCGGCGTCCAGTCCATCGACGAATCGTACTTCCGGGCCGCCGGCTGCCTCGGGTCCAACCGGTGGCAGATCTTCCGCCATGTCGTGGTACCCGGTGCGCTGCCGTTCATCTTCACCGGCTTGCAGATCAGCATCGGGGTCGCGTGGTTCTCCCTGGTCGCGGCGGAGATGGTGTCGGGGGACTGGGGGCTCGGCTACCTCATCGTCGACGCCTACATGAACAACGTGACGGTGCCGATGGTCATCGGCATGATCACCCTCGGTTTTGTCGGCTGGGGCACGTCGGTCCTGGTGCGCATCGCGGGCAACCGGATGATGCAGTGGCGCACCCGGGCGCTCGCGCTGGAGGGACGCTGATGTCCACCGCCGAGATGTCCACCACCGCCCGTACCGGTGCGATCAGCATTCGCAACGTCACCAAGATCTACGACCCGGAGGGAGTCAACGTCCTCGCCGTGGACGATTGCTCGCTCGAGATCGGGGCCGGCGAGGTCTGCATGATCGTGGGGCCGTCGGGGTGCGGGAAGACGACGCTGCTGAACGCCATCGCGGGCTTCCACTCCCTCACTTTCGGCGAGATCCGGCTCGACGGCGAGGTGCTGTGCGACGAACGGCGGCCGCTCGCGAGCCAGGGCGCGGACCGGGTAGTGGTGTTCCAGAACGGCGCACTCTTCCCTTGGAAGACGCTGGGCGACAACGTGGCCTACGGGCCGATGGTTCAGGGGACATTGTCGAAGGCCGAGGCGCGCGAGAAGGCGCGGCACATGCTCGCCGAGGCGGGGCTCGGTGATGTCGCCGAGAAGTACCCGGGCGAGGTGTCCTCGGGCATGGCGCGCCGGGCCGAGATTGTCCGCGCTCTCATCAACGATCCCAAGGTGCTGCTGCTCGACGAGCCCTACCGCGCGATGGACGCGCTTACCAAGTCCATCATGCACGAGGCACTGCTCGAGATGTACGACCGTACCAAGGTCACGATCTTCTTCATTACCCACGATCTGGAGGAGGCGATCTTTCTCGGAGATCGGGCGGTGGTGATGACCACCCGACCGTGTCGGGTCAAGACCATCGTGAACGTCGACATTCCCCGCCCCCGCGACTATCACCTGCTCTCTTCGGAGGAGTTCCGGGTGCTGGTCGAGGAGGCGAAGGATGCGGTGCACGAGGAAGCGCTGAAGGCGTTCGAGGCCGGCGAGCGCGAGCTCGCCTGAGCCACCGGAACCCGGAGCGCGGCAAACCGCGGGGCAAGCGATGACGGCAGTGTCGGACATGGTGCAAGGCGCGGGAGTGGTAAGAAAGCGGACCCGCCTTCAGCGCCTGAAGGACAACCGCAAGCTTTGGCGCGGCATCGCCGCCGTCGTAATCGCGCTCGTCTTCTGGGAGGTCGGCTCGCGCTGGGATCAGTGGTTCGGGTTCACGCTGCCGTTCATCGGCCTCATTCCTCCGCCGACCGACGTGGCGGTGGCCTGGATGTCGGTGCTGCCGCAGCCCGGTTACTGGGAGAGCTGGTACCTGAGCTTCAAGCGCGTGCTGGCCGGCTTCCTCGTCGCCCAGCTCGTCGGCATCCCGCTCGGACTTGCGCTCGCGGTCAACCGGTACTTCCGCGAATTCTTCTTCCCCGTGTTCGAGATCCTGCGCCCGATCCCGCCGCTCGCGTGGGTGCCCGCGTCGCTCATCTTCTGGCCGACCAACGAGATGTCGATCGCGTTCGTCACTTTCCTCGGGGCCTTCTTTACCATCGTCATCAACGTGCTCGGCGGGGCGCGCACCATCGACATCTCGCTATTGCGCGCGGCGCAGTCGATGGGTGCGACCCAGTGGGACATGTTCTGGAAGATCGTGCTTCCGGGTACGCTGCCTTCCATCTTCACCGGCGCCGCCGTCGGCATGGGGATCACCTGGGAGGTGGTGCTCGCGGCAGAGATGATTTCGGGCGGGGGGACCCAGGGTGGTGGCGGCCTCGGCTTCTTCATCTGGAACTCCTACATGGGCGGCTCGCTGCCGCACATCGTGGTGGGCATGATCAGTATCGGGATCGCAGGCTACGTCTCCAGCAGCGCCATCCGGTGGCTCGGGGACTGGGCGATGCCGTGGCGGCGGCTCTTCTGAGGCGTGGAAGCGGACGATGAAGCAGCAACCGTTCATGTCAGTCGTCGGCTCCGGGTGCCTTCCGGCCCGAAAATTTCACGAATGCGCGACGCAAGCGGACGTTCGATCGGATCCACATCCGCGTCCGAATTTCGGGCTGGCTCGCGTCGAGGCAGGGCGGAGCCGAAAACGATGAGCGAAATCAACGGCGCTTCCGGACGGGCTTCCGGGGCCATTGTCATGGACGGCGTGCGCAAGGGCTACGGCGAGGACTGGAGCTGGCAGCAGGTCATCGAGTCGGTGAGCCTCGATCTGCCGCCGGGACAGTTCACCGCGGTGGTCGGTCCGTCCGGGTGTGGCAAGACCACGCTGGTCAACCTGCTGGCGGGCTTCGAGCGCGCTGACGAGGGAAGCATCGCCGTCGACGGGCGCATCGTCTCCGGCACGAGCCGGGACCGCATGGTGGTGTTCCAGGAGTCGGCGCTGATGCCCTGGCTGACGACGTACCAGAACGTCGCGTTCGGGCCGAAGCTGCGCGGCGACATGCGCGGCGCGGCGCTCGACCGCGAGATCGACAGGCTGCTCAACAAGGTCGGCCTCGCGGAGTTCAAGGACAAGTTCCCGTTGCAGCTCTCCGGCGGTATGCAGCGCCGGGCGGAGCTTGCGCGGGCCATGATCAACAGCCCGTCCATCATGATCATGGACGAGCCGTTTCGCGGCCTCGACGCGATGACCCGCGAGCTGATGCAGGAGTTTCTCCTCCGGCTCTTCGAGGAGACCGGGCGTACCCACTTCTTCGTCACCTCCGAGATCGAGGAAGCCATCTTCCTCGCGGATCGGCTCGTGGTGCTCTCCAACCGGCCGGTGACCGTGCGCACGGTCATCGACATCGAGCTCCCGAGGCCGCGCGAGTTCCACCTGCTGAGCACTCCGGAGGCCTACGACTACAAGCGCGAGGCCCTGGAAATCCTCCATGAAGAGGCGATGAAGAGCTTCGGGGGCGGCGGCTCGGTGCAGAACGAACTCGTGGAGGCGATTGCCCGCCGCGGTTGACCGGCCTTGCCTGTCTCGTTGCGGCGCGGGGCGAATCCATGATCCTGGAGTGGCTCGGGCTGGTGACGGAGCGGCCGAACGTCATCGGGCTCGCCATCGCCGGTGCGGTGTTCGCAACCCTCGGAGCGCGGTCGGTGGCTTCTCGTCTCCGAATCGGTCCCGGTGTCGCACGATGGCTGCTGCGCTGCGGATACACTGCCATGTGGGCGAGCGTCGCGCTGTTCATCGTCGCGGGGTTTCTACCCGCGAAGTAGTCGGAGGGTGCCGGACTGCGGCAAGGGACTCGATACCGCGTTCGGCGAACCCGACCGTGCAGTCACGGGTATCGCGCCGGGTGTCCCCACGTCACCGGCCGGGCCGGCCCGGAAGGCTCGCGTTGCGTCGCTCGGATCGGTCGCGGCGCCGTAAGATGGGTGCTGCGCTGCGGATACGCTGCCATGTGGGCGAACTTCGCGGTGTTCATCGTCGGTGGTCGGCGGCGCTGCCATGACGTTCACCGCGACCTCGCGCGGGTCATGCGCATGTGCGATGGAGGCTCGGTGCGCCGGTCGGTCGCCCCCGGGGCCTGAGCGGCGATGATCGAAGCACTCGGACTCACCATGCGCTTCGGCCACCGCACGGTGGTCGAGGGGCTGTCGTTTCGCGTCGAGCGCGGCGAGCTGTGCGCGTTTCTCGGACGCAACGGTGCCGGCAAGACCACCACCATGCGGATGCTCGCAGGAGTGCTCCGTCCGTCCGGCGGCACCGCCCGCGTCGACGGCCGCGACGTGATCGCCGAACGCCGCGCGGCCGCCGCCGCGATCGGATTCCTGCCCGAGGCGGCGACCGGATTCTCGCGCCTCACCGTCGGCGAATTCCTCCGGTTCTGTGGCGAGTCGCGGGGCCTCGCCGGGTCGGCGCTCGCCGCGGCGATCGACCGTGCCACCGGGCTCGTGCACGCCCGCGAGGCATGCGGCGCGCTGATGGGCGAGCTTTCGAAGGGCTGGCGGCAGCGGGCATGGCTGGCACAGGCGCTCCTGCCCGACCCTCCGGTGCTGATCCTCGACGAGCCCACCGACGGCCTCGATCCGGTGGAACGCGCGCGCATTCGCGCACTGCTTCGACAGGTTGCGGAGAACAAGGCGATCCTGTTGTCAACCCACGTGCTGGAGGAGGCAGAGGAGGTCGCGACCCGCGTGCTCCTCGTCGAGCGGGGACGCATCGTTGCCGACGCCGTGCCGGCCGATCTCGTCGACGAGCGCGGCCGGCTCGGCCCCGCGTTTCACCGCCTCGCCGGTCACGACCCGGAATTCCCGCTTGGCCGGCCCTGACCCGGGGCGCCCGCCCGGATTCGTGCGTGCCGCCGCCGCGGTGACGCGCCACGAGGTGCGGCTCGCGTTCCATTCTCCGATGAGCTGGGTGCTCGCGCTCGGATGCGTGCTGAGCGTCGGCATCGCGGTTTTCGTGGTCGGCGAGTTCCTCTCCACCAACGAGGCGTCGGTGCGGCTCTTCTCGCTGTTCCTGCCCTGGGCGGCGATCGTGTTCGTCCCGGCGCTGGCAATGCGCGCCTGGTCGGGCGGACACGACGACCGCGGTCTCGATTTCGCGATGTCCCTGCCGGTCGGAGACGCGGCGCTGGTGGCGGGGAAGTTTCTGGCCGGCCTCGCGGTGCTCGCTCTCGTACTGCTGCTAGCCACCGTATTTCCCGCCACCGTCTTCTACCTGGGGGAGCCGGACATCGGCGCCACCGCCGGAGCCTGGCTCGCCGCGTTCGCCCTGCTGGCGGCTTTCCACGCCGTGGCCCTCGCCGCCGCCGCGATGACCGAAGACGCCACCGCCGCGTTCGTGGCGGGGGCCTGCGCGCTGTTCGCGCTGGTCATGGCCGGTACCGACGGTGTTGCGCACCGCCTCGATGACTGGTTGCCCGCCAGGGGCGTGGAGGTGGTGACCTCGCTCGGACCCCGCCGCTGGACGGAAGAGCTTGCGAGCGGCCGGCTCGGCGTGGGGGCGCTCGCGTACTTCGGGTTGTTTCCGATCCTTGCTCTCGCCCTCACCCGCGCTCTTGTCGCCCTGCGCAGGACGGCGGCGCCGGGCTCCGCCGTAGTGCTGCGCGGGGCGGCCGGGTTCGTCGCGCTCGCGGTCTGCGTCGGTGCGGCTACCGGTCTCGCCGAGCGCTGGGGCGGATTCGTCGACATCAGCGAGGAGCGCGAGCACACGCCGGCGCCGGGCACGCGCTCCATCCTCCAGGCGCTGCCGGGTGAAGTCGCCGCAGCGCTTTACTGGAGCGTGGAGCAGGAAGGCATTCCCACCGCGATTCGCACCCACGCGCGCCGCGCCCGGGCGATGCTCGACGCCTTCGCGCGTTCGAGTGACGGAAACCTCGCGGTGCGCCATCGTGATCCGCGCCCCGATTCCGAAACCGAGATCGACGCCTTGGGCGCCGGCATGCGCAGGGTCCCGATGACGAGCGGCGACGCCTTCTTCCTCGGGGTGGAGCTTCGCCACGAAGACCGTACCCTGGCCGTGCCGTACCTCGACGTCGACCGTGCCGAACTCCTGGAGTACGACCTCGCGTCCGCCATCGGCGTCCTCGTGCGCGAGCGCACCCCGCGCGTCGCGGTGCTCAGCCCGCTCGTCGCCCCGAGCGCGATTCGCACCGGGCGCGAGGGACTGACCCTGCTCGCCGAGCTGCGCGCGAGCAGCGATCTCGCGGTGGTGCCGTACTTCGCCGACGCACTGCCGGACGGCCTCGACGTGCTCTTGGTCATCGACGCCACGGTGCTCAAGCGCTCCATGCTGAGCTCGATCGATCGCTTCGTCGCCGGCGGCGGTACGCTCATCGTGCTCGTCGATCCGTTCGCCCGGTTCAACCGCGCGAGCCAGGGCACGTTCCCGGCGCCGTCCGATGAGCTCGACGACATCACCGATCTCCTCGCGGCGTTCGGATTCCGTTTCGACGCCGGGGAGGTAGTGGGCGACGAATCGTTCGCGGCCCCGGTATCCATGGATGGAGCGAGTGCGAGTGGCTATCCGTTCTGGATACGCGTCCCGGAGTCCGGGCTCGCGATGTCGCATCCCGTGACCGGTGCGTTGCGGGAGCTGCTGTTCGCGGAGCCGGGCTCGCTGGAGGTGGACGCTGTCTCCGGCATCGTGCCGCTTGTGTTCACCAGTGCGCGCAGCGGGGTGCTCGCGCGCGAGCGTTTCGTGGATGCGGCTCCCGCGGCGCTCGCATCGGAATTTGTCGCCGGCGGTGGCTCGCGCGTGCTCGCAGCCTACGCATCCGGTCCGTTCCCGAGCGCGCTCACCGGCATCGAGGGAGAGGCCGGCGCACGGGTGTTCGTGGTCGCGGATGTGGACTGGATCTTCGATCCGTTCTCCGTGGAGGTCGCGGATGCGGCGGGCGGGACCCTGGCCCGTCCCATCAACGACAACCGGGCGTTCCTCCTGAACATGGTCGAGTTCGGCGGCGTCGCGGCCCCGCTCGCCGGGATTCGCACCCGCGGTCGTCTCCGGCGTCCGTTCACCCGCTTCGAGCAGCTCTTCCGGGAGGGCGAGGCGGACACCCGGGAAGAGCTGGCAGAGCTCACCCGCCGGATCGCGCAGGGTGAGCGCCATATCGAAGAGCTCACCGCCGCCTCGGGTGCCGCCACGCCGGCGCAGTTTCGGGGCGAGGTCGCGGAGATGGTGACCGGAATTCGGCGGGGGCTTCTGCCGCTGCGCCATCGCGAGCGCGAGATACGGGCGCGGGTCCGTGCCCGGGTGGAAGCCTTGCAGGCACGGGTGATTGCCGCCAACTTCTTCACGCCCGTAGCGCTCGCCGCGCTCCTCGCGGGAATCGTCCGGTGGCGTCGGCGCCGGCACGGCGGCGGGCCGGATGCATGACCCTGCGCGCGCGAATCCTGCCCTCGCGGCGGTGCCGCTGTCCCGACGCGATTCACATGACCGCTCGCCTCTCCTCCCGGGTTCGGGGGGACGCCCGAGCGGGATGGCCTAATGCTCGCGCTCCGGATAGACGGGGCCGCACCGGTGCGCGTCCTCCATCAGGTCGACGACCGCCTTGGTCATCGGCAGCATCGGATCGCCCTTCAGCCAGACGAGGCCGACCGGCTGGGAGACGGTCGGCTCTTCGAGCAGCAACAGCCGCGTCCGGGCCATCCCGCCGATGCTCTCGATGAAGTAGCGAGGGACGATGGTGGCGCTCTCTCCCTGCACTGCGTGCACGGCGAGGGCAATCATCGCGTTGGATTCCAGCCGCGGTCGCGGCGTGCATCCGGCGCTCGCAAACGCCTTGTCGGTAATCTGACGCTCGTGGGTCTGGGGAGAGAGCAGGCAGAGCGGCAGCTTCGCGGCTTCCGCCCAGGTCACCGTCTTGCGCCCGCGGAACCAGTCGTTGTCTGGAATCAGCAGGTGGAAGGGCTCTTCGTAGAGCGGGAGGGAGTCGAGCTGATCATCGGAGGCGAGCTGCTCCAGGTATGTAATCGCGATGTCGAACTCGAAGTTGACAAGCCCGAGCCGCATCTCTTCGAGCCCGACGAACTGGATGTCGACCGAGGCGGCCGGATGTTCCTGCGAGAACCGACGATCGATGAGCCCCGTGAGCGGCATGCTCATCGGCATCGCAGCGATGCGCAGGTGTCCGTGGAGCTGGTTGCGCATGATGCCGAGCTCCTGAACCATGGCTTGACGATCGGCGACGATGCGCTTCGACCACTCCAGAACCCGTCGGCCCTCTTCGGTGAATCCCTGAAACCGTCGATGACGCAGGATGATAGGCACTCCGATCTCGTCTTCCAGATGCTTGATCGCGCTCGACAGCGTGGGTTGGGAGACATTGCAGCGGGTGGCGGCGCGGCCGAAATGCCCTTCCTGCTCAAGCGCGATCAGATACTGAAACTGCCTCAGAAACATGGCTCAATGTCGATGCTCAATGTCGATCATGACCAGCGGCCGTGCTCGGGGCCGCATCAGACGAGTGGGAATTCGATAGACATGGCCTATCAAACAACGAAGCAAAAGCGATTGCAATGCCGCGGCCGCAAGTACGCGCGCAGGCACCGTTCCCATGCGGTGAGACCGAGCTCGGGTGATCAGGAAGTGCGATACCTCCGGCCGCGACTCGGTGTTGGTTTCGCGGGGACGGTCGTTGGAGGGCATGGTGCCGGCAGCAGGAGCGAGGGGTGGTGAGTGGAGGGATGTTCGCGGCGCTGCTCGGGATCGGGTTGCTGGTCGGCGTGCTCATTGGCGCCATCGGTGTCGGCGGCGTGCTCCTGGTTCCGGCCCTGACGTACATCGGCGGAATGGTGATCCACGTCGCTATCGCAAGCGCGATGGTCGCCTATTTCTTCGCAGGCTGCGTGGGCTCCGTCGAGTTCGCGCGTCGGGGCTCGATACGGTGGGGCGACGCCGCCTGGCTCGCAGGAGGTGCGATGCCCGGGGCGTTCGTGGGGGCGGCGGTCACGAATGCGGCGCCCGGGTTCGCGCTGGAGCTGCTCATCGCGGTGCTCATCATTGCCTCGGCGTTGAATTCGTTGCGCGACAAGATCCCGGTGGACGGTACGCCGCGCACGCTCGCGAGGGGGCCGCTGCTCCTTGTCGGGGCCGTGACCGGCATCGCCTCGTCGATGAGCGGCACCGGCGGACCCCTCGTGCTCATTCCGATCCTGTTGTGGATGCATGTCCCGGTCCTTGCTGCGGTCGGGCTGAGCCAGGTGATCCAGCTTCCGATCTCCGCCTTCGCGACCGCGGGCAACCTCCTCTACGGTGCGATCGACATCGCAGTCGCGGCGGCACTCTCGGTGCTGCTGATGGTTGGGGTGTGGTTCGGCGCCCGCATCGCCCACCGCGTATCAAGCATCGCGTTGAAGCGGTTCGTATCGCTGACGCTGCTCGGGGTCGGGGGGATGATGCTCGTCAGGGTGGCCGGGTACGCGAGCGCCGGGGCGGGCGCATGAGGCGGCCCGTTGATGCAACGAGCCGAGGCGACGGACTGAGGCAGTCGATCCCGCTCGACGGTGGTGACGCTCACCCGCCATCGCGCTGCGCCGAAGGGGTGTAGGGGCCGAGGAACCGCTTGGCGGCGCGTCGTTCTTCGATGCACTCGCGGTACTTCCAGGCCTGACTGAGGAAGTCGAAAAGCCCGCCCTCCTGAGAGGGATTCAGTGTCTCCACCAATCCGAGGGCCTTGGGGGTCGGTGGGTCCATGGTCCGGAGGCGTTCGGGGATCCGCACCCGGGGCCCGGACAGCTCGAACGTGCGTCCGTTCGACCGGTTGTGCAGCATGAGCGCCAGGTCGAATTCGTCCCCCGGTCGCTCCGTCCCCAGCTCCGGCGCCTTGAAACCCAGGTTCGGACTGTGGCGGTAGAAGCGGTCGGAGTCCTTCTCCTCATCGTCGGGCTCCACGAACGTCATCCAGTCCAGAGTTCCGGATTCGCTGGTGCGAAAGCGCCTCTCGCCCCCTTCGTCCTCCATGTAGGCGCCGATCTCAGGTCCTTCCACCAGCGCACGATCGCGGCGGGCGACAAGGCGGATCGTGAACGGCGCATTGCGCCAGTCGTCGGCCGCGTCGAGCTTCAGCCGCTGCAATCGCACGTCGACGCGGACCGTCTTTCCGCCCATCGCCGGGTATCCCACCAGCACTGCCACCACCGCCCGCGCCCGGCCGTCGGGCGACTCCATCCGGGCGTATGCCTTGACCCGATGCGACTCCTCGTCGGCGCACATCCGGTTGAAGACGATGCGCCCGCCGGGCGGATGAAGCACCGGGTCCGGATCGAAAACGGGTTCGGCCGTCTGGGTGGCGCAGGCCGTATTGGCGAGGAGGAGCGCGAGCACCGCCGCGCGGACGGCCGGGCGACTCGGCCCCGGGCTGCGCGCCGGATCGCACCGGCGGTGAGGGGCGGACGCCTCGCTCATACCACCCGCACGGTCATGGCGCCGAGACCTTGCACTTCGAGTTCCATCACGTCGCCCCTGGCGATCGCGGCCACGCCCGATGGCGTTCCCGACAGGATGACGTCGCCCCCGGCAAGCTCGAAGTAGTCCGAGAGGTACGAGATCATCTCCGGCACCTTCCAGATCATGTGGTTGAGGTCCCCTTCCTGGCGCAGCGCCCCGTTGACCGCGAGCGCGATCCTGCCGTCGCTCGGATGGCCGATCTCCGACGCCGGATGCACGGGCCCGACCGGGGCCGAGCGCTCGAACGCCTTGCCGATCTCCCACGGCCGGCGGAGCTTCTTCTGTTCGCTTTGCAGATCGCGGCGGGTCATGTCCAGCGCTGGGGCATAGCCGTAGACGTGTTCGAGCGCACGGTCGACGGGGATGTTCACGCCACCGGACTTCAGCATGACGGCCAGCTCGGCCTCGTGGTGCACGTCGGTGGAGTTGGGCGGGTAGGGAAATTCGCCCGATGGGTCGAGATTGTCGGGGTTCTTCTGGAAGAAGAAGGGCGCCTCCCGATCCGGGTCGCCCCCCATCTCGATGCTGTGCGCGGCGTAGTTCCGCCCGATGCAGTAGACCCGGCGGACCGGGAACATCGCGTCGGACCCGGCGATGGGCAGGCTGACGACCGGCGGCGGCTCGATGGCAAAGCTGGGCATGCGTGTCTCCGTCCGATTCACGTCCCGTTCGGCGCGGTGCAACGACGGTTGCGGCAGAACGACTATCGCGGCGCGGCCAGTGTAGGATGTTACTGCGGTTTGTCCCCACCGGGCACCCGACCCGAATGGTTCGTGGGGATCGCCGCGCCGATCCGCAGAGTCTGTCCGCCATGCTCGTAAGTCTGTCCATCAAACACTTCAAGAGCATCCGCGAGGCGCACATCCGCTTCGGGCCGTTCACCTGCTTCACTGGCCACAACGGGGTCGGCAAGAGCAACCTGTTCGATGCAATTCACTTTCTTGCCGCTCTGGCGGACCGGGATGTCTCGGGCGCGGCCGCCGCGGTGCGGCGCACGAACGACGGTGGCTGCTCTCCCCTCGATCTGGTGTTCGGCCGGGATCCCAATCGTCGGATCGAGCTTTGTGCGCGCATGGTGGTGCCGTCGGAGGTGGAGGACGATTTCGGTCAGACCGCGAGACCGAGTGCATCGCTTCTGGTCTATACGATCCGACTGGAGTACGAGCCGGAATCGGATCGCCTGCTGGTGGAGCACGAGAGCCTGATACCCGCGAGGCTCGGAGCCTTCCGGCAGTTTATCGGATTCGATTCGTCGAAGGACTTCAGGAAGGCGGTCGCTTTGGGGGGACGACGCCGTGGACCACTGATTTCGACCAGGGAAGACCGGATTCAGCTCCACGGCGATGGCGGTAGCCGGGGACGGCCTTCACCGGTGGGCCGATCTCCACTGACGGTGGTGGGTGGCACGAACACCCGTGACTATCCGACCGTCCTTGCCGCACGGCGGGAGATGGCGTCCTGGCGCATTCTGCACCTGGAGCCGAGTGCGATGCGGACTCCGGACAGCCGCTCGGCGCCGAGACACGTCTCGGCCTCGGGCCGCCACATACCGGCTACGCTCCATGCACTCATTGCCAAGGATCCTGCCGCAGAGGCGGAGATCCTCTTCCGGCTCCGGCAGCTCAACTCCGATATCACGGAGATCGGTGTCCACTCCGACGATGTCCGGGATCAACTCGCCCTGCGGGCCCGCATTCCCGGAGTGAAGAACTGGCTGTACGGCCGCTCGCTCTCGGACGGTACGCTGCGCTATATCGCCCTGGTGCTGATGCTGGTCGACGTACAGGATCGCGCGGTGCTGTGCATCGAGGAGCCCGAGAACGGCATCTATCCCTCACGCGTGCCGAACCTGGCCGAGCTCCTGCGCGACTACGCGGTCGATGCGAGTGATGCGGTTGGCACCGACAATCCCTTGCGGCAGGTCGTGCTCAACACACATTCCCCCGAAGTGGCGCGGCAGCTTTCCTTCGACGACCTCGTATTCGTCGAGCGTGCGCTCACGAAGAACGACGGACCGGTCAGCGCCTTTCGACCGGTCTCGGGGACATGGCGCGCGAACTTGCCGGACGGAGCGGAATCGACGACACGGCCGATCGGCCAGCAGGCGGTCGTCGATTTCATCGGCGGCTCGCCGGTCAACCGTGAGCTCGAGCAGTTGGCATTCGAGTTCGGATCGGCCAGGTGAGCTGGCAGTTGACCTGGTCCATCGTGGCCGATGGCGGAACCGACCGAATGCTCGTCCCGATCATCGAGTGGGCGATACATCGACTCGATCCCGAGGTGGAGATACTGGAGCCCGAGTTCCGAAAACGCAGGGGAAGCGTCCCGGATTTTCTCTGCACCCACGAGTCCGACGCCATGCTCATCTTCGTTCACAGGGATTCGAAGATTTCAGAGTGCTCTCGCCGAGCGTTATCCCTACGGAAACCGGGTCGGGCAATGAATCCTGCGGCGGGAGCGATACGAGCGGATGACACGACAGCGACGAGGTGCATGCATGATCAACATGTCGGTCGCCGAATTGAAGGCGCAATTCTCCAGGGTGCTCACTGCGGTCCGGGCGGGAGAGCGGGTGGGGGTTCTGGACGGAAAGTCGAAGCGGCCGGTTGCCATGATCGTCCCGGATGAAGCCGAGGAGCTGCCCGAACGAGACGTGGGATTCCTCGACCACAAGGTCAGGATCGAATTCATGGACGATTTCGATATGACGGAAGAGGAACTGCTTGGTTCCGGCGAATGAGGTACGTGCTGGATTCCCACCCCCTGTCAGGGTCGCGAGGTGGATCAGATCGGGCGATGGGGATGCCGTCCCGGTGCCTTGTCGCATCAACCCCGAAGTCTCGCGCCCGGATATCATGAGCCGTGCCGATCTTCACAGTTGATCCAGGTTTTCGAGGCGGGTTTTCAGGTGGCAGGTAAGAGGCTTTGATGGGTACGTCGCTCCGGGAGATACGCCAAAAGGAGGCGCTGTGTATACCTTGTCGGTTTGAGGCGCAGCCTCGTCAGCCAGCCGGTCGCCCCGGTTGACAGTAGATCCGGGATACGCGCTCACGAATCCGATACGAGCCACTTGACCTTGCGTGTGGTCAGGCAGGGACGATCTGAGGCGGCGCTGGACAGGGCGCCGCCTCAGGTCTCGCTTTCTCTCAGCGCTTCAGAGCGCCAACGCCGGAAAAACGGAATGCCTCCTGCTCCAGAGCATCGATCTCTTCGATGCTCATCTGATCGTGCGCGACGGTGATCCGGCCGAGGAACACGAACGGCAGCTCGTCGTTGCGCCCCTCCATGTCGGCCCGGATCGCCTCCGCGGTTGCGGCCCCGACATCGTCGCCCATGCGCATCGGGGTAGCGTCCAGCTCTCCGCGCCGAATCGCTTCGAGCTCCAGTCCCGTGCCGCCCCAGCCGGTCGAGAAGATCTCCTTCTCCTTGCCCGCTGCCACCTGCGCCTCGACCGAGCCCATTGCCATCGCGGTGTTGGCGTTGTGGATGACCTTGGCTTCGGGATAGGCCTGCATGATCAGGTTGGTCCCGTCGAAACCGCCCTCGCGCTGGTACTCGCCATAGTGCTCGTAGACTGCATTCCAATTTCCCCTCTCCGCGACGCAATTCATGAAATCGCCCGAGCGCTGGTTGTCGGTGATGCCGGGAATGCCCCGATTCAGGGCGTAGGTGACGTCGTTGCCGAGGCGCGACAGCATGTAATCGCACATCTTCAGAGCGCCGTAGGCGGACGAGAAGTCGAGCCATACATCCGGCTGGTTCTTCAGGTACTTCAGCGGCGTGTGGAATGCCCAGACGTAGGTGTCGAACCCTTCGGTCTCCGCCAGCTTGTCGATGTTGTCGGCCTGGGTCGCAAGCTCCGAAGGACCGAAGATGACGTAGTCGTACAGATCGGCGTCCTGCACCACCTGCTCGGTATAGGTGGCCTGGAGCGAGTGCTCGATCTGCCGGGAGGCGAACTCGGTGGTCTCGTACTGGATGCCGAGTTGATCCAGCCGCTTGGTCAGCGCGAGATAGTTGCGGGCCCAGAAATCGGAGACGTCCGCTGAAGGGTAGATCAGCGCGATCCGGATCGGCTTGTCCTGGGACCCGGAGTAGGGAACGGCTTCCCCGCCGACGACGGCCTGCAGAGCTTCCAGCTTGCCTTCGGCGTTCACCTGCTCCGGCACCCAGTAGTCACGGTCGGCGTCGTCGGGGAGCGCCTTGAGCGGCAGATTGGCGGCCAGAGCGGTACTGCTCATCAGAGCCGCCACCGCGGCCATTGTCAGTAGCTGCTTGGACATTGCGTCTTCTCCTGTCGGAATTGTGGATTCAGCCGCTTGGATTCGGCGCGCCTGCCAGCAACCATCCGAGGGCGAGCAGCAGGGTGACCGCGCCGACGATAGCGGCTGACAAGCGCAGAAGGCGGCGGTTCTCGGGGGTCCGAGCCGCCGCGAGCAGGCTGCGGGCGCCGTCGCGGTCCTTTCTCTGGAGCCAGGTGTAGAGGGTGACGGAGGCGATGATTACCACCCCCGACGCGACCGACTGCCAGAAGAACTCGATGCGCAGCGTCACCAGCGCGTTGATCATCATCGACAACAGCAGGACACCGGCGAACGAACCGATCAGCGAGGCCCGTCCGCCGAAGAGCGACGTGCCACCGACCACGACCGCCGCAATCACATGCAGGTTGAAATAGGGCGCCGAGGTCGCCTGGATTGCGTTCAGCTTGCCGGTCAGCATGACACCCGCCAGCCCGGCCATGGCGCCCATCAGGACGTAGGCGTAGATCCGGTGCCGCTCGACCGCGATGCCGGTCATCTCCGCCGCTTCGGGGTTGGAGCCGATAGCGATGCTGTAGCGCCCGAAGTGTGTCCGGCGCAGCAGCACGTAGCCCGCGAGCATGGTCAGGAGTCCGATCGTCACCGGAATCGGCAGGAACCAGTCGAGACGCCCGCGCCCGATGTTGGTGATCAGGTCAGGGAAGCGCGCCAGCACCAGACCCTTCGCCAGCACCAGTGCGAAGCCGCGGTACACGAGATCCATCGCGAGAGTACCGATCAAATCCGGAACGCGGAACTTGGTGATGACCAGGCCGTTGACCAGGCCCAGACCGGCGCCGATGGAGATGGCGCACAGCACTCCGATCCACGCGGGAAAGCCGAACTGCTTGATCAGGAAGGCCATGATGATGCCCGACAGCGCCGCAATCGAGCCGATGGAAAGATCGATGCCGCGCTGGGTGATGACGAAGGTCATCGCCATGGCCATCGGCAGGTAGAGTGCGGCTTCGAGCAGGATGATGTTGAGGTTCGAAAGGCGGAAGTACCGCGCCGGCTCCATCACCGCCATGAAGGCGAGGATCATCACGATCATCGCCAGCGGCCCGATGATGGCCATGTAGGGGTCCAGACGGGTCTTGAGGTCGGAAGCGACCGGAGCCGTCGTCGGATTCATGCGTTCGCGGTTACCAGGCATCGTTGCCGCCCACAATCAGGCCCAGCACATCCTGCCGGGTGCTCTCGGCTGTATTTACGACCCCGGCCCTTCGCCCGCGTCGCATGACCAGCACCCGATCGGAGATTGCGAACACGTCGTCGAGGGAGTGCGAGATGAGGATGATCGCCAGACCTTGAGCCTTCAGCGTCGCGATCAGATTCAGGGTGCGCTCGGTCTCCTGCGGGCCGAGCGCGGCGGTCGGCTCGTCCATCACCAACACTCGGAGATCGGTGTGGTATACGGCCCGCGCAATCGCGATGGCTTGGCGCTGACCGCCCGAAAGGCTCTCGGTCGCTGCGTTCATGTCGGGCAGACGGACCCCGATGCGTTCGAACAGGACCCGTTCCGCCTCGGACCGCATGCGCTGGTTGTCCAGCAGCGTGACTCCGGCGATCCGGCGTGTCAGTTCGTTTCCCAGGAACACGTTCGCTGCCGCGTCCAGATGGTCGGCGAGGGCAAGGGTCTGGTAGACCGCGTCGATCCCCCGGGCGATGGCATCCGAGTGACTGTTCATCTCGAACGGACGGCCGTCCATCTCCATGGTGCCGCTGGTTGGTTGATAGACCCCGGTCAAGATCTTGATCAGGGTCGATTTCCCGGCGCCGTTGTCGCCGACGACGGCCAGCACCTCACCGGAGTAAGCATCCAGATCGACATCGGTGAGCGCGGCAACCCCGCCGAAGCGCTTGCAAATGCCGCGCATCGTCACGATTGGCCGGGCATCGGTCATCATCGTGATGTGGTGCCGCGGTCGCTCACGTCGGGATGCCTTTACTGCCCGGCCCCTCGAAGTACTTCATCAGGGCCGCGTTGTCGGCCCCACCCAGGCCGGCCGAGTCGAGCAGCCGGTGGATCTCGGCGCAGGCCGCGGTCAGGGGCATCGCGGTTCCGGCGGCTCGCGCCAGGTCCTGCACGCCGTTCAGGTCCTTGACCATGTTGTCGATCCGCCCCGCGGGGGTGTAGTCCCGATTCGCGAACTTCACCATGAACTCTTGCAGAATGGTGCTGTCGGCCCGACCACCGGCGAGCGCCTCGGGAATCCTCGTCGCATCCACTCCGGCGTCCAGAGCCAACTGCGTCGCCTCCGCGACGGCCATGAAGTGGAGTGCGCACAGTACCTGATTGATCAGCTTGGTGGTCTGCCCGGTGCCCGACGGACCCATGTGGGTGAAGTTGGCGCACAGATGCCGCATCACCGCCTTCGATGCCTCAGCCGTGCTGGTGAAGATGTGCGCTACAAGCTCGAAGTGATGACGCCGCCGACGTACAGCATACGTCCGTTGATGGAGCCCGATGCGATGACGGTCGGTCTTTCCATTTTGTTCGACGGCTCCAGAGTGCGTTGTGTATGTTAACCCCAACAACCGGACGCTTCGACGGGCGGAACTTTCCGAGTGGGACTTTCCGCTTCCGGTCCTGCGAGGCCGCCATGGGAACCGTCGTCACGTCCAGGGGGGCGTTCCGCGAGGAGAGGGAGATCATGTCATTCTTCGAGGCGTTCGATCCGATATTCCGCACCTATGTGCTGGGGAATGCTCCGCTGAAGCAGATCGCCACCAGGTTCGACTGGACAGAAGGTCCGGTCTGGTTCGGCGACGCGGGCTGCCTGCTCTTCTCGGATATCCCCAACAATCGGATTATGCGCTGGACACCGGGCGCCGACGTGTCCGTTTACCGCGAGCCGTCGAATTACGCGAACGGACATACCCGGGATCGGGAAGGTCGTCTGGTCTCGTGCGAGCACGGTGGGCGGCGCGTCACCCGGACCGAGCACGATGGTTCGATCACCGTTGTCGCCGAGAGCTACCGTGGCAAGCGACTCAACTCGCCGAACGATGTGGTAGTGAAGTCCGACGGAACCATCTGGTTCACCGATCCGCACTACGGCATCAGGACCAACTACGAAGGTTTCAAATCGGATCAGGAGCTTCCGTGCAACGTGTATCGGGCAGATCCCGCGACCGGGAGCCTCGATTCAGTGATCACCGATTGCAACGGTCCGAACGGCCTGGCCTTCAGTCCCGACGAGCGCCGACTCTACGTCGCCGATACCGGACGGATGTTCGGCGACGACCCGACGCACATCCGGGTATTCGATGTGAAAGGGAACGGCGAAGTCAGCGGCGGTGACGTCTTCCACGCTGTCTACCCCGGCGCTGCGGACGGGTTTCGCCCCGACCGCGACGGCAACCTCTGGACCTCGGCCGCGGACGGCGTGCACTGCATCGGTCCGGACGGAGACTTGCTTGGTAAGATTTTCGTGCCGGAACTGGTCTCGAACGTGTGCTTTGGCGGGCGCGCGAAGCATCGGCTCTTCATCACCGCGTCGACCTCCGTCTACTGCATCGCGCTCAATCGCGAGGGCGTCCAGCGTCCGTGACGGGGACTCTGGCGCAGGCCGCCCTGGCGCTGCTTGCAACGTGACAGCCGTCAGCCGTGCAGCGACACCAACTGCTCGTAAAGCCCCCGGGGTATCGCGACGCCGTCACGCTTGGCCTTCGCGCGCAGCGCATGCCGGCGCTGTCCGGGGAGTCGGGCGCTGGGTTGCGCCTCGATGGCGGCGAGGAGGTCTTCCAGGCGGTTTCCGAACCGGCCTTCCGAGAATGGCCCGGGGTCGAGGGCGAGCAGGAACTGGCCCGCTCGCGGAGGCGGGCCTTCGGCGGTGAAGTAGGAGCTCGCCTCGAAGCCGAAGCATGACGCCGACAGTGCCGCGGCCAGGATCTCCACCATCAGGGCGAGCTGAGCGCCCTTGGCGTCGCCGATCGGCGCCATGGTGCCGGCCATCGCCGCCTGCGCATCGGTGGTGGGATTGCCGTCGGCGTCGAACGCCCAGTCCGGGGGGATCGGCGCGCCCGCCTGGGCCGCGACGTTGATCTTGCCGCGCGCCACCTTGCTCAGGCTCATGTCGATGACGAGTGGTGGGTGGTCCGCGCGAGGGGCCGCGAAGCCGATGGGGTTGGTGCCGAACAGCCCCCGGTTTCCGCCCCAGGGGGCGATGGCCTGGGGTGTGTTGCAGACGCTGATGGCGATGCAGCCGGCGCGCGCAATCGGTTCGACGTGGTGGGCGACGACCCCGGAGTGGTGCGAGTTGCGGAGGGACGTCACTGCCACCGGGGCGGTGGCGAGGGCGTCCATGAGCGTCCGCTGCGCAAGCTCGATGGCCGGGTAGGCGAACCCGTCCCGCGCGTCGATGATCGCGGCCGAGTCGCCGAGTCGAGTCGCTTCCGGGACGGCGTGACCATCGACCTTGCCGCTGCGCGCCTGCGCGGCGTAGGAGGGAACGCGGGACGCCCCGTGCCCCTTCTGGCCGTCGGCCTCGGCCGCGACCAGCGCGGTCGCCACGCGCTCGGCATTCTCCCGGGCCGTATTGTGGGCGACCAGGATCTCGACGATGAGCGCATGCAGCTCCTCGAGCCGCAGTCGGTGTTCATCCGCCATGGAGTCGACTCCGTTGCGTGCCGCCGTTCAAAGCCCGAACATAACCCGCGCCCTTGAGGCGAGGGCTGGTCAATGCACGATGTTCGGGTTCGCGCACACCCGCGTGACTCGGGGCGGTGCCCGTTCCTCGGCTCGCGCCAGGGTGCGCCTCACCCGGGCCAACGTTGAGCGGCGCATCCTTGTGTTCCACCACCCCCCCCATCGGGGCGCATCCGCTCACGCCGGTGCCGGCTGTCCGATGATCGCTCCGGTGCGCGGAAGCATGAGCACCGCGGCGAAGATCCCGCTCGCCGCCACCGCCATCACCACGAACAGCGCGCTGAATCCCCAGGTGGCATGGATGCCGGCGATAAGCGGCAGGGTGGACGCCATCACCGAGAAGGTCACGATGTAGCGGATGGAGTAGATGCGGCTGCGCCACTCGCTCCTGGTGATCCGCCCGACGAGCACGTCGTTGATGGGGATCTGCCCGAACACCACCAGCATGAACGCGACGGAGACCACCAGGGCGGCGACTCCGGTGAGCTGGTACATGATCGCGAAGAACACCGCTTGCAGCCCCGCCACGAACGCGAACACGGTGCGCACGGAGTGGTGGTCGACGAGGTACCCGACCACGAGCTGGGCAAACGCCGCGATCGTGAACACCAGGAACGCGTAGCCGCCGACTGCGGTGGCGGAACTGGCGATGTCGGTGAGCCGCTCATCGAACATCTTCGGGAGGGCGAACGTCGTGCTCTGGAAGATCAGGCCGCCGACCGCGGTGGTGAACACGATGATGGAGAGCACGCGCACGAACGTCGCCCGTTCGATGGTCGAGGCGCCGGCCGCGGCCTTCTTCGCGCCGGCGCCGCCCGCGCGGGCGGCGGCCCGGGCCGCCTGGGCCGCCCGGTCGGACCACACGAAGGCCGCGTAGGCGACCCCGAGACCGATGGAGACGACGCCGGGCAGGACGAACGCGTTGCGCCAGCTCCCGGTGTCGATCAGCCAGCCCGTCAGCAGCGCGGCGGCCGCAACCCCCAGGTTGCCGAACACCCCGTTGACGGCGAGCGGAATGCCGGTCTTCGTCCGCCCGTGCACCACCATCGCGAGCCCGACCGGGTGGTAGATCGCGGCGAATACGCCAATCGCGAACAGTCCGGCCGCGATCTCGACCGGCGAATCGGCCAGTGCGGTCGCGATGGAACTCACTCCGATGCCGATGAAGAAGATGATCATCATCCCTTGGCGGCTCCACTTGTCCGCGATCCACCCGGCCGGGATCGCGCAGATCCCGAATGCGACGAACCCCGGCGTGGCGTAGGGGATCAGCGCCGCGTAGCTCATGCCCCACTCCTCGGCGAGCCGCAGCGCCGCCACCGTCGCGAAGATCAGCATGAAGAGGTGGTCGAGGAAATGCCCGACGTTGAGGAAGAGGAAGTTGAGGCGCTCGCGTGACATCGGCGTGTCGTCTTGGCCCGGCGTCGAGGTCGTCCCGAGGAGCCGGCACTGAATCACGTTGCGCCGAAGGTGTCCAGTTGTTCCGTTGTCTGCCTTGCGGGTCCGGATGGAACGTTGCCATCATGCGAACCCCCGGCACCGAGCCGCTTGCGCGCGAGAAGCCCATGAACCACGAGCCCAAGGTGACAATCGCTCTGCTTGATGCGATCCAGGACGCGTTCAACCGCCACGACGTGGATGCCATTCTCTCGTACTTCGCCGAGGACGGGGAGTGGCTGATGGCGCGCGGCCCGGACCCGTGGGAAGCGAAGCGGCTGCGAGGAAAGCAGGCGATCGGCGAGGTGCTCCGCGCCCGCTACGCGGTCATTCCGGACATGCGGTGGGTGGACATGCTGCACTTCATCGACCCCGGCGGAACCCGGGCCTGCTCGGAGTGGACGGTGAAGGGCACGCCGAAAGGGGGCGCGTTGCTCGACTGGCTCGGCTGCGACATCTGGACGTTCCGCAACGGACTGGTCACCAAGAAGGACACCTACTGGAAGCACATCGACGGCTGAGCCGGGGCTCCGGGGAAGTTCAAGTTCCGCGAAGCGCCGACGCCCCGGGAGAGGATTGCCGCCGTTCAGACCTCTGGCCGGGTCGAAGCTGAGTGGTACCAGCCTCCGAGGGCGGTTTCGTAGGCGAGACCGGCCTGGAACACGTCTTCGTCGCAGTAGGTGCGGCCGACGATCTGGAGTCCGGTGGGCACTCCGTTCGAGGCATGGCCGGACGGCACTGTCAGCACCGGGCATCGGCTCAGCATGTTGAACGGCACGGTCATTACCCAGCCGAGGAACGGGTTCACTTCGCGGCCGTTGATCCGCAGGGTGTCGGTGGACTGGTCGAAGTCGGCGGGCACCGCGGGGAGGGCGGTGGTGGGGCAGACCAGGAGCCGGTACTTCTCAAGCAGTGGTCCGAGCGTTGCGTACATCGCGTTCGCGGCTTCGAGCGAGCGCACGAAATCACGCGGGGTCGAGTCGAGCGAGGATTCGGCGAACGCACGCGCGTAGCTCGTCATCCGGTCCGCGTGCTCGTCGAGCAGCGTCGATATGTAGCCGCCGAAGAGGTGGCCGAGGTAGGTGATGGCCGCGTCCAGGCTTTCCTCGGTCCATCCGAGGTCCACCTCCTCGACGGTGGCGCCGAGCGAGCGCAGCACGTCGAGCGCGGCGAGGGTGTTGCGTTCCACCTCGGGGTCCACCTCGTAGAACCCGAGGTTGCGCGAAAAGGCGATGCGCCAGCCGTCGATGGGTTCGAATTCGGTCGGCAGCTCCAGTTTCGGGCGCAGGGTGGAGACGTCGAGCGGATGCGGCCCGCACATGACGTTCTGGAGGATGACGGCGTCGCGAACGCTGCGGGCGAGCGGCCCGGTGTGGCAGTAGAAGTCGAGGTTGAACGGAGGGTCGTCGGGGTTGCGCCCATAGGGCGGCTTGTAGCCGACGAGCCCGCACGCCGAGGCCGGGATGCGGATGGAGCCGGCGATGTCCGATCCGGTGGCGAGCGCCGAGGTGCCCGCGGCGAGCGAGGCGGCGGAGCCGCCCGACGACCCGCCCGGGGTGCGCTCCGGGTTCCACGGGTTGCGCGTGACGCCCCACCGCCGCGACCAGGTGTAGCCCGCGCACGAGAACTCCGGTGTCGCGGTGCGCGCGTGCACGATCCCGCCGGCGGCGAGGATGCGCTCGTTCATGGCCGAGGACTGTTCCGCGATGAAGCCCTCCGTTGTCAGCGAGCCGTTCGACGTCGGTTTCCCCGCGATGAAGCTCTCGTCCTTGATGCCGACGGGCAGGCCGTCGAGGGGGCCGGCGGCCTCGCCCCGGGCGTAGTGCGCCTCCGCCGCGCCGGCGGCGTCGAGCGCTTCCTCGAAGTGGGTGAAGGTGAAGGCGTTGATCGGCTCCGCGATTGCTTCGGCGCGGGCGATCACCGCCCGCATCAGCTCGCGCGGCGAGAGCGTGCGCGCCCGGAACGCCGCGAGCGCCTCGGTCGCCGGCATGTAGCAGAGTTCGGAGTCGTCCATGTTCGGTGCTCCCGCGGGTGGCTGCGATACACGGCTTGCAGCGCGCACGGAGTCCGGCATGCGGCCGGACCCCGCGCGGGCCGTGTCGTCCGTCCTGTGCTACTTCTGAAGATCCGTCCAGATCCTCGTGTAGAGCTGTGTGACTTCCGGCGGGCAGGTGGGAGTGAAGGTGCCCGCAGCGGCGAATTCGGCCGGGATGTTGACCTCGGGCGCAGCCCTCATGTCCGCGGGCATGAACTCCTCGGAGCCCTTGATTCCGTTGGCGTAGCGGGCGAAGGCGGAGATCAGGGCCGCGTTCTCGGGGGCCATGATGAAGTTCTGGAACAGCTTCGCGTTCTCGACGTTCTTGGCGTCCGCGAGCACCGCGACGCTGTCCATCCACAGCACGTAACCCTCCTCCGGGTAGCCGTAGGCCAGGGCCTCGTTCTGGAGTCGGGCGCGGAAGGACGCCCCGTTCCAGTACACGCCGGCGTGGAGGTCCTCCTTCGAGAACTTCTCGATGTTGCCGTAGTCCATGCTGATCCAGTGCTCCTTGGCCGCCACCAGCCCGTCGCGCACCTTGCGAAGCACGTCCTTGTCGCCGCTGCAGACTTCGCCGCCGTAGTACATGATGGCGAGATTGATGATGTCGCTCATCTCGGGCACCACGTTGATCATGCCCTTCAGCTCGTCCGGGGGGTCGAGGAAGATGGCGGAGGTGTTGATATCGCCCTGGTAGTACTTGGTATTGACGATGATGCCGGTCGAGCCCCATTGCCAAGGCACCGTGTAGCGCCGGCCCGGGTCCCAGTCGACGTTCACCCAGCGCTCGTCGACGTTCCCGAAGTTCTCCATCCGGTCCGGCCGCGTCTCCAGCAGCAGCCCTTCCCCGATCCAGATCGGGACATAGCTCGCCGACGGCACCACGATGTCGAAGCCGTGCCCACCCGCTTTCACCTTGGCGAGCGCGGTGTCGTTCGAGTCGTAGTCGGTGATGGTGACCTTCACGTCGTGGGCTGCCTCGAACTTCTCGATCAGCTCGGGGTTCGTGTAGTTGCCCCAGTTGAAGATGTTGAGCTCTCCCGCCGCGAGGGCGCTTCCCGCTGCCGCCAGCAGCGTTGCGCCCGCAAGGGCGCCGGTCAGTCTTCTCATGTCTTCATCCCCCAATGGTTGGCATGGTGCCGATGGTCGATCAGCCCGCCGCCCTCTACCGCTTTCGGCTCAGGGCGAAGAACAGCGTAACGAAAACCACGCCCGCGAGCAGCAGGGCGGTGGAGATCGCGTTCACCTCCGGGGTCATCACCCGCCGGATCTGGCCGAGCATGTAGGTCGGGAGGGTTTCCTGGCCAGCGGATTTGACGAACTCCGTGATCACCACGTCATCGAGCGAGATCACGAACGCGAGCATGAAGCCGGCCATGATCCCCGGCCACAACAGCGGGAGGGTCACCCGCCGGAACGTCATCCATGGCGTCGCGTAGAGGTCGGCCGCCGCGCGCTCCAGGGAGAGGTCCATACTCTCGAGCCGGGCGCGGATGGGCAGATAGGCGAAGGGGATGCAGAACGCGGTGTGGGCGGCGACCAGATACACGATCCCGGTGTAGCCGGTCGCGACCTTGATGATTGCGAAGAAGATGAGCAGCGCCACCGCGGTCACGATCTCCGGCACCATCAGAGGCTGGTTGATCAGGGTGTAGATCGCGGTCATGCCGCGAAACGGCCGCGTGCGGGTGGTCGCGAGCGCGGCCATGGTGGCGGCGAGGGTCGCTACCGTGGCCGCCACGCTCGCGACGCCGAGCGAGCGCAGCGTCGCCTCCTGCACCGCTTCGTTGTTCCACGCCTGCACGTACCACTTGAGCGAGAATCCTTCCCAGATGGCGATCGACAGTCCGGCGTTGAACGAATAGATGACGAGGATTGCGATCGGCGCGTAGAGGAGCGCGAAGGTCGCGAGCGCGATGCCCGCGAACCCCGGTATGCGCCGCGACGAGAACGGCTGGCCGCGGTTGCGCCACCCGGACATGGGAACGACGGCCGCGGTACCGGCGCGCCCGGCCCCGGCGGCTGGTGGGCGACGCCGGCTACCCATGCCACCTGCGCCCGCGACCGGTGACGTGCACGTAGTAGAGCAGCGCGACCATCACCATCGCCATCAGCGTGATCGCGAGCGCAGCTCCCAGCGGCCAGTTCCGGCCCTGACCGAACTGAAGTTCGATCAGGTTCCCGAGCATGAGGTTCTTGCCGCCGCCGAGAACGCGCGGCGTGACGTACGCCCCGAGTGACGGGATGAACACCAGGATCGAGCCCGCGATGATCCCCGGCTTCACGAGCGGGAGGATGATGCGCAGGAACATCTTCCGGCGGCTCGCATAGAGGTCGTATCCCGCCTCCACCAGGCGGAAGTCGAGCTTCTCGATGGAGGCGTACACGGGCAGGACCATCAGCGGCAGGTAGACGTAGGTCATGCCCAGCGCGATGGCGAAGTCCGTGAACATCATCTGGATCGGCTGCTCGATGAGGCCGAGCCCGATCAGGGCGCTGTTGATCACTCCTTCGTTGCGGATGAGCTCCATGACCGCGATGGTGCGGATCAGGAGATTGGTCCAGAACGGGATGGTGATGAGAAACAGCCATACCACCCGGGTCCGCTCGTTGCGGGTCGCAATGAACCACGCGGTCGGGACGCCGAGGACCAGGGTCAGCGCGGTGGTCAGGAACGAGAGCTCCAAGGAGCGCCAGAAGATCCTGAGGTGCGCGTCCGCCCACTGCCAGGTGTCGTCGAAGATGTCCTTCTGGAGGACGACGTTGATCCAGGCGTCGGGCGAGAACCGCCACTCGACGTTCCCGTAGGGTCCCGGGGTGAGGAAGGAGTAGACGAGCACGATCAGGAGCGGGCCGGCCGCAGCGGCGGTGACGATGGCGATCGCCGGCAGCGACAGCATCCACCGGGTGCGGATGTCGCGCCGCGCCACCTCGCCCGCGAGGCGGGCGGCCCGCCCGGGGTCCAGCCCGGAGGAGGAGGCGGCCGGCGCCGGCCCGGACGGGGGCGCGCTCATGGCCGCTTCAGTCCTGCAGCACCTGGGCGACACCGGCGCGGATCGATACCCCGACCGTGTCGCCGATCCGGGCGTCGGGCGAGCCGTCGCGGGTGTTCTGCATCCGCACCGTGAACGGCTCCCCGGTAACGAGGCGCAGGTGATACAGGGTGTCCGTCCCGAAGTAGACGACGTTCTCGACGCGTCCGCTCAGGGTGCCCGCGTCGGGGCTCGCGGCGAGCTGCACATGCTCGGGCCGGATGGCGACGTTGACCAGGGTTTGGCTTGAGGTTTGGCCTGAGGTTTGGCCTGAGGTTCGGCCCGCGCCGGCCCGTACCGCGCCGTCCGGCACCGACGCGCTCAGCGTGACGCCCGAGGAGAGGGTGACCGTGCCGGTGGCGCTGGTGACCACGCCGAGTTCGCCGCGCAGCAGGTTGCTCTCGCCGATGAAGTTCGCGACGAAGCGCTCGGCGGGGTGATCGTAGATCTCGCGCGGAGCCCCGATCTGGAGGATGCGGCCCGCGTTCATGACCGCGATGCGATCGGACATCGTCAGCGCCTCCTCCTGGTCGTGGGTCACGAACACGAAGGTAATGCCGGTCTCGTGCTGGAGGCGCTTGAGTTCGATCTGCATCTCCTTGCGCAGCTTCAGATCGAGCGCCGAGAGCGGCTCGTCGAGCAGCAGGACCCGGGGATGTGCCGCCAGCGCCCGCGCGAGCGCGACGCGCTGTTGCTGTCCGCCGGAGATCTGCTCCGGTCTGCGCGCCGAGAACTCCTCCATACGCACGAGCCCAAGCATCTCGTCCACGGTGCGGGCCACTTCCGCGCGCGGCTGCCCGAGCATCTCCGGGCCGAAGGCGATGTTCTCCGCCACCGTCATGTGCGGGAAGAGCGCGTAGCTCTGGAACACGGTGTTGACCCGGCGCTGGTACGGCGGGAGGTGGGAGATGTCCTCGCCGTGCAGGCGAATCTCGCCCCGCGTCGGGTGATCGAAACCCGCGATCAGGCGCAGCAGCGTGGTCTTGCCGCATCCCGAGGGGCCGAGGAGGGTGAAGAACTCGTTCTCCCGGATGGAGACGGTGACATCGTCGAGCGCGGTGACCTCGGCGCTGTCGTCGCTACCGAAGATCTTGGTGACGGCCCGAGCTTCGACGGCTCGGGCTTCGACGGCCATGTCGTGCATCGCGACCGGATTCCTGCGGTGACCGGGGAGAGCAGTGCGGACAGTTCTACTCCACCGTCACGCTCTTGGCGAGGTTGCGCGGCTGGTCGATGTGGCGTCCGAGCGCGAGTGCGCAGTGGTAGGCGAAGAGTTGGAGCGGGATCGCCATTACCACCGGGTTGAGCATGTCCTCGGTGCGTGGCACCTCGATGACCGCATCCGCCCGTTCCGCGATGCGCTCGTCGCCCGGGTGGGTGACCGCGATCACCGGCCCGTGCCGCGCCCGCACCTCCTCGATCGACGCAATCGACTTGTCCAGCAGCGCATCGTGCGGCAGCGCGACGACGGTCGGCACCCCGGGTTCGATGAGCGCGAGCGGTCCGTGCTTGAGTTCCGACGCCGGATAGGCTTCGGCGTGGATGTAGGAGATCTCCTTGAGCTTCTGCGCACCTTCGAGCGCAATGGGGAAGGCGGGGCCGCGCCCGATGTAGAACGCACTCGTGCAGTGGGCGTAGCGCAGCGCGACTGCCTTCACGTGCGCCTCGGTCGCGAGCGCGGCCGCGATGTCCGCCGGCAGGCGCTCCATGGCCTCGACGAACTGTCGGCCCCGTTCGGGCGAGAGATCGCGCGAGCGGCCGAGCTGGAGCGCGAGCAGCGCCAGTGCGACCAGGCTGCAGGTGTAGGCCTTGGTGGACGCCACCGCCACCTCCGGACCCGCGTGCATGTAGATGCCGCCATCGGCCTCGCGGGCGATGCTGCTGCCGACCACGTTGACGATGCCGAGCACCCGGCCCCCGCAGCGGCGCACCTCCTGTACCGCCATCAGGGTGTCGATGGTCTCGCCCGACTGGCTGACCGCGACATAAAGGGTGTCGCGCTCGATGACCGGGTTGCGGTAGCGGAATTCCGCCGCCGGTTCGGCCGAGGCCGGAATGCGGGCGAGCGATTCGATGAGGTGCGCGCCGGTGATCCCGGCGTAGTGGGCCGAACCGCAGCCGAGGAGCTTGACCCGTTTCACTTCGAGCAGCTCGCTCGCATCGAGGTTGAGGCCGCCGAGGTGCGCGGTATGGAACCGGCGGTCGACCCGGCCTCCCAGAGTGCGTTCGATCGCCTCGCGCTGATCGAGGATCTCCTTGTACATGTAGTGCGCGTGTCCGTCGCGCTCGTAGGCGTCGTCCTCCCACTCGACGGTGGCCGGGGACTTCGAGATCGGCTGCGCGTCCATGGTCATCGTCCGGAAGCCCCGGGCGTCGACCACCGCGATCTCCCCGTCGTCGAGGTGCACGACCTGGCGGGTGTGACGCACGAGGGCGGCGATGTCGGACGCCACGAACATCTCGCGGTCGCCGATGCCGATGATGACCGGTGAGCCCTTGCGTGCGATGACGATGCAGTCCGGTCGGGCGGCGTCGACCACCGCGATCCCGTAGGTACCGCGCACGTGCGCGAGTGCGTCGCGCACTCGCTGCTCCAGTGGCTGTTCGTCCGTGCGCGCGATGAGGTGAACGATGACCTCGGTGTCGGTGTCGGAGGCGAACTCGGCGCCTTCGGCCCGCAGGCGCGTGCGGAGCGCCGGGGCGTTCTCCACGATGCCGTTGTGGGCCACGGCAATGCTGCCGTCCGGGCTCAGGTGCGGATGGGCGTTGGCGTCGGTGGGCGCCCCGTGGGTCGCCCATCGCGTGTGTCCGATGCCCAGCTTGCCGCCCGGCCGCTTCGGGAGCACTGCCTCCAGCCGGGTGAGCTTGCCGGCCGCTTTGTGTACGCGCACCGTCTCGCCGGAGACGAGGGCGATGCCGGCCGAGTCGTAGCCGCGGTACTCCAGCCGCTTGAGGCCGGACATCAGGATCGGAGCGGCGTTCCGGTTGCCGATGTACCCGATGATTCCGCACATGGAGCCGATCTCCTGTTCGACGTTCGGGCCCGGCCCGCTCCAGTCAGCCGTAGACGATGCGCCGAATCTGGCGTTCGCTGAGCGGCGGCGCCCGGAAGCGCCAGCCGTCCACCTCCGCCGTCACCCGAGCAAAAATGGCGTCATTGCGCATCCCCTCGGCCTGAAGCTCCCGATGACGCCGGATCACGAATGCATCGGGAGTCTCGTCGTAGAAGCTGAGCACCTCCTCCACCATCCGGCGGGCTTCCGAGCGGCCCAGGCCACCGGTTCGGACCAGATGATCGAGAAGGCTGGAGGGAATGGGAGCGGGCGACATGGAAGATAATCTCACCATGTTGGGGGTAAAGATTGCAAAATCTCTGCCCGAATTCGGGTCGAATTCAGCAAATGACTCTGGACGCGGAACGCAGCCGTTGCGGTCTCGGTGGCGCGTCTCTTGACCCGGAAATTCACCGCAGCCGTGAATCGGTGAGAAATGCGCATCAAGGCGTATGTGGAGAAGGCGAGCATTCGGCCGCATTTCTCACAGACCCTCGAACCGGAGCCATTCAGGCTTGAGCGGTTCTTCGATCCTTGCCGTGAACTGGTGAAATTTCCGGGTTAACCTTGCCGCCGGCACGGAGGGCGCTGACATGCATATCGACGCGATGGATGCGGCCGCGCTCGCGCGGGCGGAGGCGGAGCTGGAGCGGCGCTATGCGGCTCTTCGGGCCGAGGGCCTGAACCTCGATCTCACGCGCGGCAAGCCCGCCGGCGACCAGCTCGATCTGAGCGCCGCGCTCGACGGCGCGCTCGACGGCGGTTACCGCACGGAGGACGGCACCGACGCCCGCGGCTACGGCGGGAGCGACGGCATCGTGGAGGCGCGCCGCCTCGGTGCGGCGTGGCTCGGGCTTGCCCCGGACGAGGTGCTCGCCGGGGGCAACAGCAGCCTCACCCTGATGTACCTGTTCCTGCTGGGCGCCCACCGCTTCGGCCTCGACGGACCGGGGAGCGCCTGGGCCGACGACCCGGCCGGTGCCCGCTTCCTCTGCCCGGCGCCCGGCTACGACCGGCACTTCGCCATCTGCGAGGACCTCGGCATCGAGATGATCCCGGTGCCGATGACCGGAGAGGGGCCGGGCATGGACCGGGTCGAGGCGCTGGTCGCTGGCGACCCGGGGGTGCGGGGGATGTGGTGCGTGCCGCGCTACTCGAACCCGACCGGCGAGACGTACTCCGCCGACACCGTGCGCCGCATCGCCGCCCTCGGGCGCACCGCCGCGCCCGGATTCCGCGTGATGTGGGATAACGCCTACGCGGTGCACCATCTCGCCGATCCGGTGGCGCCGCTCGAGAACGTCATGGCCGGTTGCCGGACGGCGGGGACCGAGGACAGCGTGGTGCAGTTCGCCTCGACCTCCAAGGTCACCTTCGCCGGCGCCGGCGTCGCCTTCTTCGGCGGGTCGCGGCGCAACGTCGACTGGTTCCGCGCCCGTCTCTCGGTGATGACCATCGGGCCGGACAAGGTGAACCAGCTCCGGCACCTGCGGCGGCTGCCCGACATGGACGCGGTGCACGCGCTGATGGAACGCCACGCCGCGCTGCTGCGCCCGAAGTTCGACTGCGTGCAGCGCCGTCTCGAAGCGGGGCTGGGCAACCTCGGCATGGGGCGGTGGACGGATCCGGATGGCGGCTACTTCGTGAGCTTCTGGACCAGGCCGGGGCTCGCGAAGGAGACGGTGCGCCTCGCGGCGCAGGCGGGAGTGCGTCTCACCCCGGCTGGCGCCGCCTATCCCCGAGGCGAGGACCCCGAGGACCGCCACATCCGCCTCGCGCCGAGCTTCCCGCCGCTGGCCGAGGTGGACCGGGCCATGGAAGTCTTCGTGACCTGCGTGAAGCTCGCGGCGGTGCGCGGCGCCCGGCGGACGGGGGCGCAATGAACGTTCGGAGCGGCCGGGGTCGGCGAAGTCGCTTCCGGGTGGGCGCTCGTCCCTCGCGCAAGACGGGGGACCGATGCTCATGGACGCTCGACGAGCGCGTACTCATGTGGGCAGAAACGCATCGGTTTCGAACATTCGCGAGTTCCTGTCGTCGTGCGATTTCATCGATCGCTGATGCGCTCAAGCCTTCGTCCACATGTACGCACGCGGTTGTCTCACCGGTATGACCGACTCCCCCCGTTCGCTCGAAACCCTGCTCGCTCAGGGCGGGCACTTCATCGACTCCGAGACCGGCGCCATCGTGCCGCCGATCCATCCCTCGACGACGTATGCGCGCGACGAACGCTACGCGCTGATCGGCTACGGATACAGCCGGTCCGGCAATCCCACCTGCGGCCACGTCGAAGCGGTGCTGGCGGAGCTCGAAGGCGCCGAGGAGGCGCTCGTCTTCGCCTCCGGGCTCGCGGGTGTCGCGACGTTCTTCGACACCGTGCGCACCGGCGAGCGGGTGGTCGCCCCGCGGGTCATGTACCACGGCGCCGCCGACTGGCTGCGCCGGCTCGCCGAGCGGCGCGGCATCGAGGTTGCCTTCTTCGACGCGGCGGCGCCGGACGGGCTGGAGACCGAGGTGCGGGCCGGCGCGACCGCAGTGGTGTGGATCGAGGCTGCGGTCAACCCCACCTGGGACGTGATCGACGTGCGGGCGGCGGCCGACATCGCCCATGCGGCGGGCGCGGTCCTCGGCGTCGACGCCACCGCGACGCCGGCGGTGACGCTCCGCGCGCTCGACCTCGGCGCCGATATCGTCTTCCACTCCGGGACGAAATATCTGGCGGGCCACAGCGACGTCACCGCCGGGGTGCTCGCGACCCGGGTCGCGGACGAACGCTGGGAGGACGTGAAGCTCGCCCGCACCCTGATGGGTGGGGTGCTCGGCGCCTTCGAGTCCTGGCTGCTGCTGCGCGGCATGCGCACCCTGCATGTGCGCTACGAACGCCAGGCCGCGAACGCGATGGCCATCGCCCGGCACTTCGAGCGGCATCCGAAGGTCGAGGCGGTGCTCTACCCCGGGCTCGAATCCCATCCCGGCCACGCGGTCGCGAAGCGCCAGATGACCAACGGCTTCGGCGCGATGCTCTCGCTCCGCGTCGCGGGCGACGCCGAGGCCGCGAAACGGGTGGCGACCCGCACCCGCCTCTTCGTCCCCGCGACATCCCTCGGCGGGGTCGAGAGCCTCATCGAGCACCGCGCCACCGTGGAAGGCCCGCACAGCGTGGTGCCCCCGAACCTGCTCCGCGTTTCGGTCGGCATCGAGCGCGCGGACGAGCTCATCGCCGACCTGGAGCAGGCGCTGGCCTGAGCGCCTCGATGCCGGTGGACCGGTCAGCGACCAGGAGTGCCGGTTTCGCGACTCGGTGAAATTTCCGGGTTACGTCGCGATCCTGGCCGGGCTCCACGGCAAGGGGTGACTTGCTGCCTACTCCCGCCGTACCACCACGAACGACTCGTCGACGAACCACAGCCCGCCGTGGCGGGCCACCACCTCGGCCGTAGCGTCGAGGTAGGAGCCGTCGGACATCGCCCGGGTGATCCGCTCGTCGTCGATCTGGGCGACGTAGACCGCCGCGTTCCACGCCGCCAGCCGGGTCGAGGTGCCGATGTTCTCGGTGACCTCGTTCGGCATCACGTGCAGGGAGTAGCGGAAGAAGCTGTGCGATTCGCTGTCGATGCTGAAGTCGCGATCGGGGAAGTGCTCGGCAAGCCGTGAGCGCAGTTCCTGTACCAGCACCGGCCCGGGCGTCCGGAAGGGATCCTCGTCCGGCCAGACCCTGCGGATGATCTCCATGCCCGGGTCCTGTCCGGTGGACTGGATGGTGATCATGCGCCCACCCGGCGCAAGCGAGGCGGCGAGCGGTTCGAGCACCAGCCGCACCTTGCGCTCGGCGCGGTGCCGCGCGCGAAAGGGCTGCGCCGCGATGACGAGGTCGTAGCCGTCGATCGGCGCCGCGGGCCGGGGAATGACCGCATCGAGCGTGAACCGGTGGTCGGCGCGGTAGAGCACGATCACCGAAGGCTCCACGTAGACCGGGTTGCCGGTGCTCGGGCTGGTGCGCACCTTCCACCAGTCGGCCAGGACCGGACGGAGCTCGGCGATCTGGCGGTCGAACGCGTGCGCGGTATGGCCCTCCAGTGCGAGTTCGCGCCAGTTGACGCGGGGGTCGCCGCTGTCGCCGGAGGTCCTGAGCCAGGGCGCCTCGCGATAGTTCAGGTTGGTGAGCACGACCACCGTCTGCGGGTGCTCGGAGAAGCGGTCCGGGAGTTTCTCCAGAGTGAGCCGCACGTCCTCGAGGCTGATCTCCTTGCCGACGACGAGAAACGGCACGGTGGGGAAGTGCCCGTGAAGCTGGCGGAGCACGCTCGCCATCACGGTGCCGTCGCCGGTCCCCGCGTCGAACACCCGCATCGCGGGCGGCTGGGGGTCCAGGATCGCCAGCTCGGCGCCGATGCGCTGCCCGATCGCCCACTTCTCGCTGCAGGTGGTCACGAACAGCAGGTACTTCTCGCGGTTGTCGAAGAAGCGGAAGGGACGCTCGCCGTTCATGTCGGTCTCCGGAGTCTCGGGCTCAAGCAATCTTCGCATCATCGAGCCGCACCGGGATCGCGATCACGTTTGCCCCGTCCGCAGGCGGGGCCCGTGTCCCCGCCCGTGTCCCCGGGAGTGGACCGAGTTTTCGGAGGAACAGCGCGTAAATGCTTGTAGATGCTAGAAAAAGAGCAATCCAGGGAGCAGCGAGGAACGGCGTGGGAATCAGGTACAGTGGGTGTGACTGCATGCAACCCGACGCGCAGCCAGGAGAAACCCACACACGAGCGGGAAGAAGCATACTGCTTCGGTTGTGTTGGCAAATATCCTTGAACGACAGGAATGTCTTGAGTACGACATTCTCGCTGGTGAGCTTTTCGGCCATCCGGCGTCGGGTTCTCTCCGGAACTGGGTGTCTTTTCCCCTGCATTTACAAGTAGTTGGCCCAACGTCGGGTTGGGCTCGGAGAGCCTGCGGAGCCGCGACCAGCGGTCGCAGTGAAGCGCTCGCTCGAAATCCGGGAATCGTCTCGTTCACCCTCTGAATTCGCCCTCCTGCGGGGACCCCGCTCGGGACCGCTGGGGGTCTGATTTACTACATTGGGTAACAACTGGGGGACACGGGGTAACAACTCCGACGGCCTGATTGAGGCCGGATGCGAAACG
>JAPOSC010000032.1 GCA_026709935.1 Thiotrichales bacterium
AAATGCGGCCGAATGCGCGTCTTCTTCATTTGCGACTTGACCCGCATTTCTCACCGATTCTCGGCAAGGATCGAAGAACCGCTCAAGCCTGAATGGCTCCGGTTCGAGGACCTGTGAGAAATGCGGCCGAATGCGCGTCTTCTTCATTTGCGACTTGACCCGCATTTCTCACCAGTTCGCGAAGCGAGGGCGCGGAGATGGTCAGGCATCGAGCACCCCAAGCTACCCCCAAGCTACCCCCAAGCTACCCCCAGGCTACCCCCAGGCCACACCTAAGCCGCGTTCAACGCGGCGAAAGCAGTCAGATCCGTGCCCGCAGCCGTGAATCGGTGAAATTTCCGGGCTACACTGCCAGCGGTCCATATCGCGAACTTCATCATGATTCGGGTTGTATAGACGCCCCCGTCGAACGACGGGCGGCGCCGCGAAGCGGCGAGGTCCGAATCCGGTGGAACCCTTTGAGCCATGAGCGCCGAATTACTGGTCAACGTCACTCCGCGCGAGACCAGGGTCGCGCTGATCGAGAACGGCGCGCTCCAGGAGATCTTCATCGAACGCGCCCATCGCCGCGGGATCGTGGGCAACATCTACAAGGGCCGGGTATGTCGCGTCCTCCCCGGCATGCAGGCCGCGTTCGTCGACATCGGGCTGGAACGGGCAGCGTTTCTGCACGCATCGGATATCGCCGATGCGCACGCAAGACAGGCCCACGACACCGCGGGCGCGCCGACCCCGGTGGAGGCCGCGCCGGCGCTGCGCAACGAGGCGTCGATCGCCGATCTGGTGCACGACGGCGAGGAAGTGCTGGTGCAGGTCATCAAGGATCCACTCGGCACCAAGGGCGCACGCCTCACCACGCAGGTGTCGATTCCGTCCTGCTACCTGGTCTACATGCCGGGGGCCGGAACGATCGGGGTCTCGCAGCGCATCGAGGACGAGGACGAACGCAGGCGGTTGCGCGAGATGGTGCGCGCGTGCGCCCGGCGGGTGGACGGAAACGGGAACGGCGGCGCCCCGGACGACGATCCCGGCGAGGACTGGAGCCCCGAGGACGGGTACATCGTGCGTACCGCCGCGGAGGGATGCGAGGAGGCGGTCGTCACCGCGGACATGGTGTTCCTGCGCCGGCTGTGGGAGTCGGTCAGCGCGCACGTCGGCGCCGTCAACGGACCCGGCATCGTCCATGAGGACCTGTCCCTCGTCATCCGCACCCTGCGCGAGCTGTCCGCCACCACCATCGAGCGCGTCCGCATCGATTCGCGCGAGGCGCACGAGCGCGTGCTCGATTTCACCGGCCGCTTCCTGCCCGAGATGAGCTCGCACATCGAGCTCTACACCGGCGAGGCGCCCATCCTCGAGCTGTACGCGGTCGAGGACGAGATTCAGAGGTCCCTGCACCGCCGGGTGCAGCTCAAGTCCGGCGGGCACATCGTGATCGATCAGACCGAGGCGATGACCACGATCGACGTCAACACCGGCGGATTCGTCGGACACCGCAACTTCGAGGAGACCATCTTCAAGACCAACCTCGAAGCCGCCCAGACCATCGCCCGCCAGCTACGGCTGCGCAACCTCGGCGGCATCATCATCATCGACTTCATCGACATGGAAAGCGATGTCCACAAGCGCCAGGTGCTCCGTGCGCTCGAGAAGGCGCTCGCCCGCGACCACACCAGGACCCACATCAGCAACGTGTCGCCGCTCGGCCTGGTGGAGATGACCCGCAAGCGCACGCGCGAGAGCCTGGAGCACGTCCTGTGCGACCCGTGCCCGACCTGCCGCGGCCGGGGGTCGATCAAGTCCGCCGACACCGTGTGCTACGAGATATTCCGCGAGATCATGCGCGAGGCGCGCCAGTTCGACACCGAACGCCTGCTCGTCATCGCGTCGCAGGAGGTCATCGACCAGCTCGTCGACGAAGAGTCCGCGGCATTCGCGGAGCTGGAGGCGTTCATCGGCAAGCCCATCACGCTGCAGGTCGAGAACCTGTACTCGCGCGAGCAATACGACGTCGTCCTGATGTGACCAACCCGCCCCCACCGGCACCATCCGCCGACGGAGCCGGTCAAGCCACCGATGGAGCCGACCAGGCTACCGACGGGGCCGGTCTGGCCACCGGCGGAACCGTTCAGGCTACCGGCAGAGCCGGCCAGGCCACCGGCAGAGCCGGTCAGGCCACCGGCAGAGCCGGTCAGGCCACCGGCAGAGCCGGTCAGGCCACCGGCAGAGCCGGTCAGGCCACCGGCAGAGCCGGTCAGGCCACCGGCAGAGCCGGTCAGGCCACCGGCAGAGCCGGTCAGGCCACCGGCGGGATCGGCCGGAAGCTCGTGCGCTGGAGTGCCTACGCGCTGGCGGGTCTCGTGGTGCTCGCGGCCGCCGCGCTCGTGGGGCTGAGGCTCCTGCTGCCAGAGCTCGGCCACTATCGGCCGCAGATCGAGCAGTGGTTGAGCCACACCGCCGGCCGGAAGGTCGAGATCGGGGCCGTGGACGCCCGGTGGCGCGGCTGGACGCCGGTGTTCCACATCAGGGACATTCGGCTCGCCGGAGACGAGAACACCGCCGACCCGTCGGTTGCCGAGACCCCAACCGATCCGTCGGTTGAAACCCCAACCGACTTGTCGGCTGAAACCCCAACCGACTTGTCGGTTGAAAACCCAACCGACTTGTCGGTTGAAAACCCAACCGACTTGTCGGCTCACGATGCGATCCGGCTGGCCGACCTCACCTTCTCCCTGGATCTGCCGGAACTGCTCCGCTCGGGGGTCTTCCAGCCGCGGGAGCTCTCGGCCAGCGGGGCGTCGTTCGTCGTGACGCATCGATCCGACGGAACGTTCGCGTTCACCCGGCTCGGGTTCGGGCCGGATGCGCCCGGGGGGCCGGGGACGAGCGACGGTCTCGCCCGGTGGATGCTGGATCAGACGAACCTTTCCCTGTACGGGTCACGCATCATCTGGGTCGACGAGCGGTTCAGCATCGGCCCGCTGCCGCTCGACGGGGTGACCCTGTCTCTCGAACGCACGGGCGAGCGCCACCTCATCTCCGGCTCGTTCGAGCCGTCCGACGCCGGCCGAGTCGACTTCGCGATGGAGATCACCGGCGATCTGCTCACCTCGTCGTGGACGGGCACGACCTACCTCTCCGCCGTGGACGTGGATCTCGCCCGATTCGGCCTCGATGTCGGTCCGGGGGAATCGAGCACCGTCTCCGGCGTTGTCTCCGCGGAGGTGTGGAGCACCTGGAAAGACAGACGCCCCGTCGAGGCGACGGGAACGATCCGCGCGCAATCGCCGGGCGTGGTGCGCGGGGAACACCGTCACGGGGTCGACGAGGCGAAGGCCGAATTCAGGGCCGAACGCACGCCGCAGGGCTGGGCGCTGGCGGTGCAGGATCTGGTCGTCGCCACGCCCGGCGGCTCATGGCCGACCACGAGCGTCGACGCGGTATGGAATGAACCGGGCGATGCCGACAACGGGACGTTGATCGTCAACGCGGAGTCCGCGCGCATCGAGGATCTTGTCGCGCTCGTCGCCCCGGGTGACGAGACGGCAGCAAACGCGCCGCTGCGCGCCCTCGCTCAAGCCGCCCCGAGCGGCATCCTCAAGGACATGCAGTTCTCGGTGCCGGTGGCCGATCGCATCGACTTCGAACGCTTTCGGGCCAGCGGTCGGTTCACCGGGCTCGGCGTCGGGACGCAGGCCGGGCCGGTATCGGTCGCCGACGCGACCGGTCGGTTCGAAGCGAGCGGACAGGGAGTGATCGCCGACATCGCAGCCGGCCGGGTTCAGGTCGACATTCCGGATCGACTCGAACAACCACTGCGGGGAGAGAAGCTCGCGGGCACCTTGACCGCGGCGTCCACCCCCGAAGGCTTCCGGGTAAGGCTTGAGGAGGCGCGCATCGAGACCCCGGTGGGAACCGTCACCGCGAACGGCCGGCTGCTCGTCCCCCGGGACGAGAGCACGCCGGAGCTGGAGGGTGCGTTGTCGTTCGGCGACGCGCGGATCAACACGGTGCGCGATCTCGTCGGAAACCTCCTCATGCCGGAGGCGGCTTTGCGCTGGCTCGACCAGGCGGCGCCGTTCGGCGACATCCGCGAGGCACGGGTCGCATTTCGCGGCCGACTCCCGGACCCACCGGCCGGCGGCGGCGAAAACGCGATCGAGGCCACTGCGACGCTCTTCGTTCCGGTATTGACCTACGCCGCCGGCTGGCCGGAGGCGACCGGCCTGTCGGCCGAGGTGCGGTTCGCGGGCCGGCGGCTCGATGTCCGCATCGATTCCGGACGCATCCTGAAATCGGCAGTCCGCGATACCACGGTGACCATCGAGGACGTGAACTCCGATGCCCCCGTGGCCCGGGTCACGGGACGCGTCGAGGGAACGAGCGCGGACGCACTGCACTTCCTGTCCGAGAGCCCTCTGCGCGCGCGGTTCGCGCCCCTGTTCGATCCCTATACGTTCCGCGGGGACAGCACCATCGACTTGGAGGTCGCGGTTCCCCTGACGGGACCCGAGCGATCGGTCTCCGCCCGCGGCAGGATCACGCTCGACCACAACCGCATCGACGGACCGGGCCTCGGCGGGGGGCTCACCGCCGTCAACGGCCCGCTCACCTTTCGCAATGCCGGAGTGCGATCCGACGGCGTCACCGCAGTCTGGCTGGGAGAACCGATTCAGGCCCGCGTCGGCGCTTCTCCCGCGGATCCCGACGCGACCCGGATCACGATCGGCGGCCGGCTCACCAGACGCCTGCTGGCCGCCTACCTCCGCCACCCCGACGGCCTCAACCGCCTCGACGCACCGACCACCGAGGATCCGGCCCTCCTCGCCCGCGTGCGCGGCGACGCGGCCTGGACTGCGACCTTCGATCTTCCGGCCGACTTCGGCGCATCGCCGACGGCGCTGCGCATCACGAGCGATCTGACCGGACTCGCGGTCGATCTCCCGCCACCGTTCGGAAAGCTGGCCGGGACCACCCGCATGCTCCGCATCGACACCCGACTCGGGGCGGACCCGGATCGCGTCCTCGAGGTCTCCCTCGGCTCCGCCGCCAGCGCGCGGCTGCGGCTGGTCCGGGACGCCGGCCGGTTCCGGCTCGAACGCGGCGCGATCCATGTCGGCGGCTCCCGCGCGGCGCTCCCCGACTCCCCCGCCATCATCGTGCGGGGCGAGACGCCGGCGCTCGACACCGCCGCCTGGCAGACGGTGTTCGACGAGGTCACGGCACTGCGAGAGCCGGAGCCCGAGCCGGATTCGCGGCGGCCCGGACTCCCGCAGGAGGTGTCCATCGACACCGCATCGATGACCGCGCTCGGCGGGCGCTTCCCCGACACGCGCATACGGGCCGCGCGGAGCCCCGACGGAGCCTGGCGGGTGAGCCTTGACGGTGCTCACCTGCAGGGCTCGATCAGCCTGCCGCGCCCCGGTGGCGCCGACCCCGTGATTGCCGATTTCGATCGTGTCGTCTACGAGCCGGATTCCGCCGAGACGGAGAGGGAGCCGCTCGATCTCGATCCTCGCACCCTGCCCGCCCTGTCGTTTTCGACCCGGAAACTGCTCGTCGGGGAGCGCGATTTCGGGCAGGTCGGCTTCACCACGGCGCCCTCCGAGCGCGGGCTCGACATCACCGAGCTGAAGGTGCGCTCCGACTCGTTCACAAGCGACGCGACGGGAAGCTGGTCACTCGCCGGAGAGCAGCACCTCACGGAGTTCACCCTGCGGATGCACGGCGACGACCTGCGCCAGATGCTCGAAACGCTCGGATTCGACGGCAGCGCTCTGGCGGGAGGCACGACGGACATCTCGCTGCGCGGCTCCTGGGCGGGCGTGCCGACCGATTTCGCCGTCGAAAACCTCTCCGGCGTGACGCACTTCCGCTCGAACGACGGGCGCCTGACGCAACTGGAGCAGGGCCTCACCCGGCGCGTGTTCGGACTGCTGACCATCACATCGCTGCCGCGCCGCCTTCTCCTCGACTTCGGCGACATCTTCAAGGAAGGGTTCGGCTACGACCGGATCGAGGGCAGCTTCGCGATCGAGAACGGAAATGCCTACACCAGCGACCTGTACGTGGAAAGCGATATCGCAAGATTCGACGTGGTGGGGCGCACCGGTCTCCTGCTCAGAGACTACGACCAGATCGTGACCGTCACTCCGAAGATCTCGTCGACCCTGCCCCTGGTACCGATCTGGATTGCACAGAAAATCGTCAACTTCAACCTGTTCGACAAAGCGTTCTCGTACCAGTACACGATCCGGGGCACGTGGGACGAGCCGGACGTCGAGCTGGTGCGCACTCAAAGACGGGAGGACGCCTCTCTCGCCAACTGACGCCGGGACGGGCTCCTGTTGCGATGAGCCCTGTGCGATGAGCCCTGCATCCCGCCCCAGGTGGTCCGGTTACAATGCGCGCCGGCACGGCTTGCTCCGAAACTCCGATGCTTTCCGCCACTCCCCGCCCCAATCCGCCTCTCCCGCTCCCGGAAGACGACACCCCGACGATGGTCGCGGTCTCCGGCGGCGTCGACTCCGCGGTCGCGCTCATGCGCCTGGTCGAGGCGGGCGTTCCGGTGCAGGCCATGTTCATGAAGAACTGGGAGGAGGACGACAGGGACGGATACTGCGCGGCGGCGGAGGACCTCGCCGACGCCGAGCGGGTGTGCGAACGGCTCGGCGTACCGCTGCATACGGTGAACTGCTCGGACGCGTACTGGGACCGAGTCTTCTCGCGCTTCATCCGCGACATCGAGCGCGGGACGACCCCGAACCCGGACGTGCTGTGCAACCGGGAGGTGAAGTTCGCCGCCTTCGTCGACCACGCGCGCCGGCTCGGCGCCGAGCGCGTGGCGACCGGCCACTACGCCCGGATCGACCACCGCGCCGGCGCGCCACGCCTGCTCAGGGGTGCGGACCCCGTCAAGGATCAGAGCTACTTCCTGCATGCGCTCGACCGGCCGCAGATCGAGCGCGCCCTCTTTCCGCTCGGCGATCTGGACAAGCCCGCGGTGCGCACCCTGGCCCGCGAGGCGGGACTCGCGACACACGACAAACCGGACAGCACCGGCATCTGCTTCATCGGCGAGCGCCGCTTCCGGTCCTTTCTCGCCCGCTTCGTCGACCCCGCCCCGGGCCCTATCGAGACCATGGACGGTACCCGCATCGGAGAACACCCGGGGCTTGCGTTCTTCACCATCGGCCAGCGCCGGGGTCTCGGGATCGGAGGCCGTCGCGACCGCGCGCCGGCGCGGTGGTACGTGGCGGCGAAAGACCACGCGCGCAATGCGCTCGTCGTCGTTCAGGGGCACGACCATCCCGCCCTGTTGTCACGTCGGCTGCGGGTGGGCGACATGCACTGGATCGCCGGCGGCGCACCGCCCCTGCCCCTGCGGTGCGCGGCGAAGATCCGGTACCGACAGGCCGACCAGACATGCACCGCCCGGCCGGACGAGCGTGGCGGGGATACCCTGGAGCTCCACTTCGATCGCCCGCAGTGGGCGGCGGCCCCCGGTCAGTACGCGGTGCTCTACGACGGCGAGGAGTGCCTCGGCGGGGGCGTCATCGAGGGTGCCGTCAGCGACTCGACGGGCGCCGGAATGTCGCGGGACGGCAGGTTGCCGACCGGCCGGTCGACGCGCGAAGCGTCATCCGACCTGGAGTAGCACCCGGGGCAGACTCCGATGTCGGGTCAGGCCTGCCGGCCGACCCGACCTGCTCGCCAGCCCGGAGCGTGGGAGCGACACATGCGTCGCCTCCGGGGAACTCGGGAAACGGCCCGAGCGGTTGGTCAGCCGTCCGAGCGACCCGGGATGCGCAGCACCTCCCCGGCGCGGATGACGCTTCCGCGGATCTGGTTCGCGTCGCGCAGCCGCTTGACCGACACCCGATACCTCTGCGCGATCTCGGACAGCGTCTCGCCGCGCGCGATGGTGTGGCGCCGCGTCGCCGCGAACAGGGTGCCGGGAAGCGGGTTGGCGTCGAAATAGCGGTGAATCCCGTTGAGAATGGCGCGGGCGACCTTCTCCTGATAGTTCGGGTTCGACAGGCGCTTGGCGTCGGACGGGTTTGTGAGAAAGCCGGTTTCGACGAGGATCGAGGGGATGTCGGGCGATTTGAGCACCAGGAAGCCCGCCTTCTCGATCCGACGCTTGTGCGTGCGCCCGACCCCGCGGAGCGCACTCAGCACCTCGCCCCCCACTTCGGCGCTCGCGTTCAGAGTCGCCGTCTGCTGCAGATCGACCAGCACCGAGGCGAGCAGGTTGTCCTTGTCGTCGATGGACACGCCGCCGACGAAGTCCGCCGCGTTCTCCTGCCGGGCGAGCCATCGCGCCGCCTCGCTGCTGGCGCCCCGGGGCGACAGGATGTACACCGAACTCCCCCGTACGCGAGGATCGCGAAACGCATCCGCGTGGACGGAGACGAACAGATCCGCGTCGTGCCGGCGCGCAATCTCGGTCCGGCGCCGGAGACCGATGTAGTAGTCGCCATCGCGGATGAGGACCGCCTTCATCCCCGGGGTACGGTCAATCCGGCGCTTGAGCGCGCGGGAGATGGCGAGCACGACATCCTTCTCCCGGATTCCGGATCGGGCGATCGCGCCGGGGTCTTCGCCGCCGTGGCCGGCGTCCACGGCAACCACCACCTGGCGGTTGCCCTTCGGAGCGCTGTCCGCACCCGGCTTGCGCGCCACCTGGCGCGGCGGCTCGCCACCGAGCGGACTGACGTCGACGACGAGGCGGTGGCCATACTTCGCATTGGGCTTGAGCAGGAAGCTCTTCGGCCGAACCCGCTGCTTCATGTCGAGCACGACCCGCAGGTTCTTGCCGGTCCCGTCCCGCCCCTGCTTTGAGCTCTTGCGCTGCGCCGCGCGGATGCCGGCGAGGAGACGGTCGCCGGGACGGGCCTTGGGAAGACGCTTCAGGAGCCTTGCGTCGCGCAGATCGATGACGACCCGGTCGGGGTTGCGCAGCACGAACAGTGCGTACTCGACCGGTCGATTGATGTCGAGAACGATCCGGGTGTGATCGGGCGCGGGCCACGTCCTGATGCCCCGCACGTCGACGGGCGCGGCGCACGCCGACCACGCCATCAGGCACCCGAGGCCGATTGCGAAGAGCCGCATCCTCATTCCCTGACCCGGAAGTTTCACCGATTCATGGTCACGCGGATCCGACTGTTTTCTCCGCGTTGAACACGACCAGCCAAGCACCCTCGCTTCGCGAATCGGTGAAATTTACGGGCTCACTGATAGATAAAGACAAAGATCTATAATTTTCTTGAGGTTATTTCAAGTCGTTTATGCTTTCTGTCAAGTCATGAGCCGGCATTTCTCATCCGCACTGCCCGCCGGTGGCGACAAATGCCATGGGCCTGGACATGGCACGGACGGATGAAGTGCCGGCAAGAGTGAGCCGCTGCGTCACCGGCTCAGCGGGATTCCCGAGAATCGGGCTGCATGCACGCGGACACGCGCGAGGCCAGCCCTTCGCCCCGGGTGGTGCGGGACGCGATCCGGAGCCGCCTCGCGGACCCGGAACCGTCCGCCACGAGTGTCACCAGACAGTCCGGCTCCGGAATCCCCCCGCGCCCGCGCTCGGGCCATTCGACGAGACACGCCGCAGAGTCCGAAACCAGGTCGCGGATGGCGATGAACTCCAGCTCCTCGGGGTCCGCGATGCGGTACAGGTCGAGGTGCCAGATGCGGCCGATGTGCGTGTCGTAGGGTTCGGCGATGGTGTAGGTGGGGCTGCGCACCGTGCCCGTCACCCCCAGTGCGCGGAGCGTGGCGCGCGCCAGCGTGGTCTTCCCCGCCCCGAGGCTGCCGGCGAGCCCCACCAGCATGGCGCCGGCCGATGGTGGCGCGCCTGACCCGCGACGTTCAACGATATCCGGACGCGATGCCGCGCCGGATCGGGAAAGTTCGCCGGTCGGCACCACTCCGAACTCCGCTTCGAGCCCCCGGCCGAGCGCCCGGCCCGCCGCCTCCGTCGCGGCCTCGTCGGCCAGGACGATGCCGTCGTCGGGGGTCGGCGACGCTTCCGTACTCATCGGCTCCGGACTCCGCCCGCGCCCCGTCCCTGCCGCCCGCGGTGCACGATCGGGATCAATGCGGAGAATCGGCCGTATCCGACGGGAGAGGCAGAAGAGACCGGCGTGGGGCGCCGGCCACGTCCGACGGAGCAGACTTCGTTTCGCAGCCGATGCGGGTCGCACCCGGCGCAGTGGTCCCGGATGGACATCTACAGCCGACCCCCGAGCGGGCGCAGCGCCGCGATCACGTCGCTCGCGAGCAGGCCGCGACCGCCGCCCCCGGCCGCCGCATCTCCCGCCGCCGCATGCAGGCAGGCACCGGCCGAAGCCGCATCGAATCCGTCGAGGCCCTGGGCCAGAAGCGCGGCGACGACTCCGGTGAGCACGTCTCCCATGCCGCCGCTCGCCATGCCCGGATTGCCCCCCTCGCACACGCGCGGGATGGTGCCCGCTTCGGCCACAATGGTGCCGGCCCCCTTGAGCAACCAGGTGCCGGGGTGTGCCCCGGCCAGCGCCCGCGCGGCCGAGAACCGATCCGATTCCAGCGCGGGCGCGGGTTCGCCGAGGACTCGGCCCGCCTCTCCCGGATGCGGGGTGTAGACCACGGCGCGCGTCGCCACGTCCGGCCACGGCCCCGCCCCTTCCGCCAGCAGATTGATGGCGTCGGCATCGACGACCAGAGCGCGATCGGCGGCGACGACCCGTTCGAGCAATGATGCGCCCCACCCGCTCCGACCGAGCCCCGGGCCGACCGCGACCACCGTCGCGCGGTCGAGCAGCGCATCGAGCGCGTCGGGCGACTCGATGCCGTGCACCATCATCTCGGGCCGCGACGCCACGATCGGGCCCACGTGCCCGGGGCGGGTGGCAACGCTCACCAGTCCCGCCCCGGTACGGCCAGCGGCCTCGCCGGCAAGCCGCGCCGCGCCCGCGAACCCGTGGTCGCCGCCCACCACGAGCACGTGGCCGAAACAGCCCTTGTGCGCATCGCCGCGACGCGGGCCGAGTATTCCGATGCAGTCCTCGTACGCCATCCGCCTCGCGGACGCCGGCACCCGTTCGAGCACCCACGGGGGCACTGCGAGGTCGCGGTACACGATCTCGCCCGCCCACTCGCGGCCCTCACGGGTAAACAGCCCCTGCTTCAAAGCGATGAAGCACACGGTGACCGCGGCCCGGACCGCGCCGCCGAGCACCCGACCGGTGTCGGCGTGGATCCCCGAGGGGACGTCCAGAGCCAGCACCGGCGCGGCGGAATCATTCATCGCGCGCACCGCCTCCGCCCCGGCCCCGGACACTGCGCGCGCAAGGCCGGTGCCGAACAGGGCGTCGACGATCACATCGGCGCCGTCCACCGAGCCGGCGGCCCCGGGGCGGACCGTCACCACCCCCGGCTCGGCATTGACCGGGCCGCGGGCCGATCGCTCGACCGTCACTTCATCCGGCTCGGTATCGGCCGTGCCCCAAGCCGGTCGCTGTACGGTTACCTCACCCGACTCGCCATCCGGCCTGCATCGGGCCGGTCGGCGCACCGTCGCCGCGTCCGACCCGCCATCGGGGGCAGCCCGGGCGGCTCGGTGAACCGTCAACGCACCCAACTCGGCATCGAGCATGCGCCGATACGCGGTGCCGGCGTCGCCGGCGATCCGCGCCGCATCGCCGACGAGGTGGACCGAAACGGAGAGCCCTTCGTGCGCGGCGAGCCGCGCCACCACGAACCCGTCGCCGCCGTTGTTCCCCGGACCCGCGACCACCGACACCCGGCGTGCGGCCGGCCAGCGCGCGCGCAGCACCCGGAAGGCCTCGGCGCCCGCGCGCTCCATCAGGTCGATACCGGGAATTCCGGCCTCCTCGATCGCCAGGCGGTCGAGCTCGCGCACATCGCGGGCGCGGTACAAGGCGGTCGGGAGTGTCGGGGGATTCACCACGGAATCTCAGATCCGAGACAGGGCGACCGGGAATATCGGGCGACTCGCCATGCAACCACCGCGCTCAGTCGAGCCGCAGCAGCTCGTCGCGGTAGAAGCGCAGCTCGGCGATGGAGCCGCGGATGTCCTGCATCGCCCGATGATCGGCCGGCTTGACGAGCTTTGCCGCCCTTTCCGGAGCCCAGCGCAGGCACAGCTCCTTCAGCGTGCTCACATCGAGATTGCGGTAGTGGAAGAAGCTCTCCAGGCGCGGCATGTAGCGATACAGGAAGCGGCGATCGAGGCAGATGCTGTTCCCGCACATCGGCGATGCCCGAGGCGGCACCCAGCGCTCGAGGAACGCCAGCGTCCGCGCCTCCGCTTCCGCCTCCGCGCAGGTGCTCGCCAGCACCCGCTCGGTGAGCCCCGATCCGCCGTGCTGCTCGGTGTTCCACTCGTCCATCGCCGCGAGGACCTCGGCGGTCTGGTGGATCACGATCTCCGGCCCCTCCGCCAGCACCCGGAGCGATGAATCGGTGACGACGGTGGCGATCTCGATGATCTTTTCGGAATCGGGATCGAGACCGGTCATCTCCAGGTCGATCCAGATGAGATTGGAAGGGTTCGGAGCCATGGTCAGCGCGCGTCGCGGCGCCCCACGAGCGCCCGGGCCAGGGTGCCACCGTCGACGAACTCCAGCTCCCCGCCCATCGGAACCCCCTGTGCGATCCGGGTGGCCCGGATGCCCCGTTCACGGACGATCTCCGCGAGATAGTGCGCCGTGGCCTCACCCTCGACGGTCGAGGAGGTCGCGAGAATGACCTCGTCGATCCCGCCGCGGTCGAGCCGCCGCTCGAACTGATCGAGCCCGAGTTCGGCGGGACCGATCCCGTCGAGCGGCGACAGATGCCCCATCAGCACGAAGAATAACCCCTCGTATCCGGCGGAGGCATCCAGGGCGGCCATGTCGGCCGGCGTCTCCACCACGCACAGGGTTCGGGAGTCGCGCCGCGGCGACGCGCACACCGGGCACAGCGCATTCTCGCTGAGCGTCCGGCACGATTCACACCTTCCGACCGACTCCACCGCCTCCGCGATCACCCGCGCGAGATCCAGCGCCCCCTCCCGGTTGCGTTCGAGGAGATGAAACGCCATGCGCTGAGCGGACTTGGGGCCGACCCCGGGCAGACACCGCAGCGCGTCGACAAGACGGCCGACGAGAGGACTCAGCGCCATCTCCGGGGCCTCGCGTGCGAACCTGGGGGGAGAAATGCCGACCAGCCCGGAAATTTTACCGATTCACGAAGCAAGGGCGCGGAGATGGCCGTGTTCAACGCGGCGAAAACAGTCAGATCCACGCCCGCAGCCGGGAACCAGTGAGAAATGCGGGTCAAGTCGCATATGAAGAAGACGCGCATTGGGCCGCATTTCTCACAGATCCTCGAACCGGAGCCATTCAGGCTTGAACGGTTCTTCGATCCTTGCCGAGAACAAGTGAGAAAACGGGGTAAGTCGTTTCCGCTTGCGCGGGCCTTCGACTGGAATCGTCGTGGTATGAGAATACGCTGGATATGTAGCGTTTCCTGCTGTCGCTGTCATCCTTGATTCCCTTGCATCCTGGTCAGATGTGCGCTTCAATGTCCACCGAATGGAGGTCGGACGTTTGCGTTTTGATGACGGATTCTCCGATCTCGTTTCGGTTAATCCTTCCGTTCTCGGGTGATGGGTGGTGATGTCAGCGGAGCGTCCCCATGCCGAAACGAAGCACACTGCGTCTCACCAAGCGCACCGTCGACGCTCTTGTGGTGAAGACGAAGGATACCCTGTTCTGGGACCGGGACTTGGCCGGCTTCGGGGTGCGGGTCCATGCGACCGGGCGGAAGTGCTACGTGGTGCAATCGAGAGGTCCGGCCGGGCTGAAGCGGGTGACGCTCGGGCGCCACGGGGTCCTGGCGACCGAAGAGGCGCGGAGGCAGGCGGCCGTCGTCATCGACCGCCTCAAGCGGGGCGAGGCTCCGGTGCTTGCGCCCCCTGCGCCGCCGCTGACCGTGGCCGACCTGGCCGAGCGCTTCCTGCGCGTGCATGTGAAGACGCACTGCAAGCCGAGCACGGCCGTGACGTACCGAGGCCACCTCGACCGCCACATCCTGCCTGTGCTCGGTGCGGTGGCACTGACCGCGGTCGGACGCGCCGAGGTCGCGGCGCTGCATCAGCGGCTCCGTGACACCCCCACCACCGCCAATGCGGTGGTCCGGACCCTCTCGGTGATGCTCACCTTGGCCGAGACGTGGGCGCTCATTTCCCCCGGCCGAAATCCCTGCCGCGCGGTCCGGCGCTACAAGCAGCATCCTCGGGAGCGCTGCCTCACGGTGGAGGAGTACCGGCGCCTCGGCCGAGTCCTGACCGAAGCGGCGCGCGATGGTGCGGTCTGGCCCCCGGCCATCGCCGCCCTCCGGCTGCTGGTGCTGACCGGATGCCGGCATGCGGAGATTGTCTCGCTGCGCTGGGACGACATCGACCACACCGCAGGGGAGCTCCGGCTCCGCGATGCGAAGACGGGACCGCGCCGGGTGCCGCTCACCGCACCGGTGGCCTCCGTCCTCGCCGGCATTCGGCGCGACCCTGACAATCCGTGGGTGATTGCGGGACCGAAGCCGCGGACCCGCTTGTCGAGTCTCCGCCATCACTGGCATCGCCTCCGCACCCGGGCCGGGCTCGACGATGTCCGCATTCATGACCTGCGCCACTCCTTCGCCTCCCGCGCCCTAGCCTTGGGCGAAAGCCTCCCCACCATCGGCACGCTGCTCGGCCACCGGAAGATGGCGACCACCGCCCGCTACGCGCATCTCATGCGCGACGCGGAGAAGGGCGCGGCGACCCGCGTGGGCGACAGCATCGGCGCCCATCTCCGCCCCCGCATCGCCGAGGCTGCCTGACGCATGGCGACCCTCGGCCCTCGCGCCCTCTCGAGCCGTACCGTCGAGCAACTCTCGGTCCAGAAAGACACCGTGTTCTGGGACCGCACCCTCACCGGGTTCGGCGTGCGGGTCTACCCGACGGGGGGCAAGGTCTATGTCGCCCAGGCCCGGGGTCCGAAGGGACCGAAACGCGTCACGGTCGGCCGGCACGGGGTGCTCACCGCCGAGCAGGCCCGCAAGCGCGCGGCCCACCTCATCGCCCGGGTGAAGGCGGGCGAGCCGCCCGTCCCCGAGCCCCTCGCGTCACCACGCCCCACCGGATCCACGGTCCGCACCCTCGCCAAGCGCTTCCTCACGGACTACGCCGCCGTCCGCTACAAGCCAGGCACGCTCGCCTGGACCCGCACCGCCATCCACCGCCACATCATCCCGGCACTCGGCGCCCGCCCCCTGGCGGCCGTCGAGCGCGCCGAGGTGCTTGCGCTCCACCACCGCCTGCACGCCACCCCCGCCAGCGCCAATACCGTGGTGCGCACCCTCGCCCTGATGTACCGGCTCGCCGCCGACTGGGGCCTGGTGCCCGAGGGCTGCAACCCGTGCCGCACCCTCACGCCCTATCCATCGCGCAAGCGCGAGCGCTTCCTCACCGACGCCGAGTTCACCCGCCTCGGCCAGGTCCTCGACCAGACCGAGATCGAGGGCCGCACATCCCCCTCGACCATCGCCGCGATTCGCCTGCTCATGCTGACCGGCTGCCGAAAGTCGGAAATCCTCACGCTGCGCTGGGACCATGTCGCCCTCGACGCCCGGGAACTTCGCCTCCCCGACACCAAGACCGGCCCCCGGGTGATTGCCCTGTCGCCCATGGCCGCGACGCTCCTCGCCCGTCTTCCCCGCACCCCCGACAGCCCGTGGGTCCTCCCCGGCCGCCGGCCCGGCACGCATCTTCATGACCTCGCCGACGCCTGGGAGGGTATCCGCACCCGCGCCGGCCTGGACGATGTGCGCATCCACGACCTCCGCCACAGCTTCGCCTCCCGCGCCCTCGCCCTCGGCGAGAGCCTCCCGATGATTGGGAAGCTCCTCGGTCACACCCAAATCGAAACCACCGCCCGCTATGCGCATCTCGCGCGAGACTCGGTGCATGATTCCGCCGCCCGCGTCGCCGAGAGCCTCGCCGCAGACCTCTTCGGACGCCAGATCGGATAGTCTCGGATTCCTGACAGCCTACTATTCCGAGGGACAGTCCGGAAACACAGCAGCCGACCTTCCACACAATAGATGGGCTGCTATATTGTCAAGTCCCAGCACCGTTCGGAAGGAGAAGAAAGCCACCCATGCCGGGTCTACCCCGAGCAGTTCCCGAGCACATGCGGCGTCCGTTCCGTGGGGCCTACAACCAAGTCCGCAAGATGGTCGACAGCGACGGCGAGCCGTGGGTCAACGAAATGACGCCTTCGGGCGCGGTGCGGCGCGAGGTTCAGGAAGCGATCGACGAAGCGACGGCCACCGAGACAGGGGAGGCGCGGGATGCTGGATTCAATGGAAATGGAGGTGATTCTGGATCGACACCTGTACGACCACCATCCGCTGATGCGGCTCCGGCTGAGCCAGGCGGGGCAACTGGCGGAGTTCAGGAACCTCCGGGTGAAGCAGGCGAAGGCACTGCAACGCGACCTGATGCAGGGCGTCCCGAAGAACGACCGGAACAAGCGCCGGATGGTGGACGAGATAGTGCTGCACCAGCTTCTCGACCTCCCAAACCCGACGGAGCCATAGCCCTCAACGCCGGAGAGAACATGGCTCTGACGCCGGAGATTCTAGCCCAGAACCGCACCCTGACGCAGCGCGCCTGCGACAACATCGACGCGATCCGCACGTTACCAAGGGTAGCCGGTGCCTCAACGATGTTGACAGAGAGGGCAACAGCCTGAAGGAGAGCAATGGAAACAGGGATGGAGTGGTTCCTCAGCTTACTGTTGCTGATCGCCCTCGGTGGCATGGGCGCAGGAGATGAGTGGCACACCGAGAGCGAGATGGATCCGATCGACGACACACGCTCGGCGTTCGCGTTGCGCGTAGAGAGTCCTGGATCGTGGACAAGGGTTGGACGCTACCGCCTGCTTGCTCTGCATTGCGAAGAGTCGCAAGTTGGCGAAGAGCCCGAGTTGGGTGTAGCAATTTTTTGGGACATCCGTATAGACGATTTCTTGAACCTCGACGCGAAATCCACAGATGCAACTCGAAGGACGATGGAGATTCTCACCCGATTCGGGGACACGCAAGCGCGGAGATGGACATACGAACGCGTCGAAACGAGCAATGAAATGTTCGTGACTTTCCCACATGACATGGATCGTTTTCTGAGAGAAGCAAAGAAGGCCACGGAGGTGGCACTGCGCCTTGAAAACGACGTGACGAGCACGCATACGACGGTCTTTGATCTCACCGGATCGGCGCGCATCATCAACGCGATGGAACGCGGATGCGGATTGTCTCACCAGCTAGGAACACCGCGCATCGAGGCGGAGAAGAGGAAGGCGGAGGCCGAAAGGCAGCATATCAAAGCAGAAAAGAAAAAGGCGGAAGCCGAGAGAAAGCGCATCGAAGAGCTGCGTCGCCGGGAGGCGGAACGCGCTCTTCAGGAGCAGACCGCCCTGGACTCCGCACTGCTCGACGAGGACCGCCGCTCGTTGCTCGAAGCCGGACGCATCGAATATATTGCTCAGATAAAGGACAAAGTCGAACGCAACTGGCTGCGCCCTCCCGGCACCGCGTCGGGCCTCAAGTGCGTGGTGCGCGTATCACAGCTCCCGGGGGGAGATGTTGTCGAGGTGGCTATCCAGACCGGCAGCGGCAATGTCGCGTTCGACCGATCGGTGGAGGAGGCGGTGCTGCGTTCGTCGCCGCTTCCCGTGCCGAAGGATCCGTCGCTGTTCGACCGCAACATCGTGATCACCTTCGAGCCCGAGGTGTAGACGGTGAGTTGGCGAGGCGTAAGAACTCCCGCCGGCCGTGCTCGCCTCGTGCGTCCCAGCCCGCACGTCCTGGGCCACACTCGGTGTGCGGACGCGCTTCTCACCCTCGCCGCGGTCGGGTATGTCGCGAAGCTCTCCGGCCAACCGTCGCTCGCTGAATCCGAAATCACCCTTGCTATGGTATCCAGAGGCGTATCATGGCGGAGCCGTGTCGACGATGCGAAATGCAAGGGCCTTACTATGCCGCAACTCATGGCGACCAACCGTTCGATTCCACGATGACAGGGCATAGGGGGCGAGGATGCCGAAGTTGGAGGATCTCAACATCATAATAAACAACCCCTCGGGATGGCGGTCATGTGGCCTCTCACGAAACGACGGGCTCGCCGATCGTTGCGATTAGGCTAATAGACGCTGATACAGCGGAGGCGGCGTTAGCCAACGCCAGCTCTTATAATGAAGTGCTTCTCTATCTTACACATCTCCGATCTTCACCGTTCTCCCCGCGACCCCATCTCCAACGACGAACTGGTATCGGCGCTGGTTCAGGACAGGGATCGGTATGTTAGTGAAGAACCTCCCATTGCAGCGCCCGAAGCGGTAATTGTCAGCGGCGACGTCATTCAGGGAGTCCCCTTGGGTACACAGGACTTCGCAACCAGGATCGAGGAGCAATATGCGGTAGCGGAGGAGTTTCTTGATGAGCTGGTACGTCGGCTCGTCAATGGCGACCGGTCTCGTCTGATAATGGTTCCGGGTAATCACGACGTTGATTGGAACACAGCGTACAGCGCTCTTGAGGCGGTTACGAACGATTCGATACCGGGCGATCTGAGCGCGGAACTTCACGCCGAAGACTCGCTGCTACGGTGGAATTGGAAGACTCGCAGCCTGTACCGCATCGTGGACCCCGAACTCTACGAGCGGCGTTTGGAAGCATTCTGGCGCTTTTTCGACAGGTTCTACGAGGGTGTTGCGGAGCCGATGGTGACGCAGAACCCACGCGATGTGCGCCTATTCAGTCTGTGCGACGATCGGATAGGAGTGGCTGCATACAATTCGTGCCACGGCAATGACTGCTTTGCCTATCATGGAATGATCCGGCAAGGAGGTATTGCCCGCAGCGATCTCGATCTGAACGATTCGGGGAAGATCCATGATCTGCGAATGGCAGTCTGGCATCACGGTATCGAAGGTTCTCCCTACCGGACCGACTACATGGATCGGGATGTCGTCCGCGGCATGATCGGCCGTGGCTTTCGCTTGGGCTTGCATGGGCATCAGCACAAAGCGCAGGCGACCGCGCAGGAAATCCGCCTTCCAGATCGGATACGAATGGCGGTCATCGGCGCCGGATCGTTGTGCGCTGGCGCCGACGATCTCCCGGTGGGGACTCATCGGCAATACAACATCTTGGAGATTGCCGAGGACTTTTGTAGCGTCCGTACCCATGTTAGGGCAATGAGCGTCGCGAACCTGTTTTCCGGTTCACCGTTGGCGGAGTTCGGTGGGGCGACCTACTTCGACGTGAGCTGGGAACCGCCCCTGAATGCGGTGGGAAGGGTGGTTGGCATGGAGGCGAAACGAAGAGGCGCCCTCGTCGAGGAGGCGGAAGGGGCGGTGAAAGCTGGAGACGCAGCGCGAGCCGTGGCTGTTCTCAAGTCGCTCGGTGCACTTGAACCTGGAAGCTATGAACGGCAGCTCTGTCTCAGTGCAGCGGTGGATGCTCAGGATTGGCTGAGCATCGTGGAGACCACAGATCCACCCACCAGTATCGAGGAACTCGTGCAGCGCTTCGATGCATATTATCGATTGAGCGATCGCAGCGGTGCGATCGATGCCTTGAATCAGTTCTCGCAGGGACTGCGCCTTCCCGAAGCGGTGGAGTCGGAGCTACGTGCCCGAGCGAATGTACAGGAGGTCATAGGACGATGACGGAGATTTCGGAGCGCATTCCGTTTGCTGTCGATATCGGTCGGATGATCGAAGTGCTTGCGGCGCAAATCTATCCAACGCCCTTCGCGTTGCTGCGGGAGAATGTGCAGAACTCATTCGACGCGATATTGCAGCGGCAGTATCTGAATGACGACTTTGCGGCCCGAATCGATGTCGACATCGAACCCGGGCAGGTGCGTGTTACCGACAATGGCATAGGAATGTCACGTAAGGATCTGCGTAACCATTTCTGGCGTGCCGGCTCCAGCAGCAAGAACAACGAAGATGCCCGCGCCGCCGGAGTAGTCGGAACCTTCGGCATCGGTGCCATGGCAAATTTCGGTATTGCTGAGGAGCTGCATGTTGAAACGGAGGACATGCGTGCACGAGAGCGGACGGCCTGCTCCGCGTTTCGATCTACACTATCGGTCACCGAGGACTGCATCAGCTTCGACCCGAAATCTTCGACGGGCAGCCCGGGTACGATGGTCACGGCGATCATGCAACCTGACAAGCTCATTCGGGTTGACGAGGCTCGTGCGTACATTTCCCAGTTTGTGGCTTATCTGCCGATCGACGTGTTTGTCAATGGTAGTAAGGCCAGCGGTTTTCCCATTGAGGAATCGGTTCCTGCGCTTGCGGCCAGAACATGGACTGTAGAGGCGCAGGATATGGATCTAGGCAACGGCGTGAAGGGAGATGTGGATCTCGTCGGATCGGTAAATGGCGAAGTTCGGATCGCACTACGCAATGTCGAAGTCGATTCTCAAGAGCTCACAGGACATATGGTGCTACGCCAAGGCGTGGGGAATCTCCGGACGTTTCGCAGTGGGTTCGGTTTGGCGACCACGAGTATCAACTCAGTCTACGGCTTCGGTGGTGTGGCCGATTTCCTGTTTCTCCAACCGACAGCCGGTCGGGAAGCGCTGACTACCGAGAGTATGCTGATTCTACAACGACTTGCATCGGGAGTTGAGGAATTTGTTTCGCTTCAACTGGCCGAACGACCGGAGAGCAACGCGAGTGCTCCCTTTGTGGCATGGGCTGCGAAGCGGCGGAGATTCAATTTGTGCTCTAATCTCCGTGTTCGTATGGAACCCGGAGATTCGTTGCCGCTACATGAGATTCGAAAGCAGTCGAGGAAAGCGCCGGTACTTGTCTATCTCGGTACAGACAGGGCAACGGTGGAACACGCTTCCGAAGATCGACCCATCGTTATTCCGACACGCGGGTCGCCGCGTCGTGATTGTGAAGTGCAGTATCTGAGAAAATACTGCAAGATTGAGGTACTCTCCGATGACCCACAGGTGCTGGAGGAGAAATCTAACATGGAAACCAGCGTGGCGGAGAAGGCCCTAGCTTTCCGACTCGGATCGATCTTGTCGAATGATTACTTTTTGGAGTCGCATATAAAATTTGGACAGATTTCGCACGAACTTCCAGTGCTTGTGACAAGGCGCAAGACCCCTGTCGAAATTTTCCTCGATCCGAAAGGGGGAACGATTCGGCTCATACTTGATCTGTATGAGAATCAGTTTTCAGCATTCGGACACATGGTAAAGGATTTTGTGCGCAACATGATTTTTCCTCGTGTATCCGATCTCGTGCCTACCGCGACCCGCCAGGGAGCTGAAGCATTTTTAAAATCCATCCATCGCGTTCGGGATGTATTTGAGTACGAGGCTTCTGATTTGGAGAGTCTGGCTGCGCTCTGGAAGGACTACATGAACGGCAGACTGAGCTTCCAACAGGCAGCGGAGCGATCCAACCGGGTAGCGACGCGAAGCTACCAGACTGTTGACAGCACGGCAGCAGGTTCCGTGCGTGATGTCGTTCCGGACGTTATCGATAACCAGTCCGCGACCGAACAGTCGGCCGAATTGAAATATGGCCCTATGCCGCCGATTCAGCGGTTGGATATGGAGACGGAAAAGAAACTGCTGACTATCGAGCTTGCCGAACCCTCGCTGAAGAACTATAGATGCTTCCTCGCGTTGACGGATCGTGTCCGGGAAGAAAATGGGGATTTTTTTCTACAACCCCATCGTACATCGATCGTATGGGGAGGGCAAAAGGCTCTATTCATATTTCAACATCATTCAGGAGAGTTTGGTCTGTACTACGATTTGCAAACTCGCAATCTCATTAGTGATGAATCGGGTGGCGGATCGATGATTTCCTGTACTATTGTGATGAAAAATCGTATTTTTATACCGATACCAACTTCTATACAGGCACGATTTCTACCCAAAGAGGGCGAGAAGAAACGATTCGAGGTTAAGTGCGATATTCTGTATATTGATCGACAGTCACGCGGGTCCTCGTGAAGAAAAACTGCCGTGGAAAAGAATCTCGTGAGAGATATGGTTCGGCGGCGACTTGGGAGATGAGCCCGACCTTGGTCATATCGTCTTTCCCTCGATTTGCAGTTGAACTTTGGGGATAAGGCGAGTCCAGGTTAAGCATGTCCTGTCCGGAAAAGTCACGCTTGCAACCGGCAGTGCGTGGGCGCTCGGGCCGCGCGGACGGGGTGGGCCTATTCATGAGTGGTTTCACGCGAGCTACGACTCGACAATCGCTGCTTACCGACGCGCGAGAACACTTACGCCGTCATCAAATTAATTCGGACAGATTCAATCTGGGGCGATATGGTGCGTAGCGGTGGTGGCCGACCGAAAGTCGAACCGGAACACCGGCAAACCTCGGTCATTCTTCCGCGTACGCTATCCAACCCCAGTCGATTGACCGCGCCACGCCCCACTTTTCCAGCCCCATCACGGCGGCGGACGCAGACACGTGTGGTCTGCCACAGGATAGGGTCGGCGCTTGCCACCATGGAGTCGGGCCGGCGCATTCGGGCGTGGCTCACCTTGAAAATGATCCCCCGCCTGCTGCATCGGGAGCGCCGGAGGCACTTCGGGACGACCCCGCTCCATCTCCTCGTCAAGAGGGCTGCCCTCGGCACCGCCTCAGATATCCCCAACATTCCCTGATGGCAAGATTGTCTTGTTCGTGCTACATATTCTCCAAGAGCTGTAGTACGAAGACAGCACATGCCGACTCCTCATAACCCTACGGCTACCGTTCGCCGAGCACTGCGCAAGCTTGGAGCGGACATCCGCGATGCCCGTCGCCGCCGGCGGCTGCCCATGGCAGTTGTGGCGGAACGCGCCTTCACGTCCCGCTCCACCCTTCAGAGAGTCGAGGCGGGCGATACCCGTGTCAGTATCGGCATCTACGCCGGTGTCTTGCAGGCGCTCGGCTTGCTCGACGGCCTGAGCCGGGTTGCCGACATCGTCAACGACAGCGTCGGGCAGGCTCTGGCCAGCGCCGAGCTGCCCAGGCATGTCCATCTCAGGCGGTCGGTCGGCTCGTCCCGTGATGGGTGACTTCGAGGTTCATATCGACCTCAACGGCCGCACCCGGCCGATCGGGCTCGCCCGGAGCAATCGCGGTCGCGGCAGGGAGACCGTCATCTTCGAGTATGACGGCGACTGGCTGGAAGACCCCGGCAGGTTCTCGCTGGAACCCGCCCTTGCCCTGGGACGCGGCACTTTCGCGCCACCAGCCGGCCTCACGATCTTCGGGTCCATTGGCGATTCAGCGCCCGATACCTGGGGCCGCCGGCTGATGCAGCGCGCCGAGCGCCGCCTTGCTGAACGTGAAGGCCGGGCCGTTCGTACCCTTCTGGAGAGCGACTATCTCCTCGGCGTGGCCGACGAGACCCGGCTGGGCGCATTGCGCTTTCGTCGGGCCGAGGACGCCACCTTTCAGGCTCCGACTCGCGCCGGGGTGCCGGCTCTGATCGAGCTTGGCCGCCTGCTTCGGGTCACCGAGCGGATTCTGCGTGACGAGGACACCGACGAAGATCTCCAGCACATCTTCGCTCCCGGCACCTCGCTGGGCGGTGCACGCCCGAAGGCGTCGGTCATCGACCGGCCCGGCCACCTCTCCATCGCCAAGTTTCCGAAGGAGACCGACGATTACAGCATGGAAACCTGGGAGGAGATTGCACTGCGCCTGGCCGGCCGGGCCGGTATTGCCACCCCCACGCATGGACTGATCGATGTCGCCGACAAGAAGGTCCTTCTGTCACGGCGCTTCGATCGCCGGGGTGCAATCCGCATTCCGTTCCTGTCGGCCATGGCGATGCTGGGCGCGAGAGACGGCGAGCGCGGCAGCTACCCCGAGATCGTTGATGTGCTCGCGCACCATGGCGCCCGGGGGAAGGCGGACGCGCATGCGCTGTATCGGCGTGTCGTCTTCAACGTGTTGATCTCCAATGTCGACGATCACTTGCGCAACCACGGCTTCCTCTGGGTCGGAAAGACGGGGTGGTTACTCTCTCCCGCCTACGACCTCAACCCTGTCCCCACGGACCTCAAGGCGCGCGTCCTGACAACCAACATCGATCTCGACGAGGGCACCTGTTCGCTTGATCTGCTGGAGGCGGCCTCCGAGTTCTTCGCGCTGACGCTGGCGCAGGCTCGCTCGGTCATCAAGGAAGTCGCGCGCGTCACCGCCGCCTGGCGCGACACGGCGCGAGTGGTTGACGTGCGTCCGGCCGAAATCGACCGCATGGCCAGTGCCTTCGAGCACGATGATCTGAGGCGGGCGCTGGCCCTGTGACCATCCCGGCCATTCCCGCCAGGCCGGCCATGCTGGAAATCGCTCCGATTCGGACACTCCGGAGGCCGCAGTCTCGCCAGCATCGCACTGCACGGTGGCACCTCGGAGCGCGCGCGAGTATGATCGTGGCGATGTCGGGGACGATGTGATGGCCCTGCTCGACAAGATGCAGGTCGTATTGCGGGCAACGGCGGCGAAGGTGCTGAGCCGGCTTGATGAGACGGATGCGCGCGAGATCTTGACGAGTCCGTCCGGATACGCCGCTATAATGTTTGCCGGACGCCGGACGCCGGACGCCGGACGCCGGACGCCGGACGCCGGACGCCGGACGCC
>JAPOSC010000051.1:0-11832 GCA_026709935.1 Thiotrichales bacterium
GGTAGACGTTTTTTCGATAATGTCTAAGTGCATGAAATAAAAGGTAAATCGAAGGCGGGGGATGGTGCCGGTGGGCAGACTCGAACTGCCGACCTACTGATTACGAATCAGTTGCTCTGCCAACTGAGCTACACCGGCAAGGAAGGGGGGCGGAGTATACAGAACCCCCCGGCGGCAGGCCGCAAAACGAGGACCGGCCCGGTCAGGCGGAACGCGATCGACCGACCCGGATGACAACGTCCACGCGCTCCACGCGGGTACCCGAAGGAAGGGAAGGCAGCGCATCCACCACCACCGATCCCGGCTCGATGTCGGTCAGCACGCCAGTGTCGACATCGTAGATGTGGTCATGGCTCGCGGGGTTGGAGTCGTACAGCACCCGGTCGGAATCGACGACGAGTTCGCGCACGATCCCATGGCGGGCGAACAGCCCGAGCGTGTTGTACACCGTCGCTCTGGACACCGGCGTACCGCAGCGAAAGAGCATGCGATGCACGTCTTCGGCACATACGTGCTGCGCCCGCGCAAGCAGCACCACCGCGATGTCGACGCGCCGGGCCGTCGGGGTAATGCCGTGGTTGCGCAGAAGAGCCACCGCGTCATCGCGGCGCATCCTCGGGCCGGGGGTCTCGCTCGCCATCTCCGATTCCCAATGCCTTCCCGGGTTACGTTCGGGCGCGAGTATAGCGCGCGTTTCTCACTTGTTCTCTGCAAGGACTGGAGAACCTCTCATGCCTGGATGGCTTCGGTCCGAGGGCCCGTGAGAAATGCGACCGAATGCCCCGTTTCCTTCATATACGCCTTGATGCGCATTTCTCACTGGTTCCCGGCCGGGATCGGAGAACCGTTCACGCGTTGGGTGGCTCTGGTTCGAGGGCCCGTGAGAAATGCGGCCCAATGCTCGTATCCTTCACGTACGCCTTGATGCGCATTTCTCACCGATTCTCTGCAAGGATCGGAGAACTTCCAGCCGATCGTCAGTCCGGCTCGCGCCGGAACGTGCCCAGCACGAGCAGGGCCGCGCCCACGCAGATGGCCGAGTCGGCCACGTTGAATGCGGGCCAGTGCCAGTCGCCCACGTGAAAGTCGATGAAGTCCACCACCGCACCGATGCGGACGCGATCGATAACGTTACCGACCGCGCCTCCCAGGATGAGCGCGAGCGCGAGCGGATACCAGCGGGCGCGGCGCGGCAGTTCGCGCATCCAGTGAAGGATGAAACCACAGACCACGACCGCGATCCCGATGAAAAACCAGCGCTGCCAACCGCCGGCGGTGCTCAGGAAGCTGAACGCCGCCCCGGTGTTGTACACGAGCACGAGATCGAGGGTCGGAATCAGCTCCACGGACGACCCCGGGCCGAGCCCGGCGACAACCGCGATCTTCGTCACCTGATCCGCGATGATGACGGCGAGCGAGCACCACAGCCACCGGAACGCACCGCGTCGCTCCTCACGGCGGGATTCCGAGCCCGCCACTGCCGTCTCCGTCCGGTCGTGTCTCACTTCGACTCCTGATCCCTCGGGAAAGCTCGTGCATACCGGCCGGAGACACCGCGCGGAATGTCAAAGCGAGACACGACTCTCCGTCCCGGTACCGCTCACACCGTCCGTCCGAGGATCTCGCGCGCCCGCGCGCTGTCGCGAGCAATCTGGGCCTTGAGCGCCTCGAACGAGTCGAACTTGCGCTCGTCACGAATCTTCGCGACGAAGCTCACGTCGATGCATCGGCCGTACGCATCGCCGCTCCAGTCGAAGACGTGCACCTCCAGCACCACGATGCGGCCATCGACGGTCGGGCGGGTACCGAGGTTCGCGACCGCATCGTGCCCGCCTTCCCCGAGCCCCGCCACCCGGACCGCATAGACTCCGCGCAGCGCCGAGCGATAGCGACGCATGGGAATGTTCAGGGTCGGAAACCCGATGGTGCGACCCCGCCGATCACCGCTCGCGACCCTGCCGCTCACCACGTAACGCCGGCCGAGCAGTTCGCGCGCGACCCCGAGTTCATCGTTCGCGAGCGCGTCGCGGATCCACGAGCTGCTGACCCGTCCGCCGCGGGCGCAGAACGTCTCGCGCCGCACGACGTCGAAGCCATGCCGCTCACCCAGCGACACGAGGAGGCCGAAGTTGCCCTCCCCTCGATGCCCGAACCGGAAGTCGTCGCCGGCGACCACGACTCGCACCCCGAGCCCCGCGACCAGGAAGGACTCCACGAATTCGACGGGAGGCATCGCACTCAGTCGGGCGTCGAAGCGCAGCAACGCGACCCGATCGAGCGGCAACCCGCGGAGCGCGCACAGCTTCTCCCGCAGCCGCGTGAGACGCGGGGGCGCATTCTCTCCGGCGAAGAACTCCAGCGGCTGCGGCTCGAACGTGACGAGGGTGGTCGGCAGAGCGTGCTCGCGTCCGAGCGTCGCAAGCTGCCCGATCAGCGCCCGGTGGCCGAGATGCACACCGTCGAAGTTGCCGATGGTGGCGACGCAGCCGCGGTGCCGGGGACGCAGATTGTGCCGCCCGCGAATCAGTTCCAACCCGTCTCTCCTCGTCGTGTCCGGATCCGTTGCAGCCAAGGCCGGGGCATGGGGATTCCGGCCGCTGTCCCGGGCGCATCATACCTTGCGGGCAACGTCGTCGACCTCGCGGCCCGGTTGCCTGCACCAGCGTGGAACCACGTCCGGGGCACCCCCAAGCCAACCCCGAGCCATCCCCGAGCCACTCCCGTGCCGCGTTCAATGCAGCCAATCGAGCCGTCTTGCGGAGCAAGCGGCCTGCCTGAGTCGGATCCGCGTCCGCCGCCGTGACCGGATGCGAAATGCGGGCTGGCGTAGCGGCGATACTTGCTGCGCCCCACCCACGCTCACTCGCCGCGTGCGACCGGAGCCTGCAGAGTACGCGGCCGGATCCCCAGCGCCAGCATGACCGCGGCGTAGAGGACCATCCCGGTCGCGACGAGAGCGCCCAGTCGGGCGGCGCGGACCACCGCCTCCGCCCCGAGCCACACCGCCGGTTCTCCCCGCATCACCCACAGGATCGCAGCCATCACCAGATTGCCGGCAGCGACCCGCGCGATGAACCCGCCCCACCCGGGCCGGGGGCGATACACGCCGCGCGCAACCAGTCCGCGCAGCAGGAGACCGGCATTGATGAATGCGGCCAGTGTGGTCGCGAGCGCGAGTCCCGCATGGGCGAACGGGACGACCAGAGCAAGGTTCAGCCCGATGTTCGAAAGCATCGCCACTACCCCGACCCGCACCGGAGTACGCGTGTCCTGGCGCGAGAAATACCCGGTCGCGAGCACCTTGACCGCGATGAACGCGAGCAGGCCGGAGGCAAACGCAAGCAGGCTCCGGGCCGCCATCTCCACGTCGTGGGCCGAGAACGCCCCGTACTGGAACAGGGTGGTGAGAATCGGGGCAGCGAGCAGGCCGAGCCCGACCGCGGCCGGAGTGGCGAGGAGCACCACAAGCCGGAGCGCCCAGTCGAGGGTGTCGGAGAACGACTCCGGCGCCGCACTCGCGTGCTGGCGCGACAGATGCGGCAGGATGACGGTGGCGAGCGCGATCCCGAACACGCCGAGCGGGAACTCGACCATCCGATCCGAGAAGTAGAGCCACGACACGCTCCCGGTGACGAGGAACGACGCGATGATCGTATCGACGAGCAGGTTGATCTGGGAGACGGAGACCCCGAACAAGGCCGGGAGAATCAGCGCGATTACCCGGGCCACACCCTCGTGGGCGCGGCGAAGCCGCGGACGCACGAGCATCCCGAGCGCGGCGAGGAACGGGAACTGGAACGCGAGCTGCACGACCCCGGCCACGAGCACCCCCCATGCGAGCGCGACGGCGGGAATCTCGAGCACCGGCGCGAGCCACAGTGCCGCGCCGATGAGGCTCAGGTTCAGCAACACCGGCGTCACGGCCGGTACCGCAAACCGGCCCCAGGTGTTGAGGATGCCCCCGGCGAAGGCGACCAGGGAGATGAAGAACACGTACGGGAACGTGATTCGCACCATCTCGACCGCGAGCGCGTACTTCTCGGGGTCGGCCAGGAACCCCGGGGCGAACATGGCGATGAGCACCGGCGCCGCGAGGACGCCGACCACAGTGACAAGGGTGAGCGCTCCGATCAGGGCTCCCGAGACATGGGCGGCCAGGTCGCGCACGTCGGCGATCTCGCGCTGCTCCCGGTATTCGCTCAGGACCGGCACGAACGCCTGAGCGAAGGCGCCTTCGGCGAAGAGCCGGCGCAGGAAGTTCGGGATGCGGAACGCGACGAAGAATGCGTCGGCGCCGGCGCCGGCGCCGAACGCCTGGGCGATGACCACGTCGCGCACGAACCCCACTACGCGCGACGCCATCGTGCTCGCGCCGACCACGCCGGTCGATCTGAGAAGCGACCGGCTCACCGCACCGAAAGGTCCCGCGGAAGCGCCCGGACGCACCGCGCGGGCGTCGGGCAGGCCGGGAGCATTTCACGCGGCAGCGCCGGCGGGACACTGCTCGGGCAGGTCCCCGAGTTGTCAGGCATTTGCGCCATCGGCATAATCGCGCCCCCTTCGGTCCCGAGCCCGTATCAGGAGAGTCGAATCAATGGCGAACTCTGCTCAGGCAAGAAAGCGCGCACGTCAAGCCGAGTGCAGGCGCATCCATAATGCCAGCTTGCGTTCCAGAATGCGCACCAGCGTCAAGCGCGTGCTGCGCGCCCTGAACACCGGTGACGCCGAGAAAGCCGGGGCGGAATTGAAGCTCGCCGGCCCCACCCTCGACAGCGCCGCCACCAAGGGACTCATCCACAAGAACAAGGCGGCCCGCCACAAGAGCCGGTTGAACGCGCGACTGAAGGCGCTGCGGGCCGGCTGATCCGATTCCCCCGGCGCGGGTGTCCACTCTCCCTCGGCACCGCAGGTCGGCCTGGACGAGGACGCAAGTCGGGCTTATCGTCCGGATGGGGCGATGTTCAATATTGAACTGCGTGGCGCCGAAGGAGACCGACCAGAACCCCGCCATTCAGCTTTATCGTAGTTACCCTTCATTGCAGTCACCGTTGAATTGATGGATCCAGGTGCTCCATCAGCGTAGGCGCGCGTATTCTGGTGCGAGCCTTTCGTCCATCAACGGTAAATTGTCGAACCGTCGAACCCGTCCCCAGCGCAGCCGACGTCTCCGCGATCAGTCGAGCATCAGCACCAGGTTGTCCCGGTGGATGAGTTCCGGCGCGCCGACGTAACCCAGAAGCTCCGCAATGCGCTCGCTGCGCCGCCCCATGATGCGCCGTGTCTCGCCGGCATCGTAGTTCACGAGCCCTCGCGCCACCTCGGCGCCGGAGGGGTCGAAGCAGGCGACCACCTCTCCGCGTGAGAATTCCCCCTCCACTGCCCTGACCCCCACCGCGAGGAGGCTGCGGCCCGATTCCACGAGCACTCTCGCGGCCCCCTCGTCGATGCGCAGCCGGCCCCGCACGCTCAACTGCCCGGCCAGCCACTGCTTGCGCGCACCGAGCGGCGCCTGTCCCGGCTCGAGCCGCGTTCCGATCGGTTCGCCGGCCAGGAGACGCCCCAGCACGTCGGGTTCGCGCCCGGAAACGATCCGCGTGGGCGTGCCGGACCGGGCGGCGAGCGCGGCGGCCCGGAGCTTCGTGCGCATCCCACCGCGACCCAGCACCCCCCCGGCGCCCGCCATCGCGTCGAGGGTCGAATCCCCGGCCCGACCGCACTCGACCAGCCGAGCCGCGGGGTCGGCGCGCGGGTCGCGATCGAACAGGCCCGGCTGGTCGGTGAGGATGACCAGAAGCTCCGCCTCGACCAGGTTCGCGACGAGACCGGCCAGCGTGTCGTTGTCCCCGAGCCGGACTTCCGGCGTGGCGACCACGTCGTTCTCGTTGATCACCGGCACCACACCGTAGCGCAGGAGCTGGCGCAGGGTGCTGCGGGCATTGAGGTATCTGCCGCGATCGGAGACATCCTCGTGCGTCAACAGCACCTGCGCGGTGTGGGTGGCATGATGCTGGAAGCACGACTCGTAGGCCTGAACGAGGCCCATCTGACCGACGGCGGCAACCGCCTGGAGCTCGTAGAGCGCCTCGGGGCGCCGCGGAAGACCCAACCGGCTCATCCCTTCCGCTACCGAACCGGAGGAGACCAGCACGACATCGACCCCCTGTGCCCGCAGCGCCACCATCTGGGCCACCCACCGGCCGATCCCCTCCGGCTCGAATCCACGGCCGTCGTTGGTGACGAGCGTGCTGCCGATCTTGACGACCCAACGCCGCCGGGCGCCGGCTGCGGCGTTCATCACACGTCCTCCTCCAGACGGCGCATCAGCGCTTCGCACAGAGTATCCGTCCCTTCGCGGGCGAGCGCGGAGACAGGATGCACCGGGCCGGCCCAGGCAGTGTCCGCGACGATCGCCGCCACGGCATCCGCCCGCTCGGGCGGCGGTACGAGATCGAGCTTTGTCGGCACCAGCCAGCGCTCGCGGCGGGCCAGTTCCGGGTCGAAGGCGGCGAGCTCGCGCTCCAGGGTGCGCACCTGCTCGGCGGGGCCGGCGCTCCCCGTCACCGGTGCGACATCGACGAGGTGAAGCAGCACCCGGGTACGGGAGAGATGACGCAGGAAGCGGATGCCGAGCCCGGCCCCGCCGGACGCACCCTCGATGAGGCCCGGGATGTCGGCGATGACGAAGCTGCGATCCGGCCCCCGGCGCACCACGCCGAGGCTGGGAACGAGGGTCGTGAACGGATAATCGGCAACCTTCGGGCGGGCGGCGGAGACGGCTCGAACGAGAGTCGACTTGCCGGCGTTCGGCATGCCCACAAGGCCGACGTCGGCAAGCAGCTTGAGCTCCAGACGCAGCTCCCGGCACTCGCCGGGGCATCCTTCGGTAGTGCGTCGCGGAGCACGGTTGGTGCTCGACTTGAATCGGGTATTGCCCAGACCCCGGCGGCCCCCGCGCGCAACCACCATCTCCTCGCCGATGGTGGTGAGCTCGCCGAGGGTCTCGCCATTGTCGGCGGCGACGACCACGGTTCCCGCCGGGACCGGAATGCGGAGATCCGCGCCGGCCCGGCCGGTGCGGTCCTTGCCCTGGCCGTGCCGGCCCCGCTCGGCCCGGAAGCGCCGGCGAAAACGGAAATCAATCAGGGTGTTGAGGCTCGGGTCGACACACAGGACGACATCGCCACCGTCACCGCCGTCGCCGCCGTCCGGACCGCCTCGGGGAATGTACTTCTCGCGCCTGAAGCTGAGGCAGCCGTTGCCACCCGCGCCGGCTTCGACGGAGATCGCCGCCTCGTCGACGAACTTCATGGGAGGCGGGCCAATCGAGCCTGGTGTGACGGACGGGCCGTTTCGGGGCCCGCCCGCCGATGATGAACTCAGCTCGTATGCACGCTCACGTACTTGCGCCCACGCAAACCCTGGCGGTGGAACACCACCACCCCATCGGCGGTGGCGAAGAGGGTGTGGTCCCGACCACAGCCCACGTTCACGCCCGGGTGGAATCTGGTGCCGCGCTGGCGCACGATGATACTTCCCGCCGTGGCCGTCTGACCTGCGTAGAGCTTCACACCCAGTCGCTTGGAGTGCGAGTCCCGCCCGTTCTTGCTGCTGCCGCCTGCCTTCTTGTGTGCCATCGTCGCTCCCTCGCCTCGCCCGCGCCGGCGGGTTTTCCGGTCAGCTCGCCGAAATGTCTTCCTTTCGGCCCGCCGAAATCGATTTGATCTCGAGCTCCGTGTAGTCCTGTCGGTGCCCGCGTCGACGCAGGTAATTCTTGCGCCGCTTGAACTTCACCACCATGACTTTCTTCGACCGGCCATGTCCCCTGACCGTCGCCGCCACCCTGCCGCTGTCGACGAACGGACGGCCGATCGTGATCGCGTCGCCATCGCCGACGAGGAGGACCCGGTCAAGCTCGATCTCCGCCCCTTCTTCCGCGTCGATCCGCTCCACCCGCAGGCATTTGCCTTCCTCGACGCGATACTGCTTGCCGCCCGTCGCTATCACCGCATACATGACTCTGCTCCGTTCCAGGCACGTGACCCACGCGCCGAAAGCGGCGGATTGTAAGTATTCAGGGGCTCGGGATACAACTTGGCCAGCGGCCGGAGATTCCCGCCAAACCGGAGACCGCGCTCGAAATTGCCGCGAACGAACGCTCCGGAGACCGAAATCCTGACGGGGTCGTACGATGCGCCGGCATCGCGGAGCGTCAGCCGCTCGGGCTCCAGGCCAGGCTTGAGGCCGGGCTTGAGGGGATGGACGCGGACCGGGCCGGCCATGGAAAGGGCTATACTTGAACCAAGGGCCGCTCATGCGGCCGAGGATGATGTACACCATGCTCGCCGCTGCACTGACGCCTGCTCCAGGCGATCTCACCTCGATTCGGGCCCTCGTCGCCGACGACCTTGCAGCCGTTGATCGCACCATTCGGGCCCGTCTCGGGTCCGACGTTGCCCTCGTGAACCAGGTCGCCGAACACATCGTCGGGAGTGGGGGCAAGCGGTTGCGGCCGCTACTGGTGCTGCTCGCCGCCCGTGCGCTCGACTGCGAAGGCGACCGGCACATCGAGCTCGCGGCGATCGTCGAGTTCATCCACACCGCAACGCTCCTCCACGACGACGTCGTGGACGGCTCGCGGCTCAGGCGCGGGCGGGGCACCGCGAACGCGCTCTTCGGCAACGAGGTGGCGGTGCTGGCCGGCGATTCGCTCTATACGCGCGCGTGTCAGATGATGGTGACCCTCGGGGATCTGCGGGTGTTGCGAATCATGGCCGACACCACCAGCGAGATTACCCACGGGGAGGTACTCCAGCTCCTCAACCGCCACGACCCCGACACCACCGAGACCAGCTACCTCGAAGTCATCCGGCGCAAGACCGCGCTGTTGTTCGAGGCCGCGGCCCGGCTCGGAGCGGTGTGCGCAAACGCCCCCCACGAGCACGAGGACGCGATGGCGCGGTTCGGCCGGCACCTGGGCACCGCATACCAGCTCGTCGACGACATTCTCGACTACCGCGGCCGCACGGGAGAGATCGGCAAGAACGTGGGGGACGATCTGGCGGAAGGGAAACCCACCCTTCCGCTCATCCATGCCATTCGCGAAAGCGACGAAAGCACGGCCCGGGTCCTCAAGGACGCGATCAGAACCCGAGGGCTCGACGCCATCCAGGAAGTCATCGCCGCCGTTGAAGCCACCGGGGCCATCGCCTACACTGCCCGGGCTGCTGCGGACGAGGTGGCGCTCGCGGGTGAGGCGCTCGACGCGCTCCCGAACTCCCCCTACCGCGATGCCTTGACCGGCCTCGCCGACTTCACCATCGGCCGCAGCTACTGAATCGATCTCGCGTCTTTTCCCAAAAGCGCGCTTCACGCACGGGGTGTAGCTCAGCCTGGTAGAGCACTGCCTTCGGGAGGCAGGGGTCGGAGGTTCAAATCCTCTCACCCCGACCAATCTCCGGTAATTCGGCGCAGTAATTTTGGCGATCTTCGTAATTCGGATTTCCCGGATGTGCCCTGATGCTCCAGCACCTGGCCCGATACGTCGGGTTCGCGGCATTCAACCGTTCACGGCCTCCACCCTGTGGGCACCCACCCTTTGCCTCGACCCCTCTATCCCCTATTCTCCCCGCCGCTGAACATTTCCGTATCGATATCCCGCACATTTCCGGAGGAATCACCGTGGCCTTCACCTCGAACGTGTTCGAGACCCGAACCATCCGCCTCGCCGACCGCGAAGAGACCATCGTCGCCGGCGGACGTCACCTGTTTCCGCTCCTGCCCCGGGCCTTCGAGGGCATCTCCCGAATCGGGGTCATCGGCTGGTCGTCGCAGGGGCCGGCGCAGGCGCAGAACCTGCGCGAGTCACTCGAGGGCTCCGGCATTCAGGTCAAGGTCGGACTGCGGGAAGGCTCAGCCTCGATGAAGGAAGCCGAGGCGGTCGGGTTCACGAAGGAGAACGGCACCCTCGGCGAGATGTACTCCGTGATCCACGAATCCGACATGGCGCTGCTGCTCATCTCGGACGCCGCCTTCGCGGAGAACTATCGGCGCATCTTCGACGCGTTCCAGCCGGGGACCACGCTCGGGCTCTCGCACGGCTTCCTGCTCTCGCACCTGCAGGCCGCCGGTGAGGACTTCCCGGCGAACATCAACGTGATCGCGGTCTGCCCGAAGGGAATGGGGCCGTCGGTGCGCCGGCTCTACGAGCAGGGCCGCGAGGTGAACGGCGCCGGCATCAACTGCTCGTTCGCGGTGCACCAAGACATCGACGGGCGCGCCACCGACTACGCGCTCGCCTGGGCGGTCGGCCTCGGCTCGCCCTACACCTTCGAAACGACACTGGAGAGCGAGTACAAGTCCGATATCTTCGGCGAGCGGGGCATCCTGCTCGGCGCCGTGCACGGCATCGCCGAGAGCCTGTACTCGCGGTTTGTGGGCCAGGGGGAAGCGAAGGACGAAGCGTTCATCAACAGCGCCGAATCCATCACCGGCCCCATCAGCAAGACCATCTCCCGCTCCGGCCTGAAGGCGGTCTACGAGGAGCTCGAAGAGGGCGAAAAGGCCGCGTTCCGCCGGGCCTACAACGCCGCCTATCACCCCTGCCGCGAGATCCTGGAAGAGATCTACGACGACGTGGCCTCGGGCAATGAGGTGCGCAGCGTCATCCAGGCCACCCGCCGTCACGGCCACTACCCCATGGGAAAGATCGACGGCACCGACATGTGGACGGTGGGCGAGAAGGTCCGCGCCGACAGCACCCGCAACTACGCGCCGCTGCACGCCGAGACCGCCGGCGTCTACCTCGCGTGCATGATGGCGCAGGTGGATCTGCTCTCCGATCGCGGACATCCCTACTCCGAGATCGCCAACGAATCGATCATCGAGGCAGTCGACAGCCTCAACCCCTACATGGACTACAAGGGCGTGTCGTACATGGTCGACAACTGCTCGACCACCGCACGGCTCGGCGCCAGGAAGTGGGCGGCGCGCTTCGACTACATCCTGAAGCAGCTCGCCTACACCGCGATCGACGAGAACCGGGTAAACGACGAAACTCCGTTCGAGGCGTTCGAGAAGTCGGGCATCCACGAAGTGCTGGCAGTCTGCGCCGAGTTGAGGCCTTCGGTGGATATCGCGGTGGTGCCGACGCGGGGGTAGCGCGCAACTACGGACGAGTCGATTCGGGAAGTGATAGAGCGTTGTGCGCTCGGAGCCGACGAGGAGGTTCGGTTCAAGGAAAACGCGGAGATGTCGTCGAACGAGGGCTACCTGCTGCCTGCCATGCAGGGTGCGGGATTCTGGAACCGACGCGTGTGCATGCCGGATGCGCCGGAATCTCGTCTCCCTTTGCCCGGTGAGATTCAGGGCCTCCAGAACATTCCTTCAGAACCCGAACGGGTCGATGTCGCGATCTTCACGCCGTAGACGCCTGAATGCGATTCGGCATCTCACAGCGCGCCTGATGGTGGCAACGAACCTTCTCACCTTCACTGCCGGATTTCGCTTCGATGCGAGCTTGTGTACGGCTTCCGCCGACAGGCGGGTAGGTAAGATGTAGGACAGCAAAGCGTTGTCATGGAAGACAACAGGCGGGTTGAGATACAGAACGCGACGTAGTCCTGTCTCCCAGAACCGCGGGATAATTTGGTCGATCGCGCAAAAAGGTCGTGGATACCGTTCGAGCAGGTATGCAGCGGTGCGGCGTGTAATGACGTACCCATCTCCGCCAACATCGTTAAAGCGCACCCGGCCAAGGGTGTACGACGGCAATCGGCAATTCCCCCCCCCCCCCCCCCCGGGGGGGGGGGGGGGGGGGGGGGGGGGGGGGGGGGG